>NZ_JBIAKL010000009.1:188743-230819 GCF_042872445.1 Micromonospora sp. NPDC005257 | reverse complement strand
CGAACGCACCGAGCGCAGCGAGGGCCGTGAGCGCATGCCCAGCCAGCACCGCATGAGCGAACGCACCGAGCGCAGCGAGGGCCGTGAGCGCATGCCCAGCCAGCACCGCATGAGCGAACGCACCGAGCGCAGCGAGGGCCGTGAGCGCATGCCCAGCTGGCAGACGGCGTGAGTTCACGCGACGAGGTCGTCGTCGCGCTGGACGTGGGCGGCACCGGGATGAAGTGCGCCCTGGTCCGGCCGGACGGCACGACAGTGCACACCGAACGGCACGCCACCGACGCGCAGCGCGGTCCGGAGGCGGTGACCGGCACGATCCTCGACGTGGCCGAAGGACTGGCCGGCAAGGCCCGCGCCGACGGCCGTACGCCGGTGGCCTGCGGCATCGCCGTACCCGGGGTGGTCGACGAGGCGCGCGGGGTGGCGGTCTGGTCGGCGAACGTGGGCTTCCGGGACGTACCCCTGCGGGAGCTGGCCCGCACGCGGCTGGGACTGCCGGCGGCGCTCGGCCACGACGTGCGGGCGGGCGGCCTGGCCGAGGCGCGGCTCGGCGCCGGGCGGGACGCCGGCCACGTGCTGTTCGTCGCGATCGGCACCGGCATCGCCGCCGCCCACGTGGTCGGCGGGTCGGCCGCCACCGGCGCGCACGGCGCCGCCGGGGAGATCGGCCACATCCTGGTACGCCCGGGCGGCCCGCGCTGCGGCTGCGGGCGTACCGGCTGCCTGGAGGCGGTGTCGTCGGCCTCGGCGATCGGACGCCGGTACGCCGAGCTGTCCGGCGCACCCACCACCGCCGCTCAGGTGGCCGACCGGGCGGCGGCCGGGGAACCGCTCGCCGTGGAGGTGTGGCAGGAGGCGGTCGAGGCGCTCGCCGATGGACTCGCCACCGGGCAGGCGCTCTACGATGTGTCGACGGTGGTGCTCGGCGGCGGCCTGGCCCAGGCCGGTCCCGGGCTGTTCGATCCGCTGCGGCGGGCGTTGCGCGAGCGGCTGACGTTCCACCGCGAGCCGCGCCTGGTCGGGGCCGGCCTCGGTGACGAGGCGGGCTGCCTGGGCGCCGCCCTGCTGGCCCTGGACACCCTGGCGAAGGAGAGTCGATGACCCGGCGCGTGACCGGCAAGGTGGTGACCCCGACCGGCGTCATCCGGCAGGGCTGCGTGGAGTTCGCGGACGGGCGGATCACCGCTGTCGCCGAGTACCCGTCGGCGCGCGACGGCCACTGGATCGTGCCGGGCTTCGTGGACATGCACACCCACGGCGGCGGCGGGCACACGTTCACCACCGGCGATCCGGAGTCGGCACGACGGGCCGCCACGTTCCACAGCGGGCACGGCACGACCACGCTGCTGGCGAGCCTGGTCAGTTCCCCGTTCGACCTGATGCGCGACGCCACCGCCGCCTACCGCCCGCTGGTGGAGGAGGGCGTGCTGGCCGGGATCCACTTCGAGGGCCCGTACCTGTCCGCCGACCGGTGCGGCGCGCAGAACCCGGAGTTCCTGCGCGACCCGTCGGTCGCCGAGCTGACCGAGCTGATCGAGCTGGGCGGCGGCGCGGTGCGCATGGTCACGCTCGCCCCGGAGCGGGACGGCGCCACCAAGGCGATCGAGCTGCTGGTGGCGCACGGCGTGGTGGCGGCGATCGGACACACCGACGCCACCTGGGAGCAGACCCGGGCGGCCGTGGCGGCGGGCGCGACAGTCGGCACCCACCTGTTCAACGGGATGCGCCCGGTGCACCACCGCGAGCCCGGTCCGGTGGTGGCGCTGCTGGAGGCCCCGAACGTGGTGTGCGAGCTGGTCGCCGACGGGGTGCACCTGCACGACGGGATGCTCGGCTTCGCCGCCTCGGTGGCAGGTCCGGAGCGGGCCGCGCTGATCACCGACGCGATGGCCGCCGCCGGGATGCCCGACGGCGAGTACGAGCTGGGCGGCCAGGCGGTGACGGTGGCCGGCGGGGTGGCCCGGCTCAGCCGTGGCGGCGCGATCGCCGGCAGCACGCTCACCATGGACGCGGCGCTGCGGCACGCGGTCGGCGCGGGCGTGAGCCTGCCGGACGCCTGCCGGATGGTCGCCACCACTCCCGCCCGCGCGATCGGGCTGGCCGACCGGGTGGGCGCGTTGCGCACCGGGCTGCGCGCCGACCTGGTGGAGCTGGACGACGACCTGAACGTGGTACGGGTGATGCGCGGCGGCGACTGGGTGGAGTGATCCGCCCGGCGGTCAGGCGGTGGGCGCCTCGACGCCGAGCACCGCCTGCTCGTCCGGGCGGTGCACCAGCACGTCGGCCAGGTACGACTGCACCGCCTGACGCATCCCGACGTCCCGTCCGGCCTGCTCGGAGAGCAGCCACTTGTGCTCGATGATCTGGGCGAACAGCTCCTGCGGCTCCAACTTGCGCCGCAGGTGGCCGGGGACGGCCCGGACCACCGGCTCGAAGACCTCGGTCAGCCAGCGGTGCGCCGCCTGCTGCTCGTCGGTCAGGTCGCTCTCCAGCCGGTAGGCGTCCAGGTCGTTGAGGAGCTTGCGGGCCTGGTTCTCCTCCGCGTCCAGGCCGGTCAGGCGCAGCAGCCGCCGGGTGTGGTAGCCGGCGTCCACCACCTTCGGCCGGACCAGGTAGCGCCCGTTGTCGACTGTGGACATGGCCACCTCGGCCACGTCGAAGCCCAGCTCGTTGAGGCGGCGGATGCGGCGCTCGATGTCGTGCCGGGCGGCGCGCTCGACCTGCTGCTCGTAGGTGATCTCGTGCCAGAGCCGCTCGTAGCGCCGCACGACCTCCTCGCAGACCACCTCCGGGTCGATCGACTCGTGCAGCAGGCCGGCGGCCTGGAGGTCGAGCGCCTCGCCGAAGATGTTGACCCGGGCGATCTCCAGGTCCTCGCCGCGCTGGCCGTTCGACAGCGACGGGTGCAGCGCGCCGGTCTCCGCGTCGACAAGGTAGGCGGCGAACGCGCCCGCGTCGCGCCGGAACAGCGTGTTCGACAGCGAGCAGTCGCCCCAGAAGAAGCCGGTCAGGTGCATCCGCACGATCAGCGCGGCCAGCGCGTCCAGCAGCCGGTTCATCGTCTCCGGGCGCAGCGTGTTGGAGAACAGCGCCCGGTAGGGCAGGGAGAACTGGAGGTGCCGGGTGATCAGCACCGGGTCCAGCGGCTCACCGTCGTCGGTCTGCCGGTCGGCCACGATCGCGATGGCCTCGACCGACGGGAAGTCGATCCGTTCCAGCGCCCGCAGCAGGTCGTACTCCCGCTCGGCGACCCGCTCGCCGGTCTCCTTCACCGCGTAGACGTACCCGCCGAGCCGCACGAACCGCACGATGTGCCGGGAGATGCCCTGGGGCAGCGCCACCAGGTGTTCGGCAGGCCACTGCTCCAGCGGGGTCGACCAGGGGAGGTCGAGCAGCGCCGGGTCGACGAGAGCCGAGGTGATCCGCACGGCAACCAGTGTGACCGCTGACCCCCGCGCCGCGCTTCCCTTCGTGGTTGGGCACACAGCCGCCGATGCCCGCGCCGCCGCGACGCCGTCGGCGGCCGGTAGCGTGGTCGCGTGCGTCAGACCTCGGGGGTACGCGGTGACCTGCGGCTGCGGCCGGTCCGGCCGGCCGGGTGGTGGTTCGACGGGCTGCTGCTCGCGGCAGTGGTGGCGCTGACCGTCGCGCTGGCCTCCGGTCACCTGTTCGGCCTCGACCGTGCGGTGGCCGACTGGTCCGACGAGAATCGCCCGGCCGCCGCCCGCTGGGTGGCGATGACGTTGAACCTGCTCGGCCAGGGCACCCCGCTGACGCTGCTCGCGGCCGGGCTCGGCGTGCTGCTGGCGCTGCGGCTGCGTTCGGCACGGCCGCTGCTGCCGCCGGTGATCGGGTTCGTGCTCACGTTCTTCACGGTCGGCCCGTTGAAGGTGTGGACGGCCCGCCCCGCGCCCAGCGCCTCGGTCAAGGAGCCGTTCCTGTCGCCGGAGCAGACGCTGCCGCTGTTCCAGCACGACCTGCCGGTGCGTTTCGCGCAGTCGTACCCGTCCGGGCACGTCGCCAACGCGATCGTCTGGTACGGCGTCCTGGCCCTGCTGCTGGCCCCGCTCGCGCGCACCCTCGGCCGTACCGTGCCGCCCCTGCTGGTCACGGCGATCCGGGTGGTGCCTCCGGCGGTGGTCTTCTGCACCACCGTCTACCTGGGCTGGCACTGGCTGACCGACTCGGTCGCCGGCCTGCTGCTCGGCCTGCTGCTGGACCGCCTGCTGCACCGGGTGCCCTGCGACGGCCTGCCGCTGCCGCGCCGGCTCGGCGACTGGCGGCGCCAGGTCGGCTGGGAGTCGCCGCCAGCCACCTCCGCGACGCGGTGACGGCGGGCGGCGCAGCGCTCAGTCGGCCGTCCGGATCTCCACGATGCTGATCCGGGTACGGGTGCTGTAGGTCAGCCGGCGGCGGCGGTCGCCGTCACCGGGCCGCACCGCCACCTGGATGCGGATCTCGGTGTCCCTCGGCAACTCGACACGTTCGTTCGGCGTGTTCACGACGAACACTCCCCCGGCCGAGGCCGGGTCGATCGACACCCGCTCCTGCGTCAGCAGCGGGGTGTCGCTCTCCCCGTGCCCCGGCCTGGTGTACTCGGCGCGCACCCGGACGAGGTCGTCGCGCCGCAACCCGCGCAGGTCGATGGTCGCCTGGATGCTCACCAGCCCGGTCTGCGGCACGGTCCAGTGGTAGAGGCCGGTCGCCCAGCGGATGGCGTGGAACCGGTCGGTGGTCTCAAGGGTGTCGCCCGGGTGCGCGGTGCTGTGGAAGGTGGCGATCACCTCCCGCTGCGGCGGTCGGGACGTCCGCTCGCCGATCATCCTCGCGAAGTCGTCGGCGGTGCCGCGGAACGCGTCCGCGTCACAGGTGTGCTGACGGCCGATGATCGCCGAATCGGTGTACTGCCAGATCCTTGGCGTCGCCTCCGGGCGGCCGTAACGGACCCACCCCGGTCCGGAGTCCCCGCCGGCCCGCGCGTACGCGGCCTTGAAGTCCTCGGCCACCCGGTACGGGTAGTCGGCGTTCCAGCGCGGGAAGTCGCCCAGGTCGTCGTCGCCGTACTCGCCGCGCGAGGCGTACATCACCGCGACCTTGCCGGTGCGCTGCTCCAGTTCCCGGCCCACATCGACGCCGACGTGCGGCGGCACGTCGTCGGTCGGCCAGCGTTCCAGGTCGATCTGCCAGAAGAACCGGTCGTAGTCGCGCCACCAGGGGGTGTGCCGGTCGGCGTAGTCGATCGCCGTGGTGACCTGGTCCTCGACGGAGACACCGGAGTGCACCACCACGTACATGCCCAGGAACGGGATGCCCGCGTCCTTGGCCGCGGTGAGCATCACCCCGTAGTACTGGCTGTGGAACGTGCCGTCGCGCGACTGTTCCGTGCCCTTGTAGGTCATGAAGTCGATCCCCGCGGCGCGGGCCTCCCGGATCCGGTCGGTGGTCAACCCCCGGTCGACGTCGTAGTCACTGGCGTCCCAGCCGAAGAGCGTCATGTGCGGTACCTCCCGCGGTCGCGGAGCGGACGTTCCCGAAATTGCCGGAGCCGATTCGCGGGCACCTTTGCCCGATCGACGCAGAGAAAACTTCGTCATCGCGATCGGATAATCCGCGCGGGGCATCTGCGAGCCGCGCGGACTTAATCGTGGATCTGTGCGCTGACCTGCATAAATGACTCTACCGAGCAGGCCCGGCATCGACCACCGCTGAGCAGCCTGTAATTATGCAAATGATTTTCGTCAATTGTCCGGGCGGCCGAACCCGCCATTCACCTCGTACCCCTAGGCTGCCGGTGTGGAACTGCTGGCGCGCCGACTCGGCGTACCCGACGCGGTGGTCATCGGTCTCGGCTCGATGCTCGGCGCGGGCGTCTTCGTGGTCTTCGCCCCCGCCGCCGAGGCGGCCGGCGGTCCCGGCCTGCTGGTCGCGCTGGCGGTGGCCGGCTTCATCGCCTACTGCAACGCGACCAGTTCGGCCCGGCTCGCCGCCCGCTACCCCGAGTCCGGCGGCACCTACGTCTACGGCCGGGAACGGCTGCACCCGTTCGCCGGTTTCCTCGCCGGCTGGGGATTCGTGGTCGGCAAGACGGCGAGCTGTGCGGCCATGGCGCTGACCATCGGGGCGTACCTGTGGCCGGGGCGGGCGCGGCTCGTCGCGGTCCTCGCGGTGGTGGCGGTGACCGCGGTGAACCTGCGCGGCATAGGCAAGACCGCCACCGCCACCCGGGTGCTCGTCGCGGTGGTGCTCACGGTGCTCGCCGTGGTGGCGGTGACCGGAGCGCCGCAGGTGGCCGCCGACCGGCTCACCGCACCGGCCGACATCGGCGCGGGCGGCGTGCTGACCGCCGCCGGTCTGCTGTTCTTCGCCTTCGCCGGGTACGCGCGAATCGCCACGCTGGGCGGGGAGGTACGCGACCCGGCGCGCACCATCCCCCGGGCCGTGCCGTTGGCGCTCGGCGCGGTGCTGGCGATCTACCTGACGCTCGCCGTGGTCGCGCTCGGCGTGCTCGGCGCCGACAGGCTGGCCGCGACCGACGCGCCGCTGGTCGAGGTGGTGACCGCCGCCGGGCACCCGGGGCTGGCGTGGCTGGTCCGGACCGGCGCCGCCGTCGCGGTGACCGGGGTGCTGCTGTCCCTGCTCGCCGGCGTCGGCCGGACCACGCTGGCGATGGCGCGGCGGCGGGACCTGCCGGGCGCGCTGGCGGCGGTGCATCCGCGCCACCGGGTGCCGCACCGCGCCGAACTGGCGGTGGCCGCCGTGGTGGCCGCCGTGGTGGCGGTGGGCGACGTCCGGGCCGCGATCGGCTTCTCCAGCTGCACCGTGCTGGTCTACTACGCGATCACAAACGCGTCGGCGCTGACGCTCGGCCCGGACCGGGACCGGCGCGTCCCGGTACGGCTGCTCGCCGCGCTGGGGCTGGTCGGCTGCCTGGTGCTGGCGGTCAAACTGCCGCCGCCGAGCGTGCTCGCCGGGTTCGGCGTGCTCGCCCTCGGCGCGCTCGGGTACGCCGCCCGCCGCCGCCGTCCGGCCTGACGCGCTCGATCGCTCCGGTCCGCCGGTCCGCCGGGCCACTGTCACACGTCCGGTCACTCCCGCGGGTGGCGCGTGGCGGGCGGGCCGGCAGGTGCCGACGGCGGCGCGGGCGTGGTCTGCCGCAGCAGCGCGGTCAGCCCGGCCCGCCGGGCCACCACCGTGAGCCGGTCCCCGGCCTGGATCACCATGCGCGGGTCGGCCGACCAGTCGACCTTCTGGTTCGGCCGGGCGTGCGCGAGCAGGCGTACCTCGCCGGGCCGGGCCACCGCGCTCAGCGGGCTTCCGTCCAGCGGCGAACCGGCCACCACCGGCACCTCGGTGACCAGCAGCGCGTGCCGGGCGACCGGGATGGTGGCGATGACCGCGCGATCGAGCAGGGCCGCCGCGAACGCCGGTGCGGCCAGGTAGGACACACTGCGCGAGATGCCGATGCCGAACGCCTGCTGGATCCGCTCGGCGAAGTCGCCGTCGAACAGCCGCAGCACCACGCGCAGGTCCGGGTCGAGAGACCGGGCGATCAGCGCGGCCCGCAGGTTCGTCCCGTCGTCGGTGGAGACCACCACCAGCGCCTGGCAGGTGTCCACCGAGGCGGACCGGAGCGTCTCCTCCCGGCCCGCGTCGCCCACGATCAGCGGCACCCCCAGCCGGTGCGCCAGCGCGGCACCGCGCGCGTCCGGGTCCTTGTCGATCGCCACCACCTCGACGCCGAAGTCGTGCAACTGCGCCATCACGCGGGTGCCGATCCGGCCCAGCCCGACCAGCACCACGTGCCCGGAACGGTCCGGCTGGACCCGGCCGGCGTGCAGCGCCAGCCGGGCGTTGACGACGCCGTCGACGACGGCGGCCGTGATCAGCGGAATCAGCGCCAGCCCGGCCAGGTTCAGCACCACCTGCATCACCTGGGCCGCGACCGGCTTGTTGACGTCCGGGTCCTGGCCGGTGAGCGTGGTGACCAGGGTCAGGTAGACCGCCTCGCTCCAGCTCACGTCGGCGGCCCGGGCGTTGAGCCAGCCCAGCGCCGCGATCACCGCGAGCAGCACCAGCACCGCGATGCCGATCTTGCGGGTGGCGAAGTGGCGGACCGCGCGGAGCAGCACCGCCATCGGCTGCCGTCGCCGCCGCGCCCGTACCAGCCGCCGCGCGGCCACCTCGGTGCCCGCCGGCCGCCCGGTCGCCTCGGCCAGCACCACGTCGGCCGTCGCCTCGTCGGCGGGCAGCACCCGGACCAGGTCCGGGTCGGTGGTGACGGCCAGGCCGCAGACCATGTCCTGCGGGCGTACGTCGTCGCGGCGGGCCACGTAGAGCGTGCGACCGCCGTGCCGGAAGTGGGTCGGCGCCACCTCGCCCAGCGCGGCGGCGACAAAGGCGGGCGCGGCCATCGAGGCGTCGGAGAGGACCGCCGAGTCGGGGAAGAGCTGCCGCAGCCCGTCCGCCAGGTTGGTGTTGAACATGCGCACCACCAGGCGCAGCCGCGACTCGACCTCCTGTGCGCAGAGCGCGGCGTGCATGTTTCCCACGTCGTCCTGGTGCAGCAGGGCCAGCCCGGCCGCGCCCGCCAGCCCGGCCCGGCGGAACGCCGCCTCGTCGAGGCGCTCGGCCGTGACCACCCGTACCCCCGGCACGTCCCGCCCGTCGGGGCCCTCGGACCGGCGGCGGGCCGGCACCACGAGCGTGACCCGCACCCGGCCGTCGGCGCTGTCGGTGGCGAGCAGCGACCGGACCACCCAGTAGGCGAGCGGGTCGGAGCCGCAGACCACGTAGTGCGGGCGTTCGTCCCCGTTCATCCGGAGCCGCCAGCCGGTCGCGCGGCGCGCGCGGTCACGCAGTGGCTCGGCCATGTCCGGATCGTAGTCAGCCGCTCGCGATGCGCGCAGCCCCGACGATCATGAACGCATGGCGGGTCCGGGTACGGGTAACGCACCGGCATGCAGACGTTCCTGCCGTATCCGGACTTCCTGGCCAGCGCGCGCACGCTGGACCAGAAGCGGCTGGGCAAGCAGCGTGTGGAGGCGATCCAGGTGCTGCGCGGGCTGACCCGGCCGGACTACGGCTGGCGCAACCACCCCGCGGTGAAGATGTGGGCCGGGTACGAGGAGGCGCTGACCCGGTACGGGCTGGACATGTGCGCGGTGTGGTGCGAGCCGGGCCGGGCCGACACCTGCGCCGGCACGCTCGCCACCGACCTGGCCACCGCCTGCGGCGTCTCGCTGATCCGCACCCAGGAGGAGTTGGCCGCCGCCGGTGAACTGCCGCCCTGGCTGGGCCGCGGCGACCTGCACCGCAGTCACCGGTCGTCGCTGCTGCGCAAGGACCCCGTCCACTACGCACGGTTGTTCACCGACGTCTCCCCCGACCTGGAGTACGTCTGGCCGCCGTCGGACCGCCCGCGCCGCTGCCTGCCGTGAAGGGCAGGGCCGCAGATCCGGATGCGTCAGAACGGGTGCCTTCCTTCCGCCTCAGGCAGACTGTGAGCACCGCCGACCGAAGGATGCCCCCGTGAGCCTGTCGCAAGTGGTAGGTCGTCTGATCGGCGTACGCGAGCACGTGGTGGACCCGGGCGGCGGTGGCGCCGACCGCGTGCCGCGCCCGGTCCCGGCGCTCGTGGTGGGCGGCGGAATCGCCGGCATGTCGGCGGCGGTGGTGCTGGCCGAGCGCGGGGTGGCGGTGACGGTGCTGGAGGCCGCGCCGCACCTCGGCGGGCGGCTCGGCGCCTGGCCGGAGGAGCTGCGCGACGGTGTCCAGCGCAACGAGCACGGCTTCCACGCGTTCTTCCGGCAGTACTGGAACTGGCGGTCGATCCTGCGCCGGGTCGATCCGGCGCTGGGCTTCCTCAAGCCGATCCCGGGCTATCCGATCCTGTCCGAGCAGTGGCCGACCGAGGAGTTCGGCAAGCTGCCGCCCGCGCCGCCGGCGAACCTGCTGGCGCTGCTGCTGCGCAGCCCCAGCCTGCGCCTGGCGGACCTGCGCTCGATGGACCGGGACGCCGCGCTGCCGCTGCTCACCTACGACCCGGTACGCACCTACGAGGAGTTCGACGAGCGCACCGCCGACGAGTTGCTCAGCTCGCTGCGGCTGCCGGACCGGGCGCGCGCCATGCTGTTCGAGGTCTTCTCGCACTCGTTCTTCAATCACGAGGCGGAGATGTCGGCCGCCGAGATGATCGCGCAGTTCCACTTCTACCTGCTCGGCAACCCGGAAGGGTTGGCCTTCGACTGCCCGGACCGGGACTACGGCACGGCGATCTGGGAGCCGCTGCCCCGGTACGTGGAGAAGCACGGCGGCCGGGTGCTGACCGGCGCGGCGGCGGCCCGCCTGGACCGTACCGCAGCGGGTTGGCGGGTGACCGGCGCCGACGGTGACGTCTGGGAGGCGCCGCACGTGGTGCTCGCGGTGGACCCACCGGCGCTCGCCGCGCTGGTCGACGCCTCCCCCGGCCTGGTCGCGGCGGCACCCGAGCTGGTGGCGCGGATGCCCGCGTTCGGCCGGCCCGGGCCGCCGTACGCGGTGGCGCGCTACTGGATGGACGGGGACGTCCGGGCCGACCGGGCGGTGTTCAGCGGCGTCTCCCGGCAGCCCACGCTGGACTCGGTGACGCTCTACCACCGGCTGGAGGACGAGCCCCGGCGCTGGGCCGAGCGGACCGGTGGTTCGGTGGTGGAGCTGCACGCGTACGCCTGCGAGCCGGACGTGCCGGCCGACGAGCTGGCCGCGCGGATGCTGCGGGAGCTGACCGCGCTCTGGCCGGAGGTCGCCGACCTGCGGGTACGCGAGCTGCGTGCCCGGGTCGAGGCGCAGGCCCCGGCGTTCACGCCGGGCAGCCACGCCTGGCGTCCCGGAGTGGAGACCGACGCGCCCGGCCTCTACCTGGCCGGTGACGGCATCCGCACCGACTTCCCGAGCGCGCTGATGGAACGCTCTGCGGCCACCGGGATCATCGCGGCGAACCACATCCTGCGCGCCGAGGGGGCGGCGGCCGAGCCGGTCCGCTCGATCCGTCCGCGCGGCCTCCTGGCCGGTAAGACTGGCCCGAAACACCCATAAGCGAACAAAAACGGCTCTACGCTCGACTGATCCGGTGACACGGGAGGTCGGGCGGTGAGCACCGCGACGCGCGAGCGGCGCGACGAGGAGTACGGGACACCGCGGGACGAACGGACCGCGGTGGTCACCGCGCTGCGACTCGGCTGGTCGATGGCGGACGCCTACCACCACGCGCAGACCGCCGACCTGGCCGAGGACGGGAACCGGCAGATGCCGGCGCCGCCGAAGCTGTCGAACCTGACCGAGCTGGCCGGGCGGCACCGGCTCGGCATGTACCTCGACGGCGTGGACGTCGCGCTGGCCCAGATCGCGCCGCTCACCCCAGCCGGCCGTACGGTGCCGTCCACCGCCGTCGCCCGAGGCGCCACCGGGACCGACCGGGAACCGCTGCTGCGCGCGCTCGACGACCTCAACATCGACGTGCTGCGCTGGACGATGGCGACGAACCACCGGGTGGGCGTGGCGTACCGGCTCGGGCGCTCGCTCGCCGACACCGTCCGGCGCGGCGACGCCGACCAGCTCGCCGGGCGCTTCGCAGGCCGGCACATCCAGATCGGCAGGTGGCTGGACGAGCTGGCGAGCGTGCTGCCGCCGTACTCGGCCGCCGTGGTGCGCCGCTCCCTCGCCGCCTGGGCCACCGCCGTCGGTCGCGCCACTGTCGGCGACCCGGGCGAGGCCGGGCTCGCCGAGCTGGCCCGCGAACTACGCAACCAGGGCGACCTGTGGCAGGACGTGCTGACCGGCGGCCTGCACCCGCGCGACCTGCTGGACGAGGAGAACTGGGCGGTGGTCGCCCGCAACGTCATCATCCGGGACCGGAAGCTGGTGGCGCAGGCGGCCCGGGGCATCTTCTGGCCGGTGCTGGCGCCGCTGCTGGTGGTGCTGCTCGCGGTCGTCGGGGTCAGCGCGGCCGCCGCGGCCGGCTCCCCCACCACCAGGGCGGCGGTGGCGCTCGTCGGCCTCGGCGCCGGGCTCACCGCGATCTGGCGGTCGATCTCCACGCCCACGCTGTCGGTGGCGGCCGAGGTGAACCGCCCGCTGCTGGACAGCGAGCTGGTGGTGCAGATGACCGCCCGGATCGACCGGCCGCTCACCGCCGCGGGACGTGCCGGGCGGGCCGGACGGCAGCGGCGGCCCGCCGACGACGGATCGAAATACGTTGGCCATGATTCCCGAATCGATCTACCGTGATCGCGCAAGGTCAACCACCGCTTCAGGAGCCGACGATGTCGCTACGATCCGCCACCACGATGACGTCGTGGCTGCTCGGTGACGCCTGTCGGGAACACGGCCCCTGGCCCGGAGGGCACGGCTGACGCGTACGTCGCGCGTCCCCGTCGTCGCCGCCCGGTCCCGTGGACCGGGCGGCTTTTTCGTCGCCGTACCGCCGATCGTGAAGGGAGAGCCCGGTGGACGCCGTCCTCGTCATAAACGCCGACCTCGGCCCGCTGCACCGGGTCACCGTCAAGCACGCGATCCGGATGCTCTGCCGCCGGGTCGCCGAGATCCACGAGGCCGAGCCGGACCGGGTGATCGGCGTCTTCCCGCTGCCACGGGTGGTCCGCCTCGTCCGGTACGTGGTGACCCGCTGGCGGTTCAGCGCCGGCCCGGCCTGGTCCCGGGCCGGGGTGCTGGCCCGCGACCGGCGGCGGTGCGCGTACTGCGACGGCGCGGCCACCACCATCGACCACGTCCTGCCCCGCTCCCGCGGTGGCCGGAACACCTGGGGGAACACCACCGCCGCCTGCTACGCGTGCAACCAGCGCAAGGGTGACCGGACCCCCGCCGAGGCGGGCATGCCGCTGCGGCGGGAGCCGGTGACACCGAGCTGGGCCGCGCTGGCGCGGTGACGGACGGCCGGCGGGCACAGGGGGCGGTGCCGGGGGTACTTCCCGGCGCCGCGCCCGCCGGTCCCACCATGCCCTAGGTGTCGAGACGCCGGGCCAGCCCGTCGAGCAGGAGGTCCAGCCCACCACCGAACTCGTCCTCCGGTCCGACCGCGCCGGCGTCGCGCGCGGTCTCGGCGAGCAGGGGGAACTCGTCGCGGGGCAGCGCCTCGATGGCAGCCGTGCCGGGGCCGGCCAGCGCGCCGAGGTGTTCCATCTGGATCGCGCCGACCACGTAGCCGAGCAGGGCGCGGAACGCGACCACCCGCCCGGTTCCGGTGAAGCCGGCCCGGGTCAGCACCGCGAGCACCGCCTCTCCCCAGCGCAGGATCGCCGGTGAGCGGTGCCGGTGCGCGGGCAGCAACGGGACGACGGCCGGATGGGCGCCGACCGCGTGGCGTACCCGGTCGGCCAGCTCCCGGACGCCGTCCGGCCACGGGACGTCGAGCGGCGGCCGGGTGTCCACCCGGTCGAGGACCCGCTCGACGACGAGCGCCTCCAATTCGTCGCGGTCGGCGACGTAGCGGTAGAGGCCCATCGTGCTGGTGCCGAGCTGCGTGCCGACCGCGCGCATGGTGAGGCCGGCGAGGCCGTCCCGGTCGAGCACCGCGAGCGCCGCGTCGGCGAGCCGGGCCGGGGTCAGGGAACGGGGACGAGGCATGGCCTTGACAGCGTACAAGATACGCCTACGGTTGTAGGAGTACGCCGTACGCCTACAACGGGAGCGCGCATGGACGTCGTCAACCCCCGCCACCTGACCAGCGTGACCGGCGCCCAGGTCGCCCTGCCGGACCCGGACCGCCTGGTCCACCTCCAGTTCCGTCGCTTCGCCGGCTGCCCGGTCTGCAACCTCCACCTGCGCTCGATCGTCCGCCGGCACGCCGAGATCGAGGCGGCCGGCGTACGCGAGGTGGTCCTCTTCCACTCCCCGCCGACGAACTGCGCGAGCACGTCGCCGACCTGCCGTTCGCCGTCGTGGCCGATCCGGACCGGCGGCTCTACCGGGAGTTCGGGGTGGAGTCGGCGCGGCGGTCGCTGCTCGACCCACGCGCCTGGCTGCCGATCCTGCGTGCCGTGGCGACCGGCACCTGGCACGTCCTGCGCGGCCGCGAACGGCTGCCGTCCCGCACGCCGCACGGCGGCCGGCTCGGGCTGCCGGCCGACTTCCTGATCGCGCCGGACGGCCGGGTGCTCGCCGCGAAGCACGGCGAACACGCCTCCGACCAGTGGTCGGTGGACGAGCTACTGACCCAGGTCAGCGGGAGCCGGTCGACACGCTGACCGCCGGATCGCCGGGGTGTTCCCGCAGGAACGCCTCGGCCAGCGCGAACGTCAACACCGTGCCGACCAGCAGCAGCCGGACACGGTGGCGTCCCCGCTTGATCTCCCGACGTTCCGAATCAGCGTCCACGATGGTCCCCCGTTCGACGGCCGGGACGTACCCATCGGGGGATGCCGGTCAAACGGCGGTCAGCGCGTGGCGGGCGGGGTCCAGCCGAAGCGCGGCGGCCGGCGCTCGTTGACGGCCGCAACCCCCTCGCGGGCCTCGCCGCTGTCCCGCACCTGGGCGTGCCACCAGGCCAGCCGGTCGGCGTCGGCACGCCCGTCGACGATCTCCTTCGCGGCGGTCACGGTGAGCCGGGACCGCTCGGCGATGGTGGCGGTCAGCGCCGCCACCCGCCCGGCCAGGTCCCCGGCCGGCAACACCTCGTCCACCAGGCCGATCCGCAGTGCCCGCTCGGCGTCGACCAGCTCGCTGGTGAACAGGAGATGCTTCGCAGCGGACGGTCCGACCAGCGCGGCCAGCCGCCGGGTGGTCGGTGCCGGGTAGACCAGGCCGAGCCGGGCCGGGGGTACGCCGAACCGGGCGTCCGCGGCGGCCAGCCGCAGGTCGCAGGCGACGGCGAGCTGACAGCCGCCGCCCACGCAGGCACCCTCGATCGCCGCCACGGTGGGGCGGCCGAATGCGGCGAGCCGTTCCTCGGCGGCCACCGCGATGCTGCCGTCACCGGCGGCCAGCAGCTCGTCCAGGTCGCCGAGGTCGGCGCCGGCGCAGAACGTGCCGCCCGCGCCGGTGAGCACCAGCACCCGTACCGCCGGGTCCGCCTCCAGGCCGTCGAGCAGCACCGGGAGCTGCCGCCACATGGCCGGGGTCATGGCGTTGCGCCGGGCCGGGTTGTGGATGACCACCGTCGCCACCGGGCCGTCCAGGGCGACTGTCAGTTCCGCGTCGGACATGGTGCGACCGTAACGGCCGGGGCCCGGCGACCACCCGCGTGGGGTGGCCGCCGGGCCCCGGAGTCGGCGGTCAGGTCAGGAGACGTTGATCGCGGTGTCGTCGAGCACGAACGAGGTCTGCAGCGAGACGTCCTCGGTGCCGGTGAACTTCAGCGTGACGGTCTGCCCGGCGTACGCCGCCAGGTTGAACGACTTCTGGCTGTAGCCGCTGGCCTTGTTCAGGTTCGAGTAGGTCGCCAGCGTGGCCAGCACCGAGCCGGACGAGTTGAGCACCTGCACGTTCAGCTTGTCGTACTGGACGCTGCTGGTGGTCTCCGCCGTGTCGATGTGCAGCCAGAACGAGAGGGTGTACGCGGAGCAGCCGCTCGGCAGGCTCACCGACTGCGACAGCGTCTCGGTACGGGTGCTGCCGTAGCCGTTCATCCACGCGTTCCAGGATCCGGTGCGGGTCGGCTGGCTGCTGCCGTGCTGCCCGATCACGCCGGAGCTGGCGGACCAGACCGTGTTGCCGGACTCGAAGCCGGGGTTGCCGAGCTTCTGGCCCGCGCCGGTGCAGCCGCCGCCGACGCTGCTCACGGTCAGCGAGTACGTGGCGGTCTTGGCGCCGGACGCCGCGCTGCCGCTGACCGTCACCGAGTAGGTGCCGGTCGGGGTGCTGGAGCTGGTGGAGATGGTGAGCGTGGACGAGCCGCCCGAGGTCACCGAGGCGGGGCTGAACGACGCGGTGGCGCCGGTCGGCAGGCCGGACGCGGAGAACGTCACGGTCTGCGCGGTGCCGCTGGTGGTGGACGTGGCGACGGTGGCGGAGACCGAACCGCCCGCGGTCACCGACCCGGCGGTCGGCGAGAGCGAGACGGAGAAGTCGTTGCCGGTCGAGCTGCACGGCGCGTCGTTGCCGGCGACGTTCACCGCGGTCCACGCCGCCTGGACGGTCTTGTACTCGGTGGAGCAGTTGCCGTACAGGTCGGTAGCGGCCCGCAGGCTGTACGCGCGGGCGGTGTTGGCCGGGTTGCTGGTGTTCACGTACGAGGTGTTCGAGGTGAAGTACACGTCGAGCGCCCGGTACCAGATCTTCTCCGCCTTGGTGCGGCCGATGCCGGTGACCGCCGGGGCCGAGCCGCAGACCGGCGAGGTGCCGTACGCGGTGGCGCCGGTGCCCTCGGCGAGGTTGAAGAAGAAGTGGTTGCCGACGCCGGAGGAGTAGTGCACGTCCTTGTTCTTCGTGCTGGTGGACCAGCAGGAGTCGGACGAGCCGTCCAGCGACGGGTTGTACATGTAGCGCAGCGGCGTACCGTTGCCGTTGATGTTGATCTTCTCGCCGACCTGGTAGTCGCCCGCGTCGCTCGGCGCGGCGGCGTAGAACTCCACCATGTTGCCGAAGATGTCGCTGGTCGACTCGTTGAGGCCGCCGGACTCACCGGAATAGACCAGCCCGGCCAGCGCCTCGGTGACGCCGTGGCTCATCTCGTGCCCGGCCACGTCCAGCGAGACCAGGGGGCGGGAGTTGCTGGAGCCGTCGCCGTAGGTCATCTGGGCGCCGTCCCAGAACGCGTTCACGTAGTTGTTGCCGTAGTGCACCCGGCTCGGCACGCCCTGGCCGTTGCCGAAGATGCCGTTGCGGCCGTGCACGTTCTTGAAGTAGTCGAACGTCTTGGCGGCACCGAAGTGGGCGTCCACGGCGGCCGACTGCCGGTTCGAGTTGGCGCCGGTGCCCCACGCGTTGTCCGCGTCGGTCAACGTGGTGCAGCTGGAGGTCCCGTTGTTCATGTCGCAGGTACGGCCGTTGCCGCGTACCGGGTCGATCATCTGGTACGTGCTGCCGGACAGCGTCGTGTCGATGGTGACCGAGCCGGTGTAGATGCCCTGGCCCGTGCCGGCCACCGTCTCGATCTCGTCGTACGAGCCGATCACCTTGCCGGTGGTGGCGTCGGTGACGACGTGCAGCTTCGACGGCGTCTGCTTGTCCGCCTTCCAGCCGGTCGCGACGGTCTCCCAGGCGAGACGGCCCTTGCCGCTGCTGGCGTCGACGAACAGCTCCGGTGCGCCGACCGAGGTGAGCGAGCCGGAGAACGCCTTGCGGGCGCTGGCCTTGGCGGCCTCCGCTCCGACCTTCGCGGTGGTGCCCAGGGTCAGCGGGGCGGAGAGGCTGACCGACGCGCCGGTCATGGTGCCGTTCGCGGCGGTGTGGATGACGAAGTCACCGCCGTACACCCGGAGGCCCTGGTAGGTCCGGCTGTAGCGGGTGTGCGCCGCCCCGGACGGGTCGACCTTGGTGCGGACGGCCTGATAGGCCTCACCACTGGCGCCCTGGACGGCGCCGGGGTTGGCACGCAGCAGGCTCGCGGACCGGGCTACGGCCGAGGCCTCAGCGCTGGGTGCGCTTGGCGCTGCCGCTTGCGCAGAGGTGGTGACGCAGGCCAGCACGCTGCTGGTGAGCAGCGCTGCGCTGACGGCGGCGACGGATCTTTTCACGGGCCCTCCTGGAAGGCGGATGTTGTGACGGGGGTTGTCACTGGTGTAGATATAGCGATACATCGAAAAACGTGAAAGAGGCTGGCGTGCTCTCGCCGGAGACACTGACCGAACGGATGAGGAGGAGCGGTGACCCGGAACCGGGTGGTCCCGTCGCGCGTCCGATCGGGTATGAGAGCTGCCCCCGCCATCGCTGCCGTCGCCGCCCTTCTCGTCCCGATCGCCGGCTGCGCCCGCACCGACGCGCCACCCGTCATCACGGACGGCCCCTCGCCGCTGGCCGCCGAGGTCGTGCTCGTGAAGTCCGGCGGCATAGCCGGGGTGAAGGACACGGTCACCGTGCGGCCGGACGGCCAGTGGACCAAGACCGACCGGACCGGCGCCGCCCAGGAGGGCCGGCTCGCCACGGCGGACCTCACCCGGCTGCAGCAGCTCACCACCGACCCCCGGCTGGCCGCCGAGACCGCGGAAACCAAGGGCCCGGACAACTGCGCCGACGGGTTCACCTACCGGCTGACCGTCGGCCCGGCCCAGACCGGGTACGTGGACTGCGGGGCCGCCGCCCGGCCACCGGCCGTCACCGCGCAGGTGGTCGAACTGCTCGGCGACGCCACCGGCTGACCCGCCCGGACCTCAAACCCGATCCGGCTGTGACTTCGGCCTATGGCCGGCGGACGGGCGAGCGGGCCAGCATGGAGGGCATGACTCGCGCACTCATCGCCATGACCAGTCACTCCGAGCTGGGCCGCACCGGCCGCTCGACCGGCTACTACGTCGGCGAGGCCGCCGAGCCGTGGGAGGTGTTCCGGGCCGCCGGGTACGACGTCGACCTGGTGTCGGTGGCCGGCGGGGAGCCGCCGGTCGACGGCCGGGACGAGAACGACAGCACCCAGAACGACTTCCTCGCGACCGCAGGCGTCACCGACACGCCGAAGGCCGCCGACGTCGACCCGGACGGGTACGACGTGATCCTCTTCGCCGGCGGTCACGGCACCATGTGGGACTTCCCCGACGACCCCGACCTGGCCCGGATCGCCCGCTCGGTCTACGAGCGCGGCGGCGTGGTGGCCGCCGTCTGCCACGGACCGGCGGCGCTGGTGAACCTCACCCTCACCGACGGCTCCCGGCTGATCGCCGGCAAGCGGGTGGCCGGCTTCACGAACAGCGAGGAGGCGGCCGTCGGCCTCACCGACGAGGTGCCGTTCCTGCTCGCCGACAAGCTCGCCGAGGCGGGCGCGCAGCACGTGCCGGCGCCGGACTTCACCGAGCACGTGGTGGTCGACGAGCGCCTGGTGACCGGCCAGAACCCGCAGTCCGCCCGCGCCGTGGCCGACGCCGTGGTGAAGCTGCGCGCCTGAGCGCGGTCAGATCCGGTAGTCGTCGGGCAGGCCGGTGGCACGCAGCTCGGGCGGCAGGTGGGCGACGTCGTTGAACGCGATGAGCGCCGGCGGGCCGCCCGAGCTGTAGCGGATCACCGTGAGCCCGCAGTTCTGCTGATTGAGCCCGATCCATCGCCGGGCCGGCGCCTCCAGCGCGTTCAGCACCAGCCAGGCGACCAGGAAGTTGTGGGTGACGACCAGCTCGCGTACGTCACCCTGCGCGGGGGCGGTGGCGAACCGGGCCACCGCCTCCGCCGTCACGCGCGGCCCGTCGCGCCGCTCCCGCTCGGTGAAGCCGGCCAGGAACGCCGCGTACCGCTCCGGCAGCTCGGCCGGGTCGGTGTCGTGCGGCACGTGGTCGCCGGCGCGGTCGTCCGCGCGTACCGGAACACCCGGCAGCGACGCCGCGACCAGCGCGGCGGTCTCCGCGGCCCGGCGGGCCGGCCCATGGTGTACGGCGTCGAAGCGCGTGCCGCGCAGCCGCTCGCCCAGCAGCGTCGCCTGCCGCCGGCCCTTCTCGGACAGGCCGGGGTCCGCCTCCTCCTCCGGGCGGTCCTGCTCGCCGTGGCGGACCAGGTAGAGCAGTCGGCTGGGCATCGGCACCTCCACGGTCGGGGACAGCGAGACTAACCCGCCGCCCGGCTCTCATGGACGCTGGTGCATCTGCCCGACCCGGATGCGGTTGCCGAACGGGTCGCGGATGCCGAAGTCGATGCCGTACGGCTGGTCGGCCGGCTCGTCGGTCACCTCCACGCCGTTGGCGACCAGGTCCGCGTACGTCTTGTGCGCGTCGTCGGTGGTGAAGAACAGGAACCCGCCCGAGGCGCCCTTGGTGAGCAGTTCCCGGACCTGCTCGGCGGTCTTCGGGTCCAGGGCCGGCGGGCCCGGCTTCTCCAGCAGGATCTCCCGGCCTGGGTCGCCCGGCACACGCACGGTGAGCCAGCGCATGAAGCCGAGATCCTGGTCGGTGCTGACCTCCAGGCCGAGCTTGCCGACATAGAAGTCGAGCGCCTCGTCCTGGTCGAGCACGTAGATCTGGGAGCGGGAAGTCGAAGTCATCGTCATGCCGACGACGCTAGAGCAGCGCTCCGGCCCGCTGCTTATCCAAAACAGCGCCGCCGCGGCCGCGTACGCCCGCGAGGAACCGGCTGGCCGGATTGCGCTGGGTACGGCGGACCCGGCTCGGCGACCGGCTCTGGGTCATGGTGCGGCGGCAGGTCCGGAGGCGTTGACCGCGGCGGCTCGTCTCGCGGTGGCCTTCTTGCCCTCCGTGGCCGGCTTGCCGGCGGCGGCCGGCTTGCTCGCCGTGCTGCTCGGGCGCATCCAGGCCTTGGTGAAACAGCTCGGGACGCCGGCCGGCGCGGCCTTGTGGCGCCGGTAGGCCGACGGCGACTCACCGACGATGCCGTGGAACGTCCGGCTGAACGTGCCCAGACTGCCGAAGCCGACCAGGTGGCAGATCTCGGTGACCGGTTCGCCGGTGCACGCCAGCAGGTACATGGCACGCTCCACCCGGCGGCGTTGCAGATAGCGGTGCGGCGTCTCGCCGAAGGTGGCCCGGAACGTACGGATGAAGTGCGCCTCCGAGACGTACGCGATCCGGGCCAGCGCGGGAATGTCCAGCGGCTGCGCGTACGCCCGGTCCATCGCGTCCCGGGCGCGCAGCATCGCCCGGTTGGACTCCTCGACGGCGCGGCTCATCGCCGGTCAGAAGGCCCGGCCTGGCACCTGCACGACTGCCCGGTTGGCACCACGGGACAGGACCTGCGCTTGCTCCTGGGTCATCCGAGCAGAATCCCAGTACCGCTCGACGAGCGTCCAGCCCGAACCGTCACCCACGGCGCCGGCTCAGGCGACGAACCAACCCAACGGCTCCCAGGCGTCGCCATCAGCGGGAACCGCGGCTGCGAACGCCTCGGACCGCTGGGCCTCTGCACGCAACCGAGCTGCCTGCTCTGCGTTGACCGCATACAGGACGAGCCGTCGAGGCCGGCCCGGAACCCAGTCCGGCCCGGCCGAGAACCAGAACAACCGACCCCCATGACGGGCCAGGCCGTCCAGCGGTCCGTCGTACCAGTCCAGCATCTCGACGATCTCGACTCCGACGACCTCGGGCAGGGCATGCGAGCCGCCGTCATCGTGAGCCATCCCCGCATGCTAGCCGCTTCATCGAGCCACTGCGATGCCGCTGTCAGGCGGCCACGCACGTCCGATCGCGACGGCGGCGTCGACATCCGGCGACGGGCGACTGGGCGGCCGCGCGTCTCGTGGCGACGGCGGCACCGGAGTGCCTTGGTGGAATTGGAGCCCCCGGCCGGGATCGAACCGGCGACATCTCGCTTACAAGGCGAGTGCTCTGGCCAGCTGAGCTACAGGGGCGCGTGCGTTGGGGGTCAGCATAGCGACTGAGCCCCGGAAATCCCGCCTCGCAGGGCTCCCGAGCACGGAAAACGTCGGTATCCCGACCGGGATGGTGATGGATCATCACCTGGCCGCGCTCTCAGGTGGGGAGATTGATGCCGCGCCGTGCCCGACTGACCGTTATGCGTATGCCGTCCGTCCCATCCCTCGCGCCACGTCTTGGCACGATCGCGAAAGCCGTTTACCGTGCAGTGACACGGACGACACTCCGGCCGGCCTCGGCTGCCCGAGCGACGACCCCGTTGGCCGGCGCCTCGGGCGCCGGTCGCTCCTTCACTCGGATCGTCCGGCACGTTCCTGCCGGTGAAAGGAAGCGCTCCATCATGGCTACGGTCACCTACTCGAAGGCGTCCCGGATCTATCCGGGCACCGAGCGCCCCGCCGTCAACCAGCTCGACCTCCAGATCGGTGACGGGGAGTTCCTCGTCCTGGTCGGCCCGTCCGGCTGCGGCAAGTCCACCAGCCTCCGGATGCTCGCCGGCCTGGAGGACGTCGACGACGGCGCGATCTACATCGACGACCGGGACGTCACCCACCTCCCGCCGAAGGCCCGCGACATCGCGATGGTCTTCCAGAACTACGCCCTCTACCCGCACATGACGGTGTACGAGAACATGGCGTTCGCCCTCAAGCTGCGCAAGACCTCGAAGGCGGAGATCGACCGGCGGGTCAAGGAAGCGGCCGGGCTGCTCCAGCTGGAGGAGTTCCTCAGCCGCAAGCCGAAGGCGCTCTCCGGCGGTCAGCGCCAGCGTGTCGCCATGGGCCGCGCGATCGTCCGCGAGCCGCAGGTCTTCCTCATGGACGAGCCGCTGTCGAACCTCGACGCCAAGCTGCGTGTGCAGACCCGTACCCAGATCGCCTCGCTCCAGGCGAAGCTGGGCGTCACCACCGTCTACGTCACCCACGACCAGGTCGAGGCCATGACCATGGGTCACCGGGTGGCGGTCATGCTCGACGGCGTGCTCCAGCAGGTGGACACCCCGCGGGCGCTCTACGACACCCCGACCAACGTCTTCGTCGCCGGCTTCATGGGCTCCCCGGCCATGAACATCAAGACGGTGAAGCTGACCGACCAGGGCGGCGTGTTCGCCGAGATGATCATGCCGCTGACCCGCGAGCAGGTCGAGGCGGCCCGCGCCGAGGGCGGCGACGGCAAGGTCACCGTCGGCTTCCGTCCGGAGGACTGCGACCTGGTGAGCCCGTCCGAGGGCGGCATGCCGGTCGTGGTCGAGCTGGTCGAGGACCTGGGCTCCGACGCCAACGTCTACGGCCACGCCGCGCTTGAGGGCCACAACGAGCGGTTCGTGGTCCGCACCGACCGGCGCACCATGCCGAACATGGGCGACACCGTGTTCGTCAAGCCGCGTGTCGGCCGTAGCCACGTCTTCCACGCCACCACCGGCATCCGGATCTGACGTACGCGAAAGAAGGGGCGGCCCGCCACGGCGGACCGCCCCTTCTTCGTACTCTCGATCAGGCCTCGACGGACCGGCGGCGGGCGACCTCGGCGAGCGTGACCGCGGCGGCGACGCTGGCGTTGAGCGACTCCACGTCGGAGATCATCGGGATGCTGACGGTCAGGTCGCAGGTCTCCCCGACCAGGCGGGACAGCCCGCGGCCCTCCGAGCCGACCACCACGACCAGCGGGCCGACGGCGGCCTCCAGGTCGTACAGGTCGGTCTGCCCGTCGGCGTCCAGGCCGACCACGACGAAGCCGGCGTCCTTGCACGCCTTGAGCGACCGGGTCAGGTTGGTGACCTGGGCGACCGGCACGCGCGCCGCCGCGCCGGCGCTGGTCCGCCAGGCGGTCGCGGTGATCCCGGCGGCACGCCGTTCGGGTACGAAGACACCCTGCGCGCCGAACGCGGCGGCCGACCGGATGACAGCGCCGAGGTTGCGCGGGTCGGTGACCCCGTCCAGCGCGACGAGCAGCGGGGCGGCCTGCTCCAGCGCGGCGGCGACCAGGTCGTCGAACGCCTCGTAGACGAACGGCGGCACCTGGAGGCCTACCCCCTGGTGCAGCACCCCGCCGGTCATCCGGTCCAGCTCGGCGCGGCTGACCTCCAGGATCGCGATGCCCCGGTCGGCGGCGGTGCGGACGATCTCCTTGACCCGGTCGTCCATGTCGATGCCCTGCGCGGTGTAGAGCGCGGTCGCGGGCACCTGGGTGCGCAGCGACTCCAGCACCGGGTTGCGCCCGACCAGCAACTCCGGGCTGTCCTTCGCCGGGTTGGCCTTGCGACCCGGCGCGACCCGAGGGCCGCCCCGGCCGCCGGGCTTGCCCTTGCCGCCCTTGAGCGGCACACCGGGCCGGCTGCCCTTGCCCCAGGTGGTGTCCTTGGTGCCGGGCTGGCCGATCTTGGGCGAGCGGCCCTCCTCGGCGGCGGCGCGGCGCTCCTTGTCCTGCTTCCAGGCGGTGCGCTGGGGCAGCTTCTCGGTGCCCGAGTACGCCTTGTGCCAGGGCCGCTCGTCGGCGGGCAGCGTGCGGCCCCGCCCGCCGAGAGAGTCCTTGTTCTTGCCACCGGTGCCCTTGGGGGCACCCGCCTTCGGCGTCAGTCGCCGGCCACGGCGCTGCGAGTTGCCGGCCATCAGTCCTGCTCTCCAATAGTCCAACGCGGGCCCTGGGGGGTGTCCTCGACGACCACGCCTGCCTGCTTGAGCTGGTCGCGTACGGCGTCGGCGGCCGCCCAGTCCTTGCGGCTGCGGGCCTGCGCGCGCTGCTCCAGGGCCAGCGCGATCAGGGAGTCCACCACACCGCGCAGGTCGTCCGTGCGGCCGCCGCCGGTCCAGGCCGGGTCCAAGGGGTCGACGCCGAGGATATCCAGCATCGCCCGGGTGGCGGCGAGCGTCGTGCGGACGGTCACATCGTCCCCGGCGGTGAGCGCGGTGTTGCCGTCGCGCACCACCTCGTGCAGCGCCGCCAGCGCCGCAGACGTGTTGAGGTCGTCGTCCATCGCCGCGACGAACCCGGCCGGCAGGTCGCCGGGCCGGCCCGCGCCGACCCGCTCGGCCGCCCGCTGCACGAAGCCCTCGATCCGCCGGTACGCGACAGCGGCCTCGCGCAGCGCGTCCTCGGAGTAGTCGATGCGGGAGCGGTGGTGCGCGGCGACGTAGTAGTAGCGCAGCTCCACCGTGCGGACCCCGAGCGAGGCCACATAGTCGAGGTCGAGCGTGTTGCCGAGCGACTTGCCCATCTTGGTGCCGCCGATGCTGAGCAGGCCGTGGTGCACCCAGTAGCGCGCGAACGGCAGGTCGGCGGCCTGCGACTGGGCGATCTCGTTCTCGTGGTGCGGGAATGTCAGATCGAGCCCACCGCCGTGGATGTCGAAATCGGGGCCCAGGTAGCGCCAGCACATGGCCGAGCACTCGATGTGCCAGCCGGGGCGTCCGCGCCCCCACGGCGACGGCCAGTAGGCATCGGCCGGCTCGCCCGGCTTGACGCCCTTCCAGAGCGCGAAGTCACGCGGGTCGCGCTTGCCCCGGTCGGGGGCGTCGTCCGCGGACTGCATGTCCGCAGGCGACTGGCCGGACAGCGAACCGTACGCGGGCCAGGAGGCCACGTCGAAGTAGACGTCGCCGGAGCCGTCGGTGGCCGGATAGGCGTGACCGGTCTCGATCAGCCGGGCGATCAGCTCGTGCATCTCCGGGACGTGCCCGGTGGCGCGCGGCTCGCACGTCGGGGGGAGCACGTTGAGCGCGCGGTAGGAGGCGGCCAGGATCTGCTCGTTCGCGTACGCGATCGACCAGAACGGCCGGTCCTGCTCCATCGCCTTGACCAGGATCTTGTCGTCGATGTCGGTCAGGTTGCGGATGAACGTGACCTCGAAGCCCTTGCTGAGCAGCCAGCGGCGCAGCACGTCGTAGTTGACGCCGGAGCGAAGGTGACCGATGTGCGGCGGGGCCTGGAGCGTGAGACCACACAGGTAGACCCCCACCTTGCCGGCTTCCCGCGGGACGAAGTCCCGCACCGATCGGGTGGCGGTGTCATACAGACGTAGTGTCACCTCACAAGGGTAGCCGCCCGCACATTTCCGGGTTGGCCGGAGCCGGGTCGTACGCTGCGTGCTGTGGACACGGCGGCGCGTTCCGGAGAGACCGCACAGACCCTGGACCGGGGTCTGCGGCTGCTGCACCTCGTCGCGGACGCGCCGGGCGGGCTGACAGTCACCGAGGCGGCGCACCGGCTGGGCATCGGCCGGGCGGCCGTCTACCGGCTGGTCGGCGCGCTGACCGGCCACGGGATGCTGCGGCGCGACGGCGAGGGCCGCCTGCGCATCGGCGTGGGCGTGCTGCACCTGGCCCGACGCGCCCAGCCGCTGCTGGCCGAGGGAGCGCTGCCCGCGCTGCGCCGCCTCGCCGAGGGCACCGGCGCGACCGCCCACCTGACTGTGGTCGAGAGCGGCGAGGGGGTCGCGCTGGCGGTGGTCGAGCCGAGCTGGACGTCCTTCCACGTGGCGTACCGGACCGGCACCCGGCACCCGCTGGAGCGGGGCGCGGCGGGCCGGGCGGTGCTGGCCGGGCGGACCGGCGATCCGGGGCCGGTGAGCACCAGCGGCGAGCTGCAGTCGGGCGCGTACGGGGTGGCCGTCCCGGTGCTCGGCGTGCCGGGTCTGGAGGGCAGCGTCGGGGTGGTGTCGCTGACCCCACTCGACGTGGCGGACGTCGGCGCCCAGGTCACGGCCGCCGCCGAGGCGGTGGCCGCCGCGCTCTCCTGACACGGGGCCGATAGCACACCGGCGGGTCGCTCGGGGGTTGTCCACAGGGCGCGGCGGGCGGCTCGGCTGCGGCTGTCCACAGGGGTACCGGTCTCTGCCCGTGCGCCGCCACGCTCGTCAGATGCCACCTCATCCTCATCGACCGCCGGAGCTGGCCTGGCAGGTCTTCCGGGGCTCGGAAGCGATCCGGCGCGGGCTGCTGTCCCGGCACCATCTGCGGGGCGCGTCCTGGATCCGGCTCCGGCAGGACGTCTACGCCGACGCGCGACTCGACCGCGACCACGCACTGGCCTGCCGCGCCGCGTTGCTGCGCATGCCGGCCGGCGCCTCGATCGCCGGCCCCTCGGCGGCCTACCTGCACGGGGTCGAGCACGCCGCCGGATTCACCGACGACGTGCACGTCCTGCTGCCGGCCACGGTCCGGGCCGACTCGCAGCCGGGTGTCCGGGTGCACCACGCCCCGATGTCGAGCACGCGCAGCGGCCTCCTGGTCCCCGTCGGCGCCGCCCCGCGAACGGTCTCAGCCGCAGGAACCGCCCCACACGCGGGCACGGCATCGAAACCGTACGCGCCGCCGTCACTCGGCGCGGCGGTGATCCTGGCCGGGCCGCCGCCGCGTACCGATCCGGTCGCCTGTGCCTGGGAGACCGCGGTCTGGGCCGATCCGGTGAAGGCGGTCGGCATCATCGACGGGCTGCTGCGTGCCGGTTCGGTGAGCCGCTCGGCGTTGGCGGGCGAGGCGGCCCGGAACGCCGCTCGTCCCGGTGGGCGGCGGGCGACGTGGGTGTTCGGCCTGACCGACGGGCTGGCCCAGTCACCGCCCGAGTCCCACCTGCGGGTACGCCTCGTCTTCGCCGGCCTGCCGCGCCCGGTGGCCCAGCATCCGGTGCGCGTGTCGCCCGGCCTGATCCTGCACCCCGACCTGGCCTGGCCGGAGTTCCGGGTCGCCGTCGAGCACGACGGTCAGGGGCACGCCGACGCGGACCGGACGCACTTCGACCGGCGGCGGCTCGACCAGCTCGTCGAGGCCGGCTGGCTGGTCCTGCACGTGACCGGCCGCCGCCTGCACAAGGAGTTCCCCGCCCTGGTCCGGGAGATCCGCGCCGCCCTGGTGGCCCGGGGATGGCGGCCGTGACACGGGCCGGAACGCCGAGGTGGCGGTGTCCGGGCACTCCGGACACCGCCACCTCGGGGAAACTGTCGTTACGGTCGGACGTTCGGCTTGACCGGGGTCTTCACCGCGGCGTAGGCGTCGACGATGCCGTAGCCGTAGAAGCCGTTGAAGTTCAGCGAGCCCGCGCAGTACGCGTCGAACTCGGCGTCCCGGCCCTCGTTGGTGTAGGACTGCAGCCGCGGCTCCGGGCAGGCGTGCTCGGCCGCCGTCCGGTAGAGGTGCTGCTCGACCAGGTTCGGCGCCATGCCGTAGCCGTTGCGGCCCTCCTTCTTGCCGTGCTTGCTGACGATCAGCGCCGCCACACCCGAGACGTGCGGGGACGCCATCGAGGTGCCCTGGAGGTAGGTGTAGTAGCCACACTCACCCTTGGCGGTGCACTGCTTGAACACCGACTCCTCGAAGCCGGCGACGATGTTTCCGTTCTCGTCGACCGACCCCTCCTCCTGGAGCACCTTCTTCGGGTACGTGGAGAGGATCATGTTGGCGTCCGTGCGGTAGGTGTCGGTGCCGAAGCCGTCCCGGAACCAGCCACCCGGCGCCGCCACCGAGATCTGCTCGGTGCCGTAGTTCGAGTAGTCGGCCTTCTTGCCGGACGGGCCGACCGCCGACACGCCGATCACGTGCGGGCCCTCGACCGGCAGGTCCCAGCAGCTCGCGTTGTCGATCGGGCGCGGGTACGGGTCGGCGCCGTAGTCCGGGCTGCTCACGTCGGTACGCGGCGCGCCCAGGTCCTCGTGGTTGTTGCCGAGCGAGCCGACGAGCGTGACGCCGTTGCGGTGCGCGAAGTTCAGCGCCCGCTTCATCGCCTCGATCACGGTGCGCTGCTCGGCCTGGGCCTCCGGCGAGTCGGCCGGGTTGGCGGTGCAGTTGTAGAGCCACGGGTCGACGTAGAAGGACATGTTCACCACGTCCAGCCCGGAGCGGCCCGCGTGCACCAGGGCGTTCACCACCGGGTTGAGGAAGAAGTAGCCGCTGTCCTGGCCACCCTTCAGCTCCACCAGGGAGACGTTCGGGGCCACGCCGGACAGGCCGAAGCCGTTCGCGGCGGCGCCGATGGTGCCGGCCACGTGCGTGCCGTGCCCGCCGTCGTCGGTGCCGACCGGGTCGAGGCAGCTCGCCACCTCGCACGGGCCGTCCACCTCGGGGATGTCCGGGGCGAAGTTGCGCGACAGCGCCCAGTTGAAGTTCGGTGCCAGGTCGGGCTGGCTGGCGTCGACGCCGGTGTCCAGGACGCCGACGGTCACCCGACGGTCGCCCGGCTCGATCTTGCGGGCCTTGTCGGCCCGGATCATGTCCAGGCCCCAGAGCTTGTCGTCGAGCGGGTCCATCTTCTTGCTCTTGCCCTTGGCGACCTTGCCCTTGGTCGCCGCGGCGGCCAGCAGGTGCTCCTGCTCGACCCGGTCCAGCTTCGGCTTGCGGCCGATCGCCTTCTCCTCGGCGGCGCCGACCAGGGCACCGGCCGCGTTGGCCCGGCTGGCGAAGTCCGCCCGGTCGCTTCTGACCTGGAAGAGGCCGACGTCGTCGGTGCGGGCGACGACCTTGCCACCGGCGGCGGTGATCGCGGCGATCGCGGCGTCGGTGGAGACGCCGCTCTCGGCCAGCACGGTGAAGGTCCGGGTGTCCGACGGCGCGGCGCTCGCCGGGATGCCCAGGCCGGTCACCGTGAGTGCCAGCGAGGCCGCAGCCGCGACCGCGCCGACGGTGAAGCGCTTGCTCACCACATTCAGATCCTCTCGTTGAGGGACGTGGTGTCATCCCACCTCACGGGAGCGCGTTCCGCCAGATCGACGTCCGTTATCGGCCGCAACTAGGCATTCGAGTTGGTCAAGCGGGTGAGCACCGTGGACAGTCCGGCGAGCGTGGTACGGGCGCAGCGCCGCCGCCGGGGTCCGCCGCCGCATCTCCTCGAGCACGGCGACGAGCGCGCCGGTGACCGCCGGGCGCAGGTCGACGACTGTCTCGTCGGCGTCGAAGACGACGGCGCCGCGCGGCCCGCTCATCGCTCGCCCGTCAGCGCCCGCTCATCGCTCGCCCGTCAGCGCCGGCTCGGCCGGTGCGGTCGCCGGCGCCGACGGTGTGCCGCGCAGTTCGTCCGCCCGGACCAGGGCGACGCCGCCGAGGATGAGCACGCCGCCGGCCAGCTGGATCAGGCCGGGCAGCTCGTCGAGCACCAGCCAGGCGATCAGCACCGCGAACATCACCTCGGTCAGCCCCACGAAGGACGACAGCCGGGCCCCGAGCAGCCGGGTGCTGGCGACACCGGCCAGGTACGCGACCACCGCGGCGATGAGCGACAGCCCGGCGACCGGAACCAGCCAGCTCACCCGGTGCCCGCCGAAGGTGACGTCGGCGGTGCCGGCGGCGAGCGGCAGCGCGCCGATGCCGCCGAGCAGGAGCAACGCCAGAGCGCCGACCGCCATGCCGCCGGTGGCCATCACCACCGAGGGCAGACCCGAGTCGATCCGGCCGGCGATGACGAAGTATCCGGCCAGCCCGACGCCCGCGCCGAGCCCCCAGAGCACACCCACCGGGTCGAGTCGCTCGGCGCCGGTGAGGTCGAGGACGAGCACCAGTCCACACAGGGCGGTGACCGAGCCGGCCACCGTCAGCAGCCGGGGCCGCTGCCCGTAGGCCAGCCACATCCATCCGACCACGAGCACGATGCCGAGGTATTCCAGCAGGAGCGCCATACCGACCGGGAGGTAGCGAACCGCGTTGAAGAAGCACGCCTGCGCCGTGGCCACGCCGAGCACCCCGAACAGCACCACGCTGAGCGCGTTGCGGCGCAGCACCGCCCACCTGCCGCGCAGCGCCAGCACGGCGGGGACGGCGAGCACCAGCGCGGCGATGCCGACCCGGGCGATCACCACAGCGACCGCCGACCACTCCCCGGTGATCAGTGGGCGGGCGAAGGTGCCCGAGGTGGCGAAGGTGATCGCGGAGAGCAGCGCCAGGCCGAGCCCGACGCCGGACCGTTCACGCATCGGCTTCTCCTGGTCATGAGTGAAGGGAGGCTATGCTGATGACGCTAGGCGCAGCCTCCGACAGGAGTCAAGTTGCTTTTCGCCCATGACACCGAATGCGCGCTGGTCAGCGCAGCCGCGCTGGTGAACACCGCCGGCGACGACCGGGAAGGGCTGCCCGACGTAGCAGCCCTGGACGCCTTCTTCACCACCCACGAATGGAGCGGCCGGCACGAACACACCGACGCCGAACTGCGCCAGGTCCGCGCGCTGCGGCCCCGGCTGCGCCGCATCTGGTATGCCGACACCGACGAGGTGGTGGCGATCGTCAACGCACTGCTGCGCGAGTCGCAGGCGCTGCCGCAACTCGTCCGGCACGACGACGAGCCGTACCACCTGCACGCCGTGCCGCGGGACGCGCCGCTGCCAACCCGGATGGCCGTCGAGGCCGCGATGGCGATGGCCGACCTGGTCCGGATGGGCGAGCTGAGCCGGCTGCGGCACTGCGACCACCCCGACTGCGACAACGTGCTCGTCGACCTGTCCCGGAACCGGTCCCGCCGGTTCTGCGACGCCGGCTGCGGCAACCGGGCCGCGGTGAGCGCCTACCGGGCCCGCAGGGCCGCCGCGTCCCACTCCTGACGCGTCGCGGGCCACTCGTCGCGGCGCAGCTCGTACTCCACCTCGCCGTGCTCCGTACCCGGGATCGGGTCGTCGAAGGTCAGGTGGAAGGTGCGGACGTAGCGCAACCCGGCGCGGGCCATCACCGCGCGGGAGCGGTCGTTGATCGTCATCGTCTCGGCCCACACCCGGCGCACGCCCACCGTGTCGAAGGCGTGCCGCACCAACGCCCGCGCACCCTCGCTGGCCAGCCCGTGCCCCCACGCCGCACGGCGCAGCCGGTAGCCCAGCTCCGCCTCGGCGCCGTCCTCGGACGGGTCGAGCGCGAACCAGCCGAGGAACTCGCCGGTGAAGCGGTCCAGCGCCACCCATCGGCCGAGCCCGGGATGCCGGTCGTACCCGGCGAGCACCCGGGGCAGCACCTCGTCCCGGAACGTCCCGGCCGGGGTCGACACGCCACCCGTCAGGAAACGCATGACCTCCGGGTCGGCGTCCAGCGCCACCAGCCGGTCCACGTCGTCCATCGTGAACCGGCGCAGCGTCAGCCGCGCGGTCTCCAGCAACACTCCGCCGTCGTCACGCACCGTCGGATCATGCCGCGCCCACGGTGACGGGTCGAGGCAATTACCGGCGCCGTCCTCAGGGGTGGGTCATCCGGAGCAGGTCCAGTGCCTCGTCCAGCTGGGTCTCGGTGAGCCTGCCCGAGTCGACGTGCCCCCGGGAGATCACCACCTCGCGGATGGACACCTGCCTGGCCAGCGCCTCCTTGGCGATCGAGGCGGCCTCGTCGTACCCGAGATGGCGGTTGAGCGGGGTGACGATCGACGGCGAGCCCTCCGCGTACGCCAGGCAGACCTCGGCGTCCGCGACCAGGCCGGCCACCAGCCGCTCGGCGAACAGCCGGCTGGACGCGGCGATCAGCTTGGTCGACTCCAGCAGGTTGCGGCCCATCACCGGGAGCATCACGTTCAGCTCGAAGTCGCCCTGCGAACCCGCGAACGCCACCGCCGCGTCGTTGCCGACCACCTGGGCGCAGACCTGCCGCATCGCCTCGGCGACCACCGGGTTCACCTTGCCCGGCATGATCGACGATCCCGGCTGGAGATCCGGGATGCGCAGTTCGCGCAGCCCGGCGCGCGGGCCCGAACCCATCCAGCGTACGTCGTTTGCGATCTTGTAGAGGCCGACCGCGATGGTACGGAGCTGGCCCGACATCTCCACCAGCGCGTCCCGGGCGCCCTGCGCCTCGAAGTGGTTGCGCGCCTCGGTCAACGGCAGCCCGGTCGACTCCCGCAGCTTGCCGATCACCCGGTCGGCGAAGCCCAGCGGTGTGTTGATGCCGGTGCCGACGGCGGTGCCGCCCAGCGGCAGCTCGGCCAGCCGGGGCAGCGCCGACTCCAGCCGCTCGACGCCGTAGCGCACCTGCGCGGCGTAACCGCCGAACTCCTGCCCGAGCGTTACCGGCGTGGCGTCCATCAGGTGAGTACGCCCGGCCTTGACCACGGTCTCGAACTCGGCCGCCTTCTCCTCCAGCGCGCCCGCGAGCTGCTTCAGCGACGGGATCAGATCCTCCACCACGAACTGGGTGGCGGCCAGGTGGATCGACGTGGGGAACACATCGTTGCTGGACTGCGACGCGTTGACGTGGTCGTTCGGGTGTACGTCGCGGCCCAGCTCGCGACTCGCCAGCGTGGCGATCACCTCGTTGGTGTTCATGTTGGACGAGGTGCCGGACCCGGTCTGGAACACGTCCACCGGGAACTGGTCGTCGTAGCCGCCCTCGGCCACGTGCGCGGCGGCGGTGGCGATCGCCTGCGCCACGTCCGCGTCGATCACGCCCAGTTCACCGTTCACCAAGGCCGCCGCGCCCTTGATCTGGGCCAGTGCCTTGATCTGAGCCGGTTCCAGCCCGCGCCCGGAGATCGGGAAGTTCTGCACCGCGCGCTGGGTCTGCGCCCGCCACAGCGCGTCGGCGGGCACCTCCACCTCGCCCATCGAGTCGCGTTCGATCCGGTAGCCGGTCGCCTCTGGAGTCGTCACGCGTACCATCCTGCCGCGCCGCCGGGCGGTGTGCAGGGAAAGTGGCGCGGCCCTCAGCCCAGCTCCGCCAGCAGCTCCTCGGCCTCCCGCCCGTCCGGCGACTCGACCTGACGGAACAGCGCCAGCGCGCGCCCGGCGTACCGGCGGGCCTGGTCGGCGTCGGTGTGCCGCAGGCAGCGGGCCATGCCGTCCAGCGCGCGGGCCTGCTCGTAGCGGGCGCTGAGCCGGGTGGCGTCGCTGAGCACCCGACGGTGCAGGTCGAGCGCGCTGGCGACGTCACCCTGGTCGAGGATCGCCCGGGCCAACAGGTTCCGGGACGTGCACTGCCCGACCAGATCCCCTGCGTCGGTCATGGCGACGAGCCCTTCCCAGTGCAGCCCGGCGGCCGACTCCGGCCGGCCCTCCTCGCGCTCCATCATGCCCAGCTCGTTGAGCAGCTCGCCCTCGCCGTAGCGGTTGCCCACCCGGCGCTTGAGTCCCAGGCCGGCACACAGGAGCCGGCGCGCGGGGCCGCGCTCCCCACGCCGGCGCCGCGCCATACCGAGGTGGCCGATCGCATTGCCGAGCTGCCGCAGGTCGCCGAGTTGCCGGGCCAGGGCCATCTGGTTGCGGCATATCCGCGCGGCCTCGTCGTAGCAGCCGATCCCGACCAGGGTGAACGACAGGTTGTTGAGCCAGTTGATCAGCGCGGTCGGGTCCACCAGCCGGCGGGTGAGCAACGCCAACGATTCGAACACCTCGATGGCCAGCCGAGGATGCCCGTCGACTCCGTACGCCGTGCCGAGGTTGCCGAGCGCCCTGCCCAACTCGTCCAGACGGCCGAGCCGCCGGTAGATGCCGACCGCCACCTCCATCCGCCGGACGGCTTCGGCGAACCGCCCTCGGCGGTAGTCCGCCGAAGCCAGATAGTTGAGCATCGTCGCCACGGCCTCGTCGTCACCCAGACGCTCGGCGGCACGCAGACCGATCTGGTGTGTCTCCACCAGATCGTCGAGATGACCGCCGTAGAAGTTCATAGCCCAGCCGACCCGGGCGAGCTGCCAGCACTGCCGGAGGAAACCCTCGTTCTCGGCCAACCGGACGAGGGCCGTCATGGTCGGCCTGTTCTCCTCCAGCCACTGACGACCGAGGCCGGTGGCGGCCGCCACCAGGTCGGGCCGCGCCGGCTCCGGCAGGGGGTGGAGGGCGACCGGCTCCAGCGACTTCACGAGGATCACGGCGACGTGCAGGTGAAAATTGAGCAGCCGGGCCGTCGCCGCCCTTCGCTCCTCGGGCGACTCGCGTTGCGCGCCGAGCATCCGCGCGTACTCCCGGATCAGGTCGTGCAGCCGGTAGCGGCCCGGTTCCGTCTCCTCGACGAGGTGCGCGTCGACCAGCTCGTCGAGCGCGTCCTGGGCCTCCGACAGCGGCAGCTCCGCGAGCACTGCCGGCACCCGGTTGTCGGCGTGGGCGCCCGGGTGCAGCCCGAGCAGCCGGAAGACCCGCTGCGCGCCCGGCGACACCTGCTCGTACGACAGCGCGAAGGCGCGGGCCACCGAGCGTTCCCCGGCCACCAGCTCGGCCAGCGGATCGGACGCGCCGGCCAGCCGCTGCGCCAGGTCGGCCACCCGCCAGCGCGGCCGGTGCGCGAGCCGGGCCCCGGCCAGCCGCAGGGCAAGCGGCAGATGACCGCAGCGCCGGGCCACCTCCGCCGCCGCCTCGGGCTCGGCGGTGACCCGCTCCACGCCGGCCACCCGGGCCAGCAGCTCGACCGCCTCGTCGCTGTCGAGCACCGGCAGTGAGGACGGCCGGCCCGAGTCCAGGCCGACCAGCCGGCGGCGGCTGGTGATCAGCACCAGGCAGTCCGGGCCGTTCGGCACCAGCGGCGCCACCTGGCCGGCGTCGGCCGCGTTGTCGAGCACCACCACCGCCCGCCGGCCGGCCAGCTCCGAACGCCACATCGCCAGCCGGTCCGCCAGGTCGATCGGCACCCGCTCGGGGGGTACGCCGAGCTGCCGGAGCAGGGTCGCCGCCGCGGCGGCGGTGCTCAGCGGGCTGCGTTCGCTGTGCCCGTACAGGTCGACGAAGAGTTGCGCGTCGGGGAACCGGCCGGCCACCGCGGTCGCCACCTGAACGGCGAGCGTGCTCTTGCCGCTTCCCGCCATGCCGTCGATGAGCTGGACCCGGCTGCCCTCCTCGATCTCCCGCACCAGCCGGGTCACGGTCTGCTGGCGACCGGTGAAGTCGCTGATCGTGCGCGGCAGCGCCCGTACCGGTGCGGTCGCCCGGCTCTCCGACCCGCCCAGCGCCAGGTCGCCGGCGAGGATCCGCTGGTGCAGCTCCTGCAACGCCGCACCGGGTTCGATGCCCAGCTCCTCGGCGTAGATCTGCCGCCCCTCCCGGTAGACGGCCAGCGCGTCCGCGTGGCGGCCGACCGCCGAGAGCGCCAGCATCGACTGCCCGCGTAGTCGTTCCCGCAGCGGGTTGCGCTCGACCGCCTCGGTCAGTTCGTCGATCAGATCGGCCGCCATGCGCAGCCGCAGCTCGATGTCGACGCAGTCCTCCAGCACGCCGAGCCGCTGCTCGTCCAGCGCCCGGGCCCGTTGCCGCACACTGCGGGCGGGGATGCCGGCCAGCGCCGGGCCACGCCACAGCGCCAGAGCGGCCCGGTAGTGCTGGCGTGCCTCGGTCAGCCGGCCGGCGGCGGCGTCCCGGCGGGCCGTCTCCACACTGCTCGCGAACACCTCGGCGTCGAGTTCACCCGCCTCGACCCGAATGGTGTAGCCGGCCGGGTCGGTGACGATGGTCCCGGCGGGCAACCCGAGCCGCACGAACCGCTGCCGCAGCCGCGACACGCAGCTCTGGAGCTGGGTACGCGCGGTGGCCGGTGGGCGCTCCTCCCAGACGGCGTCGACCAGATCCTCGACCGGCACCACCCGTCCGGGGCGCAACAACAACACGGCGAGCACGGTTCGATCCCGTCCCGCGGTGACTGTGGCTTCACCGCCACCGACCCGCAGGGGCCCCAGGATTCCGAACCGCATCCGCGCTCCCGCCTGTCATGAGCAACATTCAGCAGAGTAGCCCGACGATCACCGGGTGCTTGGAGCAGGCGATAGCGATTCGATAGCGGTTCGGCAGCGGCCTGACACAGACTGTCGCGGGTTGTCGGTTACGGCATCCGACGGGGGCGGTGTGCCTGTCCGGTCACGCGGCCGGGCAGGCGCACCGATGTCGATGCACGACGAACGCGCCGAGGGGCGCCCGGGTCGTTCCGGGCGCCCCTCGCGTACGTCTGATGAACTCAGCGCCGGCCGACGGTGAGCACCGGCTTGGTCACCTCGGCGAAGAAGTCGTTGCCCTTGTCGTCGACGACGATGAAGGCGGGGAAGTCCTCCACCTCGATCTTCCAGACCGCCTCCATGCCCAGCTCGGCGTATTCGAGCACCTCGACGTGCTTGATGCAGTCCTGCGCCAGCCGCGCGGCCGGACCGCCGATCGAGCCGAGGTAGAAGCCGCCGTGGGCCTGGCAGGAGCGGGTGACCTGGGCGGACCGGTTGCCCTTGGCCAGCATCACCATCGAACCGCCGGCCGCCTGGAACTTCTCCACGTACGCGTCCATCCGGCCCGCGGTGGTGGGGCCGAACGAGCCGGAGGCGTAGCCCTCCGGGGTCTTCGCCGGACCGGCGTAGTAGACCGCGTGGTCGCGCAGGTATTGCGGCATCGGCTCGCCCGCGTCCAGCCGCTCGGCGATCTTCGCGTGCGCGATGTCCCGGGCCACGACGAGCGGGCCGGTCAGGGACAGCCGGGTCCTCACCGGGTACTTCGACAGCTCGGCCCGGATCTCGTCCATCGGCCGGTTCAGGTCGACGCGGACGACCTCCTCGGTGTCCAGCGTCTCGTCGGTGACGTCGGGCAGGAAGCGCGCCGGGTCGGTCTCCAGCCGCTCCAGCCAGACGCCCGACGGGGTGATCTTCGCCACCGCCTGTCGGTCGGCCGAGCAGGACACCGCGATCGCGACCGGGCAGGAGGCGCCGTGCCGGGGCAGCCGGACCACCCGTACGTCGTGGCAGAAGTAGCGCCCGCCGAACTGCGCGCCGATGCCGAAGTTGCGGGTCAACTCCAGCACCTCGGCCTCCAGCTCCAGGTCACGGAAGCCGTGCGCGCTCATCGAGCCCTGGGTGGGCAGCGCGTCGAGGTACTTCGCGGAGGCGTACTTCGCGGTCTTCAGCGCGTACTCCGCGGAGGTGCCGCCGATGACGATGGCCAGGTGGTACGGCGGACAGGCCGCGGTGCCGATGAGCCGCAGCTTCTCCTCCAGGAACTGCATCATCCGCGTCGGGTTCAGCAGCGCCTTGGTCTCCTGGTAGAGGTAGGACTTGTTGGCCGAGCCGCCCCCCTTGGCCATGAAGAGGAACTTGTACGCGTCGGGGTGGCCGTCCGGGTCCTCGGCGTACAGCTCCACCTGGGCGGGCAGGTTGCTGCCGGTGTTCCGCTCGTCCCACATGGTCAGCGGGGCGAGCTGCGAGTAGCGCAGGTTGAGCCGGGTGTACGCCTGGTAGACGCCGCGCGAGATCGCCTCCGCGTCGGCGCCGTCGGTGAGCACGTGCCGGCCGCGCTTGCCCATCACGATCGCGGTGCCGGTGTCCTGGCACATCGGCAGCACACCACCGGCCGCGATGTTGGCGTTGCGCAGCAGGTCGAGCGCGACGAAGCGGTCGTTCGGCGAGGCCGCCGGATCGTCGATGATCGACCGGAGCTGGGCCAGGTGCGCCGGGCGCAGGAAGTGGGCGATGTCGTGCATCGCCTCCGCCGTCAGCGCGGTCAGCGCGCCCGGATCCACGGTCAGGAACCGGCGGCCTCCCGGGCCGTTGACGACGTCCACGCCCTCGTCGGTGACCAGGCGGTATTCGGTCTCGTCGGGGCCGGTCGGCAGCAGGGGTGCGAACGAGAAGGCGGCGGCACTGCTCATGACCGAAAAGCCTAGGGCAGAGGCGTCGATCGGTGGCACCCGCAGGTGGGTGGTGGGACGACGCTCTCACAGGCAGTCACCCGCCGTCGGCGCAGAGTTCCCGTTTCGGCCCGCAACTGCCCTGGTCGGTCGGCGGTCGCCAGCTGCCACCCGGGTCCGGCGCGACAGGTGTGCCGTCCTGCTCCCGCCCCGGCACCGCGGCGGTACCGGGGCCCCAGCGGACGTACCCGATCTCCCGCCCCTCGCCGATGATCATGCCGTTCGGGCCGACCGCCAGCGCGTTCGCCGAGGTGCGCAGCTCGACCAGCACCCGCCCCCCGCGCGGCTCGACGGCGATCAGCCGGGACGGCTTCTCCTCGGTGATCACCCCCGCGTACGGGGTGAGCGCCGCGCCGCTCTTGCCGCCCGCCGGCCGGGTCCAGCGGGTCCGGTCGGCCGACAGCTCCCGGCCCAGCAGCGAGCCCTTGTCGGCGCTGCGCACCACGGTGTAGCGGTCGTCCACGGCGAGCAGCTTCTCGCCGTCCGCGCCGACCTGGAGCAGCCGGCCGTCGTACCCGTCGAGCACCGCCTCACGTCCGTCCGGGGCGACAGCGATGAGGACGTTGCGCCCGCCCTGCGGGTCCTCCCGTTGCACGCAGCCGGCGTAGTCGGCGGTACGCAGGTTGAGCCCGGTACGCCGCCACACCTGCTGACCGGTGGCCGGGTCTACAGCGGTCACGGCGTAGTAGCAGCCCCCGTCACGGGAGGTGGCGGCGATCCGGAGCAGCCGACCGCCGACCACGGCGAGCCGCTCCTCCCGGCCGGGCTGGACGTTCTGCAGCACCCGGCCGGTGGCGGTGTCCACCACGTGCACCCGCCCGTCGACGGGGAAGCCGAGCAGCGGCGGGACGGACTCCGGACCGGCCACCCCGCCGTCGATCCGGTTGGCGCCCAGTCGCCGGGTGCCCAGCAGTTCCGGGTTGTCGGCGAGCACGCCGCTGTGCACGCCGGGCAGGAACGCGCTCCACAGCGGGGCGGTGCCACGCGGCTCCCAGGCGCGCAGCGTGCAGTCGGTGGGCTGCACGCAGTACGCGTCCAGCAGCAGGTTCCGGTACGTCCAGACGGCGATCGCGCGGCCGTCGCGGCGACGGGTCACGCCGCTGACCGGGTCGAGCACCTCGTACCCCTTGTCGAGCAGCCGGCCCACGGCGACGACCGGGTCCCGGTCGCCGCCGGCCACCGCCGACCAGTCGGCCTTGCGCTCCCACAGCCGGCTGCCGTCGGCGAGGTTGCGCGCCTCGATGCGGGTGCGCTGCTCCACGATCACGGTGTCGCCGGCGATGGTGACGCTGCGCGGCGTGCCGCCGACGCGTTGCTGCCAGGCCACGTCCGGCTCGGAGATCGGCTTGCTGCGGTCGACCCAGTCCCACAGCGCCGGGAACGGGTTCCAGACGCCTGTCGCGGCGAGTACGACCACGGTGACGAGCCCGAGCAGCAACCAGCCGCGTACGCCTAGGCCCTTCACACCGCACACGGTAGCGACGATCAGGCTCCCCGGGGCCCCGCGCGGGGTGTGTCGCAGCGCTTCTTGCCGGGCAGGTGTTGATGCGGGGCCCTTCCTTACCCGCGGGCGGCGGAGCGGACGAGCGGCAACGTGCGGTACGGGATCTGCTCGGCCAGCGCGATGATCGTGGACGCGCGCCGGATGCCCTCCGAGGCGACGATCTGGTCGATGACCCGCTGGAGGTCGGCGTTGGACCGGGCGACGATCCGGCAGAGCAGGTCGCTGGAGCCGGTGATGGTGTGCGCCTCCAGCACCTCGGGGATCGCGGCCAGGTGCGCGGTGACCTGGTCGTGGCCGTGCCGCTGGCTGATCTCCAGGGTGACGAAGCTGGTCACCCCGAAGCCGATGGCGGCGGGCGTGATGTCCGGCCCGAACCCGGTCACCACGCCCCGGCCGACGAGCTTGTCGAGCCGGGCCTGGACCGTGCCCCGGGCCACGCCGAGCCGCCGGGAGCACTCCAGCACCCCGATCCGGGGCTCCTCCGTCAGCAGTTCGATCAAGCGAGCGTCCAGCTCATCGAGCTGTACATCCTGACCAGTGTTCATGGTGCCCGACCGTACCGAATGCACAACCTGACCAGGAATAATGCCAACTGTTGCCCAACTCACTGTGGCCCGTAGATCCTCGCCGGAAGAGCACATCCACGGCGGCCCACGAGGCCGGCCGGTACGCGAGGGAGGCCACCATGACCCAGGCGATCGACCGACCCCAGTCGACCGAGGAGGTCGACGTCGACACTCTCGTCGGCGCGGTCGACCACGACATCACCCGCGACCCCTTCCCGGTCAAGGGCATGGACCACGTCCACTTCCTGGTGGGCAACGCCAAGCAGGCCGCGCACTACTACTCCACCGCGTTCGGCATGACCTGCGTGGCGTACCGGGGTCCGGAGCAGGGCTACCGGGACCACGCGCAGTACGTGCTCACCAGCGGTTCGGCCCGCTTCGTGCTGACCGGGGCGGTCCGCCCGGACGCCGACGGCGCCGACCACGTTGCCAAGCACAGCGACGGCGTCTCCGACATCGCGCTGGAGGTGCCGGACGTGGACGCCGCGTACGCGCACGCACTGGCGCAGGGCGCGACCGGCCTGGTCGAGCCGCACGACGTCAGCGACGAGCACGGCACCGTCCGGATGGCGTCCATCGCCGCGTACGGCGACACCCGGCACAGCCTGGTCGACAGGTCCCGCTACACCGGCCCGTTCCTGCCCGGGTTCGTGGCCCGCGGTCCGATCGTGGACCGGCAGCCGATGATCGACGCCGGCCTCCAGCCGAAGCGGTTCTTCCAGGCGGTCGACCACGTGGTCGGCAACGTGGAGCTGGGCCGGATGGACGAGTGGGTCGAGTTCTACAAGCGCGTCATGGGCTTCTCGAACATGGCCGAGTTCATCGGCGACGACATCGCCACCGACTACTCGGCGCTGATGAGCAAGGTGGTCGCCAACGGCACCCGCAAGGTGAAGTTCCCGCTCAACGAGCCGGCGGTGGCTCGCAAGAAGTCGCAGATCGACGAGTACCTGGAGTTCTACCAGGGCCCCGGCGCCCAGCACATCGCGGTGGCCACCAACGACATCCTGGCCAGCGTGGACGCCATGCGCGCGGCGGGTGTCGAGTTCCTGGACACGCCGGACTCGTACTACGAGGACCCTGAGCTGCGCGCCCGCATCGGCAACGTCCGGGTGCCGATCGAGGAGCTGCAGTCCCGCAAGATCCTGGTGGACCGGGACGAGGACGGCTACCTGCTCCAGATCTTCACCAAGCCGGTGCAGGACCGCCCAACCGTCTTCTTCGAGCTGATCGAGCGGCACGGCTCGCTCGGTTTCGGCAAGGGCAACTTCAAGGCCCTGTTCGAGGCGATCGAGCGCGAGCAGGAGAAGCGCGGCAACCTGTAACACTGTCCGCGTGACCCAGCCTCCTCCGTACCCGACGCCGCCGCCCGCCGGACATCCATCTGCGGGCGGCGGCTTCGCGCCGCCCGGCGGACCGGCGGTGCCCGCACAACACGTTCCTCCGGGGTACACCGGCCCGCCCGGTTACCCGCCCCCCGGGTACGCCCCGGCGCCCCTCCCGCCCCCGGTGGCTCCGAACGGACAGCCGCTGGCGAGCTTCGGCGACCGGCTGCTGGCCTACCTGATCGACACCGCCGTCGCGATGGCGGTGACGCTGGTGTTGTTCCTGCCGGTCTTCCTCCTGCTCGTCTTCTGGATGGTCGACCAGGTCGAGCAGGCCGGCCCGAACGGCCCGGACCCGCTCGACATCTGGACGAGCCTGTTCCTGCCGCTGCTCGCCGCCGAGTTCGGGGTCCTGCTTCTGCTGCTCGCCTTCTACTGGGTCTACCACGTCGAGTACGCCCGCCGGACCGGGCAGACGCTCGGCAAGAAGGTGATGAAACTGCGGATCGTGCCGATGCAGCCGGACGCCCCACTGACCCGGGGCATGCTCGGCAAGCGCTGGCTCGTCGAGTTCGCCGGCGGGGTGTTCGTGCCGTTCCTCAGCTACCTCGACGGTTTGTGGCAACTCTGGGACAAGCCCTGGCAGCAGTGCCTACACGACAAGTTCGCCGGCACGGTCGTCGTTAAGGTTGGCCCGTGAGCGCGAGGA
>NZ_JBIAKL010000009.1:0-188647 GCF_042872445.1 Micromonospora sp. NPDC005257 | reverse complement strand
AGGAGTGAGCCGGGTCTGCGAGCCCCGCAGTCGCGAACTGAGGGGGCATCGTGAGCGCGAGGAGTGAGCCGGGTCTGCGAGCCCCGCAGTCGCGAACTGAGGGGGCATCGTGAGCGCGAGGAGTGAGCCGGGTCTGCGAGCCCCGCAGTCGCGAACAAGGACGGCATCGTGAGCGCGAGGAGTGAGCCGGGTCTGCGAGCCCCGCAGTCGCGAACAAGGACGGCATCGTGAGTTTGGAACCTGGCTGGTACGTCGACCCCGCCGATACGGAGACCCGAAGGTGGTGGGACGGCGAGGGCTGGATCGGCGCGCCGATTCCGGTCGACGTCACCCCGCCCGAGGGTCCGCCGCCCGCGGAACCAGAGCCCACGCCGGTCGCCGCGACGCCCGCCGCCGACCGCCCGGCCCCCGGGCCCGGTGACCGGCCCGAGGCGACCCCGGCGTCCGGCACGCCCGGCGGACCGGGCGGACCGAGCCCGTGGCCCGGCCAGCCGGGACAGGCCGGACCCCCGGGACAGGCCGGTCCGTGGCCGGGACAGCCGGGACAGCCGAACCCGTGGCCGGGACAGCCGGGTCAGGCCGGGCAGCCGGGGCCCGGGCAGCCGGGACAGGCCGGGCCGGGCATGCAGGGGCCGCCGCCGGGCTGGCCGTACCCGCACTGGCCCGGTGCGCAGCCGATCCCGCGCCCGCACGGGCTGCCGCTCGCCTCGTACGGCGCACGGCTGGTCGCGCGCCTGATCGACCTGGGCATCGTGTTCCTGCTCAACGCCGTGGTCAACGGCTGGTTCGTCTGGCGCTACGTCGAGGCCGTCTCCCCGTACCTGCGCGAGTCGGTGCGCCGGGCGCTGAACGGTGACACCTCCACCGACGGGCTGCCCCAGATCGACGACCAGGCCGGCGGCCTCCAGATCGCCATCCTGGTGATCGCCACCGCGCTCTGGTACGCGTACGAGGTGCCGTCGATGGCGGCGCGCGGTCAGACCTTCGGCAAGCGGCTGATGGGCGTACGCGCGCTACCGGTCGAGGCGGACCAGCCGCTCGGCTTCGGCCGGGCCACCCGGCGCTGGAGCACCCTCGGCCTGCCGACGCTGCTCTGGTACTGCTGCGGGCTGGGCCTGCTGCTCCAGCTCATCGACGCGCTCTCGCCCCTGTTCGACCATCCGCTGCGCCAGGCCCTGCACGACAAGCGGGCGCAGACGGTGGTGGTCCAGCTCCCTCGAAAGCGTGACCCCCGTACCACCCCGCCCGAGAGCGCCGACACCCCGGGAGACACCCCATGACCGACACCGGACGCCAGCAGCCCGCGCTGCGGCTCACCCGCGCCGACCTGGACGCGCTGCCCAACTACGTGCCCGGCCGCAGCCCGGCCGACCTGGCCCGCGAGCTGGGCCTGGCCGAGGCGATCAAGCTCGCCAGCAACGAGGTGCCGTACGGCCCGCTGCCGGGCGTGGTGGAGGCGGTGGCCGAGGCGGTGGCCGGTTCGCACCGCTACCCGGACATGGGCGTGGTGGCGCTGCGCCAGGCGCTCGCCGAGCGGTACGGCGTGGACGCCGACCGGATCGCCACCGGCTGCGGGTCGGTGGCGCTGGCCGAGCACCTGGTGCGCGCCACCTGCCTGCCCGGTGACGAGCTGCTCTACTCGTGGCGCTCCTTCGAGGCGTACCCGATCATCGCGGCGACCAGCGGCGCGACCAGCGTGCGGGTGCCGAACGACGCCGGCCACGGGCACGACCTGGACGCGATGGCGGCGGCGGTGACCGACCGGACCCGGATGGTCCTGGTCTGCAACCCGAACAACCCCACCGGTACGGCGGTGCGCCGGGCCGAGCTGGACCGCTTCCTCGACGCGATGCCGGACGACGTGCTCGTGGTGATCGACGAGGCGTACCGGGAGTTCGTCACCGACCCGGAGGTGCCGGACGGCCTGACCTACCTGGACCGGCCGAACGTGGCGGTGCTGCGCACGCTGTCCAAGGCGTGGGGCCTGGCCGGTCTGCGGATCGGCTGGCTGGTCGCGGCGCCGGAGGTGGCCGCCGCGGTGCGCAAGGTGGTCACCCCGTTCTCCACCAGCATGGCCGCTCAGGCCGGCGCGCTGGCCGCGCTGGCCCAGGCCGACGAGATGGAGCGACGCTGCGCCCTGGTGGTGGCCGAGCGGGATCGGGTCACCGAGGCGCTGCGCAAGTTCGTGCCGGACGTGCCGGACAGCCAGGCCAACTTCGTGTGGCTGCCGCTGGGCGAGCGGGCGGTGGAGTTCGGCCGGGCGTGTGAGGCGCGCGGCGTGATCGTCCGGCCGTTCCCCGGTGACGGCGTCCGGGTCACCATCGGCACCCCGGTCGAGAACGACGCGTTCCTGGCCGCCGCGGAGGCCGCGCTGGCCTGACCGGGCGCGCCCGGCGCCGGTCCGTCAACCCCCTACGGACCGGCGCCGGGCGTCTTCGTCCGAAGACCGACCAGACAAGAGAACCCTAGGGCCTTTTGTCCGTTTTGTTATGCTTGACGCGCCGGGTCAGGTCACCGCGAGCAGCACCGGCTCGGCCATCAGGAAGTACCCCTGGTCGTCGTCCTCAGCGGTGGCGCTCTCCCGCAGCCGCTCCACCGCGACGTAGCCGTCCACCGCGTACGCCCGGCCCGGCCGCCAGCCGATCCCGTCCCGTCCCAGGTCCAGCACGAAACTCGACCGGGTCGTACCGGTGAGCGGGTCGACGGTGACCAGTTCCCGCCGGTCGGTCAGCAGGTGCACCCGTCCCGGCTCGGTGGCGAGCACCCGGGCCGGATGGATGTCCGCCCGGCGCCACAGCTCCTCGCCGGTACGCGCCGATCGCCCGACCACCACGCCACCGGACGTGTCCACCGCCCGCTCGCCGTCCAGCACCGTGTCCGGGTGGTCCAGGCCGGGCGCGACGGCCGGCTCGCCCGGGTCGGTCACCAGCCAGCCCCGGCTGCCCGCGCCGTCCGGCCCGGCGGTCCGCAGCCCTCGGCAACCGGAGTGCCCGTCGCGGCAACCCACCGGCGTGACGACCAGTTGCTCCGACGCGCCCGGCGGGCGCCAGCGGGTCCGCACCACACCTGTCGCCGCGTCCCGCAGCTCGACGGCGGCCGGTCCGTCGCAGCGGTCCACGCCCACCAGCTCGCCGCTGGCGGTCGTACCCACGTCGGACCGGCAGCCCCGGCTCACGTCGGCGTGCCAGAGCCGGCGGCCGTCGGCGAGGTCGTACCCGCCGATCCCGTCCGGACCGGCCGCGAGCAGCACGGTCCGCCCCTCGGCCGTGCGTGCCACGTGCAGTCCGGCCGGATCCCAGACCATGGCGGCGAAGGTGCGCCGCGGCTCCGGCACCGATCCCGGCCGCGGGCCGTCGGCCCGCCAGGCCACCCGGCCGGTACGCGCGTCGAGCGCCACCAGCCTCCCGTCGGACCAGCGACTGACGACGGTGGTCTGCTCGGCGAACACTCCGGCCAGCTTCGCCGGCCAGCGGCGGAAGGACCAGAACGGCGTGACCCGGTGCCGTCCGGTGACCGGCTGGTCCGCGTACACCTGACGGGTGCCGGCGTAGACGCGGAGCCGGCCGTCCACCACCAGTGGCGCCACCGGCAGCCGGGCGAGCGCCCCGGAGGTCGGCGCGGGCGCCTCCGGGTAGGGCTTGCGGGCTGGGGTGTCGACCTCGGCGGGTGCCAGCACCCGGACGACCACGGCGACCGACGCCGCGACGGCGAGCACCGCCACCAGCGCCACCACGGCCCGCCGCTTCGCGGCCTTCGCCATCCGTCACCTCCGCCCCGGCACCATACCGGCCGGGTACGGGCCGGGTACGAGGAGCGGCCGGGTCGGCTCAGACGGCCTCGGTGGATCGGGCCGGACCGGCGGCCAGTGCCAGGTCGGCCAGGTCACGCCGGAGCGCGGCCTCGACCGCGCGGGCGGCCAGGCCGCCGAGGATCAGGGCCAGCACACGGCCGTACGCCCGGGTCGGCACCGCCTCCTGCTCGACAATGACCTCCGTGCAGCCGCGCCGCCGCCGCTCGACCGTGCGCAGCGTCCAGGTGATCCGGTAGTCGGCGCCGGCGCCGCGTGACCCGAGCACCAGGCGTCCGGGCGCGACCGCCTCGATCACCTCGAACTCCTCCGGCTCGGTGCCGCCGTCCGGCCGGACGCGGGTCTCCCGCCACACGGTGCCCGGCCCGAACCCGCCGGCGCCCAGGACCTCGACCGCGTCCACCGCCGAGAGCCAGTCGGCGCGGGCCGGGAGGTCGGCGAGCAGCCGCCACAGGTCGGCGTCCTGCGCTTCGATGAATGCGGATACCGTCACCGTCGACATGGCACCTCCCGTGTCGTACACGGTACGGGGCGTGACGGGAAACGGGGAGCCTCGCGCTGACATTTCCGCCACCGGTGCCCCGGCGGGGGCACCGGTGGCGCGGGGAGCGGTCAGCCGCCGAACGCGCCGCCCCGCAACGCGGTGACGAACGCGGCCCAGCCCGGCGGGCTCACCGCGAGCGCCGGACCGTCCGGGTCCTTCGAGTCGCGTACGCCCACCACGCCGTGCGCGGCGACCACGTTCGTCGCCACCTCGACGCAGAGGCCCTGATCGTTCGAGCGGCTGCTGGTGCGCCAGACGGCACCGGTCAACTCGGTCATGCTCGGTCCTTCCTGTTCGGCTTCCCGGGGTACGCCCCGACCCGGCACCGCCGGCGGCTCCCGGCTCGACCGGGAGCCGCCGGCCGGGCGTACGTGATCCGGACCGATCAACGGCGAAGGAAACGGCCCCGGTCGCACATCTGGTGCGACCGGGGCCGTGGCAGGCCGGATGTCAGCGGGCCGGGAGGATCGTCCCGGTGACCTCGCCCAACGCGACAGTGGTGCCGTCCGGGCCGGGCGCGGTGGCGGTGATCGTCACCGTGTCGCCGTCCTCCAGGAACGTCCGCTCGCGGCCGTCGGCGAACTTGACCGGCTCGGACCCGCCCCAGGTCAGCTCCAGGAACGACCCGACCTGGCCGCGCTCCGGACCGGAGACGGTGCCGGAGGCGTAGAGGTCGCCGGTACGCAGCGACGCGCCGTTGACGGTGAGGTGCGCGAGCTGCTGGGCCGGGGTCCAGTACATCCCGGCGAACGGCGGCTCGGCGACCCGCTCGCCGTTCCACTCGACCGAGAGCGTCAGGTCCAGCCCGAGGCGCGGGGTGTCGCGCAGGTAGTCCTGCACCGGCGGGTCCTGGTCCGGCGCCGGCACGAACGCGTCGGCAAGCGCCTCCAGCGGCGTCACCCAGGCCGACACGGAGGTGGCGAACGACTTGCCGAGGAACGGTCCGAGCGGCTGGTACTCCCACGCCTGGATGTCCCGGGCCGACCAGTCGTTGACGAGCACCACGCCGAAGACGTGGTCGGCGAAGTCGGCCACCGGCACCCGCTCGCCGAGCCGGCTCGGAACGCCCACCACGAAGCCCACCTCGGCCTCGATGTCCAGGCGTACCGAGGCGCCGGTGGTCGGGCCCTGTGCGCTGGCGCGCTGGCCGGTCGGGCGGGTCACCGGGGTGCCGGAGACGACCACGGTGCCGGCCCGGCCGTGGTAGCCGATCGGCACGTGCTTCCAGTTCGGCAGCAACGGCGGCTGGCCGGGCCGGAAGATCTGCCCGACGTTCGAGGCGTGGTGCTCGGAGGAGTAGAAGTCGACGTAGTCGGCCACCTCGAACGGCAGCGCCATCTCGACCTCGCGCAGTGGCACCAGCAACGGCTCGACCGCCGCCCGGTGCTCCGGTTCGGTGAGCAGCTCGATGATCCGCTGCCGGACCGCCGTCCACTGCGGGCGGCCGAGAGCCATGAAGGCGTTGAGCGTCGGCCGGCCCAGCGCGCCGCCGGCCAGCACCAGACCGGCCGCCTCCGCGCCGGCCAGGTCCAGCGCGACGTCGCCGATCCGGACGCCGACGCGCGGCTCGCCCTCGCCGTGCCGGAACACGCCGTACGGCAGGTTCGTCACCCCGTACGCCGAGCCCGCCGCCCCTGGAACCCAGCTCATGCCGGCACTCCGCTCGGTGCGTTCGCTCATGCCTCGTAGCCTCCGTTCACCAGCCCCAGCCGGATCAGATCGGTAAGTGGTTCGGCGATGCTGCACGAGCCGTACCCGACCCAGAGCGGGCGCTCGGCGTCGCGGTGCGCCCGGGCCGGCTCGACCACGCGTACCGGGTCGGTGGCGGCGAGCAGCTCGGCCACGCCGTCCACCTCGGCGCCACCGACGGCGGCGAGCGTCGCGCCCAGCACGTTGACGAAACCGTGGTGGTTGAAGCCGGTCTCCGGGTCGCGGTGCCGGATCGCGTGGTGCAGCCCGGCGGTGAGCTTGAACGGCAGCTTCCGGTCCCGGCAGGCGCAGATCACCGCGGCCAGCTCGACCGGGGTGGGGAACAACTCGGCGGCGAGCCCGCCGGTGCGGAACTTGACCGCCACCGGCAGCCCGCCGGCGCGCGCCTCGGCGAGCGTGTCGAGCGCGCCCATCAGGCCGAAGGTCAGCGGGATCTCCGCGTACACGGCGGCGGCGCCGTCGAGCCGGTCGGCGAGCACCACCAGCTCGGACAGCCCGGGTTGCGGGTCCTCGCCGCGCTTGGCCACCGGCGCCTCGACCTGGCGGGCGGTGACGCCCAGCGGCGGGAGGAACGACAGCGCCTGCGGCAACCGGTCGAGGCCGGTGTCGCCGATGAGGCCGACGACGAAACCCTCGGCCGGGTCGACCAGGCCGTCGAGCGACCCGCGCTGGATCTCCGAGGCGGGCAGCAGCAGTGGGCCGACCATGCCGGCGTACCAGGCGGTGCGGTGGGTGCGGTGCGCGGTCACCGCGTCGGGCAGCGGGGCGTTGCCCGGCGGGAAGACCGCGGCGTCGTCCACCAGGCCGGAGAGGAGGCGGGGCACCTGCGTTGACACGAGACAAGAATGTACGGGACGCTACGAGGAACGGACAACAGCGTCCGATTATCGGACGCCACCGGCCGGAGAACGGGACATATCGGGAGGCGAGATGCCGTACTACCGCAGCGTCGGCGACGTGCCGCGCAAGCGCCACACCCAGTTCCGCCAGCCCGACGGCACGCTCTACGCGGAGGAACTGGTCGGCCAGGAGGGCTTCTCCTCCGACTCGTCGCTGCTCTACCACCGGCACGCGCCCACCGCGATCCTCGCCGCCGAGGAGTACGCCCCGCCCACCGTCACCCGCGTGCCGAACCTGCCGCTCAAGCCGCGCCACCTGCGCACGCACAAGCTCGACGGCACCGGCGCCGACCCGGTGCTCGGCCGGCAGTACCTGCTCGCCAACGACGACGTACGCATCGCGTACGTGCTGGCCGACCGCCCGTCGCCGCTGTTCCGCGACGCCACCGGCGATCACTGCCTCTACCTGGAGGCCGGGTCGATGCGGGTCGAGTCGCCGTTCGGCGTGCTCGACGCGGTGGCGGGCGACTACGTCGTCATCCCCACCTCGACCATCCACCGCCTGGTGCCCACCGGCGACGAACCGACCCGGCTGCTCGCCGTCGAGGCCGCCGGCCACATCGGGCCGCCCAAGCGCTACCTCTCCGTACGCGGCCAGTTCCTGGAGCACGCGCCCTACTGCGAGCGCGACGTCCGGGGACCGGACAGCCCGCTGCTCGTCGACGGCGAGGAGGTGGAGGTGCTGGTCAAGCACCGCCGCGGTTGGACGAGGTACGTCTACGCCAACCACCCGTTCGACGTGGTGGGCTGGGACGGGCACATGTACCCGTGGGCGTTCTCCATCCACGACTTCGAGCCGATCACCGGGCGGATCCACCAGCCGCCGCCGGTCCACCAGACGTTCCAGGGCCCGAACTTCGTGATCTGCTCGTTCGTGCCGCGCAAGGTGGACTACCACCCGGCCGCCATCCCGGTGCCGTACAACCACCACAACGTCGACTCCGACGAGATGCTGTTCTACACCGGCGGCAACTACGAGGCCCGGCGCGGCTCCGGCATCGAGCAGGGCTCGATCTCACTGCACCCGTCCGGCTTCACCCACGGCCCCCAGCCGGGGGCGGCGGAGCGGTCGATCGGGGCGGAGTTCTTCGACGAGCTGGCGGTCATGGTGGACACGTTCCGGCCGCTGGACCTCTGCGACGCGGCCGCCGACTGCGAGGACGACGGCTACGCCTGGACCTGGGCGCGCAAGTCCTGACGTACGCGACGAGGGGCCGCGCCCGGCACGGACGCGGCCCCTTCGCACGCGGTCGTCAGAACGTGGACGCGTCGATGACGAAGCGGTAGCGCACGTCGGACGCGAGCACCCGCTCGTACGCCTCGTTGATCTTCTCGGCTCCGATGACCTCGATCTCGGCGCCCAGCCCGCGCTCGGCGCAGAAGTCGAGCATCTCCTGGGTCTCCCTGATGCCGCCGATGCTCGACCCGGCGAACGACCGCCGGCCCGGGATCAGCGAGAACGCGTGCACCGACAGCGGCTCCTCCGGAGCGCCCACGTTGACGAGCGTCCCGTCCACCGCGAGGAGCCGCAGGAACGCGTTCATGTCGATGGTCGCGCTCACCGTGTTGATGATCAGGTCGAACGAGCCCGCCAGCGCGGTGAACGTGTCCTCGTCCGCCGTGGCGTGGTAATGGTCGGCGCCGAGCCGCAGCCCGTCCTCCCGCTTCTTCAGCGACTGCGACAGCACCGTCACCTCGGCGCCCATCGCGTGAGCCAGCTTCACGGCCATGTGGCCGAGGCCGCCCATGCCGATCACCGCCACCCGGCGGCCCGGCCCGGCGTTCCAGTGCCGCAACGGCGAGTACGTGGTGATGCCGGCGCAGAGCAGCGGCGCGGCGGCGTCCAGCGCGATGCCGTCCGGGATGCGCAGCACGAAGTCCTCGGTGACCACGATGGCCTGCGAGTAGCCGCCCTGGGTCGGCTTGCCGTCCCGGCCCACCCCGCCGTACGTGCCGGTGTTGCCCTTCAGGCAGTACTGCTCCAGGCCCTTGCGGCAGCTGTCGCACTCGCGGCAGGAGTCGACCAGGCAGCCGACGCCGACCCGGTCGCCGGCGGCGAACTTCGTCACCGCGGAACCGACCTCCCGCACCACGCCCGCGATCTCGTGACCCACCACGATCGGGTAGCGGGTCGGCCCCCACTCGCTGCGCGCGGTGTGGATGTCGGAGTGGCAGATGCCGGAGAACTTGATGTCGATGAGAACGTCGTCCGGTCCGAGATCGCGCCGCTCGATGGTGGTCGGGGTGAGCGGTTCGGTCGCGGACGTCGCCGCGTAGGCGTTGACGGTGAGCACTGGTTCCCGCTTCCTTCAGCCGGTGTTTCCGGTCCTCCTACCCTCTCACCGGCGAGCGAACGCGGTGAATCCCGCCACCACCGCGGCGGTGATCGCCCCGGCCAGCGGCCACGGGCCGCCGACCAGCGCGTACACGAGCAGCAGCAGCACCGCGGCGGCGGCCCCGTAGACCGGTGCGGACAGCCCGCGCGACATCGCCTCGCGCAGGCCGGGCCGCCATGTCGCCGGACGCCGCAACAGCACCGCCACCCCGGCCACCGACAGCACCGCGAACAGCCGCGACGCGCCCGGCGAGGCCGGGGCCAGGGCGGCGACCAGCACGCTCGCGGCCAGGGACCAGCCGGCCACCGACAGCAGGAGCCTCCGGATGCCGGCGTCCACGGTCCGCGCCGGGTCCGGACGGGCCACCGGCAGGTCTGCCATCGCGGTCAGGTGTTCCAGCGTCTCGGCGTACCGGCGTCGTTCCAGGCGGGCCACGCCCACGTCCTGCCCCGCCTCGCCCAGCTCCGGGTCCAGCCGCAGCGCCTCCCGGTAGGCCCGCTCGGCCAGGTCGAACAGTTGCAGCCGCACCGCGACCAGGCCGAGCACCAGATGCGCCTCCGGCTCGTCCGGGGCCAGCTCCACCCCGCGCCACGCCGCGTCCAGCGCCGCCTGCCCGTTGCGCGACGCGGAGAGGAGGGCGGCGGCACTGCGCTGCGCGTACGCGTCGCCCGGCGCACGCGTCAGGATCTCGTCGGCGGTGGCCGCGGCGGGCTTCCAGTGTTCGAGGTCGAGGAGCGCGAACCCGCGCGCCACGAGCGCCGGTACGACCGCAGCGGCGGCGTGCACGCCGGTGCCGGGTGTCTCAGCGGCGCGCGTCCCCGTGCCGGGTGTCTCAGCGGCCGGCTGCGCGCCGCCGTCGGCAGTGGCCGTCTCGACGGCCGGTGACACGGCGGCCACAGCCGTCTCCGTGGCGGCGAGCGCCTCGGCCGGGCGCCCGGCGGCCAGGTGCATCCGCGCCAGCATGGTCAGCGCGGGCAGGTGCCCCGGCTCGGCCGCGAGCAGCGCGGTGAGCTCGCCGATCCCCTCGTCGTAGCGCCCCAGCTCGGCGAGCAGGTGCGCACGCTGCAGGTAGCCGTCGGCGGCGGACTGGTCGGGTGCGGCGTCACTCGGCATCACCGCGAGCGTATCCGCCCCGGCCCACCGGGTACGGGCGTGCCCGGCGTCAGGCACTCCGGCAGGACGTGCCCGCCCGGCCGCCACACGTCCCCAGGCTGCACCACCGGCGCAGCCCGCTCTCGTCGAGGAACAACCACCCGCACCGCCGGTCCGGGCAGACCCGCACCGTGAACCGGGCCGGTTCGGCGAGCAACTGCGCGCCGCTGAACGCGGCGGCGTGCACCGGCAGCCGGAGCCCGGCCGTCAGGTCCGGCCACCAGCGGCCGCGTCCGTCGGCCTCGCGCCGGAAGACGAGCGTACGAGCGGCGGCCTCGGCGGCCCGGGCGACCGTCTCGAACGCCGGGCCGTCGTCCGGGTCGACCAGGCTGGCGTAGAGCGCGGCGCGGAGCGTACGGGCCTCGTCGAGCACCGCCTCCGCCGCTTCCGGGTCACGCCGCGCCAGGTGCAGCAGGCGGTTCACCGACACCTCGTCCACCAGCCCGACGTGGCCGGCCCAGACGGCAAGCGTCCGGTAGCCGCGCAGCCACTCGGCGCCGGGCAACGAGGGCTCGTGCCCCCAGCCGGCGAGGGTGTTGCAGAAGTCCAGGGCCGGGTGGCCGCCCACACTCCACGGCAGACTCTCGTCGCCGACCCGGATCTCGTGCATCGGCCGGCCGACCCGGTCCAGCCGGTCGTCGCCGGTGAGCACCCGGCGCTGCACCTCCCGGAGCCGAGGCCCCGGCTCGACGCCGAAGTCGGCCACGAGCAGGTCCCGGGTGGCGCGGTAGAGGCGCAGTGCTTCGGCCCGCCGGGCACCCCGGTACAGGGCTGTCATCAGTACTGCCACCAGGTGTTCCCGGGTCGGATGCAGGGCGGCCAGCGGCATCAGCTCGGCGATCGCCTGCGGGTGCCGGCCCAGCGCGAGCTGCGCCTCGGCGCGCAGTTCCACGGCGACCAGGCGAAGTTCGTCGAGCGAGCCGTGCAGCCGGTCGCGCAACTCGTCGTCCGCCGCGTCGGCGAGCAACGGTCCGCGCCAGAGGGCCAGCGCCCGGTCGAGCGACCGCACCCGCTCGCCGGGATCGACGGCTCTCCCGGCCGCCCGGACCAGCTCCGCGAACTCGTCGGCGTCGACCCGATGCCCGTCCTCCTCCACCACGTAGCCCTCGCCCCGGGTGCTGATCCGCACCCCGTACGGGTTGAGCGACCCCCGCAGCCGCCCGATGTACGTCTGCACCGCGCCGCGGGCCGTGGCCGGCGGCCGGCCGTTCCAGAGCAGGTCGATGAGGCGGCCGGTCGGCACCACCCGGCCCACGTCGAGCAGCAGCACCCCGAGCAGGCAACGCTCCTGGCGCCGGCTGCCGACCTCGACCGGTCGACCGTCGTGGCGGGCCTCGAACGGCCCGAGCAGGCGGAATTCCATACCGAACAGGACGACCCGGCCCGGGTCCCTGGTTGTCGTCCGACGGTGATCGCGTGGTGAGGGACCCGGCGGCCGGCCTCGCCCGCTCGGACGGGCCGTCGCTCGACGCGGTGAGCCGGTGGTGAGCAGGCCCGGTGATGCTGCCCGTCCAGACCAGCGACGGATGGAGTGAAGATGCGGTTCAGGATGAGTGTCACGGTGGCGAGCGTCGTGGCGGCGGTGGTCGCGGCGATGCCCGGCCCGGCGTCCGCCGCGCCGGAGCGGCACCACGGCGCCAGCGCCTGGGAACCCGCGCCCCAGGCGCCGTTCGAGATGCCGGCCGGTGCGCGGTGCGAGTTCGCGGTACGGGTCGAGCCGATCGTGGACGAGGTGCGGAAGCTGACGCTGGAGACCTACCCGGACGGCGCACCGAAGCGGGAGTTGTTCACCGGCGCCCTGATCAACCGGGTGACGAACCTGGAGACCGGTGCCACGTCCACGGCGGACGCGAGCGGCACCTCCCTCGTCGCCTACCGCACCGACGGCTCGATGACCTGGTACGTGACCGGGCCGGTGCTGCTCGGCTTCCGGGAGAACGCGGGAACGCTGCCGAAGGGGCTGTGGATCGTCGACGGCCAGTTCCGAGTCGAGTTCTCCCCCACCTTCGACAAGACCATCACGATGCTCCACGGCACGACCCACAACGTCTGCACCGACGTCGACTGATCCGCCGGACGCGGTGACCGGCGTTCCCGGTCACCGCGTCAGTCGGCCGGCGGCTCGTAGACCAGGGCCACAGCGATCCCGGCCAGTCCCTCCCCGCGCCCGGTGAAGCCCAGACCGTCGGTGGTGGCCGCGGAGACCGTCACCGGGGCGCCCACCGCCTCGGAGAGCACCCGCTGCGCCTCCTCCCGGCGCGGCCCGATCTTGGGACGGTTGCCGACCACCTGCACCGACACGTTGCCGATCCGGAAGCCGGCCGCCCGTACCCGGCGTGCGCTCTCGGTCAGCAGCGCCACCCCGGACGCGCCGGCCCACTCCGGCTGGTCCACCCCGAAGTTCGCGCCCAGGTCACCGAGTCCGGCGGCGGACAGCAGGGCGTTGCAGGCGGCGTGCGCCGCCACGTCGGCGTCGGAGTGACCGGCCAGGCCGTCCTGGTCCGGCCAGTGCAGGCCCGCGACCCAGCACGGCCGCCCGGCCGCGAACGCGTGCACGTCGGTGCCGATGGCCACCCGAGGAACGATCATGACCAGAGGGTACGCATATGCCGGGAGATATCTTGGTAGCAAGGAGCCCCTATGGGGGCCGTTACGTACCAAGATCTCGAAGCCGCGAGCGGCGAGCGTCAGGCGCCGGTGGTCAGCAGGTGTTCGGCCAGGGCCAGGTCGAACGGGCGGGTGATCTTCAGGGCCAACTCTGAGCCGGGTACGCAGGTCACCGCGCCGCCCTGCTTCTCGACCAGCCCGGCGTCGTCGGTGAGCACGTCACCAGCCGAACCGTGGGCCGCGATCAGCACCGACCGGCGGAAGCCCTGCGGCGTCTGCACCGCGCGCAGCGCGGACCGGTCGACGGTGCCGAGCACGCGCTCGGTCGCGTCGACCTCCTTGATCGTGTCGACCACCGGCAGCACCGGGATCACGGCGTCGTGCCCGGCGCGGACCGCCGCGGCCACTGACTCGACCAGGTAGGGTGGCGTGAGCGCACGGGCCGCGTCGTGCACCAGGACGATGTCCGGACCGGCGGGAACTGCCGCGAGGGCGGCCGCCACCGACGCCTGGCGTTCGGCGCCACCGGGGACCACTGCCACCGGGGCCACGGGGGCGAGCATCGCGCGGACCGTCTCGACCTCGGTGGCCGGCGCGGCCACCACGATCGTGTGCACGGAGGGCGCGGCGGCGATCCGGCGGACCGCGTGCACCAGCAGTGGCTCGCCGGCCAGCATCCGGAGCGCCTTGGGGGCGCCGGGTCCGAGGCGTACCCCGGCACCGGCCGCAGGAACGAGGACCGCGACGTCACCGCGCGGATTGAGCTGCGCGGTCACGTCGCGGTCCTCGGATTCGTTCGCTGCGGGGTGGGTAGAGGCAGAGGCGTGGATCAGGCCTCGGTCAGCACCTTGTCGAGCAGCGTCTCGGCCTCGTCCTTGGTGCTCTTCTCCGCCAGCGCGACCTCGCCGACGAGGATGTCACGAGCCTTGGCGAGCATCCGCTTCTCGCCCGCCGACAGGCCACGCTCCCGCTCCCGGCGCCACAGGTCGCGAACGACCTCCGCCACCTTCAGCGGGTTACCGGAGGCCAGCTTCTCCAGATTTGCCTTGTAACGCCGCGACCAGTTGGTCGGCTCCTCGGTGTGCGGTGCACGGAGCACGTCGAAGACCTTGCCCAGGCCCTCTTCGCCGACCACCTCGCGCACACCCACGATCTCGGCGTTCTCGGCAGGCACCCGGACCGTCAGGTCACCCTGCGCGACCCTCAGGACGAGGTATTCCCTGGGCTCGCCCTTGATGACCCGAGTCTCGATTGCCTCGATGAGTGCGGCCCCGTGGTGGGGGTAAACAACGGTCTCGCCGACACTGAAAACCATAGGTTCGAAACCCCTTTCGCTGTGTCTAGGGTAACACGCTCAGGCACCGATGTCTCACCGCTGTCCTGACCGTTGGCGCAGCTCAGGGGCCCTGTGAGAGGTATTTCTTCAGCTTGACAGGCGGCCAAACCAATGGTTTCAACACGCTCCGTCAGGAACACGTGACAACCCGGTAACGGGTGACGGGAGCGTCAGATCTAGGGCTATGCGCTCCTTCCATGGTAGCTCCGCAACTCCGTTCGCGCCCAGGTGTGGCGTTACGACGGCCGGTGCGGGACGCTGGTGAGGGACGTGACGTCCGCTCACCGAGACGTACCTGGGGGTCCGATGGGCGTGCCTGACGCTGACGGCCAGGGGCCGTCGGACGGGCTGCCCGGCCTGCCCCCGGAGTGGGGAAGGGTGGTCGTCCCGGACGACGCCTCGGCGCTCGCCGACGAGGCCCGGCAGGTCCGCCGGGAGCTGCGTGGCGCGCGGCGCAGCTCCGGCCGGCATACCGGCCCGGCCCGCCTCGGGCTGCCGGTGCTGATCCTGCTCGTGTCGGTGCTCGTCACGCTCGCCGGGCTGGCCGCCGTCACGTGGCCGCGTACCGGCACCCGGTCCGGTGCGCCGACGGTGCTCCCGCGCTCCACCGCCGCGCCCCAGCCGGTCGGCCCGCTGCCCGCCCTGGACCTGGTCGGCGCGGACGACACGCCGGTGCCGCTGCGCAGCCTGCTGCCCGCCGTGATCATCCTGGTCGACGCCTGTGCCTGCGCCGAGCAGGTCGGCACCGCGGCACGCGCCGCCCCGCCCGGCGTCACAGTGGTCACCGTCACCGAGGGCCGCAGCGCCGGGCCCGCGAGCGTCCCCGGGGTACGCCCGCTCGGCGACCCGGCCGGCGGCCTGCGCTCCTACCTGCACCTGTCGCCCCACCCCGGCACCGCCGCCGCGCTGCTCGTGGACCGGCGGGGCGCTCTGGTCCGGGTGGTGCCGGAACTGGGCCCGCTGTCGGACTACGGCGCCGACCTGGCCCGGCTGGCCGGCTGAGCCGCGGCGAGAAGGGCGGCGCGACCGCGGTCAGTAGAGCGCTTCGAGCCGGGCGTCCAGTTCGACCCGGCCGCGTACACCGCTGAACCGCACCAGCACCGGTGCGCCGGTCCCGCCCAGCACGGGCAGCTCCAGTCGCCCGCCGCACCGGAGGAACCGACGCCCGTCGCCGGACCCGGCGCCGGAGAGCTGCACGGCGACCGCCCCGTCCCCGGAGCAGCTCACCGTCAATCGGTAGTCGTCACCGCGCGAGGGGTTCACCTGCCGTACGACGGGCGGGCCGTCCGGCGTCAGGCCGGACGTCTCCCGCCACACCACGTGCGACGTCTGGAGCACGCGCGCGGTGCCGTCCGCCTCCACCCGCATCAGCACCGACCGGTCCGGCTCGGTGACCGCCCCACGGCGCACCCCGAGCGGCAGATCGCTTCCCGGACGGGACGGCCAGGCGGCGCCGGTCGACGGGTCGACCATCAAGGTGCGGGAGAGCGGTTCGACACTCGCGTCCGGGGCCGCCGTGGCCGGACCGGGCTCCGGTGCCGCCGACAACCACCAGGCCGCCCCGGCCACCAGCGCCAGAACGGTCAGGACGGCGAGCACCACCCGCCCGTCCCGCTCGTCGGAGGCCATGACGGCAGCCTATCCGCGCAGACCCGGGCGGGGCGAGCCGTCAGCCCACCCGTTCCAGCAACACCGCGTAGAGCGTCAGCCCTGGCCCGAACGCGAGCATCACCACCCAGCGCGGCGACGGCTCCGCGCGCCACAGCCGGTCCAGGATCAGCAGCACCGTCGGCGACGAGCAGTTGCCGTGCTCGGCGAGCGTCCCCCGGGACGCGGTGAGCCCGTCCGGCGGCAGGGCCAGTTCGCGCTCCACCACGTTGAGGATCCGCGGCCCGCCCGGGTGCACGGCCCAGCCGTCCACGTCGGAACGCTCGCACCCGTGCCGCGCCAGCAGGTCGTCGATAAGCGTCCGTACGTGCCGGGAGAGGACCTGCGGCACCTTCGGCGACAGCCCCATCCGGAACCCGGTGTCGGTGACGTCCCAGGTCATGTGGTCGGCCGTGGAGGTGTCGGTGACCGAGGCGACCTCGCGCAGCGCGTACCCCCGGCCGCCCGGGACGACCACGGCGGCGACCGCGGCGTCCGAGAACAGCGCGTGGGAGACGATCTGCTGGGTGTCCACCCGGGCGCCCGGCGGCTGGATGTGCAGGCTGGTCAGCTCCGCGCAGAGCAGCAGCGCCGGCCGCCCCCGGGCGGTGACGAAGTCGCTCGCCGCGCCCAGTCCGGGCAGCGCCGCGTAGCAGCCCATGTGCCCGACGAACATGCGCTGCGTGCTCGGCGACATGCCGAGGTCCCGGGCGAGCAGGATGTCCAGCCCCGGCGTGGCGTACCCGGTGCAGGAACAGACGATGAACAGGCCGATGTCGGCGGCGTCCAGCCCGGCGGCGGTGAGTGCCCGGCTGACCGCCTCCTTGCCCAGCGGCAGCGCCTCCACCTGGTAGCGGCGCATCCGGCGCTCGGTCGGCCACTCCGAGACGTCCTCCAGCAGCGGGTTGACCGCCGCCTGCCGCCGGGTCACGCCCGAGTTCGCGAAGATCCGCTCGGCCAGTGCCCGGGTGTTCCCCTGGAAGTGCTCCGCGAAGAAACCCGTCCACAGCTCGTCCTGCGCCGCGGCCGGCGGTTGTGCCGTACCCAGACCCGCGATCACCGGTATGCCCACGTCCCCCACCCCTCGCCCTCCCTCACCTCTCGCACCAACCCTGCTCACCAACGAGGGAGCGCGCTGTCCCGGTCCGGGTCGCCGCCCAGCGCGGCGATGCCGAGCCAGTCGGCGCACACGTCGGACGTGGCCGGATGCAGCGATCCACAGCGGGCGTCCCGGTAGAGCCGCTCCAGCGGATGCCCGCGCCGCGTCGCCGACGTGCCCGCCGCCTCCAGCATCGAGGCGGCGACCTCGGCCGCGGTGGTGCCGGCGAGCAACTTGGCCCGCCACACCCAGCGGTTCGTCTCGGCGTCGCCGGGCGCCTCGTCGACCCGCCGGGCCGCCTCGGCGACCACCAGTTCGGCGGCGGCGGTGGCCGCGTCGGCCCGGCCCAGACGGGCCCGCACGGCGGGCAGGCCGGCGAGGTTGCGCGCGTTGAGGTGCTCGGCCGCGGCGTCGACGGCGGCCCGGGCCACGCCGACGTAGACCGCCGCATAGCTCGCCACCAGCCAGTGCGGCATGAGCTGGGCGACGACCAGGGCCAGCCCTTCGACGCCGCCGAGCAGCCGGTCGGCCGGGACCGTCACGTCCAGGTGCACGTCGTGCGAGGAGGTGGCCCGCATGCCGAGTGAGTCCCAGGTGGGCTCGACGGTGATTCCCTCCCCGGCCGGGACCAGGAACTGCGACACCACCGACTGGTCGGCGGCACTGCGGGCGGCCACCAGGTAGCCGTCCGGGTGGCCGGCCCCGGAGCAGAACGTCTTGCTGCCCTTGATGTGCCAGCCGCCCTCGACCGGCTCGTAGACGGTGCTGAGCTGGGACAGCCGGGCGCCGGCGCCGCGTTCGCTCATCGCGACCGCGTACCAGGCGCCGTCGGCCGCCGCGCGCAGCAGCCGGTCCCGCGCCGCCAGCGCCTCGTCCGGTACGCCGAGCGCCTCGGCCAGTTCCTCGGTGACCGCGCCCAGCGCCCCGGTGACCGAGGCGTGCATGTTGAACACCAGCGCGGTCGCGCCGTTGCCCCGGGCCAGTTCGGTGGCGACCGCCGCGTACTCGGCGAAGCTCGCGCCCGCGCCGCCCAGCTCGGGCGGCACCATCAGGCCGAACAGCCCGGCCGCCCGCAGGTCCGCGAAGTCGTCCACCGGGAACGAGCCGTCCCGGTCGTGCTCGGCCGCGCGGGCGGCCAGTCGCGGCGCCAACCGGCGGGCCGCCTCCAGCGCGTGCACACTCATGTCGCCCCCTTCTCGGCGTCCTTTACCCTGGGTGGCCCCGGCTACCCGCTCCGGCGCCCCCAGCCCTGGTACAGCACCGCCGTCGACCGGGTCGGCACGATGCGCGGTTCGGTCCTGCCCGGACGGTCGCCGCCGCCGCGCACACGGCGCAGCAGCCAGGCGAGTGTCCCGCCCAGCTCCGGGCGCACCCCGCGCACCGTCAGGGACACGCCGTGCCGGGCGCACTCGGCGACCAGTGCGCGGGCGTCGACGAACAGCCGTGGATCGTGGATGCCACGCGGCACCGTGGGCAGCCGTTCGCCCAGCTCCACCGCGATCAGCCGGGCCAGCAGCGTGTCGTTGAGCGTGTCCAGCACCAGCAGGCCGCCCGGTCGCAGCAGCCGGCACGCCTCGGCGACCGCCCGCCGCCAGTCCGGTACGTGCTCCAGCACCTCTCCGGCGGAGACCACAGCGGCGCAGCCGTCGGCCAGCGGCACCGCTGTCGCGTCGCCCTGGATCACCGTCACGCCGTGCGCGGCGGCCTGGTCGAGCGCGGAGCGGGTCAGGTCCACCCCGACGTGGTGGTAGCCCTTTCCGGCCAGGTGCGGCGCCAGCAACCCGGCGCCGCAGCCCAGGTCGACGAGCAAATCGTCCGCCGTGGACGCCGGAGGCACGAGCTCCGCCCGGGCGCGGGCCAGCCAGTGCAGCATCGCGAACGCTCCGTCCGGCCGCCACCACTCGCCGGCCAGGTCGTCGTACTGCCGGGGGTCGTTCGGCGGCAGCACCCGGTACGGAGTGGACACCGGGGACGCGTCGGGCATGCGTCGAGCGTGGCACGACTGACCGGTAACGACCAGACTTCCGGGTATGTCGACACGGGTGTCAGGGCTCGTCCGGGCGAGCCATCCGGAGCCGGCGGCGGCGGTCACGGTGGTCGCCGCGCTGCTCGCCGTCGGTGTCGGCCACTCGGCCGGGGGTGTCGTGGCGGTGGCGCTGACCGTGCTGGCCAGTCAGCTCGCGGTCGGGTGGAGCAACGACCTGATCGACGCCGACCGGGACGCCGCGGTGGGGCGTACCGACAAACCGGTGACCGACGGCGCGGTGGCCCGCCCGACGCTGGCCCGGGCCACCGCGGTGGCCGCCGTCGCCGTGCCCCTGCTGGCGCTGGCCGGCGGCCCGGCCGCGGCGGCCTGTGCCACCCTGGGCCTGGCCTCCGCGCTGCTCTACAACCGGCCGCTGAAGTCGACGCCGGTGTCGGTGCTGCCCTACGCGGTCTCGTTCGGCGCGCTGCCCGCGTTCGTGGTGCTCGCGCTGCCCGGCTCGCCGGCGCCCCCGCCGTGGCTGGTGGCCGCCGCCGCGCTGCTCGGCGCCGGCGCGCACTTCGCCAACGTGCTGCCCGACCTGGCCGACGACGCCCGCACCGGAGTGCGCGGGCTGCCGCACCGGCTCGGGCCGGCGGGCTGCCGGCTGGCCGCCGCCGGGCTGCTGCTCGCGGCCACCGTCGCGCTGGTCCTCGGCCCGCCCGGGCCGCCGTCGTGGACCGGCCTGACGGCGGTCGCCGCCGCCGTCGCCGTGCCGGCGGCCGGCTGGTACGCGGGACGCTCGGCCGCCGGACGTTCGGCCGCCGCCTTCCGGGCGGTGCTGGTGGTGGCGCTCATCGATGTGGTGCTCCTGGTGACGAGCGGCCGGGTCGTGTGAGCAGGCCCCTCCGAGGTGGTATTGCCGGGTCCGCGTGCGGGCCTCGATCAGCTCCAACTACCCTGGAGCGCGGTCTGCGCGGGTATGGCCACCCCGTGCCCGGTGGTCGACCGGGCGGGGATCGTGACGAGGAGGACCGACGTGACGCGCTCGATCAGGGGTTCCCGGGGGTCGGCCCTGCTACTGGCCGGCACGGCGGCGGCGGGCCTGCTGCTGTCCGGGTGCGGTACCGGGCAGATTTCCGAGACCGCCAACAAGATCCCGTCGGTGCAGGGCGTCAACGTCCAGACCTCCGACAACCTCTACAAGGTGCGCGGTCTCTACGTGCAGTTCCCGGGCCCGAAGGGCTACGAGGCCGGGTCGAACGCGCCGGTCAACGTGGTGATCTACAACGACAGCGAGAAGCCGGTCACCGTCACCGTCACCACCGACAGCGCGCGGGAGATCGTGCTCGCCGGTTCCGGAGCGGGCGAGAGCGGCGCGGCCACGCCGACCGGTTCGCCCACCGAGCCGGTCACCACCTCGCCGACCGCGAGCGACCCGAGCGCGTCGCCGAGCCAGTCGCTGGAGGTGACCGGGTCGCCGTCGGCGAGCGGGTCCGCCAGCCCGTCGCCGAGCGAGACCGAGTCCGCGCCCGCCGGCCAGCCGGCCCGGATCGAGATCCCGGCGCTCGGTTACGCCCAGCTCAACGCCGGCAACCCGCGGTTCCTCCAGCTCGTCGGCCTGACCGAGAAGCTGCTCGTCGGCCAGCAGGTCGACCTGACCTTCGACTTCGGCGACGGCAAGGTCATCAAGACCCCGGCCCCGATCGGCATCCCGCTGACCGCGGAGGCCACGCCGTCGAAGATCGTGAACCCGCGTGAGCACGCCGGTGAGGACGGCGGCGCCGAGGGCGGCCACTGACCTCCGTCCTCCTTCCGTCGGCACCGCCGCCGTGGCCAGCGCCACGCCGGCGGTGTCGCCGTTTCGGGTGGGCTTTCGTCGTACGGTCCGGTTAGCGTCCGGTGGTGACCTCGCCCCGATCGACCTCCTCCCGCGCCGGCGCCGGTCGCGGTCGCGCCGCCGCCCGCGAACCCCGCCCGGCCTACGAGTGCGACGCCTGCGGCCACCAGCCCCCGAAGTGGGTGGGCCGGTGCCCCGAGTGCGGCGAGTGGGGCTCGGTGGTCGAGTGCACGGTCACCGGCCCGATGGTCTCCGGCCGGGTGGTCAGCTCACGGATGCCGGCCGAGCCGGCCCGGCCGATCGCCACGATCAGCGCCGCGCCCGCCCGGGCCCGTCCCACCGGCGTCAGCGAGCTGGACCGGGTGCTCGGCGGCGGGCTGGTCCCCGGCGCGGTGGTGCTGCTCGCCGGTGAGCCCGGCGTGGGCAAGTCGACGCTGCTGCTCGACGTGGCCCAGCAGTGGGCGGCCGGGGCCGGCAGCCCGTCGCTGGTGGTCAGCGGCGAGGAGTCGGTCAGCCAGGTGCGGCTGCGCGCCGAGCGGATGGGCGCGCTGCACGATCAGCTCTACCTGGCCGCCGAGAGCGACCTGTCCGCGGTCCTCGGCCACCTCGACGCGGTGAAGCCGGGGCTGCTGGTGCTCGACTCGGTGCAGACCATCTCGACCACCGGCACCGAGGGGGTGCCGGGTGGCGTCACCCAGGTCCGCGCGGTCACCGCCGCTCTGGTCGCGGTCGCCAAGGAACGCGGCATCGCCACCGTGCTGGTCGGGCACGTCACCAAGGACGGCCAGGTGGCCGGTCCCCGGGTGCTGGAGCACCTGGTCGACGTGGTGCTGCACTTCGAGGGCGACAAGCACTCCTCGCTGCGCATGGTGCGTGGCGTGAAGAACCGCTTCGGCGCGGCCGACGAGGTGGGCTGCTTCGAGATGCACGAGGGCGGCATCAGCAGCCTCGCCGATCCGTCCGGGCTGTTCCTGACCCGCTACTCCGAGCCGGTGCCGGGCACCTGCGTGACGGTGGCGATGGAGGGGCGCCGGGCGCTGGTGACCGAGGTGCAGGCGCTGATCGGGGCAACTGTCGCCGGCTCGCCCCGGCGCACCGTCTCCGGCCTCGACAGCGCCCGGCTCGCCATGGTCCTCGCGGTGCTCCAGCGCCGCACCGAGCGGCTCACGCTGCACGACCGCGAGGTCTTCGCCGCCACCGTCGGCGGCATCCGGGTGGTGGAGCCGGCGGCCGACCTGGCCGTGGCGCTCGCGGTCGCGTCCGGCGGGCTCAACCTGGCGCTCAACCCGCACCTGGTGGCCATCGGCGAAGTGGGGCTCACCGGCGAGGTCCGCCGGGTCGGCGCGGTGCCCCGCCGGCTGGCCGAGGCGGCCCGGCTCGGCTTCCGGCTGGCCCTCGTGCCGACCGGGTGCGGGCCGGAGAGCAGCGGCGCCGGGCCGGAGAACATGCGGGTGGTCGAGGTCACCGACGTGCGAGCCGCCCTCCAGGCGGCCGCCCGGGCGTCGGCGGAGTGACACGGTGGGATCCGCCGGACGTTTTCGGGCAGGCCACGCAGGCCGCACCGACCCGCCCGAGCCGGGCATCGTGACACATCACAGTAACCACGAGAGCACCCACCGCATGGCAGTCCGTAGACTGTGCCCGTGCCGATCGACCGCGATGCCACAAAGCCCGCAACGGCGACGCCGCACGCCCGTACCGGCGCCGTGAGCGGCAACCCCGCTCGCGCCATCAGCGTGAGCGTCAACGGAAGCGTCGGCGGCGGGGCCGGCGCCGATCCGCTGCGCGCCAATCTCGCCCTGATGGCTCCGGGCACCGCCCTGCGCGACGGCCTGGAGCGGATCCTGCGCGGCCGCACCGGCGCGCTGATCGTGCTCGGCTACGACAAGGTGGTCGAGCAGATCTGCACCGGCGGCTTCCCGATGGACGTGGAGTTCTCCGCCACCCGGGTCCGGGAGCTGTGCAAGATGGACGGCGCGGTGGTGCTCTCCAGCGACGGCACCCGGATCGTGCAGGCCGGCGTGCACCTGATGCCCGACCCGTCCATCCCCACCGAGGAGTCCGGCACCCGGCACCGCACCGCCGAGCGGGTGGCCCGGCAGACCGGCTACCCGGTCATCTCGGTCAGCCAGTCGATGCGGATCATCAGCCTCTACGTCAACGGCCAGCGGCACGTGCTGGACGACTCGGCGGCCATCCTGTCCCGCGCCAACCAGGCGCTCGCCACGCTGGAGCGCTACAAGCTGCGGCTGGACGAGGTCTCCGGCACCCTCTCCGCCCTGGAGATCGAGGATCTGGTCACCGTCCGCGACGCGGTGGCGGTGGTGCAGCGGCTGGAAATGGTCCGCCGGATCGCCGACGAGATCGCCGGCTATGTGGTGGAGCTGGGCACCGACGGCCGCCTGCTGGCGCTTCAGCTCGACGAGCTGATGGCCGGCGTGGACGCCGATCGCACCCTGGTCATCCGCGACTACCTGCCGACCGGCCGCAAGTCGCGCACGCTCGACGAGGCGCTCGTCGAGCTCGACCTGCTCAGCGCCACCGAACTCATCGACCTCGTAGCGGTGGCGAAGGCGATCGGCTATCCGTCCGCCTCCGACGCGCTCGACGCGGCGGTCAGCCCGCGCGGGTTCCGCCTGCTCGCCAAGGTGCCCCGGCTGCCGGTCGCCGTGGTCGACCGGCTGGTGGTGCACTTCGGCAGCCTCCAGCGGCTGCTCGGCGCCACAGTCGAAGACCTTCAAGCGGTCGAGGGCGTGGGCGACGCCCGCGCCCGCGGCGTCCGCGAGGGCCTGTCCCGGCTCGCCGAGGCGAGCATCCTCGAACGGTACGTCTGACCGACCGCTCAGCCGGTGACGGTCAGCTTCACCGGCTCGCTGATCTTGGTGCCGACCCGGGCGAACAGCTGGTACGCGCCGATCGCGGCGAAGTCACCGTTCGCCACCCCGTTGGCGCACCTGTTGTCCCGCCGGCCGTTCCAGCCCAGCTCGTAGGAGCGCTCGAAGTTCGGCGTGAACGACTGCACGTCCGAGCCCTTGCCGGTGCCGCAGGTGTCCGACGACCAGATCTTCTCCGCGCCCGACTTGAGGTACAGCTCTTGGAGATCGGCGCCGACGTCCCGGCTGCAGGTACGCTTCGACACGTTCTTGACCTTGAGGCGCAGCGTGACCACAGTGCCCCGCTGGGCGGTGGGCGGCACCGCTACCGGCGTCACCAGCAACTCGGAGTCGGTGCAGGTGCCGTCGTCGGAGACCGGCTGGCCGGTCGCGCCGCCGTTACCGGTGCCGCCCCCGTTGTTCGCGCCGCCCCCGTTGTTCGCGCCCCCGCCGGTGTTGGCGCCACCGCCGTCGGCGTCGCCGGCCGTCGGTGACGGGCCGCCCGACTGCGGGGTGAGCACCGAACCGGACGGGTCGGGCTGAGCGCCGGCGGAACCAGTCGGGGACGGGTCCGTACCCGGCGCACCGGTGTTGCGGTCCGTACCGGTGCAGGAATAAAGCAGGACAATCAGGAAGAGCAGCCCCGCTCCGAGCACGACGGCACGACGCCGCCAGTACACGGCAGGGGGCAGAGGGCCGACCGTCAGACGCATGATGCGCCTACCGTAGCCGCGCGGCGCACGGCTCGTCGGTCCGACGCGCCGGGAACCCGCCGCGGCACCCGCGCAGCCGTCCAGAGTGGAGCACCACGGCCACCGTCAGAGGTAGACTTTGCGCTGGTAGATCGCGTGCGCGCCGGCCACCCGGTCGAGGAAGAGCAGCCCGGCGCAGTGGTCGATCTCGTGCTGGAGCGCACGCGCCTCGAAGGCGTCGGTCACCAGCCGGACCGGCTCGCCGCTGCCCGGAAGCACACCCTCGACCACCAGGCGGCCGGCCCGCTTCACATCGCCGGTCAGGTCCGGCACCGACATGCAGCCCTCCCGGCCGGCCTTCCACCGGGACGCCTCCACCACCCGGGCGTTGCAGAGCACGAACGCGCCGTGCACCGTGACCGCCTTCGGATGCCCCGTCACGTCCACCGCGAACACCTGCGCGCTCACCCCGACCTGCGGCGCCGCCAGGCCCACACAGCCGGGCGAGACGCGCATCGTGGCCACCAGGTCGGCGGCGAGGCGCACCACGTCGGCAGACGTCGGATCGACCTCCGGGCCGGGTCGGCTCAGCACCGGCTCCGGGGCCGTTACCACCGGACGTACCGCACCGGGAACGCCGAGCTTCTCCGGTGTCCAGCCGCCCAGGCCCGCGTACTCCGGCCCGGTCACAGCAGATCCGTGTCCGCCGGGCGGAGGCTGACCCCCACGCCCAGATCCGCGGCGACCCGGGTGAGCCGGCCGGCCACCTCGTCCGACACGCCGGGCGCCAGCTCGACCTCGGCGACCACCACGTAGAGCGAGCCGGTGAGCCGGGTGCTCAGGTCGGTCACGTTCCCGCCCGCGTCGGTGAGCACCCGGGTCATCGCCGCGACGATGCCCATGCGGTCGGCACCGTGCACCGTCAGCACGTACGGCTCCCCGGTGGGCTCGCTGCCGCCGTCCGGCGTGACCGCGCGTACGGTCGCCAGCAGGTGCCCCTCGGCGGCGAGCGGGGCCAGCGCGGCCTCCACGTCGGCGGCGGCCGGGCCGACGCAGATCAGCGTCATCGCGAAGTGTCCACGCAGCCGGGTCATCGTCGAGTCGGTGAGGTTCGCGCCGAGCCGGGCGAGGACCTCCGCGACGTCGGCCACGATGCCCGGCCGGTCCCGGCCGATGACGGTGATCGCGAGCTCGTTCATCCGGACATTCTGCCCCGTCGTCCATGATTGATCGCGGCCGGCCACCCGGCCCGCCCACCCTGCGGGAAAGACAGCCGTGACATGATCGGCGACGCGATGTCCGAGCCCACATTCGCCACCCTGGTCAGCCGGTGGTACGAGCGCAGCGCCCGCGACCTGCCCTGGCGCAAGCCGGGCATCGGCGCGTGGGCGATCCTGGTCAGCGAGGTCATGCTCCAGCAGACGCCGGTGGTCCGGGTGGTGCCCGCGTGGGAGGCGTGGCTGGCCCGCTGGCCCGAGCCGCGCGCGCTGGCCGAGGACACCCCGGCCGAGGCGATCCGGATGTGGGGGCGGCTCGGCTACCCCCGCCGGGCGGTACGCCTGCGCGAGTGCGCGGTGGCGATCGTGGAGCGGCACGGCGGCGTGGTGCCCGACCGGCTCGACCACTTACTGGCGCTGCCGGGCGTCGGCACGTACACCGCCCGCGCCGTCGCCGCTTTCGCGTACGGGCAGCGGCACCCGGTGGTGGACACCAACGTCCGGCGGGTGGTGTCCCGGGCGATCGCCGGTGAACCCGACGCCGGGCCCACCACCCGCCCGGCCGATCTCGTCGCCACCGAGGAACTGCTGCCGATCGAGCCGGCCGCCGCGGCGCTGGCCAGCGCCGCGTTCATGGAACTCGGCGCTGTCGTCTGCACCGCCCGCGCGCCCCGCTGCGCGATCTGCCCGGTCGAGTCGAGTTGCGCCTGGCGGGCCTCCGGCCAGGCCGCCCCCACCGGACCGACCCGCCGCCCGCAGCGCTACGCGGGCACCGACCGGCAGGTACGCGGACTGCTGCTCGCGGTGCTGCGGGAGTCCACCGGCCCGGTGCCACACCGGCGGCTGGACCAGGTCTGGCACGACGACGTGCAGCGGGCCCGCGCCCTGGCCGGCCTGGTCACGGACGGCCTGGTGGAACCGGTGGGCGAGGAGTCGTTCCGCCTGGCCGGCGACGGCCCGCCGTCCCCCTCCCCACTCCCCCACCTGCCCCACCCGCCCCACCACCAGCGTTGATCAAGGAGTGATACAAACTCCTTGATCACCGGGGTCTAGGGCCGGACGGGGGTGTGGAAAGGCGACGGCCCCGGTGGCTTTCGCCTACCGGGGCCGTCGCCCTTCGTGCTCTCGTTATGCGGCGGCGTCGTCCGCACCGGTGGCGGCGGTGCCGCCGAGGTCCGCCGGGACCGCGTCCGGCACGGCGTCCGGCCGGTCCGCGCCCCGGAAGACGAGCTTGGACTTGTCGATGTTCTCCGGGTCGCCCTCGCAGTCCACGACCACGATCTGACCCGGGGTCAGCTCGTTGAACAGGATCCGCTCGGACAGGTTGTCCTCGATGTCGCGCTGGATCGTGCGACGCAGCGGCCGCGCGCCCAGCACCGGGTCGAAGCCCTTCTTCGCGAGGTACTTCTTCGCGTTGTCGGTCAGCTCCAGGCCCATGTCCTTGTTGCGCAGCTGGGACTCGATGCGCTGGATCATGATGTCCACGATCGAGAGGATCTCGGTCTCGCGCAGCTGGTGGAAGACGATGGTGTCGTCGATCCGGTTCAGGAACTCGGGCCGGAAGTGCTGCTTGAGCTCGTCGTTGACCTTCTGCTTCATCCGGTCGTAGTTCGACTCGGAGTCCTCAGATGCCTGGAAGCCCAGCGAGACCGCCTTGGCGACGTCGCGCGTACCGAGGTTGGTGGTCAGGATGATGACCGTGTTCTTGAAGTCCACGATCCGGCCCTGGCCGTCGGTGAGGCGCCCGTCCTCCAGGATCTGGAGGAGCGTGTTGAACACGTCCGGGTGGGCCTTCTCGATCTCGTCGAAGAGGACCACCGAGAACGGCCGGCGACGCACCTTCTCGGTGAGCTGCCCGCCCTCGTCGTAGCCGACGTAGCCGGGAGGGGCACCGACGAGCCGGGACACCGTGTACCGGTCGTGGAACTCCGACATGTCGAGCTGGATGAGGGCGTCCTCGCTGCCGAACAGGAACTCGGCGAGCGCCTTGGACAGCTCGGTCTTACCGACGCCGGACGGGCCGGCGAAGATGAACGAGCCGGAGGGGCGCTTCGGGTCCTTCAGGCCGGCCCGGGTACGCCGGATCGCCTTCGAGACCGCCTTGACCGCGTCCTCCTGGCCGATGACGCGCTTGTGCAGCTCGTCCTCCATGCGCAGCAGGCGCGAGGTCTCCTCCTCGGTCAGCTTGTAGACCGGGATGCCGGTCCAGTTGCCGAGCACCTCGGCGATCTGCTCGTCGTCGACCTCGCTGACGACGTCCAGGTCACCGGCCTTCCACTCCTTCTCCCGCTGCGCCTTCTGGCCCAGCAGCTGCTTCTCGGTGTCGCGAAGCTGGGCGGCCCGCTCGAAGTCCTGCGCGTCGATCGCGGACTCCTTGTCGCGGCGCACCTGGGCGATGCGCTCGTCGAAGTCGCGCAGGTCTGGCGGCGCGGTCATCCGGCGGATGCGCATCCGTGCGCCCGCCTCGTCGATCAGGTCGATCGCCTTGTCCGGCAGGAACCGGTCGGAGATGTAGCGGTCGGCGAGCGTAGCGGCGGCGACCAGGGCGGCGTCGGTGATGGAGACGCGGTGGTGCGCCTCGTAGCGGTCCCGCAGGCCCTTGAGGATCTCGATGGTGTGTGCCAGCGACGGCTCGCCCACCTGGATCGGCTGGAAACGACGCTCCAGAGCGGCGTCCTTCTCCAGGTGCTTGCGGTACTCGTCGAGCGTGGTGGCGCCGATGGTCTGCAGCTCACCACGGGCCAGCATCGGCTTGAGGATGCTGGCGGCGTCGATCGCGCCCTCGGCCGCACCCGCACCGACGAGGGTGTGGATCTCGTCGATGAAGAGGATGATGTCGCCGCGGGTACGGATCTCCTTGAGCACCTTCTTCAAGCGCTCCTCGAAGTCACCGCGGTAGCGGGAACCGGCGACCAGGGCACCGAGGTCGAGCGTGTAGAGCTGCTTGTCCTTCAGCGTCTCGGGCACCTCGCCCTTGATGATCTTCTGGGCCAGGCCCTCCACCACGGCGGTCTTGCCGACGCCGGGCTCGCCGATCAGCACCGGGTTGTTCTTGGTGCGGCGGGACAGCACCTGCATGACCCGCTCGATCTCCTTCTCGCGCCCGATGACCGGGTCGAGCTTGCCCTCGCGGGCGGCCTGGGTCAGGTTGCGGCCGAACTGGTCCAGCACGAGGCTGGTCGACGGCGCGGCCTCACCCGGCGCGGCACCGGCCGCGGCCGGCTCCTTGCCCTGGTAGCCGGAGAGCAGCTGGATGACCTGCTGGCGCACCCGGTTCAGGTCAGCGCCCAGCTTCACCAGAACCTGGGCGGCGACGCCCTCGCCCTCGCGGATCAGGCCGAGCAGGATGTGCTCGGTGCCGATGTAGTTGTGGCCGAGCTGCAGCGCCTCGCGCAGCGACAGCTCCAGCACCTTCTTGGCCCGCGGCGTGAACGGGATGTGCCCGCTCGGTGCCTGCTGGCCCTGGCCGATGATCTCCTCGACCTGCTGACGCACGCCCTCCAGGGAGATGCCGAGGCTCTCCAGGGCCTTTGCCGCGACACCCTCACCCTCGTGGATCAGGCCCAGCAGGATGTGTTCCGTACCGATGTAGTTGTGGTTGAGCATCCGGGCCTCTTCTTGGGCCAGGACGACAACCCGTCGCGCTCGGTCGGTGAACCGCTCGAACATGCCCTCGTGCTCCTCACGTGCCGTGCGCCTTGATGGTCAGATCTCGGCGGGGCCGGTGCGCGGACGTCCGGGACGGGCGTCCGTGCCTCCTTACTCTATCGCCGCGGACCGTCTCCGCTGAGGTCGTGTGCCCCCGCGGATGACCGTTCCGACGTCGTTTCTGACAACCGTCCACGCTCAGGAGGTGTTCCGGGACCCCTGCCTGTACGCGCAGAGCGAAATCCGACCGGCGGCGGAACGGCCGGCCGAGTGGATCCGGGGCGCTGCCGATGCGCTCACCGCGGTCGTCCACAGCCTGTGGACGAAGTCTCCACCGCCTGTGGACAACGGCCCCCCGGGGCGATTTCTTCCCGGGAGAAGGCGACCGAGGACCGCAGGGCGGGCCGGACCGGACATCCCGCACCGGGCGGGACGGGACCGGGACGGCCGGACCCGAGCCGGACGCCGGCGGCGGAAACGGCGATGCGGCCCGGAGACGGCGACGCCGGCCCGGAGTGGCACTCCGGTCCGGCGTCGCGTCGCCCGTGACGAGGGTGGGGTCAGTGCCCCGCCTTCGCGTGGAACTCATCAACGATCTCCTGCGGGATCCGGCCCCGGTCGGAGATGTCCTTGCCGGCCTTCTTGGCCCACTCGCGGATGGCCCGGTTCTGCTCGCGGTCGGCGGTCGCGCCGCCCCGGCCCCGAGCGGCCCGGCCACCCACGACCACACCCCCGCGACCGACCTTCGTACCGTTCGCGATGTACGGCGCGAATACGTCCCGCAATTTACCGGCGTTGGATGCGGAGAGGTCGATCTCGTACTGCACCCCGTCGAGCGCGAACTTGACGGTCTCGTCAGCGTCCCCGCCGTCCAGGTCATCGACCAGCTTGTGAATGATCTGCTTGGCCACGTCCTACATTCCTTTCGAGCAGGGTTGTGCTCCTGCAATACCCCGAGCACAATAACCCGTCCGGCGCTTGTTCCGTCAATAGGACCGGGTAACGAGCCGGAGAAGGCTTCCGGGAGCGCCTACTCGGGCCGGACCAACGGGAACAGGATCGTTTCCCGAATTCCGAGCCCCGTCAGTGCCATCAGCAGCCTGTCGATTCCCATTCCCATGCCTCCGGACGGCGGCATTCCATACTCCATCGCTCGGAGAAAATCCTCGTCCAGCCGCATGGCCTCGTCGTCGCCGCGCGCCGCGAGCTGCGCCTGGGCCACCAGCCGCTCCCGCTGCACGACCGGGTCGACCAGCTCCGAGTACGCGGTGCCCAGCTCGAATCCGAGCACGTAGAGGTCCCACTTCTCGGCCAGGCCCGGCTCGCTGCGGTGGGCCCGGGTCAGCGGGCTGGTCTCCTCCGGGTAGTCCATCACGAACGTCGGCGCCTGAAGGGACGGCACCACCAGTTCCTCGAACAACTCCTCGGCCAGCTTGCCCGGTCCCCACTTCGGGTCGACGGAGAGACCGACCTTGTCCGCGTACTCGACGAGGCGCGCCCTTTCGGTGCGGACGGTGACCTCCTCACCGAGCGCTTCGGAAAGAACACCGAACAGTGACACCGACCGCCACTGTCCGCCCAGATCGAACTCACGCCCGTCGGCGTGGGTCACCACCGTCGAGCCGGCGACCGCCAGTGCGGCCCGCTGCACGAGATTTTGGGTCAGCTCCGCCATCGTGTGGTAGTCGCCGTACGCCTGGTACGCCTCGAGCATCGCGAACTCGGGCGAGTGCGAGGAGTCGGTGCCCTCATTACGGAAGTTGCGGTTGATCTCGAAGACGCGATCCACGCCACCGACCACCGCACGCTTGAGAAACAGTTCCGGCGCGATTCGCAGATACAGATCCGTGTCGAGCGCATTGCTGTGGGTCACGAATGGGCGTGCCGCCGCCCCGCCGTGCAGCAGTTGCAGCATCGGGGTCTCGACCTCGATGAAGTCCTGACCGTGCAGGGTGTCGCGCAGGCTGCGTACGGCGGTGGCCCGGGTGCGTACCATCTGCCGCGCCTGCGGGCGGACGACCAGGTCCACGTAGCGCTGGCGGACCCGGGACTCCTCGCTGAGCGGCTTGTGCGCCACCGGCAGCGGGCGCAGCGCCTTGGCGGTCACCGCCCACTCCTCGGCGAGGACGGACAGCTCGCCGCGCCGGCTGGTGATCACCTCGCCGGTCACCCCGACGTGGTCGCCGAGGTCGACCAGGCGCTTCCAGTCCGCCAGCCGCTCGGCGCCCACCCGGTCCAGCGAGAGCATCGCCTGGACCTCGGTGCCGTCGCCGTCGCGCAGCGTCGCGAAGCAGAGCTTGCCGGTGTTGCGAATGAAGATCACCCGGCCGGTGACCGAGGCCCGGTCGCCGGTGGCGGTGTCGGTGGGCAGGTCGGCGTAGCGCTCCCGCAGCCGCGCGAGCGTGGTGGTCCGCGGGAAACCCACCGGGTACGGCTCGACGCCCTCGGCGAGCATCCGGTCCCGCTTCTCCCGGCGGACCTTCATCTGCTCGGGAAGGTCGTCGGCGGGGTCAGTTGGCAGGGCGTTCTGCTCGGTCACGGCACGCTTCCTCAGGCCTTGGGAACATCGGCGGGGTCAGCACATGAGCGTACTCAAGCGCCCGGACGGCCGTTACGGGATAACCTGCCCGCCAGGACCGAGCCCACCCCTGCCCTCTCGTTCGGTGCCGCCGCGGCCGAGTACGACCGCTTCCGTCCCCGCTATCCGGAGGCGGCGCTGCGCTGGGCGCTGGACGGGCTGCCCGCCCCCCGGGTGGTGGATCTCGGCGCCGGCACCGGCATCCTCACCCGAGGGCTGCTGGCGCTGAGCGGGCCGGTGGCGCAGGTCGTACCCGTGGAGCCGGATCCCGGGATGCGGGCGCAACTGGCCGCCGCCACGCCCGGCACGACGGCGCTCGCCGGCAGCGCCGAGGCGGTGCCGCTGCCGGACGGGTCGGCGGACGCGGTGCTGGTCGGGCAGGCGTACCACTGGTTCGACAGGGAGCGGGCGCACGCCGAGGTGGCCCGCGTGCTGCGGCCGGGTGGCACGTTCGCGCCGGTCTGGAACATCCGGGACGAGCGGGTCGGCTGGGTCGCGGAGCTGACCCGGATCGCCCACCTCGGCGACGACGCGGGCGACGTGACCCAGCGGTACGCGGACTTCGGCCCCGCCTTCACGGCCGTCGAGGTGGGCGAGTTCGCGCACGCCGCCACGCTCACGCCGGACGAGGTGGTGGCGATGCTGCACACCCGCTCGTTCTGGCTGACCGCCGACGCGGACGAGCGGCGACGGGTGGACGCGGCGCTGGCGGAGCTGTTCGCCACCCACCCCGACCTGGCCGGCCGGGACGCCGTGGAGCTGCCCTACCGCACGTTCGTGCTGCGCGCCCGCCGCCGCTGACCTCAGACGTTGCGGTCGTAGACCATCCGCAGGCCGATCAGCGTGATCATCGGCTCGTGGTGGGTGATGGTGTGGCACTCGCCGAGCACCAGCGAGGCCAGGCCGCCGGTGGCGATGACCGCCTTCACGCCGCCCAGTTCCTCGGACATCCGCTCGACGATCCGGTCCACCTGCCCGGCGAAGCCGAAGTAGAGCCCGGCCTGGAGGCACTCGACGGTGTTCTTGCCGATCACCGAGCGCGGGCGGGTCGCCTCGACCTTGCGCAACTGGGCGGCCCGGGCGGCCAGCGCGTCGAAGGAGATCTCGATGCCCGGCGCGAACGCACCGCCGAGGAACTCGCCCCGGCTGCTGATCACGTCGAAGTTGGTGGTGGTGCCGAAGTCCACGACGATCGACGGGCCGCCGTAGAGCGTGTACGCGGCGAGCGTGTTCACCACCCGGTCCGCGCCCACCTCCTTCGGGTTGTCGATGGCGAGCTGGACGCCGGTCCGCACCCCCGGCTCGACGATCACGCTGGGCAGGTCGGCGTAGTACCTGTCGAGCATGGTGCGCAGCGAGCGCAGCGCGGCCGGCACGGTCGAGCAGGCGGCCACCCCGGTGATCTCCACGGCGTCACCGGCCAGCAGCCCGCGGAACATCAGACCCAGTTCGTCCGCCGTGGAGCGGGCGTCGGTCTTGATGCGCCACGAGTGCACCAGCTTGTCGCCGTCGAAGGTCGCCAGCACGGTGTTCGTGTTTCCGATGTCGATGCAGAGCAGCACAGCGGCAGCCTAGACGTCGCGCAGGTCGAGGGCGATGTCCAGGATCGGCGAGGAGTGGGTGAGCGCGCCGACCGAGAGGAAGTCCACGCCCGTAGCGCCGTACTCGGCGGCCATCGGCAGCGTCAGCCCGCCGGTGGCCTCCAGCTCCGCCCGGTCGCCCACCGACGCCACCACCTCGCGCAGCTGCGCCGGAGTCATGTTGTCCAGCAGCAGGAAGCGGGCGCCCGCCTCGACCGCCTCCACCGCCTCGGCCGGCGTGTCCACCTCGACCTGCACCGCGACGTCGGGGAACGCCTCCCGGACCCGGCGGAACGCGGCACCGATTCCGCCCGCCGCGACCTTGTGGTTGTCCTTGATCATGGCGACGTCGTACAGGCCCATCCGCTTGTTGGTGCCGCCACCGGCCCGGACCGCGTACTTCTCCAGCGCCCGCAGGCCCGGCGTGGTCTTGCGGGTATCCAGCACCGTCGCCTTCGTGCCGGCCAGCTCGTCGGCCCAGGCCCGGGTGTGCGTCGCCACGCCGGACATGCGGGACAGCAGGTTCAGCGCCGTCCGCTCGCTGGTCAGCAGCAGCCGGGTCGGGCCGGTCACCGTGGCCAGCACGTCGCCGCGCGTCACCCGCTGCCCGTCGTGGGCCACGAGCGACACCTCGACCGTACGCCCCGCGCCGGTCACCTCACCGACCAGCTCGAACACGGCGGCGGCCACCGGCAGCCCGGCCACCACGCCGTCGGCGCGCGCCACCAGATCGGCCGTGTCCTGCTGCTCGTCCGGGATGGTGGCCACGCTCGTGACGTCGAGGAAGTCGGGCCCCAGATCCTCGCGCAGCGCCTCGACGACGACGTGCCGGACCCACTCCGGGTCCAGGCCGCCCTCCCGCAGCGCCCGCTCCGTCGACTCCCTCATGGACTGTGCCTCCTTCGTTCGCGACTGCGGGGCTCGCAAGACCGGCTCACTCCTCGCGCTCACTGGATCCCTTCCCAGCGTTCGGCCACAATGCCGTCCGTACCCACCTCGGCCACCAGGTGGCCCAGCCACCGCTCGTCAGCCGTCGGGAAGTCCTCCCGCCAGTGGCAGCCCCGCGTCTCCTGACGCGCGTACGCGGCGGCGACCAGCGTCGACGCCACTGTGAGCAGGTTCGTGGCCTCCCAGTCGGCGGTACGCGGCACGCCCTGCCCCGTGCCCAGCGCGGTGAGCGTGGCGGCGGCGGCCTCCAGGGTCTGCGCCGACCGGAGCACGCCCGCGCCCCGGGTCATCGCCCGTTGCAGTTCCGCCGTGCCGGACGCCGGCACCAGCGGACCCGGACCGCCCACCCAGGCGCCGGTCTCCGCCGGGCGAGCCTGCTCGGGCAGCCCGGCGGCGATGTCCTCGGCGATCCGGCGGGAGAAGACCAGCCCTTCCAGCAGCGAGTTGCTGGCGAGCCGGTTGGCGCCGTGCACGCCGGTGCAGGCGACCTCGCCGCAGGCGTACAGGCCGGGGATGGAGGTGCGCCCGCGCAGGTCGGTCCGGACGCCGCCGGAGGCGTAGTGCGCGGCCGGCGCGACCGGGATCAGGTCGGTCGCCGGGTCCACGCCGATGGCCAGGCAGGACGCCACGATGGTCGGGAAACGCCGGGCCAGGAAGTCGCCGCCCAGGTGCCGGGCGTCCAGGAACACGTGGTCGGCGCCGTCGGCGAGCAGCACCCGGTGGATGCCCTTGGCCACCACGTCCCGGGGCGCCAGCTCGGCCAGTTCGTGCTGGCCGACCATGAACCGTTTGCCGTCGCCGTCGACCAGGTGGGCCCCCTCGCCGCGCAGCGCCTCGGAGACCAGCGGCTGCTGGGCCAGCCCGGCGCCCGGCCCGCCGGCCGGCACGATGAGCGCGGTCGGGTGGAACTGGACGAACTCCACGTCGGTGACGGCCGCGCCGGCGCGCAGCGCCAGCGCCACCCCGTCACCGGTGGAGACCGCCGGGTTGGTGGTGGCGGCGAAGATCTGCCCCATTCCGCCGGTGGCCAGCACCACCGCGCGGCCGAGGATCGCGCCGACGCCGTCCTCGCTGCCCTCACCGAGCACGTGCAGCGTGATGCCGCAGGCCGGGCCGAGCCCGCCCGGCCCGTCGCCGGGAGCGCGCAGCAGGTCCAGCACCAGGGCGTGTTCGACCAGCCGGATCCACGGGTCGCGGCGGACCGCGTCGTGCAGCGCCCGCTGCACCTCCGCGCCGGTGGCGTCGCCGCCGGCGTGCACGATCCGGTCGGCGCGGTGGCCGCCCTCCCGGGTCAGCATCAGCGAGCCGTCCGGGTTGCGGTCGAACTCCGCCCCGATCCGCATCAGCTCGCGCAGCCGGGTCGGGCCCTCCGCCACGAGCGCGCGGACCGCCGCCGGATCGCAGAGGCCGACGCCGGCCACCTCCGTGTCGTACGCGTGCGCGTCCGGCGTATCAGCCGGGTCCAGCACGGCGGCGATCCCGCCCTGCGCCCAGCGGGTGGAGCCCTCGTTCATGTCGACCTTGGTGACCACGGTGACGTGCAGGCCCGCCTCGCGCAGGTGCAGCGCGGCGGTCAGCCCGGCCACGCCGGAGCCGACCACGATCACGTCCGTCGTCTCCACCCAGCCTGGGGCGGGCGCGGCGAGCAGCCGGGGCAGCGCCGGCAGGTCGACTGTCGGTACGTCCATGAGCACAGTCAACCCGAAGCGTCCTCGGCTCGGGCGCGGGGGGCGTGACGAATGCTGTCGCTACCTCGTCCGGCGTGGAAGGGCGGCCGGCCCGGCACCCTTGAGCGAGGTGGTCACCGTACGGTCGCTGAGCCACAGGTAGCAGCGCACGCCCCGGTCGCCGACCGCCCAGCGACCCGCTGCGGGCGGGCGGACCACCACGTCGCTGCGGTAGCGCAGGTACGCGTCGGCGGGCAGCCCGGCGTACCGGGCGATCACGGCGAAGCAGCCGTCGTAGAGCGGCGCCCAGTCCTCCGGCTTCTTCGGGTACGGGCGGTCCGGCGCGGCCCACACGCCGACGAACTCGGCGTCGTGCGCCACGGTGCAGGCGATCGGGGTGAGCCGCTGCACGCGGCCCGTCTCCCGTACGGTGCGCTGGCAGCCCAGCCGCAGCGGCGACGGCGTCTTCAGCGCGTCGCGCAGGCTGCCCGTCCGGGTGACCACGGTGGCCGCCGCCTCGGTGGTCGTCAGCTCGGCCAGGTCGCACCGGTACCAGCGGGAGCCGGCCGTCCAGCCGATGCCCGTCGGCAGCGCCACGGCGAGCCGGAGCCGTCCGGCCCGCCAGTCGTCACCCACGTACCCGGTGGCCCGCTTGTCGCAGTCGGCGAACGCGGTACGCAGCTCGGGTGAGGCGAGCGGCGGCGGGGTGGGCCGGTCCGCGGTGAACGCGCCGACGTGCACCGTCTCCACCCGGTGCGGCAGCTCGCAGCCGACCGGTGCGTACGCGGCCAGGCCGACGCTCGGGGTGAAGTCGGCGACCTGGCAGACCCCGGCCGCCGGGGTGAACGGTGCGGGGGCCGCCATCGCGGCCCAGTCGTCGGTGAGGTCGCCGTCCAGCCCGCCGGTGCCGGCGCAGCCGGCCAGGGCGACGCTCGCGACAGTCGCGGCGACCAGGGCGCTCATCGCACGGCGCATCGCGGCCTCCCCCAGCCGACGACCGTCGATCCCCGACGGTCCGCTCAGGGTAGCCGAAAATGACCTTCCGGTGACAGACCGCGTTCCCCGCCATGACCGCCCCGCCGATCTTGCACCGGCTGCCCCGACAAGCAAGGACAAGAGACGCATCCGAGGGGCCGGAAGTGCAAGATCAGCGGGCGCGGGAAGCCGGGCGAGGGCGGCGGGCGGGTCAGCTCAGGGAGGCGGCCAGGGGGTTGGGGATCGGGGCGCCTGCGGTGCCGGGGGCGGCTGTCGTCGGGTCCGTCGAGAGATCGACGACCCTGTTGTCGGCGTCGACGTGCACCACCCGAGGGCGGTACGCGCGGGCCTCGGCGTCGTCCATCTGCCCGTACGAGATCAGGATGACCAGGTCGCCGGGGTGCACCAGGTGCGCGGCGGCGCCGTTGATGCCGATCACGCCGCTGCCCCGCCGCCCCGGGATCACGTAGGTCTCCAGCCGGGCGCCGTTCGTGATGTCCACGATCGCGACCTGCTCGCCGGGGAGCAGGTCGGCCGCGTCGAGCAGATCCTCGTCCACGGTGACCGAGCCGACGTAGTGCAGGTCGGCCTGGGTCACGGTGGCCCGGTGGATCTTCGACTTGAGCATGGTCCGCAGCATCGGGATGCCCTCCGCATTCGTGGTGGGGTTCAGGGACGCGGCGCGAGGTGGATCGCCGTGTTGTCGATCAGGCGGGTGGCGCCGACCCAGGCCGCGATCAGCAGCCGGGCCGGACCGTCGACCGGGCCGGGTTCCAGCTGGGTGTCGGTGAGCACCAGATAGTCCAGGCGGGCGTCCGGCGCGTCGAAGGCCCGGTGGGCGGCGGCGAGCACCGCGCCCGCGTCCTCGCCCCGCTCGGCCGCCTCGGTGCCGGCCCGCAACGCGGCGGACAGGCTCAGCGCGGTCTGCCGCTCGACCGCCGAGAGGTACCGGTTCCGGCTCGACATGGCCAGCCCGTCCGGTTCCCGTACGGTCGGCACGCCGACGATCTCGGTCGGCACGTCGAGATCCCGCACCATCCGGCGGACCAGGGTGAGCTGCTGATAGTCCTTCTCGCCGAAGAACGCGAGGTCGGGCCGGGTGAGCTGGAGCAGCTTCATCACCACCGTGAGCACGCCGTGGAAGAAGCCGGGACGGCTCAGGCCCTCCAGGTCCTCGCCGAGCGGCCCCGGGTTCAGCCCCACGGCCGGGCGGCCCTCCGGGTACATCTCGGTCACCGAGGGCGCGAACACCACGTCCACCCCCGCCCGGCGGCAGATCTCCATGTCGGTGTCGAGCGTGCGCGGGTAACGGTCGAAGTCCTCGTTCGGCCCGAACTGCAACGGGTTGACGAAGATCGTGACCACCACGTGGTCGGCCCGCTCGCGGGCGGCCCGCAGCAGCGCCTCGTGCCCGGCGTGCAGCGCGCCCATGGTCATCACGACGCCGACGGTGCCGGTCATGGCGTCGCGGGCCACAGCCAGCTCCTTGCGCGTGTGCATCACCTCGGCCATCAGGCCGCCACCTCGATTCCGTCGAGCACGTTCCGCAGCGCGGCCGCGTCCGCCGGGCGCAGGCGGCCGGCCGCGACGGCGCGGTCCGCCGTCCGTCGTGCCAACGCCAGGTAGGCGGGTACGGATTCCGGCGCGGTCCGCGCCAGCCGGTCCAGATGCCGGCGTACGGTGCCCGCGTCGCCCCGCGACACCGGGCCGGTGAGCGCGTCGTCGCCCAGCCGCAGCGCGTTCTCCAGCGCGGCCCGCAGCAGCGGGGCGAGCACCTTCTCCGGCCGCTCCACCCCGGCGTCGCGCAGCCGGTCGGCCGCTTCGTTGACGAGCGTCACCAGGTGATTCGCGCCGTGTGCGAGCGCCGCATGGTACAGCGGCCGGTCGGCCTCACCCACCCACTCCGGCACACCGCCCAGGTCGGCCACCAGCCGCGCCGCGAACGGGCGCAGCTCGGCCGGGGCGGTCACCCCGTAGGAGATGCCGGGCAGGCGGGACAGGTCGTCCGGCGTGCCGGTGAAGGTCATCGCCGGGTGCAGCGCGAGCGGCCGGGCACCCGCCTCGACGGCCAGGGCCAGCGCGGCCGGCCCGTGCGCGCCGGACGTGTGCGCGACCACCTGGCCGGGGCGCAGCGCGCCGCTCGCGGCCAACTCGGCGACCACGTCCGCGAGCGCGTCGTCCGGGACCGCGACGATCAGCAGGTCGGTCGCGGCGCGTGCCACGGCGGTCGCGGAACGGTGCGGGGTCTGTGGCAGCAGCAGCGACAGGCGGGCCCGTGTCGCGCCGGAGGCGCCGGACGCGGCGACCACCCGGTGGCCGGCGGCAGCGAGGGCCGCGCCCAGCACGGCGCCGACCCGGCCGGCGCCGAGCACGCCGACGGTGAGGGTACGGGGGAAGACGAGCGGGGCAGCGGTGGCCCGAGGGCGCAGCGGTGCGCTCATGGCAGCGATCCAGTCCTCGAAGGGGGTACCGGTCGATGGCAAGTATGCGCTCGGGTGACAGAGCGGAAACAAGAAGGTGTGAAAACCTTCACCAGCCACCGGAACCGGCCGCTGCGGTGGCGGGCAAACCGCCCGTTCCGGTACGTCCCGTAGGGTCGGCAGGTGACCTCCCCGCTGCGCTGGCGCGACGCGATGGAGCGGGCGCTGTACGGGCCGGACGGCTTCTTCGTCTCCGGCGCCGGGCCCGCCGCGCACTTCCGCACGAGCGTGCACGCCTCGCCCGTGTTCGCCGCGTGCCTGGTGCGGCAGCTCGAACTGGTGGACGCGGCGTTGGGCCACCCGGCGCGGCTGGACGTGGTGGACGTGGGCGCGGGCCGGGGCGAACTACTCAAGGCGCTGCTGGCCCAGGCCGCATCCGAACTAGCCGCCCGGCTCCACCCGGTGGCAGTGGAACTGTCGGCCCGCCCTCCGGACCTGCCACCGGAGATCGAGTGGCGCCCCGACATCCCCGAGGGCGTCACCGGCCTGCTCCTGGCCACCGAATGGCTGGACAACGTTCCACTGGACGTAGCTGTACACACCCCGGCAGGCTGGCGCCTGCTCCTGGTGGACCCCGAAACCGGCCAGGAGACCGTCGGCCCGCAGCCTTCCCCCACCGAGACCACCTGGCTCACCCAGTGGTGGCCACCGCCCTCCACCCCGCTGATCAAGGAGTTCGTGCCGGCGGAGGGCCCGGATCAGGACACAAACTCCGTGATCACCGGGGCCATGGCCGGTGAGAGGGCGGAGGTCGGGGTGGGGCGGGATCTGGCCTGGGCGGAGGCCGTGGGGCGGGTCACGCGAGGGCTGGCGCTGGCTGTGGACTACGGGCATCTGCGTGAGTCGCGTCCCTTTGACGGGACGTTGACCGGGTATCGGGATGGGCGGCAGGTGCCGCCGGTTCCGGACGGGTCGTGCGACGTGACGGCGCACGTCGCCATGGACTCGGTCGCCTCCGCCGGTGAGCGGGTCGCGCGGTGCGCGTACTCCCTGGTCTCTCAGCGGGAGGCACTGCGGGCGCTCGGGGCCGACGGCGGGCGACCGCCGCTGAGTCTGGCCTCCCGCGACCCGGCCGGCTATCTGCGGGCGCTGGCCGCGGCGTCGGCGGCGGCCGAGCTGACCGACCCGGCCGGGCTCGGCGGGCACCTGTGGCTGCGGCAGCCGGTCGGCGTCGCGCTCGACGCGGTCGTGGCACGATGACGGGCATGACCACGGACGCCGCCGACCTCCGCGAGCTCACAGTCGGCACCGGCGCGGGCGGTGAGCAGCTCGGCACCGACATGGTGCTCAACATCGGGCCGCAGCACCCGTCGACGCACGGCGTGCTGCGGCTGAAGCTGGTGCTCGACGGGGAGCGGGTGGTCGCGGCCGAACCGATCGTCGGCTACATGCACCGGGGGGCGGAGAAGCTCTTCGAGGTACGCGACTACCGGCAGATCATCGTGCTGGCGAACCGGCACGACTGGCTGTCGGCGTTCTCCAACGAGCTGGGCGTGGTGCTCGCGGTCGAACGGCTGATGGGCATGGAGGTGCCGGAGCGCGCCACCTGGCTGCGGATGGCGCTGGCCGAACTGAACCGGGTGCTCAACCACCTGATGTTCCTCGGCTCGTACCCGCTGGAGATCGGCGCGATCACGCCGATGTTCTACGCCTTCCGGGAACGGGAGACCATCCAGGCCGTGATGGAGGAGGTCTCCGGCGGCCGGATCCACTACATGTTCAACCGGGTCGGCGGCCTGAAGGAGGAGGTGCCGTCCGGCTGGACCGGGCGCGCCCGCGCCGCCATCGCCGAGGTACGCCGCCGGATGCCCGATCTCGACAACCTGATCCGGCGCAACGACATCTTCCTGGCCCGCACCGTCGGCGTCGGCGTGCTGTCCGCCGCCGACGCCGCCGCGTTCGGCGCGTCCGGGCCGGTCGCCCGCGCCTCCGGGCTCGACCTCGACCTGCGCCGCGACGAGCCCTATCTGGCCTATGACCAGCTCGACGTGCCGGTGGTGACGAAGACCGCCGGTGACTGTCACGCCCGCTTCGAGGTGCTGCTCGACCAGGTGTACGTCTCGCTCGACCTGGCCGAGCAGTGCCTGGACCGGGTGGACCGCATCAGCGGCCCGGTGAACACGCGGCTGCCGAAGGTGCTGAAGGCGCCGGAGGGGCACACGTACGCCTGGACCGAGAACCCGCTCGGCATCAACGGCTACTACCTGGTGTCCCGGGGCGAGAAGACGCCGTGGCGGATGAAGCTGCGCACCGCCTCGTACGCGAACGTGCAGGCGCTCTCGTCGCTGCTGCCCGGCTGCCTGGTGCCGGACCTGATCGCCATTCTCGGCTCGATGTTCTTCGTGGTGGGCGACATCGACAAGTGACGGTCGTCCCGGCGCGGTCAGCGATGTGGGCGGTTCAGCGCCAGCGGTCGGTGGCGTCTCCGTGCGGCCCGCCTTGTCCACCGCGCTCCGGGCTGCGCCACTCCGGTTCGGGCTGACGCCACTCCGGTTCCGCCGGCCGCCACTCCGGCTCGGGCCGGCGCCACTCCGGCTCGGGCTGACGCCACTCCGGCTCGGGCTGACGCCACTGCGGCTCGGGCTGCCGCCACTCCGGGGGCGGCTGCCGCCATTCCGGCTGGCCGCTGCGCTGCGTCGGTGGCCGCCACTCCCCGGGCACCGGCACCCCACCGGCCGGCAGCGCCGGGTGACTCTCCCCCGACCAGCGGCCGTCCGGCTCGCCCGGCCCGCTCGCGGCCGGACCGCCGCCGCGTACCGACGCCCACCGGTCCTCGACCCGGTACTCGGTGCCGCCGCCGTCGGCGTGCACCGCGGCCCGCCGTTCCCCGAGCCGGATCTCGCGGCCCGCGCCGTCGTCGCGGACCGCGGCCCACCGGTTGCCGGCACCCATCTCGGACCACTGGTCGCCGTCGGTGCTCGCCCGGCCGGCCGGGGCGTCGGGTCGGCCCGCTGCTGCCGCCGGCCACGCGCCCGCCGCCCGGTCGTCACCCCCGCCGGACCACTGTCGCTGCTCCTCCGCCGCCGTCCGGCCCTGGTCGCTCGACCAGCCGCCCCCGGCGGTACGCGTGGGCCAGCCCGGTTCCCCGGCGGCATGCCCGGACCGGCCCTGTTCGCCGCCGGTGCGCGCGGACCAGCCCGGTTCGCCGTCGGCGGCCCGGCCGATGCCCGCCCACGGATGCTCGGCGCCCGGGCGGCCGGGGTCGGTCCACGAGGGCCCGTCGCCGCCGGACCCGGCACCCCAGCCACCGTCATCAGACGCGGCCCGACGGCCCGACCGGTCGCCCGGGTCGCGGTGTCCCGCACGCCAGTGATCGGCCGGGTCCGTGCCCCGGGACCGGCTCTCGTCCGACCAGCCGCCGGGGAGTCCGCCGTACCGGTTTCCGGCCGGCTCACCACCGCCGACGATCGTGTGCCGGGTGGTGACGTGCACCGTCTCGGTGTGATGGACCACGCCGACCGGGCGGGCCGCCGGGTCGGAGACCCCCGCCGCGCCGTACACCCCGCTCGCCGGCCGGTCCGGACGTACGGTGGCCCGCGCCGGCTCGGCGTCGTGCCGGCCCGTCCGCACCGGGTCGGGTTCGTAACGGCCCGACCGGGACTGTTCGGGTTCGTAGTGGGCCGCCCGGGACGACTCATCGTCGTAACGGCCGGGCCGGGGCGGCTCGGTGTCATAGCGGCCGGCCCGGGGCGGCTCGGTGTCATAGCGGCCGGCCCGGGGCGGCTCGGCGCCCGCCCCTGGCGAGTCGGAGTGGTAGCGGCCCGCCCGGGGCGAGTCGGAGCCGGTTCCGTAGCGGCCGGCGGCGCTCGCCGGACGGGCCGGTTCGTCGTCGTCCCGGCCGGCCGGGTGCGCCGGTCCCGCGTCGGACGTGCCGGTGACCGGCACCCGGGCCGCACCGATCGGGCGCTCGGACGCGGACACGGAGGCCGAGGCGGGCGTGGACGCGGAGGCGGGCGTGGACGCGGAGGCGGGCGTGGACGCGGAGGCGAAGGCGGGCGTGGACGCGGAGGCCAGTCCGGCGGCGGCAACGTCGAGCCGGTGCCGTACCGCGCCGGCCACCTCCTCGGCCCGGCGTGCCTGGTCGAGTGCCTGGTTGCCGCGCTGGGCGGCGGCCACGATCTCGGCTCGCAACTCCCGCCGGAGCTGCGCCAACTCCTCGCGTAGCTCCTCGGCGGCCGCGTCGTCGGAACCGCCCTCCGGCCGCAGCGCCATGGACAGACCGATGAGCACGACGGCGAGGATCGCCAGGACCGCGCCGAACCGGAGCGAGCCGTTGCCGTCCGCGATCAGCAGGACGAGCGCCGCCAGGGGCGCCAGCCCCACGCCGACCCAGAACAGGACGGTGAGCAGGGTGGGCGTGCTCTTGTCGGTGGGCGCGACCGAGGCGGGCATGGCTGAGCAGATTACCGAGAGTTCCACCCGAGGGGAACGGGTCGGCACCACTCGATGCACGGACCGCCGAACGGGCTGCCCGTGCCGCCGGCCGGCACGTGTGCCGGCCGGCGGTGGTGCGTCAGCTCGTGGCCAGCGCGGCGTCGGAGGAGAAGACCAGGCCGACGCTCGCCGAGCCGGTCTTCAGCGCGTTCTTGGTCTGCGGGCCACCGGCGTCCAGCGAGCTGAACGAACCGGCCCTGAAGTCGTAGATCTCGACCAGACCGGCCTGGCACTTCGGCCGCTGCGGGCACTCCGGCGGGCCGGCCAGCACTGTCGCCTGGCCGGAGCACTTGGCGGCCAGCTCGGAGAGCGTGGACACGCCGTACTTGTCGGCGAACGCCTTGGTGACAGCGAACGCGTTCTGGTCCTGCGCCTGGGACGGCTGGCCGAAGACCAGGCCGTTCTTGTCACCCTGGGTCTTCAGCGCCGCGACCGTCTTGTCCAGCTCCGGCGAGGAGACGGGCTGGGCGTCCTTGCCGTTGTTCTTGGTGTTGAGGAACTCCGCCATGGTGGCGGCGTACTCCGGGACGACCTGGATCTGGCCCTTCTCCAGGGCCGGCTCGTAGAGCTCCCGGTTGCCGATGGTCTGCACCTTGACCTGGTAGCCGGCCGCGGTGAGCGCGATCTTGTAGAGCTCGGCGATGGTCTGGCTCTCGCTGAAGTTGCCCGCGCCGACGGTGATCTGGCCGCCCGGGCCCTTCTCGATCCCGTCGGTCGCGCCGTTGGCGGAGGCGAACTCCTGCGCGGCGACCTGAGGCGTCTTGCGGTCGACGTCGACCGCCCGGTTGAGCTGGATCAGCTTCGGGGTGTCGAGCTTCGCGGAGACCTTGTCCAGCGCGGCGACCAGCTGCGGCGTGGCCGCCTTCGCGTTGATCGCGGGGATGACGTTGTCGGTGTTCTGGAGCTTCTTGTCGTCGGTCAGGACGACGAGCTGGTCGCCCGCCACCGGGGCGCAGCCCGCCCCCGAGGCGCCCTGCTCGGGCGCGTCGGTGCCGGACGAGCCGGCGTCGCCGCAGCCGGTGAGCAGTGCGGCCGCAGTGAGAGCGCCGATCGCCCCGGCGGCCATTCGTGTACGCGCACGCATGAGTGCCCGCCTTCCGTGTCCCGGCGCGACCCGTCGGGCCGGCCGCGTGTCCGACGGGCGACCCGGACGGCCACCCGCGACTCCAGCCAATATCTTCCGGACCCGACCGACAAACTCGGAGCGGTTTTCGTCACCCGATCGTCACCGACGGCTCAACCGCCGGTCGTCGCCGCCGTCGCGCGGCGGTTCGCCCGCCGGCGTACCCGGCGCAGCGGGCGCGGCGTCACCACCCGCTCCACCACCGCGAGCAATCCCTCGACGAGCAGCGCCAACCCGGCCACCAGCACCCCGCCGGCGATGATCTGACCCCCGCCGGCGGCGATGTCGAGCCCGAACCCGGCCCGGATGATCTGGCCCAGCCCGCCGCCGTTGACGAACGAGGCGAGCGCCGCGGTGGCCACCACCTGCACCGCCGCGGTACGGAAGCCGGCCGCCAGGTAGGGCACCGCGAGCGGCAGCTCCACCCGGCGCAGCACCTGGCCGCCGGACAGGCCCATCCCCCGGGCCGCGTCCCGGGCCTCCGGGTCGGCCTGCCGCACCCCGGTGTACGCGTTCGCCAGCAGCGGCGGAACCGCGAAGACCGCGAGCGCCACCACCACGGCCGGCCGGCCGAAGCCGAGGAACGTCAACGGAAGGATGGTCAGCAGCGCCAGCGTCGGGATCGCCAGCGTGACGTTGGAGACCAGCAGGACCAGCCCGCCGCCCCGGCCGCTGTGCCCGAGCCAGAGCCCGATCGGCCAGGCCACCAGGCAGCCCAGCAGCACCGCCAGCGCGGACATGCTGAGGTGCTCGCCGAGGCGGTCCAGCACCCCGCCGGGGTTGGTCCAGTTCAGCGGGTCGTTCAGCCAGACCACTGCCTGCTCGACGGGGTTCACCGGGCGGACCTTGCGCGCAGCCAGGGAGTGAGCAGGCGTCCCACGCCCGCCAGCACCAGGTCGAGCACCAGCGCCAGCAGCACGCACAACACCGTGCCGGTCATGATCTGCGCCTTGTAGAAGTTGTTCTGGAAGCCCGCGAAGATGAGCTGGCCGAGCCCGCCCCGGCCGACCACCACCCCGACGGTGACGAGCGCGACAGTGGACACGGTCGCCAGCCGTACGCCGGTGAGGATGCCGGGTAGCGCCAGCGGCAGCTCGATCCGGAACAGCCGGCCCCACCTGCCGTACCCCATGCCCTCGGCGGCCTCGCGCACCTCCGGCGGCACCTGGGTCAGCCCGGCCAGCGCGTTGCGCACGATGACCAGCAACGCGTACAGCGCCACGACGGTGAGCACGGTGATCGCGCCGATGCCCAGGTATGGCGCCAGGAACGCGAACAACGCCAGCGACGGGACGGTGTAGAGCACCCCGGTCACCGCCACGATGGGCGCCGACAGCGACCGGAACCAGTACGCGAGCACCGCGAGCGGCAGCGCCACCAGCGCGGCGATCACCACGGCCCGGGCGGTCAGCCAGGTGTGCTCCCGCAGCGCGGCCAGGATCGTGTCAGAGTTGTCCCGCACGTACTGCCAGGAGAACCACGGATTACCCGGGTCGGCCCGGTAGCTCAGGTGGAGGGACACACGTGGACGGTACCCCGGGCAGGGCCGCCGGAGGCGGCGCGGCGTCGATCACGCTGGAGCGCATCCGCAAGCGCTACCCGGACGGCACCGAGGCGGTACGCGAGCTGAGCCTGCAGGTCACCGCCGGTGAGCTGGTGGTGCTGATCGGCCCGTCCGGCTGCGGCAAGTCGACGGTGCTGCGGATGGTCAACCGGCTGATCGAGCCGACCGACGGGCGGATCCTGCTCGGCGACGACGACGTCACCCGGGTCGATCCGGTGGCGCTGCGCCGCCGCATCGGCTACGTCATCCAGAACGTCGGCCTCTTCCCGCACCAGACCGTCGCCGCGAACGTGGCGACCGTGCCGGGGCTGCTCGGCTGGCCGAAGCAACGGACCCGGGCCCGGGTCGGCGAGCTGCTGGAACTCGTCGGTCTCGACCCGGCGCAGTTCGGCCGGCGGTACCCGCACGAGCTCTCCGGCGGGCAGCGGCAGCGCGTCGGCGTAGCCCGGGCGCTGGCCGCCGATCCGGTGGTGCTGCTGATGGACGAGCCGTTCTCGGCGGTGGACCCGATCGTCCGGGCCCGCCTGCAGGAGGAGTTCCTGCGGTTGCAGGCCGAGGTACGCAAGACGATCGTGCTGGTCACCCACGACCTCGACGAGGCGGTCCGGCTGGGCGACCGGATCGCGGTGCTCTCCGAGGGCGGCCGGCTGGAGCAGTACGACACGCCCGCCGCGCTGCTCGGCTCGCCCGCCTCGGACTTCGTCCGCGAGTTCGTCGGCGCCGACCGGGGCATCCGGCGGCTCGCTGTCACCCCGGTGACCCACGCGGTGCTCGACCCGCTCCCGGCCGACGGCGGCGCCGGCCTGCCCACCGTGGCGCTCGGCGACTCGGCGTACGACGCGCTCGGCGCGCTGCTCACCTCCGGCGCCGAGCACGCCGTGGTCACCGAGGAGGGCCGGGCGGTGGGGCTGCTCGCCCGCACCAGGGTGCTGACGCTGGGCGCTGTGGACTGACCTCAGGCCCGGCCGCCGAGGCTGGCCAGGCCGACGATCCAGCCGGCGAAGAAGCCGTACGTGACGCCGGTGCTGGCCGCCTGGAACGAGGCATACAGCGAGCCGTGCGGGCCGAGGAGCGTGGCGAGCAGGGCACTGAGCCCGGCGGCGAGCGCGTACGCGCCCCAGCCGGAGAGGAACTGGCTGCCCGAGGACGTCACCCGGTCGACCTGCGGGCCGGGCAACAGGTAGAGCAGCACCGCGGCCAGCACGAGGAGCAGGATCGCCCGCAGATTGGTGGCGAACACGCCCTCGTCGGCCTGCCACCGCCAGGACGGCCAGGCGAGCAGCCGCAGGAACCAGCCACCGGCCCCGGTCGGGTCGGTGCCGCGCTGCGCCCAGTCCACGTACATCGGGCTGCCGCCGACGGCGACGAGCAGGAACGCGGCGAGCATCCCGGTGCCGGCGGCCGTGCCGTACCGGGAGACGGTACGAGGGCGGTTGCTCAGAGCCATGCGACGGTCAGTTCCCGGCCGGTCCCGCCGGGCAAACCTGCGTAGGCGGGCGGCCGGCGTCGGCCGGCGGGCCGTCATCGACCTCAGTGCTTCATCAGGTAGTCGATGAAGGCGGCGCGCAGCAGTGGCGCGGACTCGTCGTAGCCGTGCCCGGTCAGCTCACGCCAGAGCGCGTTCGCCTCGTCGATGGTCGGGCCGATCGAGTTCGGCGCCCCGTCCAGCGCGGCGGCCTCGTCGGCGTTCGGCAGGTGCCGCAGGACCGACCAGAAGAAGCCCACGTCGCGGCGCTCGCGCGCCAGGTTGAACGCCTGCTCGCGCAGTTCCTCGGTGGAGAGCTTGTCGAGCTCGTCGAAGGTGCGGCCGCCGGGGGCAGGAGTATCGGTCATGCCGCCGAGCCTAACCGCAGAGATCAGTCCCGGCGTGCGGGACGCACGGCCACCGCCGGGTCAGCGGTCGTCGGCGTCCCAGCGCCGGGGTTCGCTGTCCCAGCGCGGGGCCTCCCAGGCCTCCACCGGGGTGTCGTGCTCGCGTACCGGCAGCACCGACGGCCAGGTGTCGCCCGGCTGGGGCGCCGGGGTCATCGTCCAGCCGCCGCTCGACGCGCCGTCCCGGGCCGAGCGGACCGGGACGGGCCCGACCGATGCCGCCGGTCGCGGCCGGCCGAACGTCTCGACCAGCCGGGTGACGAGCAGGCCGACGCCGAGCACGGCACCGCCGAGCGCCCACCGGCTGATCGTCCAGCCGTACGGCACGGTCCAGGCCAGGAACACCACCACCAGGCAGACCGCGAACAGGGTGCCGAAGATGCCGCCGCGCCGCCCGTAGGCGCTGGTGCCAGCGAGCATCGCCGTGCCGATCGCCAGTACGGTCCAGTCCAGTCCGGTGCCGGGCGCGACCTGACCGTCCCCGTTCGCCGCGATCAGCACGCCGGCGAGCATCGCCAGCACGGTGGACCCGACGAGCGCCAGCGCGGTCACCGTGGCGGCCACCGCGCCGCGCCGCCGGGCCGGGTCGGCGACCGGCCGGAACCGGCCGATCAGCCGGCGTACCGGCTTCATCGCGGCGAACAGGCCGCCGAGGACGGCCACCGCGGCGAAGCCGACGAAGAAGTACAGCGCGCTGCGGCGGGGGTCGTAGTCCCCCTGCACGGTGATCGGACCGGTCCGCCGTTCCAGGTAGACGATCACGCCGGCCGCCCCGGCCAGGCTCGCCGCCCAGCCGGGCACGTGCAGCACCACGACGGCCAGGGCGAGCGCCAGCCCGGCCGCCGCCGCCACCCCGAGGGCCGGCAGCAGCGCCTCCCGCACGCCCCGGTCGCCCTGCTCGGCGAAGTGCAGCGCGGAGGCCAGCGCGACCGGGCCGACCGCCAGGTTCACCGCGCCCGCCCGCAGGCTCAGGCCGGCTCCGAGGGTGAACAGGCCGAGCGCGGCCACGTCGACGAGCAGCGTCTTCAGGGCGGTGCCGTGCAGCGCGTCCGAGTCCTCCCGCCAGAGCAGCCAGGCCATCGCGACCAGCGCGGCCAGCAGCACGAACTCCCAGAGCACGTGCACCGCGATCCGGTCCCGGCCGGGCTCGCCGTGCGCCGGGTCGTCGAAGACGTTCTCCAGCACGGCAGCGGGCACCCCGGACGACGTCTCCGGCGGCGCTGTCCGGCCCGCATCGTCGTACGCCATTGGCTTGCGCCTCCCCAGGTGGCCGCGTCCGGCCCACGGGCGGGCGGACCGGTGGCGGCCGTCGCTCTCCGGTCGCCAGGGACGGTACCGCCGGGCCGGGGTGGGGGGAACCCTCAGAGACGGCCGCGGGGCGTCTCCCGGTCGCCCGGCTCCCGGTCCTCGTCGTCCTCCTGCTCCGGGACCCGGCAGGAGCGTTCCAGCCAGAGCGCGGCCGCGACCAGCGCGAGCGCGGCGATCAGGCCGCCGAGCGCGGCGGGCCGGTCGCCCACCGCCGCGTTCGTGCGCTCCACGAACAGCCAGCCGGTCAGCCCGGCGTAGAAGCCGGCGAAGATGGCACCGGCCAGCGCGGACGCCTTGGCCAGCACCACGAACCGGGCCACCAGCAGCGGGTTCACCGGCTCCCGGCCGGGCCGCCGCTCGATCCGGCCCCGGGTGTTGACCGCCGCGTAGCCCTCCAGCACGGCCAGCCCGGCCAGCGTGATCACCGGCAGCCAGGGCAGGTCGGGCGCGAAGTCGTAGTAGAAGCCGCTGATCAGCAGCCAGGCCACCGCGGCGGCGGCCAGGCCGGCCACCACCAGGGTGGAGGCCCGGGTCGGACCCATCCGGAAGCGGTCGGGCCCCTGCGGGGAGCGCGCGGTGCTCACCGCGCCTCCTCGGCTCGCGACGGCGGGGCCGCACTCCAGCGGGTCATGTTTCCGACTCTAGCGTCAGATCGGGCCGAGGGCTCAGTTCCAGGGCGTCCCCGGCCAGCGGCTCGGCGTTGAGCAGGTCGGTCAGCCAGCCGTGCCCGGGCAGCCGGCCGTGCGGCTCGATGTCGATCCACGGGCGCAGCACGAAGGCGCGCAGGTGGGCCCGGGGGTGCGGCACGGTCAGCTCGGGGTCCTCGCGGAGCACCGGCTCGCCGGCGTCGTCCCAGACCGCGATCACGTCCACGTCCAGCGTGCGCGGCCCGTACCGTCGTCGCGGGTCGCGGTCGCGCCCGGCCGCCGCCTCCGCGGCCCGGGCGCGGGCCAGCCAGTCCTCCGGCGCCGCCGCCGGGTCCGCGACCATCACCACCGCGTTCAGGTACGCGGGCTGGTCGGCGTCCCCCCACGGTGGAGTCTCGTAGACGCCGGAGGCCAGCAGCACCCGGTCGCCGAGCGCGGCCACCGCGCCACGCAGGTGGCCGAGGCGGTCGCCCAGGTTGCTGCCGATCGACAGCACGGCCCGGGTCACCTGGTACGCCGCATCGTGACGGCCACGTCCCGGAAGGCGTGCGGGATCGGGGCCTCGGGCTTGTGCACGGTCACCGTCGCGGCGTCCACCAGCGGCTCGGCCAGGCAGACCGCGAGCAGCCGGTCGGCGAGTGTCTCGATCAGGTTCACCGGCTCACCGGTGATGACCGCGACCAGACGGTCGGCCAGCTCGCCGTAGTGCACGGTGTCGGTCACCTGGTCCGATCCGGCGGCCGGGCCGAGGTCCAGTTCGAGCACCGCGTCGACCACGAACTCCTGCCCCTGCGCGCGCTCGAAGTCGTAGACGCCGTGTCGGCCGTGCGCGCGCAGGCCGGTCAGCTCGATCCGGTCGGTCACCTGTCGCCTCCGCTCGGGCCGGTGGCCGTTTCGGCCGGCCGCGTGCCGCCCGTGGCCGTTTCGGTCCGCCACGCTGTCGCACGCCGGGTGCCGGTCGCGGTGGCGAGCCGAGGGCTGCCGGTGGCCCGCCAGACGGCGAGCGCGTCGGCGGTGCCGCGGACGTCGTGCACGCGTACCCCCCAGGCGCCGGCCGCGACGGCGAGCACGCTCGTGGCGACGGTCGCGGCCTCCCGTCCGGCGGTGGGCCGGGGTTCGCCCGCCGGGTCGGCGAGCAGCCGGCCCAGGTAGGACTTGCGGCTGGCCCCGAACAGCACCGGGAAGCCCAGCTCGACCAGCTCGGGAAGGCGGGCGCTGAGCGCCCAGTTGTGCGCGGCGGTCTTGGCGAAGCCCAGGCCCGGGTCGACGATGATCCGGTCGGCGGCCACCCCGGCGGCGAGCGCGGCGTCGACGCGGCGGCTCAGCTCGTCCCGGACGTCGGCCACCACGTCGGTGTACGTGGCCAGCTCGCGCATCCCTCGGGAGTGCCCCCGCCAGTGCATGAGCACCCAGGGGCAGCCCGCGTCGCGGACCACCCGGGCCATGTCCGGATCGGCGAGGCCGCCGGAGACGTCGTTGACCGCGTACGCGCCGGCGGCGAGCACCGCCTCGGCGACCCGGGCGCGGCTGGTGTCGATGCTGACGAGGATGTCGGCGGCGCTCAGCTCGCGGACCACCGGCAGCACCCGGGCGGTCTCCGTCTCCGGGTCGACCCGGTCGGCGCCGGGCCGGGTGGACTCGCCGCCCACGTCGATCAGGTCCGCGCCGTCGCCGCGCAGTCGCACCCCGTGTGCGACGGCCGCGTCCAGATCGGCGTATCTGCCGCCGTCGGAGAAGGAGTCGGGCGTGACGTTGAGGACGCCCATCACCACCGGGTTCTCCGCCCGTACCAGATCGGTCACGGCCCGACAGTACCGTTCGCCGCCAGGGCTTCCGGCCACCGGGCGAACGCGGAACGTGGCACCCCTGACGTGCGCATTGGAACAGGTGTACGATCGGACATCCGGGCCTTCGGAGGTCGAGTCTTCGCGGCTTGTCGCAATGGTGGGCGGGCCGTACGCTTTGGAATTGCCCAGCATGGAGATGGCGAAGCCTGGAGGGAGGGCCGAAGCGGGAAGAATCCCCCCAAAACTCACCACTCTACGTGATGGGTGACGGACTCAGCGTTGACGGCGCTGTCTCTGACGAGCACCATCCCGCCAGGCTTGCCTACTTGCACCAACGCGGCGCCGCCGGCCGCGACCTTGGGGAGGTTTTCCAGTGATCGCCATCGAGCTCATGGCAACGGCGTCCAGTGCCGTGGACCACGCGCTCCACACCCTGGCGTCGACTCCACTCGCCGAGCCGGCCCCGAAGGGCATCGACACCGACAACGTCGTCACCTTCTTCGCCAGCAAGGTCGCGCCGATCCTGCTGGCCGTCCTCGGGGTGATCTTCATCGGCCGGGCCAGCCGGGGTGAGATCTCCAAGGTCCTGACCAGCTCGGCCATCGCCATCATCGGCCTGGCCTTCATCGCCGGGGCGGCAACACTCTTCTTCGTCGGCGACTACCTGATCAACCTGATCTTCGAATAGGCGCGGGCGACGATGCGGCTGCGCACCGACGACGACATCTACCGGGCACGCCTCGTCTACCTGGGGCCGCCCGGGTACACCCTTCCCGTCCACCTGCCGTACGCCCAGTACGGCCTGTTCATGCTGCTCGTACCCCTCTACATGTTCATCCACTGGTTGCTCACGCTCCAAGTCGAGCTGTTCCCCGCCTGGGAGATCTCGCTGGCGATCGTGACGACCTCGTTCATCTTCCGGTACGTCGACCCGGACCGGCCCGCGCGCATGGTCATCCGGACCGCGCTGACCGACTGGCGACGCACCCGGGAACCGGCCACCGAGCAGCGGGATCCGCGGCTCGTCGCGAGCCGGATCAGGATCCGGGAGGAACTGGCATGACTGGGCGTACGACAACCGTGCAGACGAACGACGCGGGTGAGGCGGTCGCATGAGTCGCTCTTCCACGCCGGGTTCCCCGGCCGGGCGCCCGGCCGGGCCCAACGGTAACCGTGCGCGATCACTCGACTACCCGCCGGACGAGGATCTGGACGAGGTGGTCCTGGACAGCGCGCTCGTCACCAGCCCCGGGCACGGCCGCGTCGGTGTCTTCCAGCCGCCACGCCCGATCACCCCGCGTGAGCCGGTACGCCCCGACGGCGACATCGACTCGCCCTTCCTCGACCTGTTCGGCGGCGCGCAGCCCCGGCGGCGACCCGCCGCGTCCGCGCCGCCCACGCCGGTCGAGCCGGTGGTGGCACCACCACGCCGCGGCGTCGGCCGCGAGCCCCTGCCGATCCCGCACCAGCCCGCCGTGCCGGTCGAGCCGGCGCCCCGGGCCGCACCGGAGCCACCAGTCCGCGAGCAGACCCCCGGGGTACGCGCGGTCCTTCGCCCCCGGCCCGAGCCCGCACACGCCGCGCCGCTACCGGTCGAGCCGTCCCTGCCCGAACCGCCCGCCGTGCTCGCGCCGCCGCCGCCCTCCCGGAGCCGGGTGCCGCAGCAGGCCGGTGACCGGCTGCCCGTGCTCCGGCCCCCGGCCGAACCGGAGCCGGCGCTGCCGCCGCCCCCGCAGATCCCCGCGCCACCCGTGCCCGCCCCGGCCGAGTACCGGGAAGCGGACCTCGCCCCGGCGGAGACGATCGCGGCCGGCGCGGCACCGTCACGCGAGGTGGGTCGTCCGGCGCACCGCGAGGTGACGCCACCCCGGCAACGCACGCCGGAACGCCGCAACCGGCCGGCCAAACCGGCCCGGGTCCGCGCCCCGAAGATCAAGTTCGGCGACCGGGACCCGTCGGTCGAGCTGGCCATCACCGAGATCGCCGGCCACCTCACCTTCACCCCCAACACGGTCACCGCCTGGTACTGGCTGCCCGAGGTGCGGTGGGCGTTCCGGCCGGACGCGGAACGCGAGGCGCTGCTCTCGGCGATCTCCGAGCAGTACGCCGGCCTCGCCGGGTTCCGGCTGCACCTGCGCCGGACCACCCGGCCCTTCCCGGCCGACGAGTGGGCCCGCACCATCGACGCGCACACCGCCGCACCGCTGCCCGACGTGCCGGGCACCACCGGCTGGGCCGACCACCTGGTCGCCGCCCAACGGCACCTGATGGCGGTCAACCACGCCGAGGGCCAGACCTACCTCGGTGTCACGTTCGCCCGCCGGTCACTCGGCGACTCGCTCACCGAGCGACTGCTGCGTACGTTCGGCCGGGGCACCGCCGACGGCGAACGGCGCCGGCTGAGCCGTACCGTCGAGCAGTTCGACGAGGTCCTCGGCGCGTTCGGCATGCGCGGGCGGCGGGTCAGCGCGCCCGAGCTGGAATGGCTGCTCTACCGCTCGGTGGCGCTGTGCATGGCACCGCCCGGCGTGCTCTCCCCCATCACGAACGGCCGGTGGGAACGCGGCGACCTGCTGGCCCTCACCGAGCAGGTCGAGCGCTACCGCACCCCGTACGGCTCGACAGTGAAGCTGGTCAACCGGATGACCGGCGAGGAGCGCCACGTCGCGGTGCTCGCTGTCGGCCGGATGGAGCCGCTGGAGATCCCCGAGCGGCACGAGCCCTGGCTGCACTTCCACGAGCGGCTGCCGTGGCCGATGGAGCTGTCCACCCGGGTCGACATCCTCGGCCCCAACGACTCCTTCCGGAACCTCGAACACCGCCTCCGGATGATCCGCTCCCAGCAGCTCGACTACGCCGAGCACGGCATCGACGCGCCACCGGAGCTGGAACGACTGGCCAAGCGCGCGCTGGTGATCGGCGACGAGATGACCACCGGTCTGCCCGTCGACTCGGCCCGGGCACACGGCTGGCACCGGGTCGCGGTCGGCGGCCGGACCCGGGAGGAGTGCCTGGAGAGGGCCCGGCGGCTCATCCAGCTCTACTCCCGCGAGCTGCGGATCTCGCTCCAGCACCCGAAGAACCAGGACTGGCTGGCCCGCGAGTTCATCCCCGGCGAGCCGATCGCCAACACCGGCTACGTCCGGCGGATGCCCGTCAACCTGCTCGCCGCCGCGCTGCCGCAGGCCGCGTCCACCGTCGGCGACCGGCGCGGCGACCTGATCGGGCGCACCGCCGGCACCTGCCGCCGGCCGGTCTTCCTCGACCTGCACTTCCCGATGGAGGTACGCGAGCGCTCCGGCCTCGCCGTCTTCGTCGCCGAGCCCGGTGGTGGCAAGTCGACGCTGCTCGGCGCGCTCGGCTACCTGGCCGCGCGCCGTGGCGTGCAGGTGACGCTGCTCGACCCGTCCGGCCCGCTGGCCCGGCTCTGCGCCATGCCCGAGCTGGCCCCGTACTCCCGGGTGCTCAACCTGACCGGCTCGGAGCAGGGCACGCTGGCGCCGTACGCGCTGATCCCGACGCCACTGCGCAGCGAGTTCGCCGGCGGCGCGGCGGGCGACCGCGAGTTCGAGATCGCCGTGTCGAACGCCCGCGCCGAGCGCCGGATGCTGGTGCAGGACATCTGCATGATGCTGGTGCCGCCGCAGGTGGCCCGGGAGGCGTCCACCGCCACGCTGTTCCGGCACGCCGTACGCCAGGTGCCCGCCGAGGAGACCTCCACGCTCGACGACGTGGTCACCTGCCTGCAAGGGCTCGACGACGACGCCGGCCGCGAGCTGGCCCACCTGCTGCTCGACACCGCCGAGATGCCGCTGGCCATGCTCTTCTTCGGCCGGCCGCCGGAAGGGCTGCTCGGCGCCGACGCCGCGCTCACCGTCATCACCATGGCCGGCCTGCGGCTCCCCGACCTCAAGATCGAGCGGGAGTACTGGTCGGCTGAGGAGGCCCTGGCGCTGCCGATGCTGCACACCGCGCACCGGCTCGCGGTACGCCGCTGCTACGGCGGGTCGATGTCCTCCCGGAAGCTGGTCGGTCTCGACGAGGCGCACTTCATGGAGGGCTGGCGCTCCGGCCGGTCGTTCCTGGTCCGGCTCGCCCGCGACTCCCGCAAGTGGAACCTGGCCGCGCTGGTCGCCTCGCAGAACCCGAAGGACATCCTCGGCCTCGACGTGCAGAACCTCGTCTCCACCGTCTTCGTCGGCCGGATCGCCGAGGACAGCGAGATCGCCTCCGAGGCGCTGCGCCTGCTGCGGGTGCCTGTCGACGACGGGTACGAGGCGACACTCGCCTCGCTCTCCCAGGCCGACAGCGGGTCGGCCAACCGGCTCGGCTTCCGCGAGTTCGTCATGCGCGACGTCGACGGCCGCGTGCAGAAGGTCCGGGTCGACGTGTCGTACGTCGACGGGCTGCTGGAACACCTGGACACCACCCCCGCCGCGGCCGCCCAGGCCGCCGGGATACTGCCGACCGTCCTGGCTGATCTGGAGGCGTGACATGGCGAGGGCCCGGGCACGGATCGCGGCGCTCCTCCTCGCGCTCGGCGTACTCGCCGGGGCCACGATCTCCTGGCCGGTGATCGGGGCGGCGACACCCGCGTACGCCGCCGCGCCGGTCGCCCAGGCGCGCGCCGAGCTGTGCAGCACCAAGGAGTGGCAGACGGACTTCCGGTCCTGCGTCGGCAAGCTCAAGGCCGTCAGCGAGGACCAGGTCGAGTGCCGCAACGCGCCGGTGCCCGCCGCGCCGGACTCGGGCCTGGCCGGCTGGTTCGCGTCCCGGCCCGACTCGGCGAAGGAGCCCGGCCCGAGTGGCCTCTACAGCCGCTACGGGTACTCGGGATACAGCTACAACACGTACGACATCGACGGCGGCTGCGCCTCCTCGGTGCTGCATCCGGACTACCGTTTCACCACGATGGTCGCCAACGGCGAGTTCATGTTCGCCAACGCGGTGATCGGGGCCTCCAACGCGCTGCGCGAGCGCGCCTGGGATCCGCGGACGATGTGGAGTTGGGCCGATCCGCTGGTGGATCAGGCCACGAAGGCCGTCTACCAGAAGGTGTTCAGCGTCTTCGGCATCATCACCGTCTGCGTGGTCGGTCTCTACCTGCTCTGGCGGTCCCGCCAGTCGGACATGAGCAACGCGATGACCACGGCCGGCTGGGCGCTGCTGGTGATGGTGGCGGTGACCGCGCTGGCCGCCTGGCCGGTCAAGTCCGCGAACATCGCCGACAGCACACTGATCACCACGCTGGGCGTGGTGCACGACGCGGTCGGCCCCTCATCCAAGACCGTCCCGCCGGACAAGTGCGCGCTGCCGAACCCGAGCGCCTGTGTCGACAAGCGGCCACCCGCCGTGCGCGCCAGCGACACGGCGACCGAGACGATGCTCTACCGCAACTGGCTACGCGGTGTGCTCGGCTCGGCGGACAGCGAGACCGCGAAGAAGTACGGCCCTGCCCTCTACGATGCCAAATCTCTGACCTGGGGCGAGGCGGAGGCTATCCGGTCCAAGCCGGCCACCCGCGATGTCGTCATCAAGGGCAAGCAGCAGCAGTGGGCCAAGGTAGCCGAGCAGATCAAGACCGAGGATCCGGAGGCGTACGAGTACCTTCAGGGCACCCGGGACATGGACCGGATCGGTGCCGGATTCATCGCGGTGCTGGCCTCGGTGCTGTTCGCCATGTTCGACCTCACCGCGTCGCTGCTGGTGCTGCTCGGCTTCCTGATCTTCCGCTGGGCGGTGATCGCCGCGCCGATCCTCGGCACTGTCGGCCTGATGCGCCCGGCCAGTGCCGGCCTCCGGCGGCTGGCGAACGCGGTGGTCGCCGCCGTCTTCAACATCGCCATCTTCGGCACCGGCGCGGCCATCTACCTCTTCGCCGTCGACCTGATCATGAACACCGCCACGCTGCCCGGCTGGCTCCAGGTGGTCCTGGTCTGGCTCTGCGGGGTGGTCGGCTGGTTGCTGCTGCGCCCGTACCGCCGGATCACCCAGCTCGGCGGCAAGGACAGCAGCGAGGCGGTCAGCTCGGCCGGGTCCTGGCACCGCCGGTTCTTTCGGGACATGCGTATCGCCGCCCGGCTGGACGTGGCCGAGCCCGGCGGCACCAACGAGCCGGCGATCGGCAAGCGCCGCACCGTCACGGCCGACCAGCGCAGCCTCCGGCCGGAGGCCCGGCACGAGGATCCGGCGCACAGCGCCACACCCGCCGAGCGGGAACGGCCGGACGGACGGGAACGGCCGGACGGACGGGAACGGCCGGAGGAGCCGCCCGCGACCGGGCGACCGGGCGGGCGTCCCACCGCCACGCCCCGGCCTCGACGCGCGCCGTCGACCTGGACCGAGCCGGACGTGCCGGAGGAGTCACCCTCCTACGCCGTCTACCGGCCGGACTCGGCGGGCCGCGGCACCTCCCCGGCCCGGCCGGCGCCGCGCATCCGCTCCGAGGCCCGGTGAGTCCGGTGCGGCGGGCGCTGGAATTCCTCTTCACCCGGGTTCTCCGGTCCCGGATCGGTGTCGCCCTGGTGATCGCCGTGCTGGTGTTCGGGGTGATCGGCGCGGCCCGTCTGGTCGCCGGGCCGGGCGACACCGGCCCCGGTCTGACCAGCCGCCCCACCCAGCCGGTCAGCACGGCCGACCCGGCGGTCGGTGACGACGGCGTGCTGTCCAGCCCGCCCGCCGCTGTCGCACCCAAGGTCCGGCCGGGCGAGGCCACCCCGGAGCAGATAGCCGGGCGGTTCACCACGGCGTGGCTGAGCGGGCCGGGCAGCAGCGGCGACGCCTGGCAGGCCCGCCTGCGGCCACTGTCCACCCCGGCGCTGGTCGAGAAGATGACGGGCGCCGACCCGGAGACGGTGCCCGCGCGGAAGGTGACAGGCGCCCCGACGCTCCGGCCCCGCACCGAGTCCTTCGTGGAGGCGCTGGTTCCGCTCGACAACGGCACGCTCCGGCTCGAACTCGTCGCACCGGACGGGCCCTGGCTGGTGGACGCGGTCGACTGGGAGCGGTCGTGACCGCCGGCCCGGCCGCCGGAGAGGTCCGCCGGAAGCTGCGCCTCGGCGTGGTCGCCGCCGCCGTGACGAGCGTGCTCGCCCTGCTCTGCTGCGTCGGTGGCGCCGGCGCCTTCCTCCTCACCGAACTGGGCGGCGACGAGGACGACCCGAAGCTCGCGGCCCTGAACTGCGACCCGGCCTACCAGGTGAACCTGACCGGGGACATGCCGCGCCTCGCCGAGTACGGCGAGCGCCAGCTACGCAACGCCGCGGTCATCATCAAGGTCGGCCAGGACATGAAACTCCCTGCCCGCGGCTGGGTGATCGCGCTGGCCACCGCGATGCAGGAATCAGCGCTGCGCAACCTCGCCAACACCACCGTCCCGGCGTCGCTCGCGCTGCCACACGAGGGAGTGGGCGCCGACCACGACTCGCTCGGCCTGTTCCAGCAGCGGCCCGGGTGGGGCAGCGTCGAGCAGCGGATGACGCCCTCGTACGCGGCCCGCAAGTTCTACCAGAAGATGGAGAAGGTGCCGAACTGGCAGCAGCGCCCGCTCACGGTCGTGGCCCAGCAGGTCCAGGTCAGCGCCTACCCCGACGCCTACGCCAAGCACGAGGAGTTGGCCGGACGCATCGTCGACGAACTCGCCGGAGGCGCCGCCCGCACCGTCGAGATCGCCGGCAAGGCGGTGTGCGACGCCGCCGCCGGAGACCGGATCGCCGCCTCCGGCTGGACCGCCCCGCTGCCCGGCGGCGTGGTCTCCGGCTTCCGCACCACCGCCCGTCCCAGCCACCAGGGTGTGGACCTGGCCGCGGCCAAGGGCACCCCGATCCACGCCGCGTCGGCGGGCCGGGTGCTGGTGGCCCGCTGCGACCCCGACAATTCCGGACGGCGGGACTGCGACCGGGACGGCTGGCCGGACAAGGGCGGCTGCGGATGGTTCGTGGACATCCTGCACGCCGGCGGGTTCATCACCCGCTACTGCCACATGGTCGAACGACCCCGCGTGGTGCCGGGCCAGGCAGTCGCGGCGGGCGAGGTCATCGGGGTCTCCGGCAGCAGCGGCAATTCCTCCGGCCCGCACCTGCACTTCGAGGTGCACCACAACGGTGACCGGTCCAGCAACGGGGCGGAGAACCCGGTGCCCTTCATGCGTAAGCGGGGCGCACCCCTCGGTGAGACCGGGTGAGGCCGGGCGGATGAGCAATCCCCTGCCCGACCCGTTCGCCGACCGCCCGGACTGGGCGCCGCTGCCGCCCCGGCCGGTGGAGACCGTGCCCGCGGCCGGCGGGGCCGAGCTGCGCGGACGCCGCGTGCTGGTCGGCCTGCCCGGCCTCGGCTGGCGCGGCGACCTGCGGGCCGACGAGCGGGTGGTGCAGGGCAGCCGCACCTACGTGCCAGTGATCCCGGAACACGAGTGGTACCGCGCCGAGGCCGAGCAGGTGGAGGTGTTCGCGCCGCTGGTGCCCGTGGAACGGGTCTGGGTGGAGACCATCGGCGAGCGGCGGCCGGTGGCCGGCACGATCGGCGGGGGCCTCCGGCTGGTCTCGCTTGATGTGCCGGAACGCCGGCCGCCCACGCCGGTGTTCGAGGCCGACGCGGTGACCGGGCGGCGCGTGGTGCACGTGGACAACGGCGTGGAGCGGCGCGACCTGCGCGCCGTCACCGAGACCTACTCCGGCGCGGACGGCGACATCTGCGTGCGGGTCGCCCCGGAGCTGGAGTGGTACCGGTGGGCCTGGCGTGGGCAGGCACCGACCACGTTGGAGGTGCCGGTGCACCTGCTCTGGCTGGAATAACCGCAAGTCAGTCGGCGCGCTGCGCCGAGCAGACGCCCCAGCCGTCCTGGCGCTTTGTCTCGAAAATCCAGGTCTGACGATCACTCTGGCGAATGTCATCCACGACCGCTGAGAGCACAAGGTCCACACGCACTTGAGCCTTGTCCCCCGTCTGCTCAACGCTGAGGTTCTCCCAGCTAACGGAGATCGTTGTATTGAAACGTCGCTCTCGTGCGACAAGGTCATCCCGTAGTGATCGGAGACCGTCAAGGTCCGCTTCGTTGCGGCACTCGAACTCCGCAGCCTTCACGTCATTTCGTTGGGCAACGGAGTACTGGATGTAACTCGCTACTACGACCTCGGGAGAACCGCGGTCCGGGGCGGTCGCGCGGTCGTACAGCACGAATCCGACCACCGCTCCGACGGTGCACAGCAACGCCAGCACCCCGGCGACGACAGCGAGCACTGTGCGCACCGGGCGCTTGGGGCGTACCGGGGCGGGAGCGGGCGCGGGGGGCGCCAACTGCTCCGGCGGGGTTCGCTGCGCCGGTACTCGGGACACCTGGGAACCGGCGGGGGGCTGCACTGATTCCACCTCCTGAGGCTATCGGCTGCGCGTCGCGTACCCAATGCCTGGAACCGGCGGATCGTGGCGAACCGCCGGGCGGACGCCGCCCGGCGGCGGGGTGAGGCTGCTCACCGCCGACCAGCTCACCGCGCCGACCGACATCCCGGTGGACGGCCGCCACCTGGGTTACCGTCACACCTCGGGGAGGACATGTCGGCCTCGGAAAGAGAGGTGGACGCGGTGGCGACTCCGAAGGCGCGCGCCGGCCGGGCCGCCGCGCTGCACCGCCGGGCCGAGGCAGCCGCGACGGCGGCGGCGGGCATCCTCGACGAGATCCGGCCCGCGCCGGCCGACCACCACCGGCAGTACGAGCTGGCCGAGCGTCTGCGGGCGGTGGCCGACCTGGCGGCGCCCGGCTGGGCCGGCGGGCCGCTGGAATCGCTGAGCGCGACGACGCCGCCCGGTGACGGTCTACCGCCGCTGGTCCGGGTCGGCGCCGCCGCGCCGCTCGACGACGCCCGTTTCCCCGCGCTGGTGCCGTTGCTCGGCAGCGGCCACCTGAGCCTCGACGCCGACGCCTCGGACGCCCGGGTGGCCGGGCTGCTCCGGGCGCTGCTGCTGCGCGTGTTCGCCGCTACTCCGGCGGGCGCGCTGCTGGCCCGCGCGGTCGACGGCGCTTCCGGTGAGACCTTCGCCGGGTACGCGCCGCTGGCCGACGCCGGCCTGCTCCCCCCGCCCGCCACCGACCTCGCCGGAATGCGCGCGGTGCTGGCCGAGGCGGAGCAGTGGACGGCGGCCGGAACGGCCCGGCAGCGTGGACACGACCGGACGCTGCTGCTCGTGGTCGCCGCACTGCCCGACGGTACGACCACGGCCGACCTGGACCGGCTCGCCGGACTGGCCGAGGGCGGGCCGCGCGCCGGGCTGCATCTGGTGCTCGCCGGCTGGCCGGACGGCAGCCCGCTGCCGCGCGCCACCCCGGTCACGGTGCGCACCGCGTACGCGCTGGTCGGCGACCCGCCCGGCGCCGGCTTCAGCAGTCCCGGCGCCGAACCGCCGGGCGGGCTGAACTCGCCCGTCTTCCTCGACGACGATCCGCCCGCCGGCCTGGTCGCCGACGTGTGCGCGCGGCTGGTGCGGCAGATCGAGGACGGCTCGCGTCTGTCCCTGCGTGACCTGCTGCCGGCTGACGGTTTCTGGGCGGCCGGCTCGGCGGACGGGCTGAGCACCACTGTCGGTGACGCCGCCGGGCGCCCGGTCAGCCTCGGCTTCACCGAGCTGACCCCGCACTGGCTGGTCAGCGGCCGGGGCCAGGCGGGCCGGTCGGCGTTCCTGACCGATGCGTTGTTCGGTCTCGCCGCCCGGTACGGACCGGACGAGCTGGCGCTCTACCTGGCGGACCTGGCCGACGGCGAGTCCTTCGTGGAGTTCCTCCAGACCGAACGCGATCGTTCCTGGGTGCCGCAGGTGCGCGCCGCCGGGATGGCCGCCGACCGGGAGTACGTGGCCGACCTGTTCGGCGAGCTGGAGGCGGAGCTGCGTCGCCGCGAGGAGGCGTCCCGGCGGGCCGGTGGGCAGCGTTACACCGAGCTGCGGCAGCACCAGCCGCTGCCCCGGATCGTCTGCGTGGTCGACAACTTCCCGCTGGCGCTGCGCGAGCGGGACCGGCTCGCCGCTGATCTGCTGGCCCGGTTGGACGCGCTCGCCCGCGCCGGCCGGTCGTACGGGATCCACCTGGTGCTGGCCGGTGAGGGCGACCTGGGCATCGGTGGTCCGCGCGACCCGCTGCTCGGCCAGTTCCCGGTGCGGGTGGCGTTGCCCGGCGGCTCGGCGGTGCTGGAACCGGCGAACGACTCGGCGGCCGGGCTGCCGGTGGGTAGCGCGGTGGTGAACACGGCGGGTGGCCTGGGCGGCCCGCGCGGCGCGACCCGGGGGCACGAGCGGATGATCCGCTTCCCTGACCCGTACGAGGACCCCGAGGTCCTGACCGGCCTGCGGCGACGGCTCTGGGAGGCGCGGGGCGAGTCGGCGACGCCGCCGGTGGTCTTCGCCGGGTACGCCCGTCCGCTGCTCGCAAACGATCCGCGGCACCGGGCCGCGCTCGCCGGCCGCGCGCACGGGCCCGCCGCTCTGCTGGGCCGGGCGGTGGACGTGCGACGGTCCACCGTGACGGTGCCGTTGGGGCCGGGCGCGGGGCGGAACCTGGCCGTCCTGGGGCGGGACGAGGAGGCGGAGCGCCTGCTGGTGACGGCGGCCCGCAGCGCGGCGGCGGCACAGCCGGGCGGGGCCCGGTTCGTGCTGGCGCCGCTGGCGAACGGTTCGGCCGACCCGGCCGGGGTGCTCGCCGCCGAGCTGGCCGCACGGCACCGGGTGCAGACCGTCGACGCGGCCGGGCTGCGGGACGCCATGGCGTCGGACGAGCCGGGTTACCTGGTGGTGTTCGGGCTGGACGTGCCGGACGCCTCCGAGCTGCCGCCCGACCTGCTGCGGTCGCTGCTGCTGGAGGGCCCGCCCGCCGGCCGGCACCTGCTCGGCTGGTGGCGGACACCGGCCCCGCTGGCCGGGCTGCTCGGCCCGGAGGGCGAGGTGGACAAGCTCACCGCCGTGGCGGTCACCGACGTGCCGGGCGGCCGGTTGGAGCAGCTCTTCGACCGCCCGGTGTGGTGGCGGCCCCGGCCGGGTCGCGCGGTGCTCTGGGACGGCCCGGACGAGCAGGGCACGGTTTTCGTGCCGTTCGGCACGACCGAGGCGGCGGCGACCGCGCGGGTCGAGCCGCACCCGCGCCTGACGGACCGCACCGGGGAGGGGGCGGCATGAGTGAGACCGGCACGACCGTACCGGGGCCCCGCCCGGGTGGGCCGGCCACGGTGGCGGATCCCGCCGAGTCGGCCTGGGCGGAGTATGTCGCGGCCGCGCGGGCGCTCGACGGCGTACGCCGGGCGGCGGCCACCGCGGCCGGGGAGCAGGCGCGGTCGGTGGCCGCGGCCCGCGAGGAGCTGACCGCGGTACGCGAGCGGCTGGCGCCGCAGCAGTCCCGGCTGCGTGAGCTGGGCGTACCGGCGTTGTCGCTGGTCCCGACGCCGCCGGAGGTGACCGAGGCGGCCCGGTCGATGGCGGGCGGGCCGTCGGCGGTGCTCGCGGCGTTGCGCGCGGCCGGGGACTGGGCGGACGCGGCGGACGACACGCTGAGCGCGCGTGGCCTGCCGCGGCTGGCGCGGTGGCCGACCCGCCCCCGCAACCTGCTGGTGTACGGGCCGCTGGCGCTCGTGGTGCCGCTGCTCCAGCTCGTGCTGTACGCGGTCGCCGGTCCGGGCCCGGTGACGGTGTTGGCGCTGCTGGTCGGGCTGCCGCTGCCGGCTGTCGCGTTCATGCTGGGCTGGCTCGCGGTGGGGCGCATCTTCCGTCCGCGTCCCACCGACCGGGTGGACCGGACGCCGCGCTTCGGCGCCCTGGTCTGCCTGGTGCCGGCGGTGCTCACCGCCGCCGGCCTGCTGCTGGCCATGCTGCCGGACTGACGGCGGCTCCGTCGCCACCCGGCCGCGCGGGGTACGGGCCGGCCGCGCTCCCGGGCGGGAGTACGCGGCCGTCGGTGGCGCTCGGTGTCAGCGAGCCATGATCAGTGCCATCGCCTCGGCCCGCGACTTGGCGTCGTTCTGGAGGCCGCCGCGCACTGCGGACGTGATGGTCTTCGCGCCCGACTTCTGGATGCCGCGCATCGCCATGCACATGTGCTCGCACTCCAGCACGACGATCACGCCGCGCGGGGCGAGGCTGGACATCAGCAGGTCGGCGATCTGCGAGGTGAGCCGCTCCTGCACCTGCGGCCGGCGGGCGAACACCTCGACCAGCCGAGCCAGCTTGGACAGGCCGGTGATCCGGCCGTCCGGGCCGGGGATGTAGCCGATGTGCGCGCTGCCCCGGAACGGCAGCAGGTGGTGCTCGCAGAGGCTCATCACGTCGATGTCCCGGACGAGCACCAACTCCTCGTGGTGGGCCTCGAACGTGGTGCGGAGCACCTGCGCGGGGTCGACCCGCAGGCCGGCGAAGAGTTCGGCGTACGCGCGGGCCACCCGGGCCGGCGTCTGCTGGAGGCCGTCGCGGTCCGGGTCCTCGCCGACCGCGATGAGGATCTCGCGGACCGCCTTCTCGATCCGGGCGAGGTCGACGCTCTCCTCCACCGGGCCACCGGTGAGCTTGCCGCTGATCAGCCGCGCGGCCACGTAGTCGAGCGCGTCGTCGCCGTCGGGCTCGGTCGCGGAGACGGCCGACTCCCTGTGCGGGGAGCCGGCCGTCGTCGGATCGCTGTTCAGTGCGTGCCGTCCGAGTTGTTGCTGGAACCGCCGATCGAGGCGGCGCCGTCGGCGCGGGCCTGAGCGGCCAGCGCCTCCTTCTCGGCCGGCGTGAGCACCGGCGGCTCGGTGGAGGGCAGACGCTTGCCGAAGCCGTGGTACGGCGCCATCGGCGGGCGCTTGACCACGCGCGCGCAGATCCGGGCCATGTCGGCGGTGGAGAGCGTCTCCTTCTCCATCAGCTCCAGGACCATGTTGTCCAGGACGTCCCGGTATTCCACCAGGATCTCCCAGGCCTCGTCGTGGGCCAGCTCGATCAGCGCGCGCATCTCGCCGTCGATCTCGGCGGCCACCGAGTCGGAGTAGTCCCGCTCGTGGCCCATGTTGCGGCCGAGGAACGGCTCGTCGCCGCTGGTGCCGTACTTGATCGCACCGAGCTTGGAGCTCATGCCGTACTGCGTGATCATCGCGCGGGCCAGCTGGGTGGCCTTCTCGATGTCGTTGCCGGCGCCGGTGGTCGGCTCGTGGAAGACCAGTTCCTCGGCCGCCCGGCCACCCAGCGCGTACGCCAGGGTGTCGATCATCTCGGCCCGGGTCTGGGTGTACTTGTCCTCCGTCGGGAGGACCAGCGTGTGACCCAGCGAGCGACCTCGGGACAGGATGGTCACCTTGTGCACCGGCGCGGCGTGCGGCAGCGCCCAGGCGACCAGCGCGTGCCCACCCTCGTGGTACGCGGTGATCTTCTTTTCCTTGTCGCTCATCACCCGGGTCCGGCGCTGCGGACCGGCGATCACCCGGTCGATCGACTCCTCCAGGGAGTCGTTGGAGATCGCGCGCTGCTCCTTACGAGCGGTCAGCAGCGCGGCCTCGTTGATCACGTTAGCCAGGTCGGCGCCGCTGAAACCCGGGGTACGCCGGGCGACCGCGTCGAGGTCGACGTCGGGCGTGAACGGCTTGCCCTTGGCGTGCACCCGCAGGATGGCCTTGCGGCCCTCCATGTCGGGGGCGTCGACCGGGATCTGCCTGTCGAACCGGCCCGGGCGCAGCAGCGCCGGGTCGAGGATGTCCGGCCGGTTGGTGGCGGCGATCAGGATGACGCCGCCCTTGGTGTCGAAGCCGTCCATCTCGACCAGCAACTGGTTGAGCGTCTGCTCCCGCTCGTCGTGGCCGCCGCCCATGCCGGCGCCACGGTGCCGGCCGACCGCGTCGATCTCGTCGACGAAGACGATCGCCGGGGCGTTCGACTTGGCCTGCTCGAACAGGTCGCGGACACGGCTGGCGCCGACACCGACGAACATCTCGACGAAGTCGGAGCCGGAGATGGAGTAGAAGGGCACCCCGGCCTCGCCGGCCACCGCGCGGGCGAGCAGCGTCTTGCCGGTACCGGGCGGGCCGAACAGCAGCACGCCCTTCGGGATCTTGGCGCCCAGGGCCTGGTACTTCGCCGGGTTCTGCAGGAAGTCCTTGATCTCGTGCAGTTCCTCGACGGCCTCGTCCGCCCCCGCGACGTCCGCGAAGGTGGTCTTCGGCGTGTCCTTGGTGATCATCTTCGCCTTGGACTTGCCGAAGTTGAGCACCCGCGAGCCGCCACCCTGCATCTGCGACATGAAGAACAGCAGCAGGAGCACGAGCAGCGCGATGGGAAGCAGGTTGACCAGCAGGCTGACCCAGATGCTGTCCGACGACACCTTGGTGTCGACCGGGCCGGTGATGCGGTCCGCCGCCTCGGCCTCGCGTACCTGGTTCCAGACCTGGCCGCCGACCTCGTACGGGAACTGCGCCTCGATCTTGTCGGTGGTGGTGTCGTCGCCGAACTTGGCCTTGTCCTTCAGGTCGAGCTGGAGCGTCTGCTCCTTGTCCTGGAAGACGACCTTCTCGATGCCACCCTTGTTGAGCTGGTCGAGCGCGACGGAAGTGTCCACCCGGTGGTAGCTGGGACCAGCGGTGAACAGTTGACTGAGCACGACGGCGCCGAGGATGACCAGGATGATCCAGACCACCGGTCGGCGGAAGAAACGCGTACGTTCCATGCTGTAGTCGGGTGCCGAGGCGCCCGCATCCTCCTGATCGACGTCCTGACCGTCTGAATGGTGTCGCCGCCTTGAGCGGCGGCCGGGGCCGCCGTGCGGGCCGGCCCGACCCCCGGGGCACGCAAACTGCCGCACCACGGTCATTCGACGGTACACCGTACGCGCGAGGAGTGAGCTTGCGAGCCCCGCAGTCGCGCACATTCGAAACCTCGGTGCGCGCGACAAGCGAGCTTGCGAGCCCGGCACTTACGCGTAGGGCGAACCCGGGTTTGAGCCAGCGTGACGGGGAGCTCCCACCCGACCCGCCCACACCGCACGGTCACGCGGTTCGAGGGGCCGGGCGTGGAGGGTGCCTCCACGTCACCGGCTCCTACCGTAGACCGGAAGACTGAGAGCCCGCTGAATGTCAGCTGACGAAGGGCTCGGCGGGGTCAGGCCCGGGCGTACACCTCGGGCTTGAGCACCCCGACGTAGGGCACCTCGCGGTACCGCTCGCCGAAGTCGAGCCCGTAGCCCACGACGAACTCGGTCGGGATGTCGAACCCGACGTACTTGACCGGGACCTGGACCTTGACCGCGTCCGGCTTGCGGAACAGCGCGACCACCTCGACGCTCGCCGCGGAGCGCGACTCCAGGTAGCGCAGCAGCCAGGACAGCGTCAGACCGGAGTCGACGATGTCCTCGACGACCACGACGTGCCGGCCGGCGATGTCGCGGTCGAGGTCCTTGAGGATCCGGACCACGCCGGACGAGGTGGTGCCCTGGCCGTAGGAGGAGACGGCCATGAACTCCAGCTCGGCGGGCGGGCCCTGACGGCCCAGCGCGCGGGCGAAGTCGGCCATGAACATGACCGCTCCCTTGAGCACACACACGAGCAGCAGGCCGTCCTCGACGTGGGCGTAGTCCGCCGAGACCTGCTTGGCCAGTTCCGCGGTCTTGTCGCGGATCTGCGCCTCCGAAATGATCACGTGGTCGATGTCGGCGTCGTACCAGGAGCCGTCAGCCATGCTCCTAGCCTGCCGTACGCCCCCGCGCCGCCGCCCGCGGGGCCGCCCCTTTTGGCGCGGTCCCGCCAGGGATTTTCGGCGCGAAATGAACAAATCACCTCAGCAGGTACGGGAGCGCCAGCGCTGCCCGTCGTCGCTCGGCTTCCAGTCGGCCGAGTCGCGGGTGTCGGCGGTGAACCCGAAGGCGCTGGCGCCGACGAGGAGGAGCAGGAAGAGCAGAAGCAGGAGAATGGTCATGGCGGCGCTCGCTTTCACATGGTCGAGACGGTTTTCGCCGCCGGTGCGCACCGGACACCATTGATTCTGCGGACCACCGACCGCGCCCGACAGTGGCAGGAAAGCCATTGGGCATCGACTTCCTGCCACTCATCGGGTTACCCTCGTCACATGCTCCACTCGGTCGCCGTCATCGCCTTGGACGAGGTAGCCCCGTTCGAACTCGGCGTGCTCGCGGAGGTCTTCGGCACCGACCGCACCACCGACGGCTTCCCCGGCTACCGGTTCGACGTCTGCACCGCCGACGGCAGCGCGGTCAGCAGCCGCTCCGGCTTCCTGCTCACCCCCACCGCCGGCCTGGGCCCGGTCGAGGACGCCGATTTGGTGGCGGTGCCCGCGCACGCCGACGGCGCCCCGGTCCCCGAACCGGTGCTCGCCGCGCTGCGCCGCGCCGCCGACCGGGGCGCCTGGATCCTCAGCGTCTGCGCCGGCGCGTTCGTGCTCGGTGAGGCGGGCGTGCTCGACGGGCGCGACTGCACCACCCACTGGCGGTACACCGACGAACTCCAGCGGCGCTTCCCGGCCGCCCGGGTCCAGTGCGACTCGCTCTACGTACAGGACGACCGGCTGCTCACCAGCGCCGGCACCGCCGCCGGCATCGACGCCTGCCTGCATCTGGTACGCCAGGAGCACGGCTCGGCGGTGGCGACCCGGCTGGCCCGCCGGATGGTGGTGCCACCGCACCGCGACGGCGGCCAGTCACAGTACGTCGAGGCGCCGATCCCCAAGGCGCCGGAGGCACCCACCCTGGAACCGGTGCTGGAGTGGCTGATGGGACACCTACGGCGGCAGGTGACAGTGGACGAGTTGGCGGCGCGCGCCGGGATGGCCCCGCGTACGTTCGCCCGCCGGTTCCGCGCCGAGACCGGCACCACCCCGCACGACTGGCTGACCAACCAGCGGGTGCTGCTGGCCCGGCACCTGCTGGAGGACACCACGCTGAGCGTGGAGGGGGTCGCCGAGCAGGCCGGTTTCGGCGACGCGGCCGCCCTGCGGCACCACTTCACCCGCCGGGTGGGCACCACCCCGCTGGCCTACCGCACCACCTTCCGAGACCGCCAAACGACCTGACCGACCTGGCCCGTCCCGACACCCCGCCCCGCCTCGCCCACCGCACCCGGCTCGTCCCGTCGATCATGAGGTTGGTCGTGCCTTGGTGGGTGGTCAGGGTAGGAGGTGGCCGGCGTGGCGGCGGACCTGGTGGCCGCCGGGTAGGTGCACCGGGCCCTGTCCGCGCCAGGCCGTGACCAGGGCGTCCAGCGCCGCCACGTGGCTGTGGGACAGCGCGGCCGGCGCGGCGCCCAGCTCGCGGGCCCACGCGTGCAGCACCCGGGTGCGGACGGCGGCCGGCAACTCGGCGAGCCCGGCGACGGACAGGCCGCTCCCCTCGGTCCGGACGTCGGGCAGCGCGGCGTCGGCGAGCGCGGCGAGCGCGGCGTTGTCGGCCGCGAGCAGCCCGGCGGTACGGGCGAGGTTCGCCACCACCCCCGGGCCCAGCGCGTCGACGAGCGCGGGCAGCGCGTCGGACCGGACCCGGGCCCGGGCGTACGCGGGATCGGCGTTGTGCGGGTCCGCCCACGGGTCGAGTCCGAGCGCGGCGCAGGCGGCCCGGGTGTCGGCACGCGCGACGTCGAGGAACGGGCGTAGCAGGGGCACCCCGTCGAGATCGCGCCGTTCCGGCATCCCGGACAGCCCGCGCGGCCCGGCGCCCCGGGCCAGCGCCAGCAGGACGGTCTCCGCCTGGTCGTCGCGTGTGTGTCCGAGCAGCACCCCGGCCGCGTCGTACCGGTGGGCGGCCGCGACCAGCGCCTCGTACCGGGCCTCCCGGGCGGCCGCCTCGGGGCCGCCCGGCCGGCCGTCCACCCGTACCGCGAGCACCTCGACCGGATCGAGCCCCGCGGCGCGGGCCCAGCCGGCGACCGCCTCGGCCCGTTCGGCGGACCCGGGTTGAAGGCCGTGGTCGACTGTCACCAGGCCGGCCGGACGCCCGAGCCGGGGGGCCACGAACGCGGTGGCGGCGGCGAGCGCGAGCGAGTCGGCCCCGCCGGAGCAGGCCACCAGCACCGGACCGCCGCCGGGCAGGCCGGTCAGCAGCCGGCGTACGGCGAGCCGCACGGCGGCGACGGCGGGCGCGGGCGACGGCGATCTCCGCGACCGGGCGCCGGCGCCATCGGCCGAGCCGAGACCAGCCGAGCCGACCGGACCAGCCGAGCCGAGCCGACCAGCAGTAACGGCCGGATCAGACGACGGGCGGGGTGGCACCGGCGGGCCCGTGTACGCGGTTCACCCAGGCGTCCGGATCGCCCAGCTCGTCCAGCCGGGGGAGCGTCAGCGGGGACGAGAAGATCTTGTTGAAGCCGGGCATCCCCACCCGGTCGACCACGCCGTGCACGAACTTGCGGCCCTCGGCGTACTGGCGCATCTTGACCTCGATGCCGAGCAGCCGCCGGATCGCCTTCTCCAGCGGGTTGCCGGACTCGCGGCGGCGGTTGAACGCCGCGCGGATCGACTCGACGCTGGGGATGACCTGCGGCCCCACGCCGTCCATCACGAACTCGGCGTGGCCCTCCAGCAGCGTCATCAGCGCGGTCAGCCGGTCCAGCACCGCACGCTGGGCCGGGGTCTGCACGATGTCCAGCACGCTGGCCCGGCTCTCCGGGTCCTTGACCGCGTCGGAGAGCGTGGCCACCCCACGGCGCAGCCGTTCAAGCAGGTGCTCGCCGCCCTGCGAGGCGTCCACGAACGCCTGCACCTCCCCGAGGAAGTACGCGCGCATCCACGGCACGGCGGTGAACTGGGTGCGGTGGGTGACCTCGTGCAGGCACACCCAGAGCCGGAAGTCGCGCGAGTCCGCGCCGAGCTTCCGCTCGACCTCGAGGATGTTCGGCGCGACCAGCAGCAACTGGCCGGGATCGCCGGCGAAGACCTCGTACTGGCCGAGCACGCGTCCGGAGAGGTACGCGAGCACGGTGCCGGCCTGCACACCGGTCACCCGGGAGCCGATCGCCTCGGTGAGCGCGCCCGGTCGCTTGTCGCCGGAGAGGCGCTCGACGAGCGGGGAGACCACCTCACGCAGCCCGGCGATGTTCGCCGCCGCCCAGTCGCGGCGGTCGACGACGCGTACCGGCGGGTGCGCGACCTGCGCCCGCAGGCCGGTGTAGTCGGCGACGTGCCCGGCCGCCTCCTCGGTCAGCCGGCGCAGGTCGCCGACCACGTCGGTCGCCTCGGCGTACGACACCCGAGGGCCCGACTTACTCAGCGCCCCCGCGGTAGCGGCGGCCAGATCCCAGTCCACGAACTGCGCCATGAACCCACCGTACCCGCGCCGGAACACCCCTACCCGGGCTCGCGCCGGCCGATCGACCCCCGTCGGTCAGCGGCAGCCGCACCCGGCCAGCGCGGAGCCAATCCGGTCCAGCGCCGCGCGGGTCTCGTCCAGTGAGCCCTGGGTCCGGTCGGTGAGCACGGCGAACGTGAGCAGCCGGCCGTCGGCGGTGGTGACCGTGCCGGCGATCGCGTTGACGCCGCTCAGCGTGCCGGTCTTGGCCCGCACCACGCCCGCCCCCGCGCTCGTGGCCGCCGCCCGGTAGCGCTCGCCGAGCGTGCCCGACCAGCCGCCCACCGGCAGGCCGCCGAAGATCGCGGCGAGTTCCGGGTGGCTGCCGTTGCCGGCCAGCGTGATCAGATCGGTCAGCAGCGAAGGGCTGATCCGGTTGGTGCGGGACAGGCCGCTGCCGTCGGCCAGGCTGATCTCGCCGGCCGGCAGGCCCATCTCGCCGAGCACCTGGTCGGTGGCCGCCGCGCCGCCGGCGAACGAGCCGGGCTTGCCCTTGGCGAGCGCCACCTGCCGGGCCATCGCCTCGGCGATCACGTTGTCGCTGTCGCTGATCATGATGTCGACCAGCCGGATCATCGGCAGGGACTCCACCTTGCCCAGCTCGGCGCCGGGGGCCGTACCCGTGGCGCCGGAGGCCGCCGGCGCGGCACCCCGGGCCACCTGGGCCGCGCCGCCGGTCAGGCCGAGAAGCTTGGCGAACTGCCGGCCGGCGGTCAGGTCGGGCTGCGGCACCCGCTCGGCGGCGTGGTTGGTCTGCTCGGCGGTGCGCCGCGCCTCGGCCGGGTTCTTCCGGGCGCCGTCGGTCATCAACGCGGTGATCGCCGCGCCGAAGCCACCGGTGGGGATGTCGGCGTCCCAGCCGGGCTCGAAGACCGGGCCGTTGAACAGCGACGAGTCGACGATCACCTTGGTCGGCGCGGTGCCGCCCAACGCGTCGCGCACCTGGGCGGCCAGGTCGTCCAGCCGGGCCGCGCCCGGGTAGAAACCGTCCTTGTTCACGGCGAGCGTGGGGTCACCACCGCCGACCAGGACCACCTCGCCCGGGTTGGCCCCGGCCACCGCGCGGGTCGGGATCCGGTACGCCGGGCCGCGTGCCGCGAGCACCGCCACGCCGGTCGCCAGCTTGGTCACCGAGGCGGGCACGGTGGGGGTGTCCTGGCCCCTGCCGTAGAGCGCCTGGCCGGTGCTCACGTCGGCCACCGACACGTGCACCCGGTCGCCGAGCGTGGCGGCGCGGACCAGCGGGTCGAGGGCCGCGCGGATGCCGGCCTCGGTGGGCAGCGGTGCGTTGCCGTTCGGCTCGGCGAGCACTGCCGGCGGGGTGGGCTCGGGCGGCGCGGCGACCGCCGTACCCGTGCTGTCGACGTCGCCCAGCCACCCGGCGACCGGGCCGGGGCGCAGCACCGCGAGCCCGGCCACCGCCAGGGCCAGCACGAGCACGCAGGCCAGCGCCGCGAGCAGCCGCGAGCGGCGTCGTGGCCGGCCCGGCGGCGGGGCGGAAGGTACGGGCGGCGCGGCGCCGGACGGCGGAACCGGCGGGCTGACCGGGATCGAGCCCGGCATGCCGGGCCGGCCCACCGGGCGTGCCGAATCGTACGGCGGACCGCCGCGGGCCGACCCGGAGGCGGGGCCACGCCCGTCGTGCGGACGGGCGAAGCCCGGGCCGTGGTGCGGCGGGCCGACGGAGGCGGACCCGGCGGCCGGAGCCGGACGACGAGGGACGTTGGCGCCCGGGACGGACACCCGCCCGGTGGCCCCGCCGGAACCGGAACCGGCAGACCCGCGCCCGTCAACCCTCTCGGGGCGGTAGTGTGAATCTTCCCTCCCCACGGCCCCCTCCTCCCCCGCTCGAAATCGCCTTGGGCGACACTACTTCGGTCCGAACACTATGCGGCGGCCGGAGCCGGCGGGGGGCGTTCACCCCGCGCCCGGGGTGAGCCGCTGGTTTCCGTTAGCCAGCGTGGGCAAACGAGGGAGCGTGGAAGATGGATTTCGACGTCACGGTTGAGATCCCCAAGGGTCACCGCAACAAGTACGAGGTAGACCACGCGACCGGCCGCATCCGGCTGGACCGCACCCTCTTCACCTCCACGCAGTACCCGGCCGACTACGGCTTCATCGAGGGCACCCTGGGCGAGGACGGCGACCCGCTGGACGCGCTGGTGCTGGTGCCCGAGCCGACCTTCCCGGGCTGCCTGATCCGCTGCCGCACCATCGGCATGTTCCGGATGACCGACGAGAAGGGCGGCGACGACAAGGTCCTCTGCGTCCCCTACGAGGACCCGCGTCAGGAGCACCTGCGCGACATCCACCACCTGGGCGAGTTCGACCGGCTGGAGATCCAGCACTTCTTCGAGGTCTACAAGGACCTGGAGCCGGGCAAGTCGGTCGAGGGCGCGACCTGGGTGGGCCGGGTCGAGGCCGAGGCGGAGATCGTCGCGTCGTACCGGCGCGCCAAGGAGGCCGAGGAGCGCGGCGAGACGCTGCACTGACGCTCGATGCTTGCCGGAGGCCCGGGCCGCGCTTCGCGCCCCGGGCCTCCGCGTGTCTCAGGCGAGCAGGTCGCGGGCCCGGTCGTAGAGGTCGAGCACCGCGCAGGCCACCGGCACGACCGCGACCACGAGCGCGGTGTCGGTCAGGTCGGCCAGCCGGCCGAGGTACGGGGAGACCGGGCGCCGGGCGTACGTCGCCCCGGCGGTGACCGCCGTCACGGCCAGGGACAGCCCGCCCACCGTCAGCGCCAGCCGGCCACCCGGACCGGCCCGGCCGGCCAGCACCACGCCGAGCAGGGCGAACCCGATCAGCCCGGCGACTATCGCCGGCACCCGGTGCCGTACCGCCACGAACAGGCGCGAACGCAGCAGCAGCACCCCGCCGGCGACGGCGGCCAGCAGCAGCCCGGCCGTCCGGCCGACGGAGACGAGCACCGCGACCGCGCCGACGGCCAGCACCGCGTGGCCGAGCAGCATCCCGGTCAGCACCTCTTCGGCGCGGGCCACCGCCGCGTGCACCCGCCCGCGGTCCGGCAGGTCCCGGGTGCCGGCCGGGCCGGGCAGGGTGAGCGGCGGCAGCGGCAGCTTGCCGACCCGGATGGCCAGCAGCGGCAGCCCGCCGAGCGCGAACACGAGCACGGCGAGCAGTACGGCGGCGGTGCCGTCGGGGTCGAGCAGCAGCCCGCCGAGCGCGGCTGCCACGCCGGCCACGCCGACCGTCACCCCGGCCACGAAGACGCGGGACCGGCTGGCCACGCCGAGCAGGCCGAGCACCGCCGCCAGCAGCAGCGCCACCGAGCCGACGAGCAGCTCGGGGGCGCCCACCCAGCGCAGGCCGGTGATCGGGCCGACCGGATCGCCGGAGGCGACCGAGAGCGCTCCGGCCACCGCCGCCCAGGGCAGCGCGTACCCGCCGAGGGTGGCACCGACCGGGCCGTCCCCGTACGCCCGGGACGCGGCGGTGGCGGTGAGCACCAGGATCAGGGCGACCGCCGCGGCGACCGGCCAGCCGCGCTCCCCCGGACCGGCCGCGACGACTGCGACCAGCCCGACGGCCAGGGGTACGGCGGCGCCGCTCAGCGCGGCGGCCCGGGTGGCGTGTCCCGACCAGGCGGCGCCCCGGCGCCGGGCGCCGTCCACTATCGCCTCGACCACGTCGTCGTACTCCAGTTCGGGCCACTGCGCGCGGGCCGGCACCAGGTGCAGCACCTCGCCGTCGCGGACGCCCTGGGGCAGCAGCGCCTGGGCGGTGGCGAGCACCGCGCCGTCGGTCCGGCGCAGCACCCATCCGCCGTGCCGTTCCCCGTCGTCGGCCAGCCCTTCACCGGCGTGCCGGAGCACCTCGGGCAGCAGCTCGGCCAGGGGGACCTGCTCCGGTAGGGCCACGTCCACCCGCCGCCTGGGCGCGCTGATCGTGACCCGGGCGAGCCCGGTTGTCATCGAGGCATCTCCATATCGAGCGGAGGGAGTGGGCTGACGGACGAGAGGACTTTACCTACGATGAGCCAGGCTCGGGTTACCCAGAGCCACGTTCGGGGAGGGTGAGTGTCCACTGTCGTCATCAAACGGCCGCCACGCCGCCCGGCCCCGGAGATCCCGGTCGGTGAGCTGCCCGTCGAGGCGCCGCCGGAGATCCCCGCCGCTGCCGGTGGGCGCTGGCAGCAGGCGCTGACGGTGCTGCCGATGCTCGGCGGGACGGTGGCCATGGCGATGATGTTCGGCCGCGGCGGCGGGGCCTACTCGTACGTCGTGGGCGGCATGTTCGGCCTCTCCTCGGTGGCGATGCTGGTGACCACCTGGGGCAGCGCCGGGCCGAAGAAGTCCGAGCTGATGACCGCCCGCCGGGAATACCTGCGTCACCTGGCCACGCTCCGGCGGCGGGTACGGGAGACCGCCGGGGCCCAGCGGGCCGGGCTGTCCTACCGCCATCCCGAACCGGGGCGGCTCTGGTCGACCGTCGACAGTCACCGGGTCTGGGAACGCCGGCCCGGCGACCCGGACTTCGCCGTGGTCCGGGTCGGTACGGGTCCGCAGACGCTTGCCACTCCGCTGGTCCCGCCGGTCACCCGCCCGCTGGAGGAGCTGGAGCCGATGACGGCCGGGGCGCTGCGGCGCTTCCTGGACGCGTACTCGGTGGTGCCGGACCTGCCGGTGGCGCTGTCGCTGCGCAGTTTCGCCCGGGTCTTCGTGCGCGGGCCGGCCGGCCCGGTGCGCGGCGCCGGCTCGCCCGCCGCGCAGGCGCTGGCCCGGGCGGTGCTCACCCAGCTCGCCGTCTTCCACGCGCCGGACGAGCTGCTGATCGCGGTCTGCGCCGGGCCGGAACGACGGGCCGCCTGGGAGTGGGTGAAGTGGCTGCCGCACGCCCACCATCCGGCGCGTACCGACGCGCTCGGCCCGGTGCGGCTGGTCACCAGCGCCGCCGCCGACCTGGAACGGCTGCTCGACGACGTGCTCGGCGCCCGGTCCCGGTTCAGCCCGCACGGCACGGCCACGGACGGGCCGCACGTGGTGGTGGTGCTCGACGGCGGCGACCTGACCGGCGCGACCGACCTGGCCGGTGACGGCGGCATCGACGCGGTCACCGTGCTCGACCTGGACACCCCGCCGCCCCGGCTGCTCGACCGGTACGCGCTCCTGCTCGACCTGGTCGACGACCGGCTGCACTCGCACTCCGCCGAGGGGCACGCCGAGGTGGGCGCAGCCGACGCGCTGGCACCCGCCGACGCCGAGGCGGTGGCCCGGCGGCTCGCGCCGCTGCGGTTGGCCGGCACGGTACGCGGGCCGGACGCGCCGCCCGGCGCCGAGCTGGGCCTGCCCGAGCTGCTGGGTCTGGGCGATCCGGAGAGCTTCACCGCCGAGCAGGGCTGGGCGCCCCGGGCAGCGCGGGACCGGCTGCGGGTGCCGATCGGGGTGGGCGCCGACGGCGGGGCGATCGACCTCGACCTGAAGGAGTCGGCGCAGGACGGCATGGGCCCGCACGGCCTGCTGATCGGTGCGACCGGCTCGGGCAAGTCGGAGCTGCTGCGCACGCTCGTGCTCGGGCTGGCCGCCACGCACAGCTCGGAGCAGCTCAACTTCGTGCTCGTCGACTTCAAGGGCGGCGCCACGTTCGCGCCGTTCGAGCGGCTGCCGCACACCGCCGCCGTGATCACCAACCTGGCCGACGCACTGCCGCTGGTGGACCGGATGGTGGACGCGATAAACGGGGAGCTGATGCGCCGGCAGGAGCTGTTGCGCCGGGCCGGCAACTTCGCGAGCGTGCGCGACTACGAGCGGGCCCGGGCGGCCGGCTCGCCGCTGGCCCCGCTGCCGTCGCTGCTGCTGATCTGCGACGAGTTCTCCGAGCTGCTGTCCGCCAAGCCCGACTTCATCGACCTGTTCGTGCAGATCGGCCGGCTGGGCCGGTCGCTCGGGGTGCACCTGCTGCTGGCCAGCCAGCGGCTGGAGGAGGGACGGCTGCGCGGGCTGGACACGCACCTGTCGTACCGGATCGGGTTGCGGACGTTCTCGGCGCTGGAGTCCCGGACGGTGCTGGGCGTGCCGGACGCGCACGAGCTGCCGCGCAGCCCGGGGCACGGTTACCTGCGCTCCGGCACCGACCCGCTGGTCCGGTTCAAGGCCGCGTACGTCTCCGGCGCGGTCCGCCGCCGCGGCGGCGCGGCGGGCGCCCTCGGCGGCGGTGAGGCACGCGTGCTCGCCTTCTCCACCCACCTGGTCCCGGTGCCCGAGCCGCCCGCCCCCGCCGCCTCGCCGGCCGAGGACGACAGCGGCGAGACGCTGCTGGACCTGCTCGTGGACCGGCTGGCCGGGCAGGGCCCGCCGGCACACCAGGTGTGGCTGCCGCCGCTGGACGCCTCGCCCACGCTGGACGAGCTGCTCGGCCCGGTCGGCGCCGACCCGGCACGCGGGCTCGCGGTGGCCAACCCGGAGCTGCACGGGGCACTCCAGGTGCCGGTGGCGGTGGTGGACAAGCCGTTCGAGCAGCGGCGCGACCTGCTCTGGCTGGCGCTGGACGGCGCGGCCGGGCACGTCGCGGTGGTCGGCACCACCCGCAGCGGCCGGTCCAGCCTGCTGCGCACGCTGGTCTGCGCGCTCGCGCTCACCCACACCCCGGCCGAGGTGCAGATCTACTGCCTCGACTTCGGCAGCGGGACGCTCGGCGCGCTGCGCGACCTGCCGCACGTGGGCGGTGTCAGCGGGCGGGCCGACGGCACCGCCGTGCGCCGTAGCGTCGGCGAGGTCGCCGGGCTGCTGGCCGAGCGGGAGCGGCGGTTCGCCGAGGCCGGTGTGGAGTCGATGGCCGCGTGGCGACGACGGCGGGCGGCGGGCGCACCCGACCCGTTCGGGGACGTGTTCCTGGTGGTGGACGGGTGGAACACGCTGCGCGGCGAGTACGAGGATCTGGAACCACTGGTCACCGAGCTCGCCACCCGGGGTCTGGCGTACGGGGTGCACGTGGTGGCGAGCGCCCTGCGCTGGTCGGACTTCCGCCCCGCGATCCGCGACCTGTTCGGTTCCCGGCTGGAGTTGCGTCTGGGCGACCCGGCCGACTCGGTGGTGGTCAAGCGGGCGCTCGCGGCGACCGTGCCGGAGGAGCGTCCGGGCCGCGGCATCACCCCGGGCGGGCTGCACTTCCTCACCGCCGAACCCCGCGTCGAGGCGCTGGGGGCCGAGACGGCCGACCTGGTCAAGGCGGTTGCCGGCGCGTGGACCGGTCCGCCCGCGCCCCGGGTGCGGCTGCTTCCGCCGGTGCTGCCGTACGCCGAGCTGGACCAGAGCGCGACGAGCGGACTGGCGTTCCCGATCGGCGTGGCCGAGGCGGACCTGTCCCAGGTGGTGCTGGACTTCGCCACCGAACCGAACTTCCTGGTCTTCGGCGACGCCGAGTGCGGCAAGTCGTCGTTCCTGCGCGCGCTCGCCACCTCGATCGTCAACCGGTTCACCCCCGAGCAGGCCCGGGTGATGCTCGTGGACTACCGGCGCAGCCTGATGGGCGTGATCGAGACTCCGCACCTGATCGGGTACGGCACCGCCGCGCCGCACACCGCCGAGCTGATCGAGTCGGCCGCCGGCTACCTGCACGGGCGGCAGCCGGGGCCGGAGGTGACCCCGGCGCAGTTGCGTAGCCGGTCGTGGTGGAAGGGGCCGGAGCTGTTCGTGCTCGTGGACGACTACGACCTGGTGGCCGGCGGCCCGACGAACCCGTTGCGGGCGCTGGAGGAGCACCTGCCGCACGCGCGGGACGTCGGGCTGCACCTGGTGCTGGCGCGGCGTACCGGCGGTGCCGGGCGGACCGCGTACGAGCCGATCGTGCAGCGGCTGCGCGAGCTGTCCACGGCCGGGCTGGTGATGTCGGGCGGGCCGGAGGAGGGCACGCTCGTCGGCCAGGTGAAGGCCGGGCCGCTGCCCCCGGGGCGGGCGCGTCTGGTCTCCCGCCGGGAGGGCGTGCGCCTGGTGCAGTTGGCGCATCTCCCGCCCGGGTGATCGGGCTCGCCGAGTTGCCCCGAGACGGGCGGGACAACCGGTAATCTCCGTGCAGCACGTGTCTGACGCGACCGAACGGCTGGGGAATGTGACAGGGGATCGGCAGGGACTGCCCGGTGGGCCGCCCCGGCGTCTCGCCGGACGCGCGCTCCTCGCCGCCGCGTCGGCACTGGTCACAGTGGCCGGTCCGCTGGCGCCGCCGGCACACGCCGCGCCTGCCGCCCCGGCCACTGTGGCGCGGCCCTGGTTGGCCCCCGACGGCCTGCTGCGCACCGACCAGGTACGCGACGAGCAGTGGCAGTTGGAGGAGTTGCGGGCGAAGACCGCGTGGCGCACCTCGACCGGGCGCGGCGTGGTGGTCGCGGTGATCGACTCGGGTGTGGACGGCTCCCATCCCGACCTGGTCGGTCAGGTGCTGCCCGGCCTGGATCTGGTGACGCCCAACGGCTCGGAAGGCCCGGACCCGGTGGGGCACGGCACCACAGTCGCCGGGCTGATCGCCGGGCGGGCCGACGACGACCGGGGCGTGGTGGGGCTCGCGCCGGACGCCAAGATCCTTCCGGTCCGGGTCCTCGACGCCGAGAACCGCTACGACGACGCGCTGATCGTCGCGAAGGCGGTGCGCTGGGCGGTCGACAACGGCGCCCGGGTGGTCAACCTGTCGCTCGGCGGCAGCATCGACAACCCGGCCCTGGCCGCGGCGCTCGACTACGCGTTCGCGCGGGACGTGGTGGTGGTCGCCTGCACCGGCAACCTGGCCACCTCGACGACCACCGAGGTCTGGTACCCGGCCCGGGAACCGGGCGTGCTCGCGGTCACCGGCCTGGAGCGGACCAGCGAGAACCTCTGGTCCGGCTCGATCACCGGGCACGAGACGGTGCTCAGCGCGCCGGCCACCGGGCTCTACGGCGCCCGGCCGGACGGCTACTGGCGGGTGCAGGGGACGAGCTTCGCCGCGCCGCTCGTCGCCGCGACCGCCGCCCTGGTCCGCGCGCGTTACCCGAAGATGTCGGCCGGCGACGTGGTCAACCGGCTGATCGCCACGGCCCGGGACCTCGGACCGACCGGCCGGGACGACCGGTTCGGCTACGGCCTGGTCGACCCGGTGGCCGCGCTCACCGGCGACGTGCCGGGGGTGGGCCACAACCCGCTCGACGACAACGCCTCCCCCGGCGTGGTGGGCTTCGGCCCGGCACCCGGCGAGGGACGGGACACCCGGGCCGCCGCGGCGGGCCGGGGTGGCGATCCGCTCGGGCGTACGGCGGAGGGCTGGGCCGCCCGGCCGGCGGGGCAGACGGAGGTCTCCGCCCCGGACCGGCTCCGGACCGGCCTGGCCCTGTTCGTCGCGCTCGTCACCGGCACCGCGTTGATGGTTCGCCGGGTCCGGCAGACCCGCCGCTGAACCGGTCTGATCCCGCCCTCCGGTGGGTAGGGGAAGCCCCATGGAGACCACCGGGGCGCCGGTCACGCACCGGTCGTGGCGCAGCCGCCGCCTCGACCGCGAACACTCGCTGGGCCTGCGGCTCACGCTTGCCGCTGCGGCGGCGTTCCTGGTGCTGGTGCCGTTCGCCCTGATCGCGCTGCTGGCGCTCGGCGCCTGGCCGCCCCTGCTGCGGCTGGACGCCTCGATCACCGACGCGTTCCACGGGTACGCGCAGGACCATCCCGTCTGGGTCGACGTGATGACGGTCTGGACGCACGTGTTCGGGCCCGGCCCGCTGCGGGTGGCCGCCGTCGCGGTCGTGGTCTGGCTGGTCCGGCGCCGCGCGCCCCGGCTCGCGGTCTGGGTGGTCGTCACCATGGTCGCCGGTGGGCTGCTCGGCGCGCTGCTCAAGCTGCTCGTCGGCCGGGACCGGCCTGATCTGCTCGACCCGATGGCGCGGGCCGCCGGTTACTCGTTCCCGTCCGGGCACGCGCTCAATGCCACGCTGGCCGCCGGCGTGCTGCTGCTGGTGTTCCTGCCGTTCGTACGGGACAGCCGCCGGGGCCGGTTCGCGCTGTGGACCGCAGCCGTGCTGGTCACGGTGGTGACCGGGCTCAGCCGGATCGCGCTCGGCGTGCACTGGACCAGCGACGTGGTGGGCGGCTGGGTGCTCGGGGCGGCGGTGGTGGCCGCGACGTCTGCCGGGTTCGCCACCTGGCGCAGCGGATCCGGGCGGCGATCCACCCGTCCCCTGCGCGAGGGGGTCGAGCCGGAACTGGCCGAGCAGCGGCCGGAGGACGGCCGGGCATAGCCGGTCCCCCGCCGGGGTACAGGCGAACCCATGTCCGATGTCGTGATCCGAGTCACCCGGCGTGTCCTGCTGCCGCTGGCCCTGCTCTTCGCGCTGATGGTGGGCCTGGGACTGCTGGTGACCCGGGTGCTGGCCCACACCTGGCCGTTCACTGTGGAGGGCGCGGTCAACCGTGAGCTGGCCGGCGACCGGACGCCGGGCTGGAACGACGTCTCGCTGGTGTTCAGCACGCTCGCCAGCACCCAGATGATCGTCGTGGTGACGGTGCTGGCGGCGCTGGTGCTGCGGCTGGTGCTGCACTGCTGGCGGGAACCGCTGTTCCTGTGCGCGGCGGTGACCGCGCAGGCGCTGATCTTCCTGTTCACCACGATGGTCATCGACCGGAACCGCCCGGCCGTGGCGCACATGGACGCCTCCCCGCCCACGTCCAGCTTCCCGTCCGGGCACACGTCGGCGGCCACCGCGCTCTACGTCGGTCTGGCGCTGCTGCTGGCGCTGCGGGCGCGCAGCACCCAGGCCAAGGCTGCCTGGTGGACGCTGCTGGTGCTGGTGCCGATCGGCGTGGCGCTCACCCGGATGTACCGGGGCATGCACCACCCCAGCGACGTGCTCGCCTCGTTCCTCAACGGCGGCACCTGCGTGGCGATCATGGCGCGGGCGGTGCTCGACCGCACGCTCACCTGGGGCCGCGCCCGGCTGCCGCTGTCCCGCTCCGGCGACGAGACGACACCGGCGGGAGCACCGGCCGGTGGTTGAGCGCCGCCGGCCCGCTCAGGTGCAGTCGCCGGTGGCCACTCCCCGGGTACGCTCCGCGCCCGCCAGCGCCACGGGCCGCGCCTCGGCGGCGGTCACCGCGAAACCGGTGTTCGGGTCGTCCGCCGCCGCCGCGAAGATCACGCCGAGCACCACACCGTTCGAGGAGACCAGCGGACCGCCGGAGTTGCCGCTGCGCACCAGCGCCCGGATCGTGTAGATCTCGCGGGTGACGTCGCCGCTCGCGTAGATGTCCGGGCCGGTGATCCGGTCGACGTCCCGGATCCGGGCCGGCCGGGCGTCGTACGGGCCGTCGAGCGGGAAGCCGAGCACGACCGCGCCCGCGCCGGTGGCGGCCGGTCCGGCGGCGAAACGCAGCGACGGTCCGGGCAGCCCGGGTACGTAGAGCACGGCGAGGTCCCGGTCCGGGTCGTAGACGACGACCTCGCCGTCGTACCGCTCGCCGCGCAACTCCACCGCCACCGAGCGGGTGCCGGCCACCACGTGCGCGTTCGTCATCACCCGGTCGTCGGCGTAGACGAAGCCGGAGCCCTCGATGCGGCGTGAGCAACTCGGCGCGGAGCCGAGCACCTTCACCACCGACCGCCTGCTGTTCTGCACCACCTGGGAGTTGGCCAGCGCCGGGTCGGGCGGGGCGACCTGCCGGGCCCGGGTCGGCGCGAGGTCGCCGAACACGTCCGGGAATCCGTTGGTGTCGACCGTGTCGCGCAGCGCTGTGGACAGGTCCTGCGCCTTGTCCGGCAGCACCTGGTCGACGACCGTGAGCAACGCGCTGTTGCGGACCGAGGAGGCCAGCCACGGCACCGAGGAGGAGCCGAGCGGCACGGCGACCAGCCACGCCACGAGCATGACCGCGATGACCGAGATGAACGCGCCGCCGACGTCGTCGATCTTCCGGCTGGTCTGCCCGGTGATGGCGGCCCGCAGGTTGGAGCCGAGCCAGCCGGCCAGCGCCTGACCCAGCACCGCGAGCCCGAAGATCGCCACCAGGGAGATCAGCACGCGTGTGCCGCTCGCCGCGAACTGCTGCGCGATCAGCGGCCCGACCTGGAGGCCGAGCAGCGCGCCCAGGAAGAAGCCGGAGAACGACAGGGCCCCGATGACGAATCCCTGACGGTATCCGCTGATCGCGAACACAAGCATGAGCAGGAGAAGGACGAGATCCACGGCGGACACGCCCCAAGGGTACGGGCACCGGGCCCACGGTCGGCTCAGCGCTCGCGGAACGTGACCCGAGGATGCGTACGGGTGATCAGCGCACCGGGCTCTCGTCGGCCGGCTCGGTGCCGGCCGAGGGAGCGGGTGTGGCGTCGACGGGCGGCAACTCCACCACGCGCGAGCGCGGCCACGGGCGGGACCAGCCGCCCATCTCCAGCAGCCGGTCGATCACGCCTGCCGTGAAACCCCAGACCAGCATGCCGCGTACCGAGAAGGCCGGGCCGATCCAGCCGTTCGGATGGCGTACCCGCATGCGGTTGTCCGGGTCGACCAGTTCGGTCACCGGCAGCCGGGCCACGTGCGCCACCTCGGCCGGCTCGCGCGGGTGCACCGGGTGTGGGTCGTGCCACCAGGCGAGCACGGGGGTGACCACGAAGTCGCTGACCGGGATCCAGAGCCGGGGCAGCTCGGCCAGCACGGTGACGCTGGCGGGGTCGAGGCCGACCTCCTCGTTCGCCTCGCGCAGCGCGGTGGTGCGGAGGTCAGCGTCCTCCGGGTCGGCCGCACCGCCCGGGAACGCCGGCTGCCCGGCGTGGTTGCGCAGCGTCGCGGCACGCTGGAGGACCAGCACGTCCGGCCCGGCGCCGGGTTCCTCGCCGAGCAGCACGAGCACGGCGCTCTCCCGGCCGCCGCTCTCCGGCGTGACGATGCGGGTGAAGTCCTCCGCCCGCGCGGTGCCCAGCCGGTCCAGCAGCGGGTCGAACCAGCCCGGTGGCCGTCGGGTCATACCCGCACCCCGAGGTGGCGCTGGAGCAGCGCGGCGAGGCGGGCGTCGTCGAGCGCGCCGGTCGCGTCGGTGTGCCGGATCCGGCCGTCGGCGTCGACCAGCACTGTGAGCGGGAACGCGTTGCGTTCCAGCGCGCGCTGGAACGCGTCGCCCTGGTCGAGCAGCATCGGGAAGTCGACGCCGTAGTCCTCGCCGATGGACTGCGCGCCGCCTCGACTGTCCCGGCTGTTCACGCCGATCACCTGGAACCGGCCGTCGGCCCGCTCGCTGAGCCGCTGGAAGGCGGGCAGCTCCTTGCGGCACGGCGGGCACCAGGACGCCCACACGTTGATCACCGCCGGGCCCTTGACGTCGCGCAGATTCACCGGCGTGCCGCCGGTGAAGCAGTTGAGCGTCAGGTCGGGCAGTCGGTCCCCGGCCGTTCCGGCGGGCGCCGGGGACGCGGCGGTCGGCGCGACGGTCAGCGGGGCGCAGTCGGCGAACGGCGAAGGACGCTCGGCCCGGGTGGCCGGCGCCGGGCGTTCCGGCTGCCCGGCCGTGGCGGTGCAGCCCGCCGCCGCCAGCAGCAGCGGTACGAGCAGGTACGCGAGCCGGCGCATCACGGCACGTCCGCCGCGGCGGCCTGCTGTGGCACCAGGTCGGGATCCAGGCCGACGGCGACCGCCAGGTCACGGGCCCGAGGGCCCTTCAGCAGCTTGGCCGCGGCGGGCGGCTCGGTCGGCCCGGTGCCGTACGCGGGACAGAGCTTCGCCAGCGTGCACGCGCCGCAGGCGGGCTTGCGGGCGTGGCAGACCCGGCGACCGTGGAAGATCACCCGATGCGACAGCATCGTCCAGTCGCGCCTGGGGTAGAGCGCGCCGATCGCGTGCTCGATCTTGACCGGGTCGGTCTCGGTGGTGAGTTGCCACCGCTGCACCAGCCGCTGGAAGTGCGTGTCGACGGTGATGCCGGGGACGCCGAAGGCGTTGCCGAGGATGACGTTGGCGGTCTTGCGGCCGATCCCGGGCAGGGTCACCAGGTCGTCGAGCCGGCCGGGCACCTCACCGTCGTACCGCTCGCAGAGCGCCCGCCCGAGGTTGATCAGGGAGCTGGTCTTGTTGCGGTAGAACCCGGTGGGCCGGATCAGCTCCTCCAGCTCGACGCGGTCCGCCGCGGCGTAGTCGGCGGCGGTGCGGTAGCGGGCGAACAGCTTCGGCGTGACCTCGTTGACCTTCTTGTCGGTGCACTGGGCGGACAGGATCGTCGCGACGGCCAGCTCCAGCGCGTTGGAGTGGTCGAGTTCACAGTGCGCGTCGGGGTGCGTTTCGGTCAGCACCCGGCCGATGCGCCGGGCGCGGCGCGTACGGCCGAGGTCGGTCTCGGGGGAGCGCGTGGTCACGCCGGCCAGCCTACGTCGCGGGGCCGACGCTCCGGCGGCTCGGCGTGGTCGGCGCGCGGTCAGCCACCCGCCGGTGCGGTGATCTTGCCGGTCCCGTCGAGCTTCGCGCCGGTGTCCGGGAAGTCGGCCCGGTTCAGCTCGCGGACCAGTCCGAGGCCGCGGTTCTGCCGGTCGACCGACGGACGGCCCACGCCGTTCATCACGGTGGAGGTGAACGTGCCGCCGACGAACTTCCCCTCGGCGGTGAGCGACACCTTGAGCACCCCGCCCCAGCCGAGCCGGCCCGAGCTGTTCAGCGACTTCCCGCCGCCGGCGAAATTGCCCAGGCTGTACGCGATCAGCCGCCCCTTGTAGAACTCCATCCCGCGCAGCACGTGCGGGCCGTGCCCGATGACCAGGTCGGCCCCGGCGTCGATGACGGTCCGGGAGAAGCGGATCGGGTCGCCGCGGTTCTCGCCGAAGAACATCTCGGTGCCCGGCTTCACCCGGGTCTTGTCCGCACCCTCGGCGCCCATGTGCACCTGCACCACCACGATCTGGGCGGATTCCTTGGCCATCTCGACGACCTGCTTGGCGGCGTCGAGGTCGACCAGGCTGTTCGACCAGGGGTACGACGAGAAGCCCACCACGGCGACCTTGACGCCCTTGACGTCCACCACGGTGATCTCGCCCGGCGCGCCGGTGTGCTTGAGCCCGTGCGCCTCCAGCGCCGACTGGGTGTTCTCGTAGCCCTGCCGGCCGTAGTCGTAGCCGTGGTTGTTGGCCTGGTTGAGCAGCTGGAACCCGGCCGACCGCAGGTGCGCGGCATAACCGGGCGGCGCACGGAACTGGTAGCAGTTCTTCGGCTGCGGGCCGCACTTGCCGGCCCCGGTGTCGTCGGTGAGCGGCTCCTCCAGGTTGCCCATCACCAGGTCGCCCTTGAGCGCCGGCTTCACGTCGTCGAAGAAGCCCTTGCCGCCGCTGGGTGGCAGCCGGTCCGGCGCGTTCCCCATGATCACGTCACCGGTCGCGGTGAGCGAGATCGACGGCTCGTTCGCGCCGTCCGGCGCCGCCGGCTGGTCACCCGTCGCGGGCCCGGCCGAACCGGTCGACCCGCCGCCCTGGCCCGCCTGCCACCTGGGGTCGCCGGACCCGCCGGCCTCCCCGGCGCAGCCGGCGACGAACAGGACGGCGACGAGCGCGGCGAACGCGGCCAGGCGCCGGCCGAGCACCGCGTGACGCGGCCCGGGAGCGGCGGCGGGCGGTCCGGCGACAACGGCACGGAGGGTACGGGGCACAGAACGGGCGGGAGCGTACATCGTCGGCGACGCTACCGTCCCCGGAACACGGCGACGAGGGCCGATCGGTCGGAAAACCCGCCGCGCCGGGTATCGCCGGCGCACCTCAGCCCGCCCGCCGGTCGGACCACGGCACCACGGTCCCGGCGCCACCGGAGCGGACGGCGGCGTGCACGGCCCGGGCCAGCGGCGCGCCCCAGGCCGAACGGGGACCGCCGTACGCCGCCGGATCGCCGTCGGCCGGACAGAGCACCGTCACCGCGTCGGTGGGGGTGCCGGTGGCCGGCAGTCCCAGTTCCCAGATCGCCTGCGCCTTCGCCTCGGTGGCGGTGGCCACGGCGTTCACCAGAGCGGCGTCGCTCAGCCGCACCGGCACGTACGCGACGATGTTGACGGTGCCGACGTGCTGCACGGGCCGGGCCGGCTCGGATGCGGCTTGCGGGGCCGGCTGGGCGGGCGCCGGCTCGGGTGCGGCGGCCCAGACCGGCGTGCCCAGGCCCACCGTCGCCCAGACCCGGACGCCGCCGTCCGTGCGGCGCACCACCTCGGTCACGTCCACGCCGGTCAGCAGTCCCACGCCGGGGCCGTCCAGGTCCAGGCCGTCCGCCAGCTCGGCCAGATGGGCGGCGGGGTCGTCCCGGTCGTACGACATCGGCACGGTCGCGTTCAGCACCCACCCGCGGACGCCGATCCCCCCGCCCAGCGGCGCGGAGCCGACCGCCAGCAGCGGCCTCTCGGCCCGCCACACCAGCAGCGGGATGTCCCACCCGGTCTCGGACCGGCTGGTCAGGAAAGGCTCACACAGCACGCCGGTCACCCTACGATCACAGGTGGGAACGGGTGGCGCCGGGCCGGGCCGAGCGCGGGATCTTAGCTGCTCACCACGTCCGGCGGGTTACGCCCAACGATCAAGATTCCAGGGGTGCGCCTCTGATTCCTCCTCATGTGCGCCTAGACTGGCGGCGCGCGAGGGGATCAGCGGACGGCGGACCCGGCCGACGGACGGCACGCGCAGGCGGAGGTGCGCGATGGACGAGGTACTGGCCCGCAGCGGGATCTTCCAGGGTGTCGACCCGGAGGCTGCCGAGGCGCTCGCCAAGGAGATGGAGACGATCGAGGTCCGCAAGGGCGAAATCGTCTTCAACGAGGGCGAACCCGGCGACAGTCTCTACATCCTCCTGTCCGGCAAGATCAAGGTGGGTCGCCGCGCGGCGGACGGCCGACAGAACCTGATCGCCGTGATGGGCCCGTCGGACATGGTGGGCGAGCTGTCGCTGTTCGACCCCGGTCCGCGTACGGCGACGGCCACGGCGGTCACCGACACCCGCCTGGTCCGGCTGCGCAAGCAGGCGCTGCGGCCGTGGCTGAACAACCGGCCCGAGATCGCCGAGCAGCTGCTGCGGGTGCTGGCCCGCCGGCTGCGCCGGACCAACGACTCGCTCGCCGACCTGATCTTCACCGACGTGCCCGGCCGGGTGGCCAAGAACCTGCTCCAGATGGCCGGCCGGTTCGGCACCCGCGACGGCGGCGTGCTGCGCGTGACGCACGACCTCACCCAGGAGGAGATCGCCCAGCTCGTCGGCGCCTCCCGGGAGACCGTCAACAAGGCGCTGGCCGACTTCGCCTCGCGCGGCTGGCTGCGGCTGGACGGCAAGAGCATCATCATCCTCGACCCGGAGCGCCTGGCCCGCCGCGCGCGGGTCTGACCTCCGCACCCGCTTCCCGGCCCGGCCCGCCTCCGCGCGGACCGGGCCGGTGCCGTCCGCGCCGCGCGTCCCCCGGTCCGTCCCGGTCGGCTCTGCCCGGCGCAGAATCGCTGGACTTCGCGGCAGTCCGGCACGAGGCTCGGGCGATGCCTGATCGCGTCGCCGTGCTCTCCGACATCCACGGCGTGCTGCCCGCCCTGGACGCCGTCCTGGTCGAGCCGGACGTGGCCGCCGCCGACCTGATCGTCCTCACCGGCGACCTGGCGGCCGGTCCGCAGCCGGTCGAGGTGCTGGACCGGCTGGCCGCGCTCGGCGACCGGGCGTGCTGGGTCGGCGGGAACGCCGACCGCGAGCTGGTGCAGGCGCGGGCCGGCCGGCCGTCCCCGATCGCCGTCTCGAACTGGGCCGCCGGGCAGCTGCGCGACGACCAGGTGGCCCGGCTGGCCGCGCTGCCGCCGTCCGTCACGGTGCCGGTCACCGGGCTGGGCGAGGTGCTGTTCTGCCACGCGACCCCGCGCGACGACGAGGAGGTCGTGCTCGTCGACTCGCGGCTCGACCGCTGGGCCGAGGTCTTCGCCGGCCTGCCGGCCGAGGTCGGCACGGTGGTCTGCGGGCACACGCACATGCCGTTCACCCGGTTGGTCGACCGCCGCCTGGTGGTCAACCCGGGCAGCGTCGGCATGCCGTACGGGGGCGCGGGCGCCTGGTGGGCGCTGCTCGGCCCGGGCGTGCAGCTGCGCCGGACCCGCTTCGACGTGGACGCCGCGTGCGCCGCCGTCGCCGCCGGGTCGGCGTTTCCGGACGCCGCGGCCTGGGCCGACGAGTACGTCCGCTCCCGCCACTCCGACGCCGACGCCCTGACCGTCTTCGCTCCACGGGACGGCCGTTGACCCGAGCCCTCCGGGGGGGGATCCACCGTCCAGTCTGGAGCGGGGCATCGCCATCCGCGACGCTGGGATAGCGTGAGGTGATGGACCGGCGGTATCGGATCCTCCTCGTCTCAAGCAGCGGCGGCGTCCTGCTCGACCTGCTCGCGCTCCGCCCGTGGTGGGAGCGGCACGACCCGGTGTGGGTGGCGGTCCGCGCCCCCGACACCGAGGTGGCGCTGACCGGGCAGCGGGTGCACTGGCAGCCCGAGCTGTCCACGCGCACCCGGTGGCGGGTGCTGCCGGCGGCCTGGCGGGCCCTGCGACTGCTGCGCCGGGAGCGACCCGACGTGGTGGTCTCGGCCGGCACCGGCGTGGCCGTCGGCGTCTTCCTCGCCGCCCGCCTGCTCGGGGTGCCGTCGCTGTGGCTGGAGACGTTCAACATGACCGGGCCCGCCGGAGCCGCCGCCCGGCTCTGCTCCCGCCTCGCCGCCGCCGTGCTGGTGCAGCGTCCCGCCCTGCTGGCGTCCCGGCCCCGCGCGGTCCTCATCGGAGAGCTCTACTAGCCATGGCCCGACTCCTGGTCACCGTCGGCATGGGTCCATGGCCGTTCGACCGCCTGATCAGGGCTGTCGCGCCGCTGTGTGCCGCGCACGAGGTGTTCGTCCAGACCGGCACGTCGGCGGTGGCCCCGCCGTGTCCGCACGCCCCGTTCCTGCCCCTGGACGACCTGCGGAGGCGGCTGGCCGAGGCCGACGTGGTGATCACCCATGCCGGGAACACGGTGCGGCTGGTCCAGCGGCTCGGCCGGGTGCCGGTCGCGGTGGCCCGGGAGGCGGCACGGGGCGAGATGGGCAACGACCACCAGGTCGACTACCTGCGCGAGGAGGAACGCTCGGGCCGGGTGGTAGCGGTGTGGGACGTGGCCGAGCTGCCGGCCGTGGTGGCCGCGCACCCGCAGCGGCAACACCTGTTGCTCGCGGAACGCCCGTTGCCGGGCCCGGTCGACGGCGAACGCCTGGCCGCCACCCTGGACGCGCTCTGCGCCCGGCTGGTCCGATGAGCCGGGCCGACGAGGCGACGCGCCGGGCGGGTGCTGTCCAACCGTTCGCCGCCCACCCGCTGCGTCGGTACGCGTTCGCCTGGGCGGCGCTGTCCGGCCGCACCGGCCGGCACCTCGACCTGGGCTGCGGCACCGGAGACTTCCTCGCCGTGCTGCACGAACACGGCACCCTGACCTGCGAGGGCGCCGACCCGCACCCGGGTTACCTCGCCGAGCTGGCGGCCCGCCACCCGGATCTGCCGCTGTACCGGCTCGGGGTCGGCGAGCCGCTGCCGTTCGCCGACCGCCGCTTCGACTCGCTGAGCCTGCTCGACGTGCTGGAACACGTCCCCGACGAGATCGCGTTGCTGACCGAGGCCCACCGGGTGCTCACCCCCGGTGGGCTGCTGGTGCTCACCGTGCCCCGCCGGCACGTCTTCACCTTCCTCGATCCCGACAACGCCAAGTTCGACTTCCCCCGGCTGCACCGCCGGATCTACTCGTGGCGGTTCGGGTCCCAGGTGTGGCACAGCCGGTTCGCCGACCTCTCCGACAACCTGCGCGGCGACATGTCGGTCGGCCGGGACCGGCACACCAACTACCGCAGTGAAGACCTGCTCCGGCTGCTGCGCGCGACGGGTTTCACCCCGACCACGGTGACCGGCGCCAACCTCTTCTGGCGGTGGTTGCAGATCCCGGCGCTGCTCACCGGCGGCCCGGTGCGCCGACTGCTGGAGCGCGGCATCCATCTCGACGGCCGGCTGTTCCGCTCGGCCAACCTCTTCGTCATCGCCCGGAGACTGCCGTGACCGTCGCCGACACCGCCCGCCTCGCCTGGTTCTTCGGCCGGCTCGCCGTCAAGGAACGGATCGCGCCCCGGCTGCACGTACGGCCGCTGGTCGCCGAGCTGTTCCTCACCGACAACTGCAACCTGCGCTGCACGAGCTGCGGCTGCTGGACCACGAACACCAAGGGTGAACTTTCCACCGACGAGTGGCGCGACGTCCTGCGTCAGCTCGTCGCGCTGCGCATCCACAAGGTGAACTTCACCGGCGGCGAGCCGCTGATCCGGCCGGACGCGCTGACCCTGATGGCGTACGCCCGCGAGGTGGGCGTACGCCACCTGCATCTGAACACGAACGGCGTCCGCCTCACCCCGCCCGTTCTGGACGAGGTGCTCGCCGCGGGCGTACGCAGCTTCAACGTCTCCGTCGACGGCCCGACGGCGTTGGTGCACGACCGCATCCGCGGGCGACTCGGCGCGTTCGAGACGACGACCCGGCACCTGCGGAACCTGATCGCCGCCCGTGACCGGCTCGGTCTGAAGGTACGGATGAACTTCACCGTGATGCGGGACAACGTGGACAGCCTGCCCGGCATCGCGGCGTTGGCCCAGGAGCTGGGCGTGACGCTCTATCTCAACCTGGTCACCGACCGGACGTTCCTGTTCCGCACCGACGCGGTCACCACCCAGACCGATGTGGAAGGCGACCGGCTCGACGCGGCGCTGGCCGAGCTGGAGACGATGGCCCGGGCCGACCGGCGGTGGTTGCCACGTTATTCGGAGCTGCGTTACCTGCGTGGGCACTTCGACGACCTCGTCCAGCGCGACCTGCCGTGCGCCGAGTCGCAGCTCAAGTTGATGGTGCACTCCCGGGGGGAGATCGGCGGCTGCTGGGCGCACGACCCGACCGCCTCGGTCCGGCAGCGCCCGATCGCCGAGATCGTCGACGCGCCGGAATACCGTGCCGAGCACGCGCGGCTGTTCCGCAAGGAGTGTGTCGGCTGCGGCAGCAACTACAGCCTCAACCTGCGCTGGCGACCGGGCACCTACCTGGCCGACCGGCAGTGGCTGCGAGGGCGGCGCAGTCTTGTCTGAGCCGATGCGCCCGAGCCAGCCGCTGTACGACGCGCTGGCGCCCGGCTACGAGGAGCATTTCGCGGTGCCGCACCGGCGTGCCTACGACGACCTGGCGTGGGAGCGCGTCCGGGCGCTGCTGCCGCCGGGCGCTCCGGTGGTGGACGCCGGTTGCGGCGTGGGCCGGTGGGCGCGGCGGCTGCTCGACCTCGGCCATCCGGTGACCGGCGTCGAACAGGCGCCGGGGATGGTGGCCGAGCTGCGCCGGCATCCGCCCGGTTCCGGCTTCACCCTGGTCGAGGGGTCGATGACGGAGGTGACGCTGCCGGCTACGGCCGGCGCGGTGCTGGCGATGGGCTCCCTGCAGTACACAGCCGACCCCGAGCGGACGGTCCGGCACCTGGCCGGGTGGCTGCGTCCGGGCGGGGTGCTGGCCGTGCTTGTCGACTCGCTGGTGGGCCTGGTCCTCGAACTGGTCGGCGCGGGCCGGGACGACGAGGCGGTGGACCGGCTGACCCGCCGGCGGGGTGTGTGGCGCGCCGAGGGGCACGCCGCCGACCTGCACCTGCTGGACCGGGCCCGGCTGGAGGCCGCGTTCCGCGCCGCCGGCCTGGTGGACGTCCACAGCGCCGGGCTGCTGGTCAGCGCCGCTTCGGTGGGGCGGGCCGGGTTGACCGCACGGCTGGCCACCGACCGGGACGCGCTGCTGGCGCTGGAGCGACGGCTGGGCGACGACCCGGTTCTCGCCGACGCCGGCAAGCAACTCCTGGTGACCGGCCGCCGCGTTCCGGGTTGACCGCCCGCCCCGGTTCAGTCCAGGCAGCGGCGGAGCGCCGCGACGACCCGTTCCGCCTGTTCCACAGTGAGTTCCGAGGACATCGGCAGGGCCAGCGCCTCAGCGTCCAGCCGTTCGGTCACCGGTAGGCGCTCACCGCCGCCGAGCGGACCGCCGTGCACGGCCGCGAAGTAGGGCTTGGTCTGCACACCGAGGGCGGCCAGCCGCGTCGCCACGCGGTCGCGCCGGGCGAAGCGGGCCACCCAGTGCACCCAGCAGTGCCGGTCCCCGGCGCGTACCTGCTGGACCTCCACGGGCAGGGCGGCCGCGGCGGCGGCGTAGACCTCGGCCACCTCGGTCCGGCACCGGACCAGCGTGTCCAGCTCCGCGAGCTGGTCGACCGCGACGATGGCGTGCAGTTCGTTCATCAGCTCGGAGCGGGTCCAGCCGGCCGGTGCGGCGAGGACCGCCTCGGCGGCGTCGGTGGGCAGCACCAGCGCGCCGCCGGCGCCACCGGCCGACACGACCTTGGCAAAGCTCATCGAGTACGAGTGCGACAACGCCTGCTGTGCCACCGGTCGCCCCTGGTGCAGGCTGCCGAGGGCGGCGGCGGAGTCGGCCAGCAGGGTCACCCCGGCGGGGTCGCAGACCGCCCGCAGGGCCGGATAGTCGCACGGGTTGCCGAAGGTGTCGACGCAGAGCACCAGCCGTACGCCGCCCCGGGCGATCGCGGCGGCGACAGCCACGGGGTCGATCGTCCAGGTCGCGGCGTCCACGTCGACGAGGCGCAGCGTGTATCCGAGTTGGACCAGGATCTCGGCGGTCGCCGGGAAGGTGTAGGACGGCAGCACCGCCACGTCGCCGGGGCGGGCCGGGCCGACGGTGGCGGCCACCATGATCCGCAGGGCGGCGGTCCCCGAGGCGGTGACCAGCACCCGGTGGTCGTCGTCGAGTTGCAGCTCCTTGCCGAGGCGTTCGGTCAGCTCGCGCGTCCACCGGTTGCCGTGCTTGACCTCCCCGCTGACGAGCGCCTCCTGCTGGCGGGCGACGACCGTCTCGGGGTGGGCCGGCGGGGGTGGCACGACGACCGGCAGCGGCGGCCGGAACAGGGGTGTCGGGTCGTCGTCGACCTCGGCCACCAGCTTCGCCAGGGCCGGGCGGAGCGGCTCGACCCGGTGGCCGGCGGCGGTCAGCTTGTCGGTGACCACCAGGCCGGAGCTGTCCGACGCCGGGCGCGGCATGGCCAGCAGCGGTGCCGACGAACCGCACAGGTCCCGGATCCAGGTGGCGAGGTCGGTCAGTGGCACCGGTTCCCCGCCCACGTTCCATGTGCCGGGGCCGATCCCGCGTAGGAGGATCCGGGCGAGGGCGCCGGCGGGCAGGAAGCTGCGTACGGTGTCCGCGGTGACCGGCAGCGGCAGTCCCTGGCGGGCTCGGCGGACCAGTCGGGTGGCCACCCGGTGTTGGCCCGCGCCGAAGACGTTCGCGAGCCGGAGCACGGTCAGCCGGTCGGGCGGGACCGCGTCCGCGACGAGTCGTTCCTGCGCGAGCTTCGCCATCGCGTACGTCCACCGGAGGGTGGGGTCGGCGTCGGCCATCGCCCGGGCCAGTGGCGCGGCCCGCCACGGCGGGCAGGGTTCCCGGGCCAGGTCGCGCACGCGGGCGCACCAGCGGTCGAGTTCCCCGGCGGACCACGGCAGGTCGGGCGTGGTGTCCTCGGTGAGCGGGCCGGACGCGGCGCCGTAGACCTCGACGGATGAGGTGAGCACCACCTGGCGTCCGGCCAGGCGGGGCAGGAGCCGGGCGGTGCTGACGGCGTTGTCCAGCGGCAGTGTCCAGGGGTGGCGGGGCCGGGGGTGGCTCGCGCCGAGCAGCACCACGACGATGCCGGGCGGCAATTCGGGTGGGTCGGCGGTGAGCAGGTCCGCCCTGATCCAGTCGAGGCCGGCGGCGGTGTTCGCCTCGGCGGGCGGATGACGGTCCACGGTGGTGACCCGCGCGCCGACGGCCAGCAGCGCCCCGGCGGTAGCCGTGCCCAGGAAACCTGCCCCACCGACGAGCACAAATTCATTCATGTTGTGCCTCCCCGTGATCCAGCACGATATCGCGGACGGCCGCGCGGAGGTGTCGGATAGCGGTCCGGGGTCGACGTCGGCGCGTCAGAAAAAGTCAGGCTTGACTGTTTGTTTTGGGCGGGGCAGGCTGTCTGCGTGTCGAGTCGAGTTCCGCAGCAGGAACGCAGCCGGGCCACCCAGGCCCGCCTGCTGGAGGCGACTGTCGAATGCCTGGTGGAGCACGGCTGGTCCGGCACCACGACGACTGTGGTGGCGGCCCGCGCCGGCGTCTCCCGGGGCGCCCAGCTGCACCACTACCCCACCAAGGCCGCGCTGGTGACCGCCGCCGTCACGCACCTGACCGAGCGCCGGGCGGCCGAGCTGCGCGCCGAGGCGGCGGTCCTGCCGTCCGGACCGCAGCGGCTCGACGGAGTGGTGGACCTGCTCGCCGCCTCCTTCACCGGCCCGCTGTTCGCTGCCGCGCTGGAGCTGTGGGTGGCTGCCCGCACCGACGCCGAGCTGCGCGCCGCGCTGGTGCCGCTGGAGGCGCGGATCGGCCGGGAGATGTACCGGCTCACCGTCGAGCTGCTCGGCGTGGACGAGCGCAGGCCCGGGGTGCGCGAGTCGGTGCAGGCCACCCTCGACCTGCTTCGCGGCCTCGGCGTGGCAAACCTGCTCAGCGACGACTCACCCCGCCGCGCCGCCCTGCTGCACACCTGGAAACGCCAGCTCGCCGCGCTGCTCAACCCCGAGAGCCAGCGGCCCTGATCACCTGACGCCCCACCCCGCCCGGAGGCACAATGGTCGACCTGACAGCCCTGCTCGCGGACCTGGCCGCCGAGTCCGAACAGCTCGACGCGCTCGTCGCGGAACTGCCGCCGCAGGGATGGGAGCAGCCGACACCGGCCCCGGGCTGGACCGTCGCGCACCAGATCGCGCACCTGGCCTGGACCGACCACGTCGCCTACCTGGCGGCCACCGATGAGTCGGCGTTCTTCGCCTCGGTCATGGCCGCGCCGGACCCGTCGCGTCTGGTCGAGGACGGCGCCGAGTCCTTCCTCGCCCCGGCGCCCGCGCTGCTGGCCCGCTGGCGTGCCGGCCGGTCGGCGCTCGCCGGAGCGCTCGCCGCCGTCCCGGCCGGGCAGAAGATCCCCTGGTACGGCACCAGCATGTCGCCGACGTCGATGGCGACCGCCCGGCTGATGGAGACGTGGGCGCACGGCGAGGACGTGGCCGACGCGCTGGGTGTCGTCCGCACCCCGACCGGGCGGCTCCGGCACATCGCGCACCTCGGCTTCCGTACCCTCGGGCACGGCTTCGCAGCCCACGGCCGCGAGGTGCCCACGGCGCCGGTGCGGGTCGAGCTGACCGCCCCCACGGGCGGTGACGTGTGGGAGTTCGGGCCCGCCGACGCGGCCGACCGGGTGACCGGCCCGGCGCTCGACTTCTGCCTGCTCGTCACGCAGCGCCGGCACCGCGCGGACCTGGCCCTGTCGGCCACCGGGCCGGTGGCCGGCGAGTGGCTGGACGTGGCCCAGGCGTTCGCCGGCCCGCCCGGCGGCAAGCGGGAGTCCGTGAACCGCGAGGCGGCCCCGTGAGCGCGCTGCGGATCGGGAACGCGTCCGGCTTCTACGGCGACCGCCTCGCCGCCTGGCGGGAGATGCTCGACGGCGGCGAGCTGGACGTGCTGACCGGCGACTACCTGGCCGAGCTGACCATGCTCATCCTCGGCCGCGACCGGATGCGCGACCCGTCGCTCGGCTACGCCAAGACGTTCCTGCGTCAACTGGAGGACGTGCTCGGCACCGCGCTGGAGCGCGGCGTCACGCTCGTCACCAACGCGGGCGGCCTCAACCCGGCCGGGCTGGCCGACGCGATCCGGTCGCTCGGCGACCGGCTCAGCCTCCAGGTCCGGGTCGGGTACGTCGACGGTGACGCGATCCAGCGGCCGGACGCGCTGACCGCGAACGCCTACCTGGGCGCGTTCGGGATCGCGGCCTGCCTCGACGCGGGCGCGGACGTGGTGGTGACCGGACGGGTCACCGACGCCTCACTGGCGGTCGGCCCGGCGATCGCCCGCTTCGGGTGGACCCGCGACGACGTGGACGCACTGGCCGGTGCGACGGTGGCCGGGCACCTGATCGAGTGCGGCGCGCAGGTCACCGGCGGCAACTTCAGCTTCTTCACCGAGCTGCCGGACGGCGGGCACCGGCCCGGCTTCCCGATCGCCGAGCTGCACCCGGACGGCTCGTCGGTGCTCACCAAGCACCAGGGCACCGGCGGCGCGGTGACAGTCGAGACGGTCACCGCCCAACTGTTGTACGAGGTGGGCGGGCCGGACTACCTCGGGCCGGACGTGGTGACCCGGCTGGACACGGTACGGCTGGAGCAGGAGGGCCCGGACCGGGTGCGCGTGTCCGGGGTACGCGGCACGCCGCCGCCGGACACCCTCAAGGTGGGCGTCAACAACCTGGGCGGTTTCCGCAACTCGATGACGTTCGTGCTGTGCGGGCTGGACATCCCGGCCAAGGCGGCGCTGGTCCGGGGCCAGATCGAGGAGTCGGTCGGCACGGAAGGACTGGAGTTCACGCTGGCCCGCACCGACCACCCGGACACCGGCGACACCGAGGCGGCGAGCGCGCTGCTGCACGTACACATGCGGGACTGGGACAAGTCGCGGGCCGGGCGGGCGTTCTCGGCGGCCGCGGTGGAGCTGGCGCTGGCCTCCTACCCGGGCTGCACGCTCACCACGCTGCCCGGCGACGCGACGCCGTACGGCGTGTTCACCGCCGACACGATCGCGCAGGACGCTGTCGAGCACGTCGCGGTGCTTCCGTCCGGCGAGCGGGTGACGATCCCGCCGCCGGCCGTCACGGGGACGCCGGCCGGGGCGCCGGCGCGAGCGACCGATGCCGTACCGGCTCCGGCCGCCACCCGGCGCGGGCCGCTGGGTGAGCTGGTCGGCGCGCGGTCGGGCGACAAGGGCGGCGACGCGAACCTGGGCGTCTGGGCACGTACCGACGCGACCTGGCCCTGGCTGCGCGACTGGCTCACCGTGGAGCGGCTGGCCGAGCTGCTGCCGGAGACCGCCGCGCTCACCGTCGAGCGGTACGAGCTGCCGAACCTGCGTGCTGTCAACTTCGTGATCCGCGGGCTGCTCGGTCAGGGCGTGGCCGCCTCCACCCGGTTCGACCCCCAGGCCAAGGCCCTCGGGGAGCTGCTGCGCTCCCGGGTGGTCGATCTACCGACGGAGGCACCCGCATGACCATCGCGGACACGCCGGAACGCCGGCAACTGCGCGAGCTGACCCGCTCGTTCGTCACCCGGGAGGTGCTGCCGCATCTGTCCGACTGGGAGCGGGCGGGCGAGGTGCCCCGGTCGCTGCACGAGACTGCCGCGAAGATCGGCCTGCTCGGCATCGGCTTCCCGGAGTCGGTCGGCGGCAGCGGCGGCGACCTGCTCGACTCGATGGTGGTCACCGAGGAGATCATCCGCTCGGGTGGATCGTCGGGGCTGGTCGCCGCGCTGTTCACGCACGGCATCGCGCTGCCGCACATGGTGGGGACCCAGGACGAGAGGCTGATCGACAGGTACGTGCGGCCCGCGCTGGCCGGGACGATGATCGGCGCGCTGGCGATCACCGAGCCGGACGGCGGCTCCGACGTGGCGGGTATCCGCACCTGCGCGGTACGCGACGGTGACCACTACGTCGTCAACGGGTCCAAGACGTACATCACCAGCGGGGTCCGCGCCGACTTCGTCACCACGGCGGTCTGCACCGACTTCCCCGGGTCCGGCTCGGTCAGCCTGCTCGTGATCGACAAGGGCACGCCCGGGTTCACTGTGGGCCGGCGGCTGGAGAAGCTGGGCTGGCACTGCTCGGACACCGCCGAGCTGTCCTTCGTGGACGTGCGGGTGCCGGTGACGAACCGGGTCGGCCCGGAGGACACCGGGTTCCTCGCCATCATGCAGCAGTTCGCCAACGAGCGGCTGTCGCTCGCCACCCAGGCGTACGCGACCGCGCAGCGCTGCGTCGACCTGGCGCTGCAGTGGTGCCGGGACCGCCAGACGTTCGGCCGTCCGCTCGTCGGGCGACAGGTCGTCCGGCACAAACTGGCCGAGATGCACTCCCGCACCGAGGCGGCGCGGGCGTACGTGCACGAGGTCGCCGCACGGGTGGCCGCCGGGCAGCCGGTGGTGACCGAGGTGGCGATCGCGAAGAACGTGGCGGTGTCCGCGTGCGACTTCGTGGTCGACGCCGCACTGCAACTGCACGGCGGCTTCGGCTACATGCGCGACGCCGAGGTGGAGCGGCACTACCGGGACGCCCGTCTGCTCGGCATCGGCGGCGGCACCACCGAGATCATGAACGAGATCATCTCGAAGGGAATGGGTCTGTGAGCACGACTGTCCTGCAGAGCACGATCGACCCGTCCGCGCCCGCCTTCACCGCCAACCGGGAGGCGCTGCTGGAGCGCCTGGCCGAACTGGAGGCGGCGCTCGACCAGGCCCGGGGCGGTGGCGGCGAGAAGTACGTGACCCGACATCACGGTCGCGGCAAGCTGCTGCCCCGGGAGCGCATCGAGCTGCTGCTCGACCCGGACAGCCCGTTCCTGGAGCTGTCGTCGGTGGCCGCGTTCGGCACCGACTTCCCGGTCGGCGCCAGCACCGTGGTCGGCATCGGCGTGGTCGAGGGCGTCGAGTGCCTGATCGTGGCGAACGACCCGACGGTACGCGGCGGCGCGATCAACCCGTGGTCGCTGGCGAAGACCCGGCGAGCGGGTGAGATCGCGGCGGCCAACCGGCTGCCGATGGTGAACCTGGTCGAGTCGGCCGGCGCGGACCTGCCCACCCAGGCGGAGATCTTCATTCCCGGCGGCCGGGTGTTCCGTGACCTGACCCGGCTGTCCGCCCAGCGGATCCCGACCGTGAGCGTGGTCTTCGGCAACGCCACCGCCGGTGGCGCGTACGTGCCGGGCATGTCGGACTTCACCATCATGATCCGCGACCGTTCGCAGGTCTACCTGGCCGGGCCACCGCTGGTGAAGATGGCCACCGGCGAGATCACCGACGACGAGTCGCTCGGCGGCGCGGCGATGCACGCCACCACGTCCGGCCTGGCCGACTTCCTCGCCGAGGACGAGCGCGACGGCATCCGGCTGGCCCGGCAGTGCGTCCGCCGGCTGAACTGGCGCAAGCACGGCCCGCCGCCGCGCAACCCGCACCCGCTGCCACCCCGGTACGACCCGGAGGAGCTGCTCGGCATCGCCAGCGCCGACCTGAAGGTGCCGTTCGACCCGCGCGAGGTGCTGGCCCGGGTGCTCGACGACAGCGCGTTCGACGAGTTCAAGCCCGGCTACGGCACGGCGCTCGTCACCGGCTGGGGGGAGCTGCACGGCTACCCGGTCGGTGTGCTGGCGAACGCCCGGGGCGTGCTGTTCAGCGAGGAGGCGCAGAAGGCGGCCCAGTTCATCCAGCTCGCCAACGCGGCGGACACGCCGCTGGTCTTCCTGCAGAACACCACCGGCTACATGGTCGGCACCGAGTACGAGCAGCGCGGCATCATCAAGCACGGCGCCATGATGGTCAACGCGGTGTCGAACTCGAAGGTGCCGCACCTGACCGTCAACCTGGGCGCCTCCTACGGCGCCGGCAACTACGGCATGTGCGGCCGGGCGTACGACCCCCGGTTCCTGTTCACCTGGCCGAACGCGAAGTCGGCGGTGATGGGCCCGGCGCAGCTCGCCGGCGTGCTGTCCATCGTGGCCCGGCAGGCCGCCGCGGCCCGGGGCCGCGAGTACGACGAGGACACCGACGCCGCCATGCGGATGATGGTCGAGCAGCAGATCGAGTCGCAGTCCGGCGCGCTGTTCCTGTCCGGGCGGCTCTACGACGACGGGGTGATCGACCCCCGGGACACGCGCACCGTCCTCGGGCTGTGCCTGTCGGCGATCCACAACGGACCGGTGAAGGGCGCCGACGGTTTCGGCGTCTTCCGGATGTGACCTGTGAGCGCGAGGAACGCAGCGAAGCGGAGTCCCGCAGTCGCGAACGAAAGGCAGGCAACCGTGAGCGCGAGGAACGCAGCGAAGCGGAGTCCCGCAGTCGCGAACGAAAGGCAGGCTCAGCGCGGATGATCAACAAACTTCTGGTTGCGAACCGGGGCGAGATCGCCCGCCGGGTCTTCGCCACCTGCCGCGCCCTCGGCGTGGCCACCGTCGCCGTGCACTCCGACGCGGACGCCGACGCGCCGTTCGTGGCCGACGCCGACCAGGCCGTCCGGCTGCCGGGTAACACGCCGGCCGAGACGTACCTGCGTATCGACGCCATCCTGGACGCGGCCCGGCGCTCCGGCGCGGACGCGGTCCACCCCGGCTACGGGTTCCTGGCCGAGAACGCCGAGTTCGCGGCGGCGGTGACCGACGCGGGCCTGACCTGGGTCGGTCCGTCGGCCAAGGCGATCGCCGCGATGGGCGACAAGATGGCCGCCAAGGCGCTGCTCGCCGACGCGGGCGTGCCGATGCTGCCCACCTGGACCGACCCGGCCGAGGTCACCGCCTTCCCGGTGCTGGTCAAGGCCTCCGCCGGTGGCGGTGGCCGGGGGATGCGGATCGTCCGCGACGCCGCCGGGCTGGCCGAGGCCGTCGCGGGCGCGCGCCGCGAGGCGGCGGCGGCGTTCGGCGACGGCACGGTCTTCATCGAGCGGTACGTGGAACGCGGCCGGCACGTCGAGGTACAGATCTTCGGCGACACCCACGGCACCGTCGTGGCTCTGGGGGTACGCGACTGCTCGATCCAGCGCCGCCACCAGAAGATCGTCGAGGAGGCGCCCGGTGTGCTGCCCGACGACGTGCGCGCCGCGCTGCACGAGGCGGCGGTGGCGGCCGGGCGGGCTGTCGACTACGTCGGCGCGGGAACCGTGGAGTTCCTGCTCGCGCCGGACGGTCAGGTGCACTTCCTGGAGATGAACACCCGCCTCCAGGTGGAACACCCGGTCACCGAGCTGACCACCGGGCTGGACCTGGTCCGGCTGCAACTGCTCGTCGCCGAGGGCGAGCCGCTGCCGGTCACCGCCACGCCGCCGGCTGACGGTCACGCCATCGAGGTACGGCTGTGCGCCGAGGACCCGGCCCAGGGTTTCCGTCCGGCCACCGGGACGCTGCACCGGTTCGCGATCCCCGGGGTGACCGCCGAGTTCGGCCCGGCCCGTGGGCTGCGCCTCGACTCCGGGGTGGTGGACGGCTCGACGGTGAGCGTGCACTACGACTCGATGCTGGCGAAGCTCGTCGCCTGGGCGCCCACCCGCACCGAGGCGGCCCGGGCGCTCGCGGGCGCGCTCGCCCGCGCCGAGTTGCACGGGGTGGCCACCAACCGGGACCTGCTGGTACGCGTACTGCGCAGCCCGGAGTTCGCCGCCGTGGACGTGGACACCGGATTCCTGGACCGGCACCCGGAGGTGTTCGAGCCGCTGCTGCCGGCCGAGCAGCTTCCGGTGGCGGCGCTGGCCGCCGCACTTGCCGGGGCCGCCGCGCGCCGGGCCGCCGCCCCGGTGCTGGCCGGTCTGCCGTCGGGCTGGCGCAACGTGCCGTCCGTCCCGCAGGTCACCCGGTTCACCGTCGGCGACGGCGAGGAGATCGAGGTCCGCTACCGGCTGGACCGCGCCGGCCGCCTCGCCGAGTGGGGAGGGAAGGGCCCCTTCGCAACGGATCCGGCAGAGGAAGGGACCCCTGTCGACAGCGAGCAACCGCGGGTGGAGCTGGTGACCGCCGCCCCGGACCGGGTGGTGCTCGACGTGGACGGGGTACGGCGGGCTTTCCGCGTACACCGGGCGGGGTCGTCGGTCTTCGTGGACGGCCCGGACGGGGCGGCGAGCCTCACCGAGCTGCCCCGCCTGCCCCTGCCCACCGCGGAGCTGGCGGCCGGGTCGCTGCTCGCGCCGCTGCCCGGGGCGGTGACCCGGGTGCACGTCGAGGTCGGCCAGCGGGTCGCCGCCGGTGACCTGCTGCTGACGCTGGAAGCGATGAAGCTCGAACACCCCGTGCTCGCCCCCGCTGACGGCGTGGTGACGGAGCTGCCGGTACCGGCCGGCGGCCAGGTCGAGACGGGCGCCGTACTTGCCGTGGTGGACCCCGAGGAGGACCCGCAGTGAACTTCGACCTGACCCCCGAGCAGGACCAGCTCCGCGACGCCGTACGGGCGTTGGGCCGCAAGTACGGCCACTCCTACTTCGTGTCCAAGGCGAAATCGGGGCAACACACCACCGAGCTGTGGCACGAGGCCGGCCGGCTCGGCTACCTGGGCGTGAACATCCCCACCGAGTACGGCGGCGGGGGCGGCGGCATCACCGAGCTGGCTCTGGTGTGCGAGGAACTGGCCGCGACCGGCTGCCCGCTGCTGCTGCTCGTGGTCTCCCCCGCCATCGCCGCCACGATCATCCACAAGCACGGCACGGAGGAGCAGCGCAAGAAGCACCTCCCGGGCCTCGCCGACGGCTCCCAGAAGATCGTCTTCGCGATCACCGAGCCGGACGCGGGCTCGAACTTCCACCGCCTCGCCACCGTGGCCCGCCGCGACGGCGACGACTGGGTGCTCAGCGGCCGGAAGATCTACATCTCCGGGGTGGACGAGGCCGGGCACGTGCTCGTGGTCGCCCGCACCGAGGACGCCTCCACCGGAAAGTTGAAGCCCGCCCTGTTCATCGTGCCGACCGACGCGCCCGGCCTGGAGAAGTCCAAGCTGGACATGGAGATCCTGTCGCCGGAGAACCAGTTCCTGCTCTTCCTCGACGACGTCCGGCTCCCGGCCGACGCGCTCGTCGGCGAGTCGCTGGACGCCGGGCTGCCGGCGCTGTTCGCCGGGCTCAACCCGGAGCGCATCACTGTCGCCGCGATGGGCGCCGGCACCGGCCGGTACGCGATCGAGAGGGCGTCCGACTACACGGCGACCCGCAAGGTGTGGGGCGGACGCTCGATCGGCTCGCACCAGGGCGTGTCGCACCCGCTGGCGCACGCGGCCGTTCAGGTCGAGCTGGCCCGGCTGATGATCCACAAGGCGGCGACGCTGTACGACGCGGGCCGCGACCTGGAGGCCGGCATCTCCGGCAACATGGCCAAGTACGCGGCGGGCGAGGCCGCCGCGCTCGCCGTCGACACCGCCGTCCAGGCGCTCGGCGGGGCCGGCATGACCACCGAGTACGGCGTGGCGACGCTGCTCGGCGCGGTACGCGCCGGACGGATCGCCCCGGTCAGCCGGGAGATGATCCTCAACTTCGTCGCCCAGCACGTCCTCGGCCAGGACAAGTCCTACTGACCCACCCCTCCGGTGGGTGGAACGTCATGGGTGTCTCCGGCCCGCTTCGACACCCATGACGTTCCACCCGGTCGGCCCGGCACGCCGGGCGGCGACGACCTGATCGACGCGGCGGAACTGGCCGACCTCGTCTGCACCGCTCTGTCCACCCCGGCAGCAGCTTCGCACCCAGAGGTCTACGGGCACGCTCGTGGGCCCAGACAGGGATCGATGCGGCAAACGACCAAAGGATGGGACAATTTTCCCGATCGTCGCCACCCCGCCGCTCCGAAGTGGAGCGCTGCTGACGGGAAGCCGTCTCATCCCACCGGTTGACAGGTCGACGTGCTGGGCCATGCTTGTCGGGTGAGATCGTTCCCGAAGTCCGATGCGCGGGTGAAGGCCGTCGTCGCGTCCGTGGCGACGGTGGCGGCGGTGGTGACCCTCGCCGTCTGGCGTCCGCCCGGCATCCTGTCGGTCGTGCTGGCCCTGGCGTGCGTCCTGCTCGCCATGATCGCGGGAGTGACGATCACCGCCGCCCGCCAACCCGGCGGCACCGGCGAGTCCGCTCCGCAGTCCGAGAGCTGGCCGGTCCCCCACGCCGGCTACGGAGTGGACGCCGACACGCTCGAGGCGATCGACCCACGCGCGGTACGCAACCTGCGCACCCCCGCGGGTCAGCCGATCGACGCGGACACGCTGGAGACGCTGGACCCGCGGGTGGTACGCGGCATGCGGACGACGACAGCCGTGGACGCCGACACGCTGGAGACGCTCGACCCGAGATCGGTGCGGCAGGGCCGGACCGTGAACGGGCTCAGCGACCGGTGAGCGTGGGGACGGCGAGCGCGTTGACGCCCCGGCCCGCCAGGCAGCGGTAGGTGCGGTCCGCCTCGGCCTCCGGCGGCAGCACCTCCAGGTTCCACCCGCTCGCCGACTTGCCGCCGCTGACCAGCCGGAACGTGTCGGCGTTGCACACCTTGCCGACCGCCGGGTCGGCCGCGACCGTCTCGTGCCGGGCCCCGGTCAGCGCGGCCGGCAGGTCGCCGGCGGCGTAGGTCTCCCAGGTGTGCTGGCCGTCGCACGGCACCCGGCTCGCCTCGGCCCGGTCGCGGCGCAGCCGTACCGGACCGAAGCACTCCAGCTCGTCCGCGCAGCGCGCCCCGGTGGGCAGCCGCACGTCGGCGGACGCACATCCCGGCACCGGCGCCGCCCCGGCCACACCGCTGGTGGCCGGCGTCGGCACGGCGGCCGGCGCGTGGCCGGCGGCCACCCAGCCGCCCCCGGCCGAGGCGGCGAGCGCGAGCACGCCGGCGCCGCCGAGGAACCAGCGCATGGGCCAGCGGCGGCCACGCGGCGAGGCCACCGTCGGGTGATCGTCGTCCGCGGGCGGGCGCGGGTTCGGCCCACCGCCGTGGTGGAACCGGTCGCCGTCGTACAGGCCGCCGGTCGCCGGGGCGCCGTCCAGCGGCAGGGAGGCGAGCAGGCCCCGCAGCTCGACAGCGGAAGGCCGCGCGCCCGGGTCGTTCGACATGCCCAACCGGAGTACGTCGATCAGCTCGCCGGGCACGCCGGGCAGGCCCGGGATCGGCTGCTGGAACATCTCCAGCACGGTGACCAGGCTCGGGTTGCGTTCGGAGTGCCAGCGCGGCGGACGGCCGTACATCAGCGCGTAGAGCGTGGCGCAGAGCGAGTAGACGTCCACGACGGGGGTGGGCGGGCTGTGGTTGAACGTCTCCGGCGGCGCGTACGCCGGGGTGAGCGCCTCCAGCATGACCGAGGAGTCACGGAACTCGGCGAGCACCGCCAGGCCGAAGTCGGCGAGCACCGCCGAGTTGAACTCGGAGTGCAGGATGTTCGCCGGCTTGACGTCGCGGTGCAGGACGCCCGCCGCGTGCGAGTGGGCCAGCGCGTCGGCGATCTTCACGCCGAGGTCGCGGGTCTCCGCCGGGCCCAGCGGGGAGGTGCGCATCCGCTCGGCGTACGAGCCGTCGCAGAGTTCCATGATGAGGTAGGGGTGCTGGTCGACGGTGACCCCGACGTCGAAGAGGTCGACCACGTGCGGGTGCGACGACATCCGCCCGGCGGCACGGGCCTCGCGCAGGAAGCGGGCCTGGTCGCGTTCGCTGTCGAGCGTGCGGTTCTCGACCTTGACCGCGACCTCGCGGCCCACCGAGATCTGGGTGGCCCGGTAGATGGTGGCGTAGCCGCCCCGGGCGAACACCCGCAAGTCGGTCAGACCGGGCACGATGGGCAGCCGTACGGCGCCGGGCGGGGTCTCGGTCACGGCTCGAAAATACCCAACGATCCGGGCCCGTCAGCGCGCCGCGTCGGTGGCCGGCACCGGACCCGGGGCGGAGTCGGGCGTGGCGGCGGCCCCGCGCCGGGCGTCCCACCACAGGCCGACGGCTGTCGCTACCGCGCCCAGCCCCTCCCACGCGGCGACCGCGAAGAAGCGGTCCGGCGCGACGTCGGAGAGCACCGCGATGGTGAACACGGTGAAGGTGACCAGGCGGAACCACACGGTGAACCGATAGAACGGCCGCCACTCGGTGGCGACGGCGAGCAGGTAGTAGACCCCCATGTTGAACGAGGCCATCGAGGACGCGGTGAGGAACGTGCCGGTGTAGTCGCCCGGAGCGCGCTCGGCCGGCACCTCGAAGCCGAGCAGGTGAAGCTGCGTCTCCGGCCAGATCAGACCGAGCGCGCCGAGCAGCAGCGCGAGGAGTCCGAAGACGGCGATCGTCCAGCCGGCGCCCGAGCGCGGCAGCCTCATCGTTCCTCCCCAGCGTGGTCTGCCGGTGACGCGTGCGCGCACCGGGAGGCGACAGTCGATCTACGACTGTCGCCGACCCACGCTAACCGGCTACCCGGCCGAACACATCCCCGGAACCGTCAGAACAAACGGCCATCAGCCGCCGGACAGACGCACCCGCAACGCGTCCGCGACCATCCGCTCACTGCGCTGCTCGGTGGCGTACGCGAGGCGTACCGCCTTCTCCGCGTTCGTCAGCGCCTCGGCCCGGCGACCGCAGGCGTCGAGCGCCTCGGCCAGCACCAGCCGCGCCACCACCTGGCTGCGCACGTCCTCGGCGGGCGCGCCGATCGACCGCTGGGCCCAGTCGAGCGCCTGCTCGCGCTGGCCGTGGGCGAGTAGCGCGGCGGCGTACCGGGCCATCGTCTGCCGCCGGGAGAACAGCAGCGAGGGCGCGTTCGCCGCGCCGGTGGCGACCGGGGCGAGCAGTCCCACGGCGGTGCCCGGATCACCCGCCGCGAGCCGGGCCATGGCGAGCAGCACGCGCGGCGCGACCTGGGCCGGCGCCTGCGGGTTGTGCGGCTCCACCCGGGTCAGCACCGACCGTGCGTCCCGCTCGGCGGTCTCGTGGTCGCCCATGTCCAGTGCCACGAAGCCGCGCAGCGTGCCGGCCATGCCGGTGAGCAGCGGATGGGTGGTCCGGTCGGCGTACCCGAGCGCGTCGGTGAGCAGGTCGGCCGCGTGTTCCGGCTCGCCCAGCCCGCGCGCCACCACCCCGCGCACCACCAGCGCGAAGCCCTGCCCCCAGTCGTCGCCGACCTCGGCGAAGTCCCGGTACGCGCGGCGCGCGGCCCGGTCCGCCTCGGCCAACTCGCCCAGTTCGGCGGTGGCGTACGCCTCGACCGCGCGCAGCGTGCCCACCGCCCACGCCTCGCCGACGCGCTCCCCGAACGGCAGGAACACCCGCGCCATCCGGCACGCCTCCCGCAGCCGGCCCGCGAGCAGCCGGGCGAACGCTGTGGTGCCGCGCAGCCAGGCCCGCCCGTACGGATCCTTCAGCTCGGCGAACAGCCGGGCGGCCCGGCCGAGCACCGCGTCCGTGCCGGCGAAGTCGCCCCGGGTGGTGGTCACCCAGGCCAGATTCTGCAACGACCACGCCTGCCCGCGGGGATCCCGCGCGGCGAGACTGACCTGATACGACGCGGCCAGCCGGCTGCTCGCCTGCCCGAGCCGGCCCGCGATGAAGTCGGCCATGCCGAGCCGCCGCATCGCCGAGGCCCGCAGGATGGGCAGGTCGGCGTCGGTGGCCACCTGCAACGCCTCCTGCCAGTTACCCTCGGCCCGCTCGGCGTCACCGAGGGTCTGCTGGGCCTGCCCGGCGAGCAGCAGCGCGGCGGTCCGGGTGGCCGGGTCGGCGGTGTTCGCGGCGATCTTCTCGGCGAACGCGAGCGCGTCGGCCGGGCGGCCGATCTGGAGCAGTGCCCGGGCGTGCGTAACCCGATCGGCCGCCGGCACCCCGTCGCGGGCCAGCTCGGCGGCGCGCTCGGCGTACTCGACGGCCAGCGCCGGCTCCCCCGACCGCAGCGACCGGCGGGCGGCCCGGCCCAGCGCGGCCACGCCCAGCGGGGCGACCGCCCGGGCCGGCGCGTCCGGGCGCAGCTTGACCGCGTCGGCGAGTGCCGTGGCCCGCTCCACGTGCTCGGCGACGAAGTCGTCCCGGGCGGCCTCGGTGAAGGCGCCACCCGGAGCGGCGCCGGTCTCGTCGACGCTCTCCGGCGCGGCCCAGCGGGCCAGCACCGCGTGCCGCTCGGCCAGTTCGGCCTTGCTCACCCCGGCGTACACGGCCTCCCGCATCAGCGGGGTGGCGAAGGCGAACCCGCTGCGGGTGCGGTGCAGCATGCGCCGTTGCAGCAGTTCCTCCACCGCCCGGTCCTCCTCGACGGCGGCCACCGCGGCGGGCCGCCCGTCGCGTCCGACCCGCTGCTCCCGCAACGCCTCCAGCGCGCCCGCCGGCACGATGTCGCCCACCACAGCGGCGTCGCGCAGCGCCGAGCGGGCGCTCGGCGGCAGCGCGTCGATACGCGCCGCGAGCACCGCGGCCAGGTCACGGGAGAGCAGCCGGCTGCCGAGCGAGCCGGGGGCGAGTCGCCAGCCGACGTCATCGCCCCGGCCGGGCCCGGCGGTGAGCGCTCCGCGCTCCATCAGCAACGTGACCAGTTCGGCCAGGTAGAACGGGTTGCCCTGCGCGGTGGCGAGCAGCCGGTCCGCGTCGGCCTGTGGCATGCGGCCACCGGACAGATAGCTGGTGAGCAGCCGGGAGGCGTCCGCGCCTCGCAGCGGCGGCAGCGCGTGCACCTCGGCGTCCGCGACGCGGGTCAGCGCACCGGCGGTGCGTACCAGCTCGGGGCGGCCGAGCAGCAGCACCAGCACCGGCCCGCTGAGCCGGTTGAGGGTCAGCGCCAGCGCCTTGAGCGTCTCGGCGGTGGCGTCGTGCAGATCGTCCACCACGATCACCAGCGGCGCCTCACCGGCGAGCGCGCTGAGCAGGTCGGCCACCGCCGTCGGCACTGCCTCGTCGTCAGGTGGCGGCCCGGCCGCGTTCCACTCGCCGTTCTCGGCGGCGGGCGGGAGTTCGGCGTACCCGAGCAGGGCCAGGAGCTGGTCCACGGCGATCGGCGGCGCGTCGCCGGGCAGCCGGGACAGGCGCTGGCCGAGGCGGCGCAGCCGCTCCTCGACGGCCGCCCGCGTCACCGCCGTGGCCGCGTCACCGGGCAGGCCGACGGCGGCCCGGACCAGATCGGCCAGCGGCGCCAGCCGGCGGCGTTCGCCGAACGCCGCGCAGTGCACCGACAGCACCCGGGCGCCGGTGTGCGCCGCGTACCGCCCGGCACCGACGTCGTAGCCGGCGGCGAGGCGTTCCACCTCGGCCGCGAACCGGGACTTGCCGATCCCGGCCTCGGCGGTCATCAGCAGCACCCGCGGCTCGCCTCGGTCGATCACCTCGGCGAGCCGGCCGGCGACCCGGCCGATCTCGGTCTCCCGGCCCACGAACGGCGCCTCGTCGCCGAGACCGGACCGGGTGCCGGGCGCGTCGAGCAGACCCAGCAGCTCGTACGCCTCGACCGGCTCCCGCTTGCCCTTGAGCCGCAGCGGGCGCAGCGTCCGCCAGGAGGCGACGTGCCGGGTGGCGGCGGAGGTGCGGGCCCCGGCGTAGACCGCGCCGACCGCGGCGGCGTCGGCCAGCCGGGCGGCGGTGTTCACCGTGTCGCCGATGACCGTGTACTCGATCGCCGCCTGGATGCCCGCGATCACGTCCCCGGTGTTGAGGCCGACGCGCAGGCCGAGCGGCGCACCGCCGCCGCGCTCGTCGTCGAGCACCCGCCGCACCGCGCGCTGCATGGACAGCGCGGCGCGGACCGCCCGCTCGGCGTCGTCCTCGTGCGCGACCGGGGCGCCGAAAACCGCCATGATCCCGTCGCCGGTGAGCTTGTCGACGTGCCCGCCGAACGTCTTGACCGCACCTGCCAGCGCGGCGAGCACCCGATCGGTGACCGCGCCGACCCGTTCCGGGTCCAGGTCCTCCGACCAGGAGGTGAAGTCGGACAGGTCGCCGAAGAGCACGGTCACCACGCGGCGCTCGGCGGCGGGCAGCGTGGCGGCGGCCGGCAGCGCCGCCCCGCAGTTGTGGCAGAACCGCGCCCCGGGCACGGCTACGGTTCCGCACACCGGGCAGGTCACGGCTGCTCCACTCCGAGGTGTTCGAGCTGGGCCCGGACCGACCACTCGGCGGCCCACCACAGCGACCTGTCGACGTCGGCGTAGACCACGGCGACCACCTCGGCCGCGGTGGTGGCGCCCGCGGCGACCGCGGCGCGCACCTGGTCCAGCCGGGCCCGACGGTGGGCCAGGTAGAAGTCGGCCGCCACACCGCAGTCGGCGAGCGCCGGGCCGTGGCCCGGCAGCGCCGGGATCTCCCGGTACGCGGAGAGCAGCTCCAGGCTCGACAGGTAGTCGCCGAGGTGCCCGTCCGGATGAGCGACCACTGTGGTGCCCCGGCCGAGGATGGTGTCACCGGTCAGCACGACGCGCTCGCCGTCGTGCGCGGCGAGCAGGCAGACCGAGTCGGCGGTGTGCCCGGGGGTGGGCAGCAGCCGCAGGTCCAGCCCCAGGTCGAGGGTGGTGTCGGCGGTCAGCGGCTCGCCTCCGGCGGTGTGCGCCGGGTCGGCGGCGAGCACCGGCACGCCGTCGAGCAGTTCACGCAGCCGGGGCGCGCCCTCGGTGTGGTCCGCGTGCCCGTGCGTGATCAGCACGAGCCCGACCGGCCCCTGCGCCGCGATAGCGGCCAGATGACCCTCGTCGGCCGGCCCGGGGTCGACCACGACGGCCGGCGCGTCCGGCCCGGCCCGCAGCACCCACGTGTTCGTCCCGTCGAGCGTCATCGGCCCCGGGTTCGGCGCACGCAGCAACGTCACCCACGCCGGCAGCTCCTCCGCGAGCGCCCCCGCGGCCCCGGCCATCCGACCACCCATGGCTGCGATCGTACGACTCCGCCCGCCGCTCCCCGCGATCTTGCAGCACCGGCCCGAACTTTGTCCCCGTCTGGGGCTTCTGCCGGGGCGGCAACCGCAAGATCGCGAGCGAGAGACGGCTGGGTTACGCGACCTCGACGATGACCTCTACCTCTACCGGGGCGTCGAGGGGAAGCTCGGCTACGCCTACGGCGCTGCGGGCGTGGCGGCCGGCCTCGCCGAACACGGCGCCGAACAGGTCGGAGGCACCGTTGATCACGCCGGGCTGCCCGGTGTAGCCCGGTGCGCTGGCCACGAAGCCGGTCAGCTTCACGACCTTCACCACGTTCTCCAGGCCGACCAGCGCGTCGATGGCGGCGAGCGCGTTGAGCGCGCACCGCTGCGCCAGGTCCTTCGCCTGCTCGGCCGAGACGCCGTTGCCGACCTTCCCGGTGGCGAGCAGCTTGCCCTCGGCCATCGGCAACTGGCCGGAGACGTAGACGTGCTGACCGGACTGGACGGCCGGCACGTAGCTGGCCACCGGCGGCACCACCTCGGGCAGTTCGAGGCCGAGCTCGGCGAGCTTCGCGTGGGGTCCGTTGCTCATCCGGGTCAGCCCTTCGGGCGCTTCAGGTACGCGACGAGCTGCTCCGGGTTCGGGCCGGGGACCACGGAGACCAGTTCCCAGCCGTCCTCGCCCCAGTTGTCGAGGATCTGCTTGGTCGCGTGGACCAGCAGCGGCACCGTGGCGTATTCCCACTTCTGCATCGGAGGAGGGCTCCCTTGCCTGACTTGGACTTCGGTCAGGCACAGCCTACGGTCCGCCGTCGTCACCAGGACGCGGGACGCGGCTCCGGCGGCAGTGGCGGTTCGCCGCACGGGCCCTCGTGCTCGAAGGGCTGCGGACACCGGCTGCGGCCGGGCAGCAGCAGGTCGCAGAAGACCCGGTGCCTGTTGTTCTGGTCGTCGGCGGTGGAGACGGTGGTCTCGCCCGCGTCCAGCTCCACCAGGAAGCCGAGCGAGGTCGCCACGGTTCCGGCGAGCGCGGTGGCCGCCGCCAGATCGGACACCCGGACCGGCAGGTGGATGACGTAGCCGGGCTCGTCCTCGTCCCGCCCTCTCCCGCCGGGGCGCGGAAGCGTCCGGACCACCTCGACCGGAAGGCCGTAGGACCGCTCGTTGAACTGCAGCTCCGCCTCCCCCGGCCGGCCAGCCCGGTCACCGGGAAACTGGGCTCGGGGACTGTTCTCCGCGTCGCGCATCCGTCGCCTCCGGGCGTCGTACCTGTTCACCAAATCCGCCATTCGGCTCGGAACCGTCCCCGGTCCGGCTCTCCGCGTCGGGACGAACGTAGAGCCTCCGACAACTACCGGCAACGGGACGCGCACTCCTCGTTACGTCGAGTCACATTTACGACACAAGGCTGGTCGGGAAGGCGATAGCCGGTTTCCGTCCGATGGGGCGTGTACGCGGGGCTGGCAACCGCCTCGCCGACCGCTACCCTTCCGGACTGGACGCGCGCCGACGCGCGCCCGCACACCTCGACCCGTGCCCGTCGCCTGGGGCGGCGACGGGAGCCGCAACCCGGGGGAGACAGATGACCCAACCGCCCGCCGGTGGCGACACCGGCACGCCCGGCGACCCGAATCCGCAACCGCCGCCCACCGGCGGTGCGCCGCCGGGATCCCCTCCCACAGCCGGTCCGCCGGCGTACCCGTCCGGCACCCAGCCGCGCAAGCGGCCGGCCGCGCTGATCGCCTCGCTGGTGCTGGCCGCCGCGGTCCTGCTCTGCGGCGGTGGGGGCACGGCCGCGTTCCTCGCGCTGCGCGACAGCGAGGACGGCCAGGGCGCGAAGGAGCCGCAGGTCGCGGTGGACGGCTTCCTCAAGGCCGTCTACCAGGAGCGCGACGCCGAGAAGGCGGCCACGTTCGTCTGCTCGGCGGCCCGCGACGACGAGAAGATCAGCACCAAGGTCGCCGAGGTGCAGAAGTACGTCGCGCAGTACCAGAACCCCCGGTTCCGCTGGCCCACCCCGACCGTCGACAACCAGACCGGCGACCGGGCCACCGTCTCCGCCAAGGTGACCATGACCACCGCCGACGAGAAGGTCGCCGAGCAGGCGCTGCGCTTCACGGTGGTGCGGAAGACGGGTTGGTGGGTCTGCGAGGTGGGCTGATCCCACCGGCCGGACAGGGCTGGTCCCAACGGCTGGTTAGGCTCGACGGGTGGCAGCGAGTGAGCAGCCGGCCGAGTCCGCCGGCAGATGGCCGGCCCGCCTGCACGTGGTGACCGGCAAGGGCGGCACGGGTAAGACGAGCGTGGCCGCCGCGCTGGCCCTCGGCCTGGCCGCCGAGGGCCGGCGCACCCTGCTGGTCGAGGTGGAGGGCCGGCAGGGCATCGCCCAGCTCTTCGGCACCGACCCGCTGCCGTACGAGGAACGGCACCTCGCCGACGCGCCCGGCGGCGGTGAGGTGCGGGCGCTGGCGGTCGACGCCGAGGAGGCGCTCCTCGAATACCTGGACATGTTCTACAAGCTCGGCGCGGCCGGCCGGGCGCTGCGCAAGCTCGGCGCGATCGACTTCGCCACCACGATCGCGCCGGGCCTGCGCGACGTGCTGCTCACCGGGAAGGTCAAAGAGGCGACCACCCGGACCAGCGGGTCGCGCCGGACGTATGACGCGGTGGTGCTGGACGCGCCGCCGACCGGACGGATCGGCCGCTTCCTCAACGTGACGGCGGAGACCGCCCGGCTGGCGAAGGTCGGCCCGATCAAGACCCAGAGCGACAGTGTCTCCGCGCTGCTCCGGTCGCCGATGACCGCCGTGCACGTGGTCACGCTGCTGGAGGAGATGCCGATCCAGGAGACGCTCGACGCGGTCGCGGAGCTGACTCAGCTCGGTTTCCCGGTCGGCCGGGTGATCGTGAACGGCGTGCGCCCACCGGTGCCGGCCGGACGGGCGGTGACAGCGGCCGAGCTGAAGCGCGGGCTGGCCGCCGCCGGCCTGCCGACCGACGGCCCGACCGTGGCCGGGCTCGTCGAGGAGGCTCGTGACCAGCAGGTACGCCGTGAGCTGGAGGACTCGCTCCGCGGTGACCTGGTGGATCTCGGCCTGCCCCTGGTCGAGTTGCCGCTGCTGCCCGAGGGGGTCGACCGGGCCGGGCTGGAGACGCTCGCCGAGGCCCTCGTCCGGGCGGATTGACTCACACCTGCGGCCGGCACGGAGCAGAGTGCCCCTCGGGACCGATACGCTCGATTGGTGCCTTCCGAAGACACGGCGCCTCCGCTCGACGTCGACCAGATCCTCGCCGACAACGGCGTACGGATCGTGGTCTGCTGCGGGGCGGGCGGAGTGGGCAAGACGACCACCGCGGCGGCGCTGGCGTTGCGAGCGGCCGAGCGGCACGGCCGGCGGACGGTGGTGCTCACCATCGACCCGGCCCGCCGGCTGGCGCAGTCGCTCGGCCTGACCGAGCTGGACAACACACCCCGCCAGGTCAAGGGCATCGACGTCGAGGCCAGCGGCGGCGAACTGCACGCCATGATGCTCGACATGAAGCGCACGTTCGACGACGTGGTGCTCCAGCACACCGACCCGGCGAAGGCGGCGGAGATCTTCGCCAACCCCTTCTACCAGGCCATGAGTTCCACCTTCGCCGGCACGCAGGAATACATGGCGATGGAGAAGCTGGGCCAGTTGCACGCCCGGGGCGAGTGGGACCTGATCGTGCTGGACACGCCGCCGTCGCGGTCCGCGCTCGACTTCCTGGACGCGCCGGCCCGGCTGTCCCGGTTCCTCGACGGCCGGATGCTGCGGCTGCTGCTGGCTCCGGCGCGCAGCGGCGGACGGAGCATGTTCAGCCTGGTCACGGCGAGCTTCGGGATGTTCTCGAGGGTGGTGCAGAAGGTGATCGGCGCCCAACTGCTCACCGACCTGTCCGGCTTCGTGGCCGCCCTCGACTCGATGTTCGGCGGGTTCCGGCAGCGCGCCGAGCAGACGTACCGGATCCTGCAGGCCCGGGAGACGGCGTTCCTGCTGGTCGCGACGCCGGAGCCGGACGCGGTCCGGGAGGCCGCCTACTTCGCCGGCCGCCTGCGGTCCGAACGGATGCCGCTGGCCGGGCTGGTGCTCAACCGGGTGCACCGGCCGGCGTCGGACCTGTCCGCGGCGGAGAGCCTGGCCGCTGCGGAGCGGCTGGCCGGCACGGGCGGGCACGAGGGCACCGTCGGGGTGTTGCGCGCGCACGCCGCGCTCGCCCAGCAGGCGGCACGCGAGGAGCAGGTGGCGACCCGGTTCACCGAGGCGTTCCCGGCGGTGCCGGCGGTGTCGGTGACCGCGCAGCCCGCCGACGTGCACGACGTCGACGGGCTGCGGACGATCGGCGAGGCGATCAGCCGGAGCTGACCGGTGCGGTCAGGTGGCCGTGGTGACCAGGACCTTGTCCTTGCCGGCCTTCTCCTTGGCGTTCTTCTTCATCGCCGCCTCGAACATCTTGCGCCAGCTGGTCACCTGCGGGTGACGGCGCAGCAACGCCCGGCGCTCGCGCTCGGTCATGCCACCCCACACGCCGAACTCGATCCGGTTGTCGAGCGCGTCGGCCAGGCACTCGTACCGAACTGGGCAGCTCCGGCAGATCCTCTTCGCCACGTTCTGTTCGGCGCCCTGTACGAACAACGCGTCCGGGTCTCCGTTCTGACACGCCGCCAGTGACGGCCAGTCAGTGATCATGCCCATCTGTACACGTCCCCCCTTGCAGTACCTACCGACTTCGCGCGAGCAGCCCTCGTACATCCCCGACCGTTCGCGCCAGCCTCCCCAGGGAGGCGCGAACGACACCTGGCTGCGGTTACGGCCACCATCATGCTGTGTAGTCGCCCGATTACGCAACGTTGTCGGCGAAATCCATCATTCCGGACACTCCCGGCTTCCCGGGCTTTCGCCCCGCGACTACCCGGCCCGACTACGGGAAAACGCTGCGCCGCTCCCGGAGTTCGGCGAGACTTCCGCCGGGTCTCACGCAACCTCGGACCAGGGCTCGTGCGTTTAGCACAACGAGGCCGGCGCATGCAGGAAATGGGGAAAGTTCCCCGCGCGCCCGCCGTTCCCTGCTCGCGTACCCTGTCGAGGTGACCTGGATGCGGAAACGTGACCACAACGTGCTGACCAACGCCGCATCGCTGCTGATCTGCGGCCTACTGGCCGGAGTGGTGGTCGCTGCGGCGGCCTTCCCCGTGGCGGCGATGTCCGGACTGGCCGCCAAGGCGGGCGCGGAGACGTTCGAGGCGCTGCCCAAGGAACTGACCGTCGCCCGGGCTCCGCAGATCACCAAGCTGCTCGCCGCGGACGGCAAGACGGTGCTGGCCACGATGTACGACGAGAACCGCAAGGACGTCAAGTTCGAGGACATCTCGGAGCCCATGAAGAAGGCCATCATCGCGGCCGAGGACCACGACTTCTACAAGCACAACGGCGTGGACATAAACGGTGTGGCGCGGGCCTTCGTCAACAACCAGGCCGCCGGCTCCTCCCGGCAGGGCGCGTCGACGCTCACCATGCAGTACGTCCGGCTGGCCATCTCCTACTCGGCCACCCACCCGGCCGACGTCGTCGCCGCGACCGAGGACACCAGCGGCCGCAAGCTGCGCGAGATGAGCCTGGCGCTCCAGGTCGACAAGGAACTCTCCAAGGACGAGATCCTCCGGCGCTACCTCAACATCGCCGCGTTCGGCAACGGCGCGTACGGCATCTGGGCGGCCAGCCAGGTCTACTTCAACAAGCCGCCGAGCAAGCTCGACATCCAGGAGTCGGCGATGCTCGCCGGCATGGTGAAGGCCCCCACCGCGTTCGACCCGACCACCAAGGCGGGCTACCCGGAGGCGGTCGGCCGGCGCGACTACGTCATCGCCAACATGGTGCAGACCGGCGCGATCACCCAGCAGGAGGCGGACGCCGCCAAGAAGATCAAGCTCGAGGTCAAGGGCAAGCGCACCCCGAACGGCTGCACCCAGACCACGACCCGCTCGTGGGGCTTCTTCTGCGACTACCTCTACCGCTGGTGGCTCCAGCAGGAGACGTTCGGCGCCACCTCGTACGACCGGGAGCGGCGGCTCAAGAGCGGCGGCTACACCATCATCTCCACGCTGGACGTCCAGGCGCAGAAGGGCGCCGACAAGGCCGTCCGCAACAAGCTGGGCGAGAGCAGCAAGGCGGCCCGCATGGTGGCCGCTGTCGAGCCGGGCACCGGCCGGGTGCGCGCCGTGGCCGTGAACCGGAACTTCAAGCTCGACGACCCGTCCGACCCGCAGAACAAGATCTCCAGCGACCCGAAGAAGGCCCAGAAGAAGATCCGGGGCAACTACCCCAACACGGTGAACCCGCTGGTCACCGGCGGTCCCGGCATCGCCGGCTACCAGGCCGGCTCGACCTTCAAGATCTTCACCCTGGTGGCCGCGCTGGAGAAGGGCTACCCGCTCAGCTACCCCATCAACGCGAAGCCGGTCTTCGAGTCCGACTACCCGGTCGAGTTCAACTCGCCGGCCGCCTGCCCGGGCACCAGCAAGTACTGCCCGAAGAACGCCAACCCGGCGATGGCCGGCATGCACAACATGTGGAGCGGCTTCGGCTTCTCGGTGAACACCTTCTTCATCGACCTGCAGCAGCGGGTCGGCGCGGAGAACGTGGTGAAGGCGGCACAGAAGCTCGGCATCACGTTCCGCTCGTCGAAAGACGCGCAGCTCGCCGCCAACCCGCACCAGTGGGGCGCGTTCAGCCTCGGCGTCTCCCAGACCACGCCGCTGGAGCTGGCGAACGCGTACGCCACGCTCGCCGCGGACGGCAAGTACTGCGAGCCGATCCCGGTGCAGGAGATCCGCGGCCCGGACGGCGACAAGCTGGACGTCGCCAACCCCCGCTGCGAGCAGCGGATCAGCACCGAGGTGGCCCGCGCCGCCGTGGACGCCGCCCGCTGCCCGGTCGGTGACCGCTCGTCCACCACCAAGTGCGGCACCGCCACCGCCGGCAACGTCCGCAACATCGTCAACGCGCCGGTGGCCGGCAAGTCCGGCACCACCGACTCCGACCGCACCTCGGCGCTGGTCGCGATGACCAAGCAGTACGCGGTGGCCGGCATCATGGCCGACCCGGACTGGCCGCAGACCAACCAGAAGATGGGCCACGACGAGACGCCCCAGGGCATCAACCCGGCGGTCTACCAGACGCTGCGCGACGCCATGAAGGGCAAGGAGCGGAAGAACTTCACCCCGCCCAGCGGCAAGATCGTCCTGGGTGACCAGCGTTCGATCCCGGGCGTGAAGTGCGAGTCGATCGAGACCGCGAAGTCCCGGCTGAAGGGTGCCGGCTTCGAGCCGGTGGTCTCCAGCAACAAGGTGGCGTCGGAGTGCCCGGCCGGCACCGCGGCCGGCACCAGCCCGGACGGACGCACCATCAAGGGTGGCGTGGTGATGATCGAGGTCAGCTCCGGCCAGGGCGGCACCCCGGAGCAGGGCGGCACCGCGACACCGGACCGGCCGGGTGGCCCCGGCGGACCGGGTAACGGCGGCCGTCCGGGACGACCGCCGAACTGACAGCCGACAGACGACGGTCACCTCCCCATCCGTGGGGAGGTGGCCGTCGTCTGTCTACGGGATCAGAGACCGAGCTGGCGGCGTACCTCGGCGGCCACCCGGCCCCCCTCGGCCCGGCCGGCCACCGCGGCCTGGGCGGCCTTCATGGCCGGGCCCATCTGCGCCTTGCCGGTGAAGCCGTCCGCGGCGAGCGCCCCCGAGACCAACTCGGCCAACTCCTCGTCGGAGAGCTGCCTGGGCAGGTAGCGCTCCAGCACCTCACCCTCGGCGGTCTCCTTGCCGGCCTGCTCGGTGCGCCCGGCGTCGGCGAACGCCACCGCCGCCTCCCGGCGCTTCTTCGCCTCCTTGGTCAGCACGGCGAGCACCTCGTCGTCGCTGAGCTCGCGCTTTACCCGGCCGGCGACCTCGGCGTTGCCCACGGCGGCCAGGGCCATCCGCAGCGTGGAGGTGGTCAGCTCGTCGCGCGCCTTGAGAGCGGCGCGCATGTCGGCGGTGAGACGGTCCTTCAGCGTGCTCATGGACGGTGAAACTACCCTGAACGTCATGCGAAAGCGCACACTATTCCGGCTCGCGGCCGGAACCGTCGCCGCCGGCGCGGCCACCCTGGCGTACGCGTCGCTCATCGAGCGCAACATGTTCACCCTCCGCCGGTACGACGTACCGGTGCTCCCGACCGACGCCGAACCGCTGCGGGTGCTGCACCTGTCCGACCTGCACATGACGCCCGGCCAGCGCCGCAAGCAGGACTGGGTGGCCTCGCTGGCCGCGCTCGACCCCGACCTGGTCGTGGTCACCGGCGACAACATGGCGCACCCGGCGTCGGTGCCGGGCGTGCTGCGCGCCCTGCAACCGCTGCTCGACCTGCCCGGCGCGTTCGTCTTCGGCTCCAACGACTACACCGGTCCGGTCTTCAAGAACCCCTTCACCTACTTCCTGCCCGACCGGGAGTACACCGAGGGCGTGCCGCTGCCGTACGAGGAGCTGCGCGACATCCTCACCGGCGCGGGCTGGGCCGACCTGAACAACGCCCGCACCACGCTCAAGGCCGGCGGGCGGGCGATCGAACTCGTCGGCGTCGACGATCCGCACATCGAGCGAGACGACTACGACGCCGTGGCCGGACCGGTCAGCGGCGACGCGGCGCTGTCGATCGCGGTGTCCCACTCCCCCGAGCCCATGGTGCTGGACCGGATGGCGGCCGACGGCTTCGGTCTGCTGCTCGCCGGGCACACCCACGGCGGCCAGGTCTGCGTGCCCGGGTACGGCGCCCTGGTGACCAACTGCGGGCTGCCCCGCTCGATGGCGCGCGGACTGCACCGCTGGCCCGGCTCGGACTCCTGGCTGCACGTCTCCGCCGGCCTCGGCACCCACCCCACCGCCCCGGTCCGCTTCGCCTGCCCCCCCGAGGCCAGCATCCTCACCCTGATCCCCCGCTGACCGCCCTCCCCCGGCGGATCTTGGTACGTGCCGCCCTCCAGGGGCCGTTACATACCGAGATCTGCCGGGTCCGCGGGGGCGGGGGTACCGAGTTTGACCGTGCGGGCGGGTGGGCTACTATTTGTCGGCACGCCTCGGGGTGTGGCGCAGCTTGGTAGCGCGCTTCGTTCGGGACGAAGAGGTCGTCGGTTCGAATCCGGCCACCCCGACCAGAGGTAAGAGGGCACATCCGGTCACCGGATGTGCCCTCTGCGTTTCGCCAGGCCCCGGTCACCGTCGCAGTAGGATCCCGGCATGCCACGGCCGGTCGTCCTCGACCTCTTCCACACCCTGGTCCACGGCGCCGACGACGAGCGGGACCGGGTGGTCGGCGAGATGGCGCTCGTCGTCGGGGTGGATCCGGCGGCGCTCGTCGCCGCGTACCACGCGACCTGGCGGGACCGCCTGGTCCGGTGGGACGTGGAGGAGACCGTCCGCATCCTCGCCGGGCGCCTCGGGGGTGCGCCGACTGACGAGCAGGTGGCCCAGGCCGCGGCACACCGCCGCGCGCTCGCCCGTCGCGTGCTGGGCCGCGTCTCGCCCGCCACGCTGGACGTGCTCGACGCACTGCGCGAGCGTGGGCACCGGCTGGCGCTGATCAGCAACGCCACCTCGGAGACGGCCGAGGCGTGGGCGGACGCCCCGCTGGCCCGGCGCTTCGACGTCGCGGTCTTCTCCTGCGCCGTCGGGCTGGCCAAGCCGGACCCGGCGATCTACCGCACCGCCGCGCAGCGGCTGGGCGTCGCGCCCGCCGACTGCGTGTACGTGGGCGACGGCGCGGACGGCGAGCTGGCCGGCGCGGCGGCGGTCGGCATGACGGTGCTCCGGACGACCGAACACCAGGACACCGATCCGGGCTGGATCGGAACCGTGATCGCGAACCTCCGTGAGGTGCTCGCCCACGTGAAGCAGCCGGCCTCGATCGAATAGATCGACAGGACTGCGCGAAGCCACCCCGCCACGCGCGGTTGACCCTGCCCCCTGGCAAAGTATGCGCATGCCGCCGATGATCCGATCCCGACTCACCGATTGGACCACCGTCGCGCCCCTGGTCGCCGTGCTCGTGCTCGTGATGACCTGGGGACGGGAGTTGCCCGGCCCGCTCATCCCTGTGGTAGCTGCCCTGCTCGCGGCGGCCGTACTGGCGGCGGTGCACCACGCCGAGGTGGTCGCGCACAAGGTCGGTGAACCGTACGGGTCACTCGTGCTCGCGGTGGCTGTCACCGTGATCGAAGTCGGTCTGATCGTCACACTGATGATCAGCGGTGGCGACAAGACGCAGGCGCTGGCCCGGGACACGGTCTTCGCCGCCGTCATGATCACCTGCAACGGCATCCTCGGCCTGTCGCTGCTGCTCGGCGCGCTACGCCGGCAGGTGGCGGTGTTCAATCCGGAGGGCACCGGCGGGGCGCTCGCCACGGTGGCCACGCTCGCCACCCTCAGCATGGTGGTGCCGACGTTCACCACGAGCCGGCCCGGGCCGGAGTTCTCCCCCGCGCAGCTCGCCTTCGCGGCCGTCGCCTCGCTGGCGCTCTACCTGCTGTTCGTCATGGTGCAGACCGGCCGGCACCGCGACTACTTCCTCCCGGTCACGCAGGAGGGCAGCATCCTCGCCGAGGACAAGACCGGCGACGGGCACGCCGAACCGCCGTCCACGCGTACCGCGCTGGCCAGCCTGGCCCTGCTCGTGGTGGCGCTCGTAGCGGTGGTCGGCGACGCGAAGACGATCTCCCCGGCGATCGAGACGGCGGTCAGCGCCGCCAACCTGCCGCAGGCGTTCGTCGGCGTGGTCATCGCGCTGCTGGTGCTGCTGCCGGAGACGCTCGCCGCCGCCCGGGCGGCACGGCGGGACCGGGTGCAGATCAGCCTCAATCTCGCTCTCGGCTCGGCCATGGCCAGCATCGGCCTGACCATCCCGGCCATCGCGATCGCCTCGATCTGGCTGGACGGGCCGTTGATGCTGGGCCTGGGCGGCACCCAGATGACGCTGCTGGCGCTGACCGCGGTGACCGCCGTGCTCACCGTCGTGCCGGGCCGGGCGACGGTGCTCCAGGGCGGGGTGCACCTGGTGCTGCTAGCCGCGTTCGTCTTCCTGGCCGCCAGCCCGTAAAGACCGTCAGTCGTGCGTCTCCGTGCGCGCCACCTCGGCGAACGCGGCGGTCAGGTACTCGGCGAACGGGCGCCCGGTGACCGCCAGCAGGTCGGCCACGAGCAGCGGCGCGTGCCGGGCGATCGCCGCCGGGCCGGGCGGATTCTCGTCGTCGCCGGGGTCGTAGACGCCGAGCGCGCCGGCCAGCAGCACCAGCAGCACGTGTGGGTCGACGTCGGGCCACCACGGCGCCGCCGACCGGACGCACTGTTCCAGCACCTGCCGTACGTCGTCGCCGTCCAGCCCGTCCGGATGCCCCTCCTCCAGCAGCAGCCGGACCACGCCACCGAGCACCAGCCCGGCCCGGTCGGCGGCGGCCAGCCGCTCGACGGACGGGGCGTACGCCTCGGCGTCGCGGGCCTGCGCGGCGGTCACCGCGTCGGTGGCCGTCTCGGCGATCTCGCGGGCCGGTGCGGGCAGGTGCCGCCAGGTCGTCGTCACCGAGCCAGCATGGCAGAGCACGTGTGCTCGCTCACCTTCCGGCCCGGCGACCGCTCGCGTAAGGGGTAAACGGGTCGCGGTAGTCGTACCCGCCGAACAGAATCCCCGCATGCTGCGCCGCGCCCTCCCCGCCCGTCCCGAAGCCCGCCGGATCCTGCTCGGCACGCTCTTCTCCGCTGTCGGGCGCGGCCTCACCCTGCCGTTCCTGTTCATCTACCTCACCGACGTACGCGGTCTGACCGACACCCGGGCCGGGCTGGTGATCGGCTGGTTCGGCGCGGTCACGCTGGCTCTCTCGCCGCTGGCCGGCACGTTCATCGACCGGTTCGGCGCGCGCCGGGTGGTGTTGCCCTGCCTGGTGATCGAGGCGATCGGCACCGGCTCGCTGGCGCTGGTCGACTCGACGGCCTCGGCGTTCGGCGTGATGACGCTCGTCGCCATCGGCAGCTCGGCGATCTGGGCCGGGCAGAACACCATCCTCGCGTCGCTGACCGACGACGGCGAGCGGCAACGCGTCTTCGGGCTCAACTTCGCGCTGCTCAATCTCGGTATCGGCACCGGCGGCCTGATCTCCGGCGCGGTGATCGACGTGGCCCGTCCGATCACCTTCGAGGTGATCTACCTGCTGGACGCGGTGAGCTACCTGACGCCCGCGCTGATCCTGCTGAGCCTGCCGCACGTCGGGCGCCGGCCGCCCGTGGCGACGGACGCGAAGGCTGACGGCCGGAGCACCGGCGGCTACCTGACGGTGCTGCGGGACCGGCCGTTCCGCCGCCTGGTCATCTTCGGCCTGGTGCTCACCACCTGCGGGTACGCGCAGATCGAGGTGGGCTTCGCGGCGTACTCGGTACGGGTGGTCGAGGTGACGCCCCGGGTGGTGGCGTGGGCGCTGGCCGCGAACACCGTGATGATCGTGCTCTCGCAGCTGCTGGTGATCCGGCGGCTGGAGGGGCGCAGCCGTACCCGTGCACTCGCCACTGTGGGCGCGGTCTTCGCCGGCGCCTGGCTGGTGCTCGGCGCGGCGGGCGTGGTGGGCGGCGGCAACGCGGCGCTCGCGGCGCTCGGCGTGGTGGCCTGCTCGGCGATCTTCGGGTTCGGCGAGACGATGCTGTCGCCGGTCATGCCCGCGCTCACGAACGCGCTCGCCACCGACGAGCTGCGCGGCCGGTACAACGCGATGAGCTCGATGATCTTCGGGATCAGCGGGGTGGTCGGCCCGGTCACCGCCGGACCGCTGATCGGCGCGGCGAACGGGCGGGTGTGGGTCGCTGTCGTGGTGGGCGGCTGCCTGGCCGCCTCGGTGCTCGCGCTGTCGCTGCGTCCGCTGCTCACCGCCGCGCAGGACGGCCGCCCGACGGCCGCCGCGACGCCGGAGCCCGAGCCCGCGCGGGCGACCTGACACGAAGCCGGCGGCCTGCGACGAAGCGCGCAGCCTGACACGAACGGGCCCCGGAGCGTCGCTCCGGGGCCCGTCGGCGGTGCGGTCGGCCGTCAGCCGGCGGCGACCTCGGTGGTCGTGCGGATCCGGTCCAGCGCCGGCGGGGAGACCGGCGACTTCTCGGTCAGGTACGCGGTGAAGGCGTCCAGGTCGATCTGGCCGGTCACCGCGTTGGTGCCGCCGGTCAGGACGCTGAAGCCGTCGCCGCCACCGGCGAGGAAGTTGTTCACGGTGACCCGGTAGGTGGCGGTGTCCGTCACCGGGGTGCCGTTGATGGTGAGGCTGCCCCGGACCACCCGGGTGCCGGCGCACGGCGTGCCGGCCGGCGCGGTGGTGCCGTTGACGTCCACGACGTAGTTGACGGTCGAGGACGCGTAGAGCACGCGCGCCACTGTGAACTGCTGCTCCAGCATGCAGTAGAGCTGCGCGCCGGTCAGGTCCAGCGTCACCAGGTTGTTGGCGAACGGCTGCACGGTGAACGCCTCGGCGTAGGTGACCGGGCCGGCGTCGAGGTCGGCGCGTACGCCACCGGGGTTCATGAACGCGGCGACCGCGTTCTGCTCGGTGTCCGTGGCGGCGAGCTGGGCGTCGGCGATCAGGTTGCCCAGCGGCGACTCACCGGTCTGGTACGTCGGCTTCCCGTTGGCGTCGACCCCGGTCTGGTACAGGTTCTCCGGGGTCTTGGTGATCACGGCGGTGGTCTCGCCGACCACCCGGTCGGCCACCGGGCCGAGCGCGGTCTTGTACCTGTTGATCAGGTCGGTCGAGGGCCGGTCCGGCTTCACGTCCCGGGTGACCACCACGTTGTTCGCGGACGCGCTCACCACGTCGCGGGTGCGCGGGTCGATCTTCAGGTCGATCTGGGTGACCAGGCGGCCGAACGAGCTGGCGCTGGTGACCAGCTTGCCGTTGATGTTGCAGTTGTACGCGGCGTGGGTGTGCCCGCTGACGATCACGTCGATGGACGGGTCCATCCGGTTGGCGATGTCGACGATCGGGCCGCTGAAACCGGTGCAGTCGTTGATGCCGCCGCCGTTCTGCACACCGCCCTCGTGCACCAGCACGACGATGCTCTTGACCCCGAGCAGGCGCAGGATCTTGGCGTACTTGTTGGCGGTGTCGGCCTCGTCGGTGAACCGCAGGCCGGCGACGCCCTGCTGGCTCACGATGTTCGGGGTGCCCTCCAGGGTCATCCCGATGAACCCGATCGGGACACCCTTGACGATCTTGATGCCGAACGGCTGCATCAGCGGCAGGCCGGTGGAGGTCTTGAACGCGTTCGCCGAGAGGTACGTGAACTTGGCGCCGCCGAACGGCGTGCCGTCGGCGCAGCCGTCGACCGGGTGGCAGCCGCCGCGCTGCATGCGCAGCAGCTCGGCCGCGCCCTCGTCGAACTCGTGGTTGCCGACGCTCGCGAACTCCAGCCCGGCGAGGTTCATCTCCTCGATGGTGGGCTCGTCGTGGAACGCGGCGGACAGCAGCGGCGAGGCGCCGATCAGGTCACCGGCGGCGACGGTCACGGTGCCCTTGCCCTGCTGCTTCGCGGCGGCGCGCATCGACTTCAGGTGGCTGGCCAGGTATTCCGCGCCACCGGCCGGCTGACCGTCGATGGTGCCGCTGGACCCGGTCGGCGGCTCCAGGTTGCCGTGGAAGTCGTTGAGCGCGAGCAACTGGACGTCGACCGGCTTCGGGCGGGCCTCGGCCTGGTCGGGGGTGACGGCGACCGCGGTGAACGCGGTCGCGGCGAGTGCGGCCAGGCCGACGGCGGCCCGGCGTCGCATCCCGGTGACGGACATGGAACTCCTCGTGAGATGCAGGTATGTGGCGTCCGGACGATGGTTCGCCCGGCGACCCTGATCCGTGCCGTGACAGGTGTCGATCGCGGAGAGCGGTACTCGGGGGAATGCCACCCCGCCGGGGTAGCTTCTCATCCACCGGCCGCCAGGTCGAACGGGGCGGCATCAGGAATCGTCGTTGTCTCCGGCGACGGGTACCGGCCTGCGGGACGAGTCGGACATGACGGTCAGGTGAAATTCCGCGCGGCGCACGCTGTCGACGCCGGCCGTCGTCGAAGGCGCCGGCCCCCAGGGACAGGGAGCCGGCGCCGACGCTCATGTCACGCGGAATTCCTTGCGCTGGCAACCGTCCTCGCCCGAATCACCACCTGCCGGACACCCATCGTCGACCGAACGGTCGTTCATCTCCGACGGCCCGGCATATCCGGCACACTGTCCGAACTCGACTGACGCCCCGGAGGGCCGGTCCGGCCGCCCGCTGTAGGCGGCACCGACGAGCCCGCGCAACGCGGACCGGGTCCACCGCCCGGCGACCCCCGGCCGGCCCGCCAGGTAGCCGACAGTGCGTGCGGCGTCCCATCCGTGCGCCTCGCGCAGCCCGCGCGCCAGCAGGCCGAGGTAGACCGGGGCGGGCCGGGTCCAGGGCACCTCCACCGCCCGGTGCGGCGCGGTGAACGTGAGCATCGGCAGGCCCTCGTGGACACCGACGCGCAGCAGCGTCTCGTAGCGGCCCGGCCCGAGCCTCGCCCGCCCGGTCTCGACCGCCACGCGGATCCCGGCCAGGTCGGCGCCGAGTGACCGGTACATCTCCTGCGCGGCGATGTCCGCGAACTGCTCGACGGTCACCAGGTAGCCGCGCGCCGCCGCCCGGCCGGGCAACAGCGGGTCGTAGAACGCCATGCCGCCGGTCCAGGCCCGCGACTCCCCGGCGAAGTAGACGCCGCCGGGGATCAGCACCGGGACCGTCCGGCGCGGTGGGCGGCGGTCCCGGCAGCCGGGGTACGTGCGCAGCCCGCCGGGTGGACACCCGCCACGCAGATACCAGTCGAGCCGTGCGGCGTGCAGATTGGACCCGTACGCGACGTACCAGAGCATCGGCGTCAGAACCAGCAGGTACGCCCGGCTGCGTGGCTGACCTGGACGGTGTGCGTCACGCAGCCGCCGTCGGCGATCAGGTGCAGCAGGAAGGCGGTCGGCTCGGCGACGAAGCCCGGCTCCTCGTCGTCGGTCATGGTGAGGCTCACCTGGACCCAGGTGCTCGGCGCGGTGGTCAGCACCGTACCGGCGAAGGCGCTCGTCACGTGGCGGTGCAGGTGCCCCGAGGCGACGCGTACGACATGGGGGTGCCGGGCGACCACGGCGGCGAGCGCGTCGGCGTCGGCGAGGCCCACGGCGTCCATGCCGGGTGCGCCCACCGCGACCGGCGGATGGTGCAGGCACACGACGGCGGGCACGTCGGTACGCCCGGCGAGCACCCCGTCGAGCCAGGCGAGCTGCTCGTCGCCGAGCCGCCCGCCGGGGCTGCCCGGGGTGAGCGAGTCGAGCACCACGAGCGTCGCGTCCGGCAGGTCGACGTGGTAGTGCGCCGAGAAGCCACCGGCCAGATAGGGGGTGCCGCCGAACGTGTCGAGCAGCGACTCGCGGTCGTCGTGGTTGCCGGTCGCCAGGTGCACCGGCAGCGGGAACGCGCCGACGATCTCGCGCAGCGCGAGGTATTCGTCCGGGCGGCCGTTGGCGGTGAGGTCACCGGTGATCACCACGCAGTCGGGCCGGGGCCGCAGGGCGAGCACCGCGCCGAGCGCCCGGTGCAACCCGGACGCCGGGTCGGCCGCGAGCGGGCCGGTGGTCACGTGCGGGTCGCTGAGCTGGGCGATGAGCATCGGTGCGCCTCCTCGGGTGCCCGGGCCCTCACGTTATCGCCGCGCGCCTGCTCGCGCAGGCCCGATTCCGCCCACAGGCTGCGTCCACAGCCTGTGGATAGCACATGTGTACGAGGGTCGGTGGCAGTTGCGCTGAGTACCCTTGATCGCGACCCGACCCCCCTCCGAGCAGGAACGACGTGGATCACGAGCGAGTCCTCCGCGACGTCACGGTGCGCCTCCCCACGGCGTCCACCGTCCCGGAGGCGTGCCAGTGGACCGTCGCCGCGCTCGCCCGGCACACCCCGGCGACCGCCACCGTCCTGCTCCGCGTCCGCGACCATCTGCGCTGTGTCGCCGCCACCGGCGCCTGGCAGGTCTTCTCGCACGTGCCGGCGACCGCCGACGGCACCCCGCCGGGCCGCCACCGGCCCGAACCGTCGGTGGTGCGGCGGGTCTACGCCTCCGGGCTCACCGCCGCCGTGCCCGACGTCGGCGCCGACCCCGACTACCTCGAGGTCCGCCCGGACGTCATCGCCGAACTCTGCGTGCCGGTACGCGACCCGGACGGCCGTCCGATCGGGGTGCTCGACCTCCAGTGGAGCGAGCCGGTCGTGCTCGCGGCGTGGCGGGAGACCGCCGAACTGGTGGCCGACCGCCTCGGCGGGCGGATCGCCGCGCTGGGCGGGCCACCGGCCGAGAGCCGGAGCGAGAAGCTGCTCCGGCACGCCGCCGCGTTCACCGCCGCGCCGACCGACTGGGACCTGATGACCGCCGCGCTCGCCGCGGCCCGGGACGTGTCGGCGCTCTCCGCCGCCGTGCTGGTGCTCACCGGCCGGCAGGGCCCGCGCCTCGGCGCGCCCACCGACACGCCTGGCGAGTTGGAGGCGAGGATCCGGGCCGAGCTGGACGAGGCCGGACCGGCCGCGCTCGACCGCATGATCGACCGGGCCCACCGGTACGGCTCGGCGTACACGCTGGGTGAGGCGGGCCATCCGCCCACCGAGGAGTACCTGCCGCTGACCCGGGCCGGCGCGCGCACGCTGGTGGCGGTGCCGGTCGGCACACCGGCCGCCGGTGGCGTGCTGCTGGTCGCCGACGAGCAGCGCCTGCGTCCCGATCCGACCACAGTCAACCTGATCGAGCTGCTCGCCGGGCAGGCGTGGACCTGCCTGGACCGGTTGCGTACGCTCGCCCGGCTCCGCGAGCAGGCCAACTCGGACCCGCTCACCGGGCTGCGCCACACCGGCCCGTTCGGGAAGCGGATCGCCACCGCCATGCCGGGGCGGACCGCGCTGCTGGCGATCGACGTGGACGGGTTCAAGGACGTCAACGACACGTACGGCCACCAGGCCGGCGACCGGCTGCTGGTGGGCCTGGCCCGCGCGCTGGAGGGCGCGCTGCGCCAGGGCGACGAGCTGTACCGGACCGGCGGCGACGAGTTCGTGGCGGTGATCGAGGTGAGCCGCCCGGAGGAGGCGGTCCGGATCGCCGAACGGCTCACCGAGGCGGCCCGCCGCACCGGCCGGACGATCAGCGTCGGCGTGGCCCTGCCGCGACCCGGCGAGTCCCCGGAACGCACCCTGCACCGAGCCGACCAGGCCCTGTACGCCGTGAAGCGCCACGGCCGGGACGGCGTCCACCTCTCCGCCGCCTGACAACGCATAGACATATGTAAATCACTCGGATATCGTCCGTCGGACACGTGTCAACCTCTCGACCCCCCTGGGAGAGGACATGATCGATACGCGACGTCGGTTCGGCACCGCCACCGCGATCCTGCTCGTTGCCGCAGCGATCGGCACCGCGCCGAACAGCGCCCAGGCCGCACCGGCCGACGACGTCACGGCCGCCGTACGACACAGGCTGCTCGACAGAGCCGCGGTCGCGGCCGACCAGGAGATCCGCGCCGCCGGTGCGGAGGACACCCGGGTGAGCGTCACCCGCCGCGACGGCCGGGCCTGGGCCTTCGGCACCGCGGTGCTCGTCGCCCCGCAGAAGGAAGGGCTGTACCCGTCCGGCTGGATCTTCATCGCCCGCTGGCAGCGCGGCGACTGGCAGGTCGCCCTGGAGGGCGAGGCCACCTTCGCCGACCTGGCCGCGGCAGCTCCAGCGTCCGTCCTCGCCCACGCGGAGCGGGACGCCTTCACCACCCTCGGCACGCTTTCCGCCGACGGGGACTACCGCACCGGCATGCGCCTGCCGTTCGCCCTCGGCCAGTCGTGGACCCTCAGGGGCGGCCCGCACGGCTGGTCCGGCTCCCCGCGACCGTTCAGCTCGATCGACCTGGTCGGCGGTGACCAGCGAGTGCTGGCCGTGCGCGCCGGCACCGCGTACACGATGTGCAAGGGCTGGGTCCGGGTGGTCCACGACCGGGGCTACACCACCGACTACTACCACCTCTGGAACAACATCGACGTCGACGGGGCGTCGGTCAGCGCGGGCACCTACCTCGGCGACACCGGTACCGACATCACCTGCGGCGGCTCCGCCAGCAGCCGACACGTGCACCTGGGCCTCCGGCAGAACAGCGCGTACGTGGCGATCGCCACCCACAACCTGGGCAAGTGGGTGCCGAGAGAGGGCAGCACGGCCTACGAGGGGTACGCGCTGCACGGCTCGAAACGCGCCAACGTCGGCGGATCGCTGTACAACTACGGGGCGCTCGGCTTCACCGAGGGCATCGTCGACAGCTACGGTGGCACGTCGGTCAGCCGGCGGTCCGGGCCGGGCACCGGGTACGGGGTGGTCGGCTCGATCGCGGACGGCGCCACGGCAGCCGTCGCCTGCTCGTCGAGCGGCACCTCCGTGACCGGCCGCTGGGGCGCCAGCACGCTGTGGAACAAGCTCACCGACGGCACCTGGGTCCCCGACGCGTACCTGTACACCGGATCGGCCAAACCGGTGAACGGTTCGTGCTGACGCACCGCGCCGGGCGCGGCGAGCGGACACCGCTCAGGGGCGGGTCAGGTCCTTGGCCAGGAGCTCGGCGATCTGGGCCGTGTTCAGGGCGGCGCCCTTGCGGAGGTTGTCGCCCGTCACGAAGAGGTCCAGGGCGCGGGGGTCGTCCACCGCGCGACGGATCCGGCCCACCCACGACGGGTCGGTGCCGACCGCGTCGATGGGCATCGGGAACTCCCCGGCCGCCGGGTCGTCGACCAGGATCACGCCCGGCGCGTTGCGCAGCGCCTCACGGGCACCCTCGGCGTCCACCTCGGTAGCGAAGACCGCGTGCACGGCGACCGAGTGACCGGTCACCACCGGCACCCGTACGCAGGTGGCCGAGACCTTGAGGTCGGGCAGCCCGAGGATCTTGCGCGACTCGTTGCGCAGCTTCATCTCCTCGGTGGACCAGCCGCCGTCGGCCAGCGATCCCGTCCACGGCACGACGTTGAGCGCCAGCGGCGCCGGGAACGGACCCAGCTCGTCGCCGACCGCCTGGCGTACGTCGCCGGCGCGGGAACCGAGCACCCGATCCCCGGCGATCTTGCCGAGCTGCAGGTGCAGCGCGTCCACGCCGGCCTGCCCCGCCCCGGAGACCGCCTGGTACGACGCGAGCACCAGCTCGCGCAGGCCGTACTCGCGGTGCAGTGGCGCGACCGCCACGATCATCGCCAGCGTGGTGCAGTTGGCGTTGGCGATGATGCCCTTGGGCCGGTTGCGTACCTGCTCGGGGTTGATCTCGGGGACCACGAGCGGCACGTCCCGGTCCATCCGGAACGCGCCGGAGTTGTCCACCACCACCGCGCCGCGCGCGACGGCGACCGGGGCCCACTGCGCGGAGACCTCGTCCGGTACGTCGAACATGGCCACGTCGACGCCGTCGAACGCGTCGGCGGTGAGCGCCTGGACGGTCAGCTCCTCGCCCCGGCACTGCACGCGCTTGCCGGCCGACCGCTCCGAGGCGAGCAGCCGGATCTCGCCCCACACGTTGCGCCGGGAGGAGAGGATCTGGCACATCACCGTGCCGACGGCACCTGTCGCCCCGACCACGGCGAGGGTGGGCAGCGACGCCACGGCGCGTTACCGCCCGGTGCCGGCGTAGACGACGGCTTCGGTGTCACCACCCAGTTCGAAGGCGTCGTGGATGGCGCGGACCGCCTTGTCCAGGTCGGTGTCGCGGCAGACCACGGAGACCCGGATCTCCGAAGTGGAGATCATCTCGATGTTCACACCGGCCGCGCCGAGGGCGGCGAAGAAGCCGGCCGCCACGCCCGGGTGCGAGCGCATGCCCGCGCCGATCAGCGAGACCTTGCCGACGTGGTCGTCGTAGAGCAGGCCCTTGAACTTGACCGCCTCCTGGATCTTGCTGAGCGCGGTCATCGCGGTCGGGCCGTCGGCCTTGGGCAGCGTGAACGAGATGTCGGTGCGGCCCGTGCCCTCGGTGGACACGTTCTGCACGATCATGTCGATGTTGATCTCCGCACCGGCCACGGTGTCGAAGATCGACGCCGCGGCGCCCGGCTCGTCGGGCACGCCGACGATCGTGATCTTCGCTTCGCTGCGGTCGTGGGCGACCCCGGTGATCAATGCCTGTTCCACAGGAAGGTCCTCCATCGATCCGGTGACCATCGTGCCGGTGTTGGTCGAGTATGACGAACGGACGTGGATCGGCAAGCCCGCGCGCCGCGCGTACTCGACGCTGCGCAGATGCAGCACCTTCGCGCCGCAGGCCGCCAGTTCCAGCATCTCCTCGTAGGTGATCCGCTTGATGTGCCGGGCGTTCGGCACGATCCGAGGGTCGGCCGAGAAGATCCCGTCCACGTCGGTGTAGATCTCGCAGACGTCCGCCTCCAGCGCGGCGGCGAGCGCGACGGCTGTGGTGTCCGAGCCGCCCCGGCCGAGCGTGGTCACGTCCTTGGTGTCCTGCGAGACGCCCTGGAAGCCGGCGACGATGACCACCGCACCCTCGTCCAGCGCGCCCTTGAGGCGCCCCGGGGTCACGTCGATGATCCGGGCCCGGCCGTGCACCGAGGTGGTGATCACGCCAGCCTGGGAACCGGTGAACGAGCGAGCCTCGTACCCCAGGTTGTGGATGGCCATGGCGAGCAGCGCCATGGAGATCCGCTCCCCGGCGGTGAGCAGCATGTCCAGCTCGCGGCCCGGCGGCAGCGGGCTGACCTGGTTGGCCAGGTCGAGCAGCTCGTCGGTGGTGTCGCCCATGGCGGACACCACCACCACCACGTCGTCGCCGGCCTTGCGCGCGGCCACGATGCGCTCGGCCACCCGCTTGATCCGCTCGGCGTTGGCGACGGAGGACCCGCCGTACTTCTGCACCACGAGTGCCACGACGTGCACTCCCTCCCAGCGACGACCCTGAGCGTGCCGACGCCGCCGGGTTTCTCGGTCCGGCGGCGCGTGTCAGACCGCCTCAGCCTATCGGGCGGGCCGCGCCGCCGGACCGGGTGATCCCACCATCCGGCCCGGGCGTGGGGCGGCTCACCAGGCCGGCAGACGCGACACGCCAAGCGGTACAGCCGTACGGTGGGCTGACCGCGACCGCCCTCACGACGCAGAATGACCCGGTGCACGCTCATCGACGTGCGGCCCGCCGGCTGACCGGCGTGCTCGCGCTCACCCTGCCGGCATTGCTGGCCGCCTGTGGCGGCGACCACCCCGAGGCGGCGCCCACCGGCACCGCCGACCCGGTCCCGGTGCAGGTCGACGCTGCCCGCGAGGAACTGGCCGGGCTGGCCGCCGCCGCGCAGGACCGGCACCTCACCGCCACGTACGCCTTCACGCCCGCCGAGGGCACGCCCCGGACGGTCTCCTTCACCAGCGCGAACGACGGGAGCTGGCGGGTCGACGTGCCCGGCTGGGGGCACGCCGGAACGGTGGACGTCTCGCTGGCCGCCACATCCGACGGGCTGTTCCAGTGCGCGCTGCCCTCGGCCGGCTGGGCCCGGGCGGCGACCTGCGTCCGCCTCGGCGACGCCGACGACGCGGTGCCGCGCCGGCTCGACCCCCGCGTGCAGCACCCGTTCACCGACTGGCTGGAGGTGCTCACCGACAGGCGTGCGCCGCTCGCGGTCTCCCCCGCCGAGTCGCTACCCGGCGCCGGCGGCCCGTGTTACACGGTCGACACCACCTCGGCGTCGCTGAACGCGCCGCTGGACGTGGGCATCTACTGCTTCCGGGAGGACGGCACCCCGGCGGCGGTACGGGCCGGGTTCGGCACCCTGACGCTGACCGGCGAGCCGGGCGCCGCGCCGGGCGCCGTCGAGCTGGCCGGCGCGGTGACCGAGGGCGAGCCGGTGGGCCGGGAGGCGCCGAGCCCGGGCACGCCGTGACGCGTACCGCTCAGCCGTCCCGGGCCGCGCGGAGCAACGCGGCGCCGACCTCGGTGTTGCGGTAGAGCACGTGCCGCCCGGCCCGGGACCGGGTGACGAGACCGGCGGCGTGCAGCGCGGAGAGGTGCTGGGACACGTTCCCGGCGGACAGCCCGGTGAGCCGGGCGAGGTCCGTGGTGGTGGACGCCGCGTCGAGCAGGCGCAGCAACGCCGCCCGGCCGCCGCCGACCACCCGGGCCAGCGCGTCGCCGGCCGGTTCGGGGTCGCGCTCCCACAGCGTCCCGACCGCCCGCACCGGGTACGCCGCGGCGGGCAACGAGTCCTCCAGCAGGTTCCACAGCACCCGCTGGCGGCTGAACACGCTCGGGTTCAACGCCAGCCCTCGCCCTCGAAGGTCGAAGTCCCGCTCGAACGGGTCGTCGCTGACCACCCGGTCGCCGAGCCACCGCAGGCCGGGGTGGAGCCGCTCGAACAGCTTCCCCGTCCCGCCCTCGGCGAGCTGTGCCGCCCGGTACGCGACGTCGGCATCGAGCACCGCCCGCATCCGCGGCCAGTCCGGGGCGATCGCCTCGTCGTACCAGACCCGCATCGCCTCGACGAGCCGCGGCAACAGCCCGGTCGGGTCGGCGAGCAACGCCCGCCCGAACGGGCGAAGCGGTCCGCTCGGCGTGGTCGACAGCAGGTCCCTGACCACCACGTCGGGCGGCGTCGCGGCGATCTGGTCGAGCTGACCGTCCATCTCCACCCCCGGGCGGGCCGCCGGGGTGAGGAAGTCGGGCAGCCAGCGGCGCGGCAGGGTGAGATGCACCAGCGGAGCGACCCGCTCGGCCACCTCCGGGCGGCGCAGTGTTACCCGCGCCCGATCGATCCACCGCAGGTGCACCGGATAGCGGGCCGGATCGGCAAGCGCCCACATGCTCATGACCGTCTCGTTGGCCGGCGACACACCGAACCGCACGCCCGCGACGTCGGCCAGCGTGAACCGCAACTCGGACATGCGCACCCCCGATTCGGCTCAGCCTAAAAGGCTCGCCCCTCGCGTGGGGGGCACGATCTGCTCACCGGTCATGAGGGCCAGAGAAAGCATCCGCACCGCCGTCCGCGACGTCGTACCACCGGCCGGGCTGACCCGCGCCCTGGCCGTGCAGGCGATGGTCTACGCCGTCGGCACCGGCCTGTTCCAGGCGGGCAGCGCCGTCTTCTTCACCCGGGCGCTCGGGCTGAGTCCGGCCCAGGTGGGGCTCGGCCTCTCACTCGCCGCCGGCGCGTCCCTGCTCGGCACCGTGCCGCTGGGCGGGCTCACCGACCGGTACGGGCCGCAGCGGGTGTGGATCGTCTGCCTGCTGCTCGACGCGGCGCTGTTCGCCGCGTACCCGTTCGTCGGCGGCTTCGCCGGGTTCCTCGCGGTGGTGATCGCGCTGGCCGTGACGGGCGCGGCGACCGGCGTGGCCCGCCAGGTCTACTCGATCAACGTGCTGCGCCCTGAGGAACGGGTCACCGCGATGGCCTACCAGCGCTCCTCGCTGAACGTCGGCTTCGGGATCGGCGCGCTGATCAGCGGCCTGGTGCTGGCCGTCGACACGATCTGGGCGTACCGCGGGATGGTCTGGTTCATCGCCGTGGTCTTCCTGGTGACTGCCGGTTTTGTCCGCCGCCTTCCCCGGCTGCCGGAGGTGACCCGCCCCGCCGAGCCGATGAGCCGGCTGGCGGTGCTGCGGGACCGGCCCTTCATGGCCGTCGCGCTGCTCTCCGGGCTGCTCACCGCGCACCAGACGCTCTACCTGACGGTGATGCCGCTGTGGATCCTCACCCACACCGACGCGCCGAAGACGATCATCGCCGGGCTGGTGCTGCTCAACACCGTGCTGATCGTGCTGTTCCAGGTACGCGCCAGCCGGGGCGCGGACGACGCGTCCGGCGCGGCCCGGGCGTCCCGCCGGGGCGCGGTACTGATCGCCGGGTTCTGCGTGGTCCTGCCGATCTCCGGCGCGACCCGGGGACCGCTCACCGTGGCGGTGCTGGTCGCCGCCGCGACGCTGCTCATCCTGGCGGAGCTGATCGAGTCGGCGGGCGCCTGGGGACTCACCGCCACGCTGCCGCCCGCCGCCCAGCGCGGCGCGTACGTCGGCGCGTTCGGGCTCGGCTCCCAGGTGCAGTTCCTGATCGCTCCGGCCGGGCTGACAGCGCTCGGCGTGAGCACCGGCGGCTGGGGCTGGTACCCGGCCGCGGCGATCTTCATCCTCGTCGGACTGGCGATCGTGCCCGCGGTGACCCGGGCGGAGCGGACACCTCGGCTACCGGACGTTGCGAAGTCCTCCGACTCCGTGACTCTGGTCCCATAGTCCGGACCGCTCTTCCCACGGCCCATCCCACCACGTAGGGTGACCTTGTCATGTGGCGCGCGTACCTTCTCCTTGGCTGCCGCGACGAGGCCTGACCGGCCGGCACCTCGTCGCGGAGTCGCTACGCGCCGTCCAGCACATCCGATCTTTTCCTCGGCACCGCCGCGCACCGTCGCCCGGCATCCCGCCGACACCTTTCCGATCTGCTGACGCCACATGTTCCAGGGAGCACTCCGAGATGGCTCAACCTGTCACCGAGACCGATCCGTTCGCCCGCCAGCGCCCCAGCCGGATGCCGGTCCACCGCTACGTTCCGTACGACCGTGAGTTCGGCGTCGACCTGCCGGACCGCTCCTGGCCCACCCGCCGCGTCGAGGCCGCGCCCCGCTGGTGCGCCGTCGACCTCCGCGACGGCAACCAGGCCCTGATCGACCCGATGTCGCCCGAGCGTAAGCGGCGGATGTTCCAGCTCCTGGTGCAGATGGGCTACAAGGAGATCGAGGTCGGCTTCCCCTCGGCGAGCCAGACCGACTACGACTTCGTACGGCAGCTGATCGAGCAGGACCTGATCCCCGAGGACGTCACCATCCAGGTGCTGACCCAGTGCCGGGAGCACCTGATCGAGCGGACCTTCGAGTCGCTGCGCGGCGCCCGCCGGGCCATCGTGCACTTCTACAACTCCACCTCGACGCTGCAGCGCCGGGTGGTCTTCGGACTGGACCGCGACGGCATCACCGACATCGCCACCCAGGGCGCGCGGCTGTGCCAGAAGTACGCGGAGATCCACACCCCGGACACCGACATCCACTACGAGTACTCGCCGGAGTCGTACACGGGCACCGAGCTGGAGTACGCGCTGGAGGTCTGCTCGGCGGTCATCGACGTGATCGACCCGACCCCGGACCGGAAGCTGATCATCAACCTGCCGGCCACCGTCGAGATGGCGATGCCGAACGTCTACGCCGACTCGATCGAGTGGATGCACCGGCGCCTGCCCCGGCGGGACAGCCTGGTGCTGAGCCTGCACCCGCACAACGACCGGGGCACCGGCGTGGCCGCCGCCGAGCTCGGCCTGCTGGCCGGCGCCGACCGGATCGAGGGCTGCCTGTTCGGCAACGGCGAGCGCACCGGCAACGTCGACCTGGTGACGCTGGGCCTGAACATGTTCTCCCAGGGCATCGACCCGATGATCGACTTCTCCAACATCGACGAGATCAAGCGCGCCGTCGAGTACTGCAACCAGCTGCCGGTGCACGAGCGCCACCCGTACGCGGGCGACCTGGTCTACACCGCGTTCTCCGGCTCGCACCAGGACGCGATCAACAAGGGCTTCGCCGCGCTGAACGCCGACGCGGCGGCGGCCGGGGTGCCGGTGGACGACTTCACCTGGGCGGTGCCCTACCTGCCGATCGACCCGAAGGACCTGGGCCGCACGTACGAGGCGGTCATCCGGGTCAACTCGCAGTCCGGCAAGGGCGGCGTCGCGTACATCATGAAGACCGAGCACCAGCTCGACCTGCCGCGCCGCCTCCAGATCGAGTTCTCCGGAGTGGTGCAGCAGGTCACCGACCACGACGGCGGCGAGGTCGAGCCGGGCACGATGTGGGAGATCTTCGCCCGCAACTACCTGGTCGACCACCAGGTGGACCCGGCCGTGAAGCTGGCCGACTACACGATCGGCACCGTCGACGGCAAGGTCGAGATCGACGCCCGCGTCGGCTTCGGCGGCGAGACCCGCGCGCTCACCGCCGTCGGCAACGGTCCGATCGACGCGTACGTCAACGCGCTGCAGTCCCTGGGCGTGGCGGTACGGGTGCTCGACTACCACGAGCACGCGCTGTCCTCCGGTGGGGACGCGCAGGCCGCCGCGTACGTGGAGTGCGAGGTGGACGGCCGTACGGTGTGGGGCGTCGGAATGGACGCCAACATCGTCACCGCCTCGATCAAGGCGGTCACGAGCGCGGTGAACCGCACCCGCGCCTGATCCCGGCACGGCACGGCGGGGCCTCAGCGTGACGCGGGGGCCCCGCCCTCCCGCCCGGGGCGGTGGATGAGCACGGCGGCGAGCACCGCGCCGACCAGCAGCAGCCCCGCGCACCACGCCAACGCCCCCCGGTACGCGTCGGCCAGCGCCCCCTTCTGCTCGTACCCGGTGCCCGACAGCCCCACCAGCAGCGGCAGCGCGGCCACCGCGAGCAGCCCACCGGCCCGGGAGGCGGCGTTGTTGAAGCCGCTCGCCACTCCGGCGAACCGGTCCGACACCGCGCCCAGCACCGACGTGGTCAGCGGCGCGACCACGAGCGTGAGCCCGGCGCCGAACAACGCCACGCCCGGCAGCACGTCCACCCAGTACGACGCGCCCGGCCCGACCCGTCGCAGCAGCAGCAGGCCCACGGCGGCGATCACCGGGCCGACGGTGAGCGGCAGACGGGGGCCGATGCGGGCCGACAGCGCGCCCGCGCGCGGCGAGCCGACCAGCAGCAGCACCGTCATCGGCACGGTGGCCAGGCCGGTGAGCAGCGCCGACCAGCCGACCACGTTCTGCAGGTAGACGGCGAGGAAGAAGGTGAACCCGCCGAGCGCCGCGTACACCACCACCGTGAAGACGTTGAGCACCGAGAACAGCCGGCTGGAGAACAGCCCGGTGGGCAGCATCGCGGTGTCGCCGCGCCGCCGCTCGACCAGCACGAAGACCACCACGGCGGCCACCCCGAGCACCGCCGAGACCAGCACCGCAGGGGAGTCCGGGCCGCGCGCCGGGGCGTCGATCAGCGCGTACGTGATGCCGCCGAGCGCGAGCGCGCCGAGCAGCGCGCCCGCCACGTCGAACCGCCGCCCGCCGCCGGTACGTGACACCTGCTCGTCGCGGCTCTCCGGAACCCAGCGCAGCGCGGCGAGCACCACGCCGACGGCCAGCGGCAGGTTGACGAAGAAGATCCACCGCCAGGAGAGCGTGTCGATGAGCCAGCCGCCGAGCAGCGGACCGAGCGCGGTGGACACTCCGGACAGCCCGGACCAGGTGCCGATGGCCCGGCCCCTGTCGTCCGGGTGGAAGCTGGCCTGGAGCACCGACAGCGACCCGGGGGTGAGCAGCGCCCCGCCGGCGCCCTGGAGGAACCGGGCGGCGACGAGCCAGCCGGTGTCCTGGGCCAGCCCGCAGAGCACCGACGCCGCCGCGAACCAGACCACACCGGACAGGAAGACGCGCCGCCTGCCGAACCGGTCGCCGAGCGCGCCACCGAGCAGCACGAACGCGGCGAGCATGAGCAGATAGCCGTTCACGGTCCATTGCAGACCGGCGACCGTGGCGTCCAACTCGGCGCCGAGGCGTGGCAGCGCGACGTTGACCACGGTGCTGTCCAGGAACACCATGCCGGAGGCGAGGATCGCGGCGAGCAGCGTGCCGCGTCCGGCGGCGGTGCCGGTACGCAGCGCGGGAGCGGGTGCTGTCACGTCTCACCACTCTGCCCGCCGCCCACCGTCGACGCCACGAATCACGGAAACCGCGGCCGGGTACTGTGCGGACTCGCCCGGAGCACGCAAGCTGGAGAGGTGTCGTCTGTGCGTACGAGATCAGGAGCCCGAGCCGGGCTGGCCGCCGCGCTGAGCGCGGTGCTCGCCCTCGGCGTGGCCGGCTGCGACGTGTCGGTCAACGAGCCGGAGGCGCCGCCGAGCGCCTCCGGGAACGTGAACAAGCAGCTCGGTGAGCTGACAGTGGCCACCGCCGGGGCGATGAAGGGCTACAGTCGCTCCCGCTTCCCGCACTGGCGGAACACCGGCAAGAACTGCGACGTACGCGACAGCGTGCTGCAACGCGACGGCGAGGGCATCAAGCTGTCCGGCTGCAACGTGGTGGGTGGCCGGTGGGAGAGCGTCTACGACGGTGTGGTGCTCAACGATCCGTCGGACGTGGACATCGACCACACCGTGCCGCTGGCCGCCGCGTGGCGCTCCGGCGCGGACGAGTGGGACGACTCGAAGCGCGGCGACTTCGCCAACGACCTGACCCGGCCACAGCTCATCGCGGTTTCGGCGCGGTCCAACCGGGCAAAGGGTGACCAGGATCCGTCCCAGTGGAAGCCGCCGAACCGGTCGTCCTGGTGTCAGTACGCGGCGGACTGGGTGACGGTCAAGCACTACTGGAAGCTGACTGTGACAAGCGCCGAGAAGGCCGCTCTCACCGACATGCTGGAGGGCTGCACATGGGCGAGCAAGCCGTGACCGGGCCGGAGGCCACACCGGCGCCGGCGGACACGCCGCAGACAGACGCCGCACCGGCCCCGGAGACGGCGGCCGGGCCGGCCTCGGCCGGGATGACGGCGGACGGCCGGCAGACGGCGCCCGCCGACGTCTCCGGGGCGGGCATGGCCGCCGACGCGGTGCCGGGCGCACCGGCCGGGGGCGCGCCGGGCGGTCCGGCGGACCGCACCGCTGACATCACCCCCGGCCCGGGCGGGGTCATGACCGACGAGGTGGGCGTGGTGACCGGCGAGTTGACGCTGCGCACCGAGCACGCCGACGGCCGGGTCACGCTGCGGGTGCAGTACAAGGACGCCGACGAGTGGTATGTGGTCACCGGCGGTTCGGCGCCGCTGGCCGACCCGGCCGCGCTGGACGCCGTGCACACGATCGCGGTGGGCCTGCTCAACCGCCCCGAGGGCTGATCCGGGGCGACGCGTCGGCCCCGGGCGGGGCCGACGCGTCGTCGTGTCACGGGGTGGGGATGAGCTCGCCGGTCTCGCCCGGCGCCGCGCCGTCGTCCGGCCGGACCAGCTCCGGTTCCACCTCGTGCGGCCGGATCCTGCCGGCGGCGATGTCCTCGGCGTAGTGGCAGGCGACCCGGTGTCCGTCGAGCACCTCGCGCAGCGCGGGCCGCTCGGCGGCGCAGCGGGTGGGCTGGGCCCACGGGCAGCGGGTGTGGAACCGGCAGCCGGCCGGCGGGTTCGCCGGTGACGGCAGGTCGCCGGCGAGGAGGATCCGCTCCCGGCGGTCCTCGACCTGCGGGTCGGGCACCGGCACCGCCGACATGAGCGCCCTGGTGTACGGGTGCATCGGCTCCCGGTAGAGGTCGTCGCTGGACGCCTCCTCCACCAGGCCGCCGAGGTACATCACCCCGACCGTGTCGGCGATGTGCCGGACCACCGCCAGGTCGTGCGCGATGATCAGGTACGTGAGGCCGCGCTCCTTCTGGAGGTCGACCAGCAGGTTGAGCACCTGGGCCTGGATCGACACGTCCAGCGCGGACACCGGCTCGTCGGCGACGATCAGGTCCGGTTCGAGCACCAGCGCCCGGGCGATGCCGATGCGCTGGCGCTGGCCGCCGGAGAACTCGTGCGGATACTTGCTCAGCGCGGACGCGGGCAGGCCGACCGCGGCGAGCGCCTCCCGGAGCCGCTTGTCGACGGCCGCCTTGTCCTTTGCCAGACCGTGCGCCTTGAGGCCCTCGACCAGCAGCGACTCCACCGACTGTCGGGGATCGAGGCTGGACAGCGGGTCCTGGAAGATCATCTGGATGCGGCGGCGGATCCGGCGCATCGGCTCGTCCTTGAGCGCGCGAAGGTCGGTGCCGTCGAAGACGATCTCACCGTCGGTCGGCTCGACCAGCCGCAGCAGCCCTCGCCCCAGCGTGGACTTGCCGCAGCCCGACTCGCCCACGAGCCCGTACGTCTCGCCCCGGTTGATGGAGAGCGAGACCCCGTCGACGGCGTAGACGTGCCCGATCGTCCGGTCGAAGAGCACACCGCTCTTGATCGGGAAGTGGACCTTCACGTCGCGCAGTTCGACCAGGGGTCCGGTCCGCTCGGTCGACTCGGTCACGGGACCGCCACCTCCTCGGAAACGGGGTTGTTGCAGCGCAGGTCGCCGCCGGCGACGGTGGGCTCGAGCGGGGGCGTGCCGTCGAGGCAGGCGTCCACCACGTTGTCGCACCGGGGCGCGAACGCGCAGCCCTCCGCCCAGGGGATGTTGTCGGCCACCGAGCCGCGGATGGCGTGCAGCCGTTCGCTCCGCGGCGAGTCGAGCCTCGGCACGGAGCTGAGCAGCCCGTGCGTGTACGGGTGCCGTGGCCGGCCGAACAACTCGTGCCGGTCCGCCCGCTCCACGATCTTCCCGCCGTAGAGGACGTTGACCGTGTCGCAGAGCCCGGCCACCACCCCCAGATCGTGCGTGATCATGATCAGCGCGGTGCCGGTCTCATCGACGAGCTGCTTGAGCAGCGTGAGGATCTGCGCCTGGATCGTCACGTCCAGGGCGGTGGTCGGCTCGTCGGCGATCAGCAGCCGCGGCTTGCAGGCCAGGGCGATGGCGATCAGTGCGCGCTGCCGCATGCCGCCGGAGATCTGGTGCGGGTATTCCTTGAGCCGCCGGGCCGGGTCCGGGATGCCGACCGCGTCGAGCAGCTCCCGGGCCTCCTTCCGCGCCTCCTTGCGGTCCATGCCGCGGTGCCGTTCGAGCACCTCGGCCACCTGGATGCCGATCGGGATCACCGGGTTCAGCGAGGAGAGCGGGTCCTGGAAGATCATGCCGATGTCTCGGCCGCGCCGGTCCCGCAGGTCCTCCGCGCGCAGTTTCAGCAGATCGGCCCCGTCGAAGTTGACCTCGCCGGTGACCCGGTTCCCGCGCCGCGGCAGCAGGCCCATGATGGCCAGGCTGGTGACGCTCTTGCCGCAGCCGGACTCGCCGACCAGGCCCACCGTCTGCCCCGGCTCCACACTGAAGCTGACCTCGTCGACCGCGGTGAACGGGCGCTCACCGCGGCGCTGGAACACGACGCTCAGGTCGCGTACGTCGAGCAGGCTCATCGGGTCACTTCCTCACCGTGCTGGTCGTTGATCCGCACCGCCGTCACCGCCGGCTCTTCGGGTCGATCGCCTCGCGCATGCCCTCGCCCAACAGGGTGAAGCCGAGCGCCACCACGATGATCGCGGCGGCCGGGAAATAGGCCAGCTCGGGCCGGACCTCGAAGTAGCGCTGACCGTCCACACCGAGCATCAGGCCCCACTCCGCCCGGTTGATGTCGGGGTCACCGAGGCCGAGGAAGGACAACGACGCGGCTTCCAGGATCGCGGTGGAGAGCGTCAGCGTCGCCTGCACGATCACCGCCGTCATCGCGTTCGGCAGCATGTGCCGCAGCACGATCGCCCCACGCTTGACGCCGAGCGCCCGGGCAGCCAGCACGTGGTCGCTCTCCCGCTGGGCGAGCATCGAGCCGCGTAGCAGCCGGGCGAAGATCGGCACGTTGACGATGGCCACCGCGAGGATGACCGTCCACTGGCTGGACCGGCTGGCCAGGGCCACCAGGCTGATCGCCAGCAGCAGGGCGGGCAGGGCCAGCATCACGTCGGTGAAGCGCATGAGGATGTTGTCGACCCAGCCCCCGAACGCGCCGGCGAACGCACCCACCAGCACACCCAGGACCAGCCCGATCAGCGTGGCGAGCACGCCGACGAACAGTGTCTGCCGGCTGCCGTGGATCATCCGGGACAGGAAGTCCCGGCCGAGCGGGTCGGAGCCGAGCGGGAAGTCGCTGCTGGCCCCGGGGATGTTGTCGACGGTCAGGTTCTTGGTCAGCTCGTCGAAGCGCTGCGCCGGGTCGTGTGGCGCGAGCAGCGGCGCGAAGATCGCGACGAGCACGAAGAGCGCTACGATCGCCGCGCCGACCATCGCGGTCGGGTTGCGGCGCAGCCGGCGGAGCGCGTCCCGGACCAGGCTCACCCCGCCCTTCTCGGCGGTGGCCTGAGCCAGCTGTTCCAGCCGGGCGCGCTTGCGCTCGCCGAGCCGGTCCAGGCCACGGGGCAGGCTGCCCTCGGGCTTCTCGGTGACGGCCGACGGGTCCACGCTCTCGCGCGGGGTACCCACGACGGGCCGGGTGATCGGATCGCTCATCGGACACGCACCCTCGGGTCGATGAAGGCGTAGGAGAGGTCGACCAGGAGGTTGACCAGCACGAATACCAGCGCGGCCAGCAGGATCAGCGCCTGGAGCACCGGGTAGTCGCGGCCGCCGCTGATCGAGTCGTAGATCAGCGTGCCGAGCCCGCCCCAGTTGTAGACCCGCTCGGTGAGCACCGCGCCGGAGAGCAGCGCACCGGTCTGCAGGCCGATGGTGGTGACCACCGGCAGCAGCGCGTTCCGCAGGATGTGCCGCCCCCGGATCGTACGGTGCCGCAGGCCCTTCGCCTCGGCGGTGCGGACGAAGTCCTCGTTGAGCACGTCGAGCACGCTGGCGCGGGTGATCCGGACGACGACCGCGAGCGGGATGGTGGCCAGCGTGATCGCCGGCAGGATCAGGTGCCACAGCGCGTCGCCGGCGGCGTCGAACTCCCGGGTGAGCAGGCCGTCCAGCACGAAGAAGCCGGTGATGTCGGTGTTGTCGATCCCGGTGCTGATCCGACCCGAGGGTGGGAACAGGTGCATGTTCTGGGTGAAGACGTCCTTGAGCAGATAGCCCAGGAAGAAGATCGGGATCGAGATGCCGAGCAGGGTGCCGCCGATGCTCAGGTTGTCGAGCAGCCGGCCGCGGTGGCGGGCGGCGAGATAGCCGAGCGGCACACCGAGCCCGATGGCGATGATCATGGAGGCGGCGGCCAGCTCGACGGTCGCCGGGAAGGCACGGCCGATCACCTCGGTGACCGGGTCACCGCTCCGGATCGAGTTACCGAAGTCGCCGGTGAGCAGCCGCTGCATGAACTTCGCGTACTGCACCAGGATCGGCTGGTCGTAGCCCAGCGCCTTGATCAGCAACGCGCGGCGCTCCGGCGTGGCCCGCTCACCGAGCAGCGCCTCGACCGGGCCACCGGGCAGGTTCCGCAGCCAGACGAAGACCAGCGCGGACAGCCCTATCAGGGTCACCACCAGCTGGAGCAGGCGGCGAACTATGACTCGCAACATCTCTCACACACCAGATTCTTGGTTGAACAGCGGGTCGGCCCGGGCCGGGAGCGAGCGCCCGGCCCGGGCCGATTCCGCGTATAACGTCAGCGGTGGATGTCGCGTCAGCCGACGCTGACGGTGTTGAACCGCTCGTCGGTCAGCGGGCTGGCGACGAGACCCTTGACGTCCTTGGTGACCACGATGGCCGGCGGGGCGTGCCAGACCGGCACGGCCGGCAGCCACTTGGCGGCGACGTCGCGGTTGACCTGCTCCCAGGCCGCCTTCTTGGCGTTCTCGTCGACCGTGCCGTCGGCCTTGGCGATGGCGTCGAACATCTCGGTCATGCCCGCGGCGCCGAACTCGACCTTCGCGCGGCCGAAGAACGTGCCGACGAAGTTGCCCGGGTCGTTGTAGTCACCGGTCCAGCCGAGCAGGTGCAGGTCGTGCTTGCCGAACTGCTGCACGTCGTCCTTGTAGCCACCGTTCCACGGGCGAGCCACACCGTTGACCGTGATGCCGACGGCCTTCAGGTCGTTGGCGAGGACGGTGAAGATCTCCTGCGGGTTCGGCATGTACGGCCGGGACACGTCGGTCGGGTAGTAGAAGTTGAGCGTCAACTTCTCCGCGCCGGCCTCCTTGAGCAGCTGCTTGGCCTTCTCCGGGTTGTAGTCGTACTTCTGCACGTCCGGCGCGTAGCCGAGCACGCTCTCCGGCATGAACTCGTCGGCGACCTTGGTGCCACCCGGGCCCTTGGTCTGGACGAGCTGCTGACGGTTGAGGGCGTAGGCGATCGCCTGCCGCACCCGCAGGTCCTTCAGCTTCGGGTTCTTCTGGTTGAAGCCGAGGTAGAGAATGTTGAACGCCGGGCGGTCGAGGACCTGGAAGCCCTCACCGGCCAGCGCCTTGCGGTCGGCCGGGGCCGGGAAGTCGATGCCCTGGACGGTGCCCGCCCTCAGTTCCTGCTTGCGGGTGTTCTCGTCCTTGATGATCTTGATGATCAGCTTGTCGACCTTGGCCTTCTCGCCCCAGTAGTCGGCGTTGCGCTCCAGGGTGACCTCACCCTTGCTCTTGTCCCAGCCCACGAACTTGAACGGGCCGGTGCCGACCGGGTGCTCGTTGGCGAACGCGCTGTACTCGAAGGAGTCGCCGTTCTGCTTGACCGTGTCGGCGTCGTACTTCTTCAGCGCGTCAGGGCTGGCGATCGAGAGCGCGGTGAGCGCGAAGGCACCGGGGAAGGCACCCTTGTACTTGTTCAACGTGACGACGGCGGTGCCGTCGTCCTTCGCCTCGCACTTGTTGTAGACCGGGTCTCCGGCGCCCTCGGCCTCGTTCTTGGCAAAACCGCCGAAGACGTCCGAGTAGTAGATCATCTGCGACTGGGCGGCGGCGCCCTTCATGTTGAACCAGCGGTCGAAGTTGAAGCAGACCGCAGCGGCGTTGAAGTCGGTGCCGTCGTGGAACTTCACCCCCTTGCGGAGCTTGAAGGTCCAGACCTTGCCCTCCGGGTCGTGCTCCCAGCTCTCCGCCAGGGCACCCTGCAGATCGGCGGTGCCGGGCTTGTTCTGCACGAGGGTGTCGTACATCTGGCGGATCGGCCGGAAGGTTTCACCGTCGTCGTTGAAGATCGGGTCGAAGTTCTTCGGGTCCCCGGCACCGGCGAAGACGAAGGTGCCGCCGGTCTTGGCGTCACCACCGCCCTCTTCGCGGTCGCTCTTGGCGCAGCCGGACGCACCGACCGCCAGGGCGGCCACGGCCGCGAGGGCCACGGCCGTTTTCAGCCTGCTCGCCTGCATCTCTCACCTCTGTCATGCGCATGTGTTCACGCCCGAGCTGTGACTCAGTCCGTGAGCGGGAGGTTATGGCATGTCACACAGAAGAGGAACGGGCGAAGGGCAATCGCTATCAAGCCGACACCTTCTGAGAGATTCTCACGGCTTGCGGCGCGGTATCGAGGAATGTTGCCGTCGGCGCGGCCCGCCCCGGGCCCGGTGGTGGGCACGCCGCACACCACCGGGCCGGGTTCAGACCGCCCGGCGCCCCTCGAAGGCCCGGCCCAGCGTGATCTCGTCGGCGTACTCCAGGTCGCCGCCGACCGGCAGTCCACTCGCGAGCCGAGTCACCGCGATCCCCATCGGCTTGACCATCAGCGCCAGGTAGGTAGCGGTCGCCTCGCCCTCGGTGTTCGGGTCGGTGGCGAGGATCAGCTCGCGGACCGTCCCGCTGCCGAGGCGGGTCATCAGCTCACGGATCCGCAGGTTGTCCGGCCCGATGCCCTCCAGCGGATTGATCGCGCCGCCGAGCACGTGGTAGCGCCCGCGGAACTCGCCGGTCCGCTCGATCGCCACCACGTCCTTCGGCTCCTCGACCACACAGAGCACCTCGTCGCCGCGCCGTGGGTCGCGGCAGATCCGGCACTGCTCCGACTCCGCCACGTTGTAGCAGGTCGTGCAGAACCGGACCAGGTCCTTGACCTTGCGCAGCGCGCCGGCCAGACGGTTGACGTCGGCCGGATCCGCCGACAGCACGTGGAACGCGATCCGCTGGGCACTCTTCGGGCCCACGCCCGGCAGCCGGCCCAGCTCGTCGATCAGATCCTGGATGGCACCCTCGTACATCTGCCGGCTCAGAACCCGGACAGGCCGAGGCCGCCCATGCCGCCCGCGAGCGGGCCCATCTTCTTCTCGGTCAGCTCGCGGGCCGCCTCGGCGGCGTTGTGCACGGCCGCGACGACCAGGTCCTCGAGCGTCTCGACGTCCTCCGGGTCGACCGCCTTCGGGTCGATCTTGATCGCCTTCAGCTCACCGGTACCGGCGACCGTCGCGGTGACCAGGCCGCCGCCGGCGGTGCCGGTCAGCTCCGCCTCGGCCAGCTCGGCCTGGGCCTTGGCGATCTGCTGCTGCATCTTCTGCGCCTGCTTCAGCATCTGCTGCATGTTCGGCTGTCCACCTGGGCGCACGGACCGCTCCTTCTTCCACTCGACTGCTCGGCCGCGCCCAGCCTAGTCGGGCCACGGCGCCGCTTCCTCGCGGTCGGCGCGCGCTCAGCGCGCGTCCACCTCGTCGATCTTCTCCGCCCCGAACGTCTCACGCAGCAGCTGCACCGCCTGCTCCTCGCTCGACTGCCGCGCCGTCCGCTCGTCGATCACCTCGTCAAGCGGCTCGTCGCCCGGATCGAAACCCTCGTAGGCAGGTGCCGCCGCCGGCGCGCCACCGCCCCGCACCGGGCCGTCGAAGTCCGGGTCGTAGGGCGGCTCGCCCGCCCACTCGGCATCGGCCGTCTTCCGCGACGGCTGCGCGGCGCGCGGCCCCTTGCCGGGACCACCGCCCGCAGCGGCCGCCGCCGCGGCCGCACGCGCCGCCGCGATAGCGCTGTTCTTCGCCCCACCACCCGCGGATCGCGGCCCACCGGCGGGTGCCGGCGCCGCCGCAGGTGCGGCAGGCTTGGGTACGACGACAGGCGCGGTGGCGGTCGCCGTGCCCCCGCCCGGACGAGCCGCCGCCGGCCAGTCCTCCCCGTCGCCGGTGCTCGCCGAGGCGGTACCGGCTGTCGAGGCCGTGCCGGTCGCCGCGCCTCCGAGGCGGGCCGGTTCCGGCCAGTCCTCCTCGCCGACCTGCTCGACCGCAGCGGCCGTCGCCGGTCGGTACGAGGCGTCGGCCGAACCCGCACCGGACCGGCCCGCCGGCCTCCCGGCCTGGCTTCCGGTAGCTGGATCGCCGGCGGCTCGGCCCGGACCCGCGTCGGCTGCGACCGGCGGGGGGAAGGCCGGAGCGGCGCCGGAATCGGGGCGCACGTGAGCCGCGCCGGAGATGGGCTGGCGGGCGGGCGCGGTGTCGGACGCCGGGCCGGGCGGACCGGGTGCCGGGCGGGCCGGGGCGCTGTCGGACGCGTTGCGGGCAGGTGCGGCGTCGGCCTGCGCGCGGCCCGCTCCGGACGGGCGGGACGGGCCACCGAGCGTGGCCGCGCCGCGCTCCCCCGCCACCTCGCAGCGGATCTGCCAGCGACCGCCCAGCTCCTCGTAGAGCGCGTCGGTCAGCACGGCCGCGTGGTCGGCCATCATCTTCGCCAGCACCGTCGACTTCACGGTCAGCACGAGCGTGTCGCCGTCCAGGTCGCGTACCACCGCGTCACGCATCAGCGCGGCGATCCGCTTGTTGCTCCGGTTGACCTTGCCGACCACCTCGGACCAGACCCGGCGTACAGCGACCGCGTCGAGCGCGCCGGGATTCGCCGCGCCGGGGCGGGGCGGCTCGGGCGTGGCCGGGTCGGGCATCACCGCGGACGGCGGTACCGGGCGTCGGGCAGCAGCGGGAGCGTCCGAGGCGACAGGAGCCGGGCCGGAAGCGACCGGGTTGACGGTGGCTCGCTCGGGAGCGGCCGGGGCAGCGGAACCGGCCTCCGGGCCGCCTCCCGGCTCCGTCACGGCGGCAGCCGCGCCCGGGGCGGGAGCCGCGGGGCGTACCCCCTGGGTCTGCGTGGGGTGCGCGGAGTCGGCGGCGGCCGGCGGCAGCTCGGCGCCCCCGAGCGTCAGCCGGCGTTCCATGCGTTCCAGGCGCTGGAGCAGGCCGCCGGAGGAGTCGTCCGCGCCGGGCAGGAGCATCCGGGCGCAGATCAGCTCCAGCAGCAGTCGGGGCGCGGTGGTGCCGCGCATCTCGACCAGGCCGTTGTGCACGATGTCCGCGCAGCGGGACAGGGTGGCCTGGCCGAGCTGCTGCGCCTGGGCGGCCATCCGCTCGATCTGGTCGGCCGGGCCGTCGATGAGGCCCTTGGCCGCGGCGTCCGGCACCTGCTGCAGGACGATCAGGTCGCGGAGGCGCTCCAGCAGGTCGGAGGCGAAGCGGCGCGAGTCGTGCCCGGCCTCGGCGACCCGGTCGACGGTGGCGTACGCGGCGGCGCCGTCACCGGCGGCGAGCGCGTCACACATCTCGTCGATCAGCGCGGCGTCGGTGACACCGAGCAGCGCGGCGGCCTTGGCGTAGCCGACGCCGTCAGGTCCGGCGCCGGCGATGAGCTGGTCGAGCACGGAGAGGCTGTCCCGCATGCTGCCCCCGCCGGCGCGCACCACCAGCGGGAAGACCGCCGGCTCGACCTTGACGCCTTCCGCCTCGCAGAGCTGCTCCAGATAGGGGCGGACCACCTTCGGCGGGAACAGCCGGAACGGGTAGTGGTGGGTCCGCGACTTGATCGTGCCGAGGACCTTCTCCGGCTCGGTGGTGGCGAAGATGAACTTGACGTACTCCGGGGGCTCCTCGACCAGCTTGAGCAGGGCGTTGAAGCCGGCCGACGAGACCATGTGCGCCTCGTCGATGATGTAGATCTTGAAGCGGCTGCGGGCCGGCGCGAAGAACGCCTTCTCGCGCAGCTCACGGGCGTCGTCGACACCACCGTGGCTGGCCGCGTCGATCTCGATGACGTCGATCGAACCGCCGCCGTCGGGAGCCAGCCCGCGGCACGAGTCACACTGCCCGCACGGCTCGGGGGTGGGGCCCTGTTCGCAGTTGAGCGAACGGGCCAGGATCCGGGCGCTGGAGGTCTTGCCGCAGCCCCGCGGACCGGAGAAGAGGTAGGCGTGATTCAGCCGTCCGCTGCGCAGCGCCTGCGACAACGGCTCGGTGACCTGCTCCTGGCCGATCATCTCGGCGAACGTCCGCGGCCGGTACTTGCGGTAAAGGGCCAGTGCCACCCGTCCCGCCTCCTCTCGACCGAGCCATTCTGCGCCGGTCGGCCCCGGGTGACCACCCACCACCCCGTGACCCGACCCGCAGCGACGTTACCCGGCCCGGGAGACAGAAAGGCCTCCCGTGCACCCGGCAGAGCTCGCTTATCCTTGCTGCCTTCCGGCCCTGGGGAGGTTCACGAGATACCGCCGCACGGGAGGTGACGCCAAGCCTACCCGAAGGGTTGTGGATCTTCCGGGAGGGTGGGGTGGCCCGCCGCCGCGGGACCTGTATCCTGGCTCGCGGAGGATTCGCCTAGAGGCCTAGGGCGCACGCTTGGAAAGCGTGTTGGGTTTACACCCTCACGAGTTCGAATCTCGTATCCTCCGCTCGCAGACGACAGGGTCGGCTCCCGCACGGGACCGGCCCTGAGTCGTACTGCGCGGCGAGACTCACCGGCCGCCCAACTGGTCCCGCCGCCGCTTCAGGTACGCCGTCTCCGCGCTGTTCCCGGCCAGCTCGATCGCCCGCTCGTACGCCTCACGCGCCTCCCCACCCCGCCCCATCCGGCGCAACAACTCGGCGCGCGTCGCGTGGTACGCGTGATAGCCGTCCAGCGGCAACCCGTCCACCTCGGCCAGCGCGACCTGCGGCCCGTCCAGTTCGGCGACCGCCACAGCCCGGTTGAGCCGCACGATCGGCGACGGGTCGACGCGTACCAAATGGTCGTAGAGCGCGGCGACCTGCGCCCAGTCGGTGTCCCGCGCGTCGTGGGCGTCGGTGTGGACGGCGTTGACCGCGGCGAGGATCTGGTAGCGGCCCGGCGGCCGGCCGGCGGCGATGCACGCGCGGACCAGGGCGTGACCCTCGGCGATGAGGTCGCGGTCCCAGGCGCCGCGGTCCTGCTCGGCGAGGACGACGAGTTCGCCGGTCGCGGACACCCGGGCGGGACGGCGGGCCTCGGTGAGCAGCATCAGCGCCAGGAGTCCGGTGGCCTCGTGGTCGTCGGGCATGAGCGTACGGACCAGCCGGGTGAGCCGGATCGCCTCGCCGGTCAGGTCGGCGCGGACCGCCTCCTTGCCGGGATCGGACGCGAGGTAGCCCTCGTTGAAGATCAGGTAGAGCACGGCGAGCACGCCGGATACCCGGGCCGGCAGGTCATCGCGGGACGGCACCCGGTACGGGATCCCGGCCGCCTTGATCTTCGTCTTGGCCCGCGTGATCCGCCTGCTCATAGCGGCTTCCTGGACCAGGTACGCCCGCGCGATCTCCGGCACGGTGAGCCCGCCGACCAGGCGCAGCGTCAGCGCCACCCGCGCCTCCATGGCCAGCGCCGGGTGGCAGCAGGTGAAGATCAGGCGGAGCCGGTCGTCGTCGATGACACCAAGCGGTTCCGGGACGTCGGCCAGCATCAGCGCCTCCCGGTGCTTGTCCTCCCGCCGGCTCTCGCGCCGGATCCGGTCGACGGCCCGCCGGTACGCGGTGGTGGTGAGCCACGCGCCGGGGTTCGGCGGTACGCCGTCGGCCGACCACCGCTCGACGGCGGCGGCGAACGCCTCGGCTGCCATCTCCTCCGCCACGTCGAGGTCGCCGATGCGCCGGGCGATCGTGGCGACCACCCGGGCCCACTCCTCACGGTGCACCCGGGTGAGCACCTCGCCGACGTCGGTCACGCGCCCAGGAACGGCCGCAACTCGACCCGCCTGTTGCACCGCTGCGACGCCAGTGCGGCGAGCGGGAGCGCCACGTCGAAGTCCGGCGCCTCGATGATCCAGAACCCTCCGACGTATTCCTTCGTCTCCAGGTAGGGCCCGTCGGTGAGCACCGGGCCACCGTCCCGCGCGTCGACGACCGTGGCCGTCTCGGGCGACGCGAGGCCACCGGCGAAGACCCAGTGGCCGTCGGCTCGCAGCCGCTCGTTGAACTCACCGATCGCGGCCATCTCCGCGTCGGTGGCCGAGCCGGTCGTGTCGTCGAGTACGGAGATCAGGTACTGCGCCATCGGTTCCTCTTTCACTCTGGTCGGCCGCCGCCCGGGCTGCCGTCACCCCGGCTACGAACGCCGCCACCCCGATCCGACAGCCTCCGACGAGGTCGATCACCCAATTCTCGTACGTGGCACGTCAAAGCCCTCGTCCTAGTCATGGCCGGTTATGCGTTGCATGTATAACCGACAGTCACTGAGCAGGTTGAATAAGTGAGTGATCGCGGCATCGAGGCCAGACAGGTGTGCGCGTTGCGGCGCCAACCTGGCTGCCGACAACGGCTCGGGACGGTGCGCTCCCTGTCAACGAGCGGAGCGGGACCGCATCGTCGCTGCTCCCGACGTTCCACCCAGCTTCTGGTCCCATGAACCGCTTCGCCATGCGCTTGCGGATCGGCACCTCGGTCGCGTTGTCCGCGCCTACCGTCACCATCCCTATCACGGGCGACAGCCGCTGCCCCAAACCACTGTCGCCGGCTGGTTCGGGATTACGCAGGCGCAACTGAGCCGCATCGAGAACGGACCAGCGGTGGTGCACCTCGACCGACTGGCGCATTGGGCCCGCGTGCTGCGGATACCCGCGCACACCTTGTGGTTCCGACTGCCGCCCGCACCAGGTGACACCCCGGTGCCGGTCGATGCCGTGGAGGTGGGTCCTCACCTGATCCGCGCACTCCGGTCCGCAGATCGTCAAGTCGGCGGCAAGAACCTCTACAGCACCGTGCGGGCACACCTCGTCACCTTCTCCAGGCCGACAGGTCGTCCTCCTGCCATGCCCCCGCAAGTGCTCATGGCGGCCGCCGTCCTGCACGAGATGGCCGGTTGGATGGCACACGATTCCGGGGACAGCACGACGAGTAGACGGCACTTCCTTGATGCCTTGGCGCTCGCCGTCGACAGCAGAGATGCGCTGCTGGTGGCGCAGGTGCACGGAAGCCTGAGCCACCTCGCCTGCCACGGTGGAAACGCGGAGGCCGCGATCTCACATGCCAGCGACGGGCTCGGGGCCGTCGCTCAAGAGGAGGCCGGCGCTCTGATACGCGCCCGTCTTCTCGCCTTGCAGGCACGCGGCCTCGCCGCGGCGGGTCTCACCGCCGACTGCCACTCTTCCCTTCAGCGGGCTGAGTCCGCCTTCGCGGAGGCGGCACCTGCACCCACGGAATGGCTGAGTCCATTCGACCGCACCTCGTTCGATATCGAGTCGGCGCGCTGCCTGCTTCGCCTCGGTGACGTCACGGCCGCTCTTCGCATCCTCAACGGCAACGTCGCCGAGCGGCCGGGCGGCCGGGTGCGGAGTCAGGCGCTCGCGCGGATGCTCCTGGCCACTGCGCTCGTCGGGCAGGCCCGGATCGAGGAGGCGTGCGACCTGACGCACCAGACCGTCGAACTCACCCACGGTCTGGGATCGGCTGTCGTCCTCGACCAGCTCAGACATCTCGCACTGCTCCTGCGGTCGCATGCCGTCCGGTGCCCGGACGTGCCACAGCTTCTGGACCGGCTTCGCGACACCGTCCGGGAGCGGAGATGGGTGGCGCTGCCGCTGCCGACGAAGTGAGGACGGCTGACAATCGTCGGTATGGCCGACGAGCGTCCCCTGTACGAGCGAGATCCGGCAGCCTGGCAGATCCACCTCGCCGAGGGCAACGCGCGGCAGCCCCGGAAGCGGGTGGGGGCCGACGTACTGCTGCGCAACGGTGACGGCGACATCCTGTTGGTAGATCCGCGCTACAAGCCGGACTGGGACCTGCCGGGCGGCATGGCGGAGGCGAACGAGCCGCCGCACCTGGCCGCCGAGCGGGAGGTACGCGAGGAGTTGGGTCTCGAACTGCGCGTCGGGCCGTTGCTGGTCGTGGACTGGGTGGCACCGCACGGCCCTTGGGACGACAGCTTGATGTTCATCTTCGACGGCGGCGCACTGCCTCCCGCCGAGCTGTTGAAACCGGCTGACGGCGAACTGGCCGACGCACGATTCGTTGCGCTCGATGATGCGCAGGCGCTGCTTCGCCCGTACGTTTGGCATCGGCTGCGTCACGCGGTGGCCGCGCTGAGCGACGGACGCCCGAGGTACCTGACCAACGGAACCATCTGAGACCGTCGTACACATGTTCCATCCACAGCCTGTGGACGCCGAGAGGACCGGATGAGTTACCAGCTCAGCGCCGTGGTCGCCGACGTCGAGCTGCTGCGCGAGCAGACCGCCGACCTGGACCACGCGGTGCTCGCCGCGCTCCGCCAGGACTTCGCGCTGCTGCCTGTCACCCCGCAACTGGTGCAGGAACTGACAGGTGGCCTGCCGGACTACGCCGTCGACGAGCCCCACGCCGAGCGCCCGTTCCGGCTGGTGCTCTCGCCGCCACTGGCGGAGGCGCTGGCCCGCTGGTCGAGGAGCGGCCCGGTGGCGTACCTGGAAGCGGAGTTCGCGGGCGGCCTGGGCCACCAGTCAGCGGTGGTCTGGCTGGGCGGAGAGGTGAGCTGGGGCCCACGGTACGACGCCGCGCTGGACCGGCCGCGCACCGAGTGGCCGATCAACACCGCGCTGGCCCGGCTGGGCGCGGAGCCGGGCGCGTGGATCGACCCGTTCGCCGAGCTGGGCCTGCACCTGGAACGCGACACGGACGGCTGGCTGGCGCACGGCCGCCGCGGACTGTCCGCCGATTACTGGGACGAGCTGGCCGAGGACTGGGAACTGCGCCAATCCGATCAGCACCAGCAACCTCATCGCACCGGTCCCGTTGGTGACTGGGGGATTGCATGAAACTACGACAATTCGGCTTTATCGCCGCACTGCTTGCTGCCGCGTCCGCAGCCGGCAGCGGCGTTCATCCACAGTGGCCCACCCGCCCGGTCGGTGCCGCTCAGGTGGTCAGCCTGGACGGACTGCGCAACGCCGAGTTCGGCGACAGCGAGGCGGACCTGACCCGGCGCGGCGTGTTGCGCGCCGACGAGGCGGCCTGCGGGCCCGCACTCGTCGGGCACGGTTCGGTCAGCCCGATCTTCGTCGACGACCGGCTCGTCCTGCTCTGGCTCGACGACCCGATGAGCACGCCCGAGGGCATCAGCGCCGGCTCACCGGTCGGCACGGCCCGCGCCGCGTACCCCGGCGCCGTCGACCTGCCGGCGCCGCCCGGCAGTCACCGCTTCGCCGGGCTGCTCGCCCGCGACGGCGACCGCGCCTACCTGTTCCTGCACGACGGGGTCACCGTCCGGGAGATCATCGCCGGGTACGCGGACTGGGCCCGCCGCCTCTTCGACGAGGGCTACGGCCCCTGCTGATCGTCTATCGGCACCAGCGGCGACAGGCGAGGGAACCATGCTGTTGACCTGAGCGCTGCGGGCGGGCCCGACTGGACCACGGGTCAGAAGTCGGTCCCAAACTTGATGCGCTCCATGATGTCGATGACGTAGTGGACGATGTCGTCGACGGCGTTGGTGTAGGCGAAGATCCCAGGATGCACGCCGATCCGGGGGTCGAAGTTCGCCGCGGCGATGATCACCGGGCTTCTGACCCCTTGACGATCAAGTGCGTCGAGCAGGGTGATTCCCGCACTCTGCGCCGGCTGTTCCGTATCCCGCCGCATATCACTGATGATCAAGTCGTATTGACGACTCCGGAGTTTGGAGATCGCCCCGTCCGTGGAACGCGATGTGTCGACCGTCATGCCGAGTCGCCGAAAGAGTTGCATCAGCGGCAAGTTCCATTCCGGGTTGTCATCCACCCAGAGAATCTGGCCACCTTTCAGCATCTCGGCCGCATGTTGCAGCCGGGAGACGGCGGCGCGCTGCTCACTGACCGAGGGCGGCGCGCTTGCTTCGGATCGGGCAGCCGCTTCGACCAGCAACTTCTCGGCGAAGCCGAACTCGATCACTGGCGTCTTCACGCTGTGAAGGCGACCGATCTGCGGAATGATCGCGCTCCGAAGAGAAAGGTAGACCAGCGCGGCGAAGGTGACCCAGAGCAGCGTAGGTACGGCTTTGATCAACTCAACGGCAATGGCTTGAGACATCCACTCTCCATCCACCCCTGAACAAGCCCATCGAAGGGTAGCGTTCGCCGCCGAGTTCCGTCGATGCCTGAAACCCCATAAGAAGAGGCGTAGCGGATTGCCGACTCATTCCGGTCGCCGCCAGATCATCTTTAGATCGCACTTCGTGCCGCCGCCTCAGACGGGTCGTCCGGAGCCACACCTATCAAACCTGGCACCGAACAGGCAGGCTTCAGCCATGACTCCGGAGGAGCGACTCCAGCAGATGATCGAGGATCTTCGGCGAATGCGGCTGCAGTGCGAACCCAAGTCGAACCAAAATCCTCGCTACCTGCGGCACTCCAACGCCGTCTCGGCGCTGCGATGGATCATCGACGACCTGGCCAAGGAGGTGATCGCGCGTCCCGACAGGTTCAACGGCGGACATGATCAGCGGTTCGACTACCTGCAGGACTGCCGTGAACGATCCTGTACTGCAGCGAATGAGACCACAGTTGAGACCGCTGGTCCCCAGCAGCGTCACCGGGAGAACAGCCTCGCTCAGCTCATCGATCCGCGACCACGTCGGCAGTGCTCGTCGCCGGTACCCGCCGACGACACCCGGCAGTGAGAACGCCGGCCGAGCTGACAGCGGTCAGTACTTCCGCGACGGCTCAGCCGGCCCGGCGCCCGGCACGCTCGCGGGCAGTGCCGGTTGCAGGGCCTCCAGCGCCCGGCTGACGCCCAGGCCGACGAGGACCGCCAGCGCGAAGACGACCGTCGACAGCCACCGGGGGCCATTCGCGAGGAGGATGGTCATCTGCACCAGGCTCAGCAGGGCGACCCCCAGCACGGTGCCCGCGAAGCCGCCCCGCCCGCCGGCCACGCTCACGCCGCCGAGCAGGACGGCGCCGGCCACGAACGCCAGCTGGCCGATATCGGCCGACAGGGTTGTGGCGCCGATCCCGCCGACCAGCAGGACTCCGCCCGCGCCCGCGATCAGGCTGGAACCGCCCAGGCCGACAACCGCGCCCAGCAGCCGTGCGCCGAAAGGCGACGGCGGCTCCCCGGCGACGACCCGGTTGCCGCTCAGCGCCCGCCGCACCGCCGGAATCGACCACACCACCGCGCCGCCGATCGACAGCAGGAGAAACAGCACCAACCAGCCGGCCGCGGCACCGTCGGACCGGATCCAACCTTCCCTCGCGAGCCGCTGTGGACCGCCGCTGCCGATGGCGGCGAGCAGCATGCCCTGCGTCAGCGCCAGCCCGCCCAGCGACACCGCCCACCCGGGCGCCTGCAGCAGCCCGGCGACCAGGCCCATCCCGAGACCGACGAGCGCCGCGGCGGCGATCGCGGCGACCGCCGCGACGAAGACCGGGGTGCCGGTGTCGAGCACCTCCGCGTACGTCAGACCGGCGAGGGCCGCGACGCCGACGACCGCGAGGTTGGGCGTGGCGGTGCGCAGCGACAGCGCGAAAGCGGTCGCCAGCAGGCCACCGGAGGCGATGTTGAACACCAGCGGCGACAGCCGCGACCCGTCTTGGGAGTACCACACCACCGCGGCGACGACGGTCAGCGCCAGCAGCACCGCCTCCCAGAACAGGTGCGGCCGAAGGAAATTGCCGGAACGGGACGTGACCGGTCCGGCGGGTGCCGATGGTTGTGCAGGTGTGAAAACCACAGCGATTCCTCCCTCGGGTGGACGCTGACACTAACCCGCGGATCACGCAGATACACGAGCCCGGATACCTAGGGCGGGCCGGGGTCGAGTATTCAGCTCCGCCCGGACGATCGCCGCAGCAGCCAGGTGCTGGGCCTGCCCGAGCAGGGATGCGCCCTTCGGCCTACAGCTCCTGAAGAGCGAGCAAGAGGGCACGACCAGAAGCGGAACGCCCGGCCGATCCCTGCGGATCGACCGGGCGTTCTCGCTGTTCACGAGCGGTGGCGGCGGGATTTGAACCCGCGGAGGGCGTAAACCCTCACACGCTTTCGAGGCGTGCTCCTTAGGCCACTCGGACACGCCACCGCCGACGAGGGTACAGGACCACCGGTCTGGACGCCGAACCGGTATCCCTCCGCCCGGCCTGGCAGGATCTTTGCCATGAGTACGCACATCGGCGCTGAGCCGGGAGAGATCGCCGAGCGGGTCCTGATGCCGGGCGACCCGCTGCGGGCCAAGTGGATCGCGGAGACCTACCTGGAGGGGGCCCGCTGCTACACGACCGTGCGCGGCATGCTGGGCTTCACCGGCCGGTGGAACGGCGTTGACGTGTCCGTCCAGGGTTCCGGCATGGGCATGCCGTCCGCCTCGATCTACGCCCACGAGCTGGTCAACGAGTACGGCGTGAAGTCGCTGATCCGGGTCGGCTCCTGCGGGGCCCTGACCGAGGATCTGCAGCTGCGGGACGTGGTGGCGGCGATCGGGTCGTCGACCGACTCGAACATGAACCGGATGCGCTTCGACGGGCTGATCGACTACGCCCCGGTGGCCGACTTCGGGCTGCTGCGTACCTCGGTCGAGGTGGCCGAGCGGCGCGGCATCAGCATGCGGGTGGGGCCGATCCTGGCGGCGGACGCCTTCTACACGGACCGGCCGGACCTGTACGACAGGCTCGCCGACTACGGCGTGCTGGCGGTGGAGATGGAGTCGGCGGCGCTCTACACGATCGCCGCGCGCTTCAAGGCTCGCGCGCTGACCATCCTGACCGTCAGCGACCACATCAAGACCGGTGAGAAGACCACGTCGCAGGAGCGTGAGCAGACGTTCGGCCAGATGGTCGAGATCGCGCTGGACACCATCATCGCCTGACCCTGATCGATCCTGGACCGCCCTGTCGCCGCAAGGTGGCGGGGCGGTTCGCGTTACCCACGTCACGAAAATAAATACGACCGGTCGTGCTTGTTTTCGCTACGCTGCCCGCATGACCTCCGACGGCCGCGTCGCCCGTGGCGACCGCACCCGCACCGCGGTGCTGGACGCCGCCGTGGCGCTGGCCACCGAGGTCGGCCTGCACGGCCTGTCCCTGGCCCAGCTCGCCGACCGGCTGGGGGTGAGCAAGTCCGGGCTGTTCGCGCACTGGCGCTCCAAGGAGGCGCTGCAACTCGCCACCGTCGACCGGGCCGTCACGCAGTGGCGGGAGCGGATCCTCGCGCCCGCCCTGGGGGCTCCCCGGGGCGTACGCCGGCTGCACGCGCTGCACGAGGCCCGCATCGACTTCTACGCCGCCCGGGTGCTGCCCGGCGGCTGCTTCTTCGCCAACACCGAGTTCGAGTACAACGCCCGGCCCGGCCCGGTCCGGGACCGGCTCGCCGAGGCGTTCGGCAGGTGGACCGCGCTCCTCGAACGCCTCGTCCAGGAGGCGGTCGACCTCGGCGAACTCCCCGCCGACCTGGACGTGCCACTGCTCGCGTACGAGATCGACGCACTGGGGATCAGCGCGGTCATGCGGTCCCGGCTGCTCGACCCGGACGCCTCCTACCGGCACGCCCGCCAGGGCCTGCTGAACCGGTTGCGGGCACTCTGCCCGGATCCGGCCCTGCTACCGGAAGGCCAGTCATGAGCCACGCCGCAGTCGACCGGCCGGTCGCCGAGTTCGGGCACGTCGCGCACGTGCCGGTGCACTTCGACGACCTGGACGCGATGGGCATCCTCCACAACGCCCGGTACGCCGTGCTGCTGGAACGCGCGCTGACGCCCTACTGGGCGGAGCGCGGCGTCGCCTTCCGGGGCGACGTGCACGCCACCCCCGACGTGTTCCACGCGGTCCGCGAGTTCACCATCAGCTACCGGGCCCCGGTCGTCGGCGTCGGCACTGTGGCTGTGCACTTCTGGCTCGAACACTTCGGCACCAGCAGTGCCCGCTACGCGTTCGAGTTCCGCTCGACCGACGGCGCCACAGTGCACGCCACCGGCACCCGGTCGATCGTCCGGCTGGACCCGGCCACGCTGCGCCCGACCGCCTGGACCGAGGTCGGCCGCGGGATCGCCGCGACGTTGCTGCGCCAGGCGCCGGCCGAAGCCTGAGAACCGGGGCGGCCAAAGCCTGGAACAGGGACCCCTCAGCGGAAGAACGCGCGCAGCAACGCCGCGCTCTCGCGTTCCAGCACGCCGCCGTACACCTCGGGGCGGTGCGTGACGCGGCGGTCGCGCAACACGTCCCAGAGCGACCCGACGGCGCCCGTCTTGGGTTCCCAGGCGCCGAACACCACCGTCGAGACGCGGGCCAGCGCGATCGCCCCGGCGCACATGGTGCACGGTTCCAGCGTGACCACGAGCGTGCAGTCGTCCAGCCGCCAGCGGCCCAGCCGCCGCGCGGCCCGGCGCAACGCCAGCACCTCGGCGTGCGCGGTCGGGTCGCCGGTCAGCTCCCGCTCGTTGCGCCCGACCGCCAGTTCGGCGCCGTCGGGTCCGTAGAGCACCGCGCCCACCGGCACGTCCTCGGCGTCGCGGTCGGCCGTCGGGCCGTCCGGGCCGGTCACCGCCACCTCGAGGGCCCGGCGCATCCAGAGCTCGTGCCGCTGCCGGCGGCCGATCGCACCCGGGTCGGCGAGCGCCTCGTCCGGGCCGGGACCGGCGCGCCCGGCCCGGCCGGGGGTGGGCTGCCCCGGGCGTACGGTCGCCAGCGCCGGATCGGTCACGTCGGCCGGTTCGGCGGCGCCGGGCGTCAGGGACTGTCCGGGCTCAGACCTCACGCAGCTCCTCGACCTCGTCCACACAGCCCAGGACCTGGCAGATCTCGGAAGTCACGTCGGCCGGCATGGAGCCCTCGTGCGCACAGAGCGCCAGCAGCTTCTGCGCCGTGATGCCCAGGTCGGCGAGGAGATCCGCGTCGCCCACCGGGTCGGCCTCCGGGTCCACAGCGGGCTGTTCGGTCTCGTCGTCGCCGCCGGAGGCGCGCGGCTCGTCGACCTCCTCCAGCCCGGTCACCGAGGTCTTCAGGTCGCCGACGAGCAGCGCACCCAGCCGGGACTCCTCCGCGTACGCCGAGTCCGAGCCGAAGACCCGCAGGTCCTCCCCCTCGTCCAGGCGCATGACGACCAGGTACGTGTCGTCGGCCTCGACGAACAGCAGCGAGAGGTCGGCGTCCGGCTCGACGTCGCGCAGCCGGTCGGCAACCTCCTCGATGTCGGTGACGCCCCGCAGGCTCACCTCACCGGCGGTCCAGCCGCCGTCGACGCGCGCCACGGCAGCAGCGAAGTACGACACGGTCCCCCCAAAATTGGCTCGGCAGCACGCCGACACGTCACGCGATGCACGTTAACCGGTCGGGTCGGCGGGCGAGCGGTCAACGCCCCGGATGAACCGGCCCGTTCTGAGAGAGAAAGCCGGTCAGCCGACGACGCGCCGACGGGTGGCGATGAGTTGGCGCAGCCGCTCGGTGCGGGCCCGCTGCGGCCGCTGGCGCTGCTGTACCGCCCGGGCACCGGCCAACTCGGCGAGGAGTTGCATGCGACGGCGGCTCCGATCGGGGTCGAGCCGCGGCGTTGTGGTCCAGGCCATACCGCGAGGGTGGACCGTCCTCGCGCGTACGTCAAGGTGGCCTTCGCTACGCAGCGAGATCGGCACCGAAGGTCACCAGAGCGGCCAGTTCCCGGTCTGCGCCCACCGGGTCGCGACTATCGCCGCGGCGATGCTCCAGCCACCCGCGGTGACGATGGTCACGCCCGTCGCCACCCCCCGGTCGCCGTGGCGGACCAGCACCGCGGCGGCCACCCACGCCAGGCCACCGGCCAGCAGCGTCCACCAGACGTAGCCGGCCACGCCGCTGCCGACCAGCCCGAACAGCAGCAACCAGGCGAACGCGACGAGCGCGCCGACCGCGACGCCGGTGCCGGTGACCGGGTGCGGCTCGCGGTAGCTGGGCCGCATCGACGTGCTCGACGGAAACAACCCCGAGGGCGTACGCGGTGGCGGGAACGCCCCGGGACCGGTCCCCTCTGGTCCGCCGTGCCACCCGTTCGTCACCGCCGCCCCCTCTCCCGGACCGTCCGTCCCGCGTTCGGCATTCGTCCCTACGGTAGTGGTCTGTCAGGATGACCGGATGCGCTCGCCATCGATCGGACGCCGCACGCTGCCGGCGTACCCGGTGGTGCTGCTCGTGGCGGCGCTCGCCGCCGGGTGCGGCACCCCCGCCGGGCGCGCCGAGAGGTGGCAGGAACCGAGCCCGCCGGCGACCGCCGCGCAGCCGGCCGACCCGGCGAGCCCGGCCCCGCCGACCGTTTCCCCGCCGTCGCCGGCCCGCGCGGACGTGAAGCGGGTCTTCCCGGTACGGGCCGGCAACGTCGACTACCACCCGACGCACGGCGGCTACCCGGGCACCGACGTGTTCGCGGACTGCGGGGAAGCGGTGGTGGCGGTCACCGACGGCGTGGTGCTTGAGGTGAGCCGCGTCGACCGGTTCGACAGACGCGGACCGTTGGGCCCGAACAACGGCGGGCTCTCCGTGTCGCTGCTCGGCGACGACGGCGTGCGCTACTACGGCTCGCACCTGAGCGCGGTCACCGCCGGTGTCGACGCCGGGGTACGGGTGCGCGCCGGGCAGCAGCTCGGCGAGGTGGGCCGTACGGGCAACGCCAACAACGTCTGCCACCTGCACTTCGGGCTCTCCCCGAAGTGCACCGGCGCCGACGACTGGTGGATCCGCCGGGGCGTGGTCTGGCCGGCGCCGTACCTGAACTCCTGGCGCAAGGGCGGCAACCGATCGCCGGTCGCCGAGATCACCGCCTGGCAGCGCAAGCACGGCTGCCCGGCCTCGCCCGGCCGGTCCACCCGCGGCGGCTGACGGTGCGCTGTCACCCGGCGGGCGGCGTGAGCGCGTAGGTTCCAGGACATGACTGCCCGGGATCCCATCGCCGATCTGCGCCGGATCGCGTTCCTGCTGGAACGGGCGAACGAGGCCACGTACCGGGTACGCGCGTTCCGGTCGGCGGCGAAGACGCTCGGCGCGCTGCCCGCCGCCGAGGTGGCCGAGCGGGCGCGCACCGGCAAGCTGACCGAGCTGTCCGGCGTCGGTGACGTCACCGCCCGCTGCGTGGCCGAGTCGCTGGCCGGCGACGAACCGGTCTATCTGCGCCGGCTGCTGGCGACCGAGGGCACCGACCTGGACGAGGCTGCGGCGAAGCTGCGGGACGCGCTGCGCGGCGACTGCCACACCCACTCGGACTGGTCCGACGGCGGCTCACCGATCGAGGAGATGGCGCTGGCTGCGGTCGAGCTGGGCCATGAGTACATGGTGCTCACCGATCACTCGCCCCGGCTCACCGTGGCCCGGGGCCTGACCGCGGAGCGGCTGCGCAAGCAGCTCGACCACGTCGGCGCCGTCAACGAGGCGCTGCCGAAGGGCTTCCGGCTCCTCACCGGCATCGAGGTGGACATCCTCGCCGACGGCTCGCTGGACCAGGACGAGGATCTGCTGGCCCGCCTCGACGTGGTGGTCGGCTCGGTGCACAGCGGCCTGAACGACGACCGGGCGAAGATGACCCGCCGGATGCTGACCGCGATCGCGAACCCGCACCTGGACATCCTCGGTCACTGCACCGGCCGGATGGTCTCCTCGCGGCCCGCCGGGGTGACCGGGCCGGGCGACCGGGGGCACCGGGCGCGTACCCGCAAGGAGAGCGAGTTCGACCCGGACGCCGTCTTCGCCGCGTGCGCCGAACACGACGTGGCCGTCGAGATCAACTCGCGGCCGGAGCGGCAGGACCCGCCGAAACGGCTGATCCGCCTCGCGCTGGAGGCCGGATGCCGGTTCGCCATCGACACCGACGCGCACGCCCCGGGTCAGCTCGACTGGCAGCGTTTCGGCTGCGAGCGGGCGGCGCTGTGCGGGGTGCCGGCGAAGCGGGTGGTGAACACCTGGACGGCCGACCGGCTGGTGAAGTGGACGGCCGGCCGTAGCTGAGCGTCAGCCCCGGGCGGCCGGTTCGACGGCGGGGACGGCGGGTGCTGTCGCCTCCGGGCGTGGACGACGCCGCCCGAAGAGCCCCTGCGCGACCGCCACGCCCGCCAGCACCACGAGCGCACCCACCGGCTGGTGCCAGTTCATCCGCTCACCGAGCACCACCGCGCCGACGAGCACCGCGAACACCGGGATCAGGTACGTCACCGTGGACGCCGTGCTCGCCCCGGCCAGCCGGATGTTGCGCATGTTGATCACGAAGGCGAGCCCGGTGCCGAGCGCGCCGAGCGCCAGCACGCTCGCGATCACGCGCGGGGAGAGGCCGGCCGGCGACGACGGCGTCCCGACGAACGGCGCGACCAGCGCGAGCTGCGCGGTAGCCACCAGCAACTGGGCCGCCGACAGCGACAGCCCGGAGTACGCGCTGCCCGCGACGAACTTCTTCTGGTACGGAATCACGAACCCGTAGCAGGCCGCCGCGCCGAAGCACATGAGCTGGCCGACGAAGTGGGCGCCGCCCACGCCCTCCCAGACGCCGAGCACCACGAGCACGCCGGCGAAGCCCAGCCCCAGCCCGACGCAACGCCGGGCGGTCAGCCGCTCGGTGCGGAACACCAGCACCGCCAGCGGCAGCACGATCAGCGGCGTGGTGGCGTTCCAGATGCCGGCGAGCATCGACTCGACCCGCTGCTCGCCGTAGCCGAACAGGGTGAACGGCACAGTGACGCCGAACGCGGCCACCACGAGCATGTGCGCCCAGACGCCACTGTCGCGGGGCAGCCGGTCGCGCAGCACGGCGAGCACCACGAGCAGCGTCAGCGCGCCGATGGCCACCCGGTAGAGGGTGAGGTGCACGGGGTGCAGCTCGGTCACGCCGACCTTGATGAACAGGAAACTGGAACCCCAGATGGCGGCGAGCGCGACGAAGCCGGGCAACCAGGCCCGCGCCGGCGCCCGGTCAGGAGTGATCTCGATGTTCACCCCTGACACTCTGCCGCAGGGGTACGACGAAGTCGCGCGATATTCCGGATGCGCGGTCACGTAGGGTCGCCTCGTGGGACGAATCGATGACCTCGCCAACCGGTACGTGGCCGAATGGGCCCCGCTGAACCCGACCGGCGCCACCTACGTCGGCATCGCCGGCTACGACCACCAACTCGACGACCTGTCGCCCGAGGGCTACGCGGCGCGCGCCGAGCTGGCCCGCCGGACGCTCGGCGAACTCGACGCGACCGAGCCGGAGACCGAGCCGGAGCGGACCGCCAGGGAGGCCATGCAGGAGCGCCTCGGCCTGGAGCTGGCCCGCTACGAAGCGGGCGAGACCGGCAGCGAGGTCAACGTGATCTCCAGTGGTCTGCACGAGATCCGGATGGTCTTCGACCTCATGCCCACCGACGGCGAGGAGGCGAAGGCCGACGTGGCCGCCCGGCTCAACCGGTTCGCGTCCGCGCTGGACGGTTACAAGCGCACGCTGCGCGAGGCCGCCGCCGCGGGGCGGGTCAGCTCGCAGGTGCAGCTCGTCGAGGTCGCCAAGCAGTGCGACGTGTGGGTCGACCCGGAGGGCGACAACTTCTTCCACGGGCTGGTCGAGCGGCTCGACGCCGACGGCGCGCTCGGCGCGGAGCTGCGCAAGGGCGCCGCCGCCGCGACCGCTGCCACCGCCGAGTTCGGGCAGTTCCTGCGTACCGAGCTGGCGCCGGTGGGCCGGGAGAAGCAGGCCGCCGGACGGGAACGCTACGAACTGGCCTCGCAGTACTTCCTCGGCGCGACTGTCGATCTGGACGAGACGTACGCCTGGGGCTTCGCGGAGCTGGCCCGGCTGGAGGCCGAGATGCGGGCGGTGGCCGCGCGGATCGCCGGGCCGGGCGCCTCGGTCGACGACGCGGTACGCACGCTCGACGCCGACCCGGCGCGGACGGTACGCGGCAAGGAGGCGTTCCGGGACTGGATGCAGGTGCTCGCCGACCAGGCGATCAGCGACCTGAACGGCACCCACTTCGACATCCCCGAACAGGCCCGCCGGATCGAGTGCTGCCTCGCGCCGACGAGCGACGGAGCGATCTACTACACCGGACCGAGCGAGGACTTCTCCCGGCCGGGGCGGATGTGGTGGGCGGTGCCGCAGGGCATCACCGACTTCTCCACCTGGCGCGAGGTGACCACCGTCTACCACGAGGGCGTGCCGGGTCACCACCTCCAGGTCGCCCAGACGGCCGTCCGGGCCGACCTGCTCAACCGCTGGCAGCGGCTGCTGTGCTGGGTCTCCGGGCACGGCGAGGGCTGGGCGCTCTACTCCGAGCGGCTGATGGACGAGCTGGGCTACCTCGCCGACCCCGGTGACCGGCTCGGCATGCTCGACGGGCAGGCGCTGCGCGCGGCCCGGGTCATCGTGGACATCGGCATGCACCTGGAGCTGGAGATCCCGAAGGACAACCCGTTCGGCTTCCACCCGGGCGAGCGATGGACGCCGGAGCTGGGCTGGGAGTTCATGCGGGCGCACTGCCGGGTGCCGGACGAGAACCTGCGCTTCGAGCTGAACCGCTACCTGGGCTGGCCCGGGCAGGCCCCGTCGTACAAGGTGGGCGAACGGATCTGGTTGCAGGCCCGGGAGGACGCGAAGGCCCGCAAGGGCGCCGACTTCGACCTCAAGGAGTTCCACCGCCAGGCGCTCGACCTGGGTTCGCTGGGGCTCGACCCGCTGCGCAAGGCGCTGGCCCGGATCTGAGCAGTGGTCCGGGTGCCGGCGGTGCGTCCGCCGGCACCCGTCGCCCTACGCGCCGAGGGTCAACCGCAGCGGCTCGCCGGTCAACGTGTTGCTGGTGACGTACGCCAGGTCGATGACCGGGTCGGTGAACGTCACCTTGAAGGGCAGCGTGACCGGCAGCCCGTCCGGGAACGGCAGGTCCGGGGTCAGCGTCAGCTTGATGCCGGCGAGCTTGCCGACGAACCGGGTGCAGTAGAACGCGACGTCGTCGCGGACGACGAGCTGAGGGGTCACGTACTGCTGGGTGCGACCGCGTGGACCGTCGGCGACCAGCAGGAAGTCGTCGGTCACCGCCTCCTTCATGCTGAACTTCAGCACCTTGAGCGCGCCCTGCTCGGTCTGGAGGTCGGTGATCCCCTCGAACCGCAGCCCGGTCATGGCCACCTTGGAGCCGGTGAGCTTCGACGGCTGCTGGCCCACCTTCGGCAGGCTCGGGTCGGCGGCGATACGCGGCAGCGGCTTGCCCGGTTCCACCTTGCCGGGCTTGGCCGGTTCCGCCTTGCCCGGCTTGCCCGGCGCCGGGCACTCGGTCGATCCGGGCCGGGTCGCCGGCTTGCTCGTCGGCGCCGCCGACTTGTCGGCGGCCGGTGTGGGCGAGGGCGTCGCGCTCTTCTTGCTGCCGCCTCGGAACAGGTCGCCGATCCCGTCGAAGAAGTCGGTGATGATGTTGCCGTCCCGCGTCGGGCTCGCGCTCGGCGACGGGGTGGGCGTCGCGGTGGGTGCGCTCGCGCCGGGCGCCGGCGTGGCAGGCTTCGACGGGCAGGCGCTCGCGGCGGGCTTGCTCGGGGCGGCCTGCACCGCCCTCGGCTGTACGGCCAGGCCGGCGGTGGCGAGGCCGAGCACCACGAGGACGATGCCGAAGGTGCGCGGGTCCGCCGAGCGACCCGCCCACTCCGGCGGGCCGCCTTCGGATCCGGCCGGCTTCCCGTTCACCGACTGCCGAGGGACCGGCCGCTCCCCGCCCGGCCACTCGGCAGTCGGCTGCTCGACGGCCGGCCGTACTGCGGCCGGCACCTCGACTGTCGGCCGCTCGTCCGCGGGCGGCTCGTCCACCGGCTGCGCGGCCACGACGGTATCGAGTTCGGCGTCGGCCTCGACGGCGCGCTCGTCGTCGGTCTCGTCGTCGGGCTCGGCGGCGGGCTCCTCCGCGCCGGGGGCAGCCGGACGGGACGGCACCCAGGCGAAGGCGAGAGCGCTGCCCACGATGCCGAACAGCAGGCCGAGGAAGAAGCCGCCGAGGTTGAGCCCGATCAGCGAGTAGACGGCGGTGACCGCGGCGACGATCGAGTAGAACAGCCGCTGCGCCGGACTGAGCCAGAGCAGCACGCCGCAGGTCACCAGGATGGCCGGGATCAGCAGGGAGAGCAGGCCGGTGGCCCCGCTGCTGAAGCTCAGGCCGTTGAGGGTCAGCCGGGTGGAGACGAGCATCTCCACTCCGGCCAGGATGACGAACAGGCCACCCCAGAACGGCCGGCTCCGCTGCCAGCGGCGGAAGGTCCGCCACGCCCCGGCCGCGGTGCCGGGCCGGGCGTGGGACGGGTCGACGATTGTCACGTACTCCTCCTGGCGGAGCGGGGACGGGGACGGTGGGGCGGGCCCGCGGTGGTCCGCCACCGCGGGCCGTGCTCAGCTCAGAAGCACTCCTTGCCCTTGGCGTCGTCACCCACGTTGACCTTGAGCCGGAGCCCGACCAGGTTGAACGTCGAGGAAGTGGTGTAGCGGGACACCTGCTTCAGCTCACGGATGGTCACCCGGTCGGAGTTCTGGCCGAACGAGCCCCGCTGCGCCGTCGGGTTGAGGTCGCTGGCGTCGCGGCCGATCTGGATGTTGGTGAAGGTCGCGTCGCCCTCGAGCGAGTCCATCGCGATCACGAGGTCCTTGGCCCGGGCCGGCTCCTTGCCGTCACCGGCGTTGATGGTGAGCACCACCGGCAGGCCGGGCAGGTCGGCGCGGACGGACTGGCAGAGCTTGTACAGCTCGGCGCTGCTGATCTCGGCCATCGCGACCGGGCGCGTCGCGCCGGCCTTGCCGTTCTCGCCCTTCTCGCGGACGATGCCGCCGTACTGCTTGAAGCCCTCGCCCTCCAGGCGGTCGGCACCGATCTTGAACGTCTGCCCGGACACGGTGATGTCGGAGGCGATGGCGCCGGTCGACATGCCGAACAGGATGGCACCGGCGGCGGCCGTGGTGGGCACGATCATGGCGGCGAAGCGCCGCCACCGGGTACGACCCTGGTTGTCGAGCCGATTCTGCACGGGTTCCTCCTCGAACGAATGTGCGCGGCGGCCGGTGGGGGAACCGGTGGCACGCGCTGGACCCGCCCTCTGTTACCGACGGGTAACGATCGAGCCTGATCGTGCACCCGATGGGGCGTAGGTCACAACCCCCCGCTTACCGGGCGGTAATACGGGGGCGGGGCGGTGAGGTGACCCGGCGTCACGAGATACCAGCCCAGGCGGGGGGTCGAGGGCGATATGTCGCCGCAAAACCGGCATAGATGACGGTGAAAGCGACGGAAAGTTACCGGACATCCGCCAGTTACAATCGAGTAACAAATGTAAAGTAGCTTCGCCCGCATGGGAGACCTCCACGACGGAGGGGTGGGGGGGGCCCCCGGCCCCCCCCCCCCCGGGGGGGCGGGGGGGCGCGCGGGGGGGGGCCCCCCCCCCCCCCCCCCCCTCCGTCGTGCTTCCGGCGTACCGGTCAGCGGCGCTCCACCTCACCGGCGCCCGAACGCTGGGCCGGCAGCTCGTCGGTCCGCCAGTTCGTCGACGCCGGCGGGATCTCGTCGTCGAGCGGGCCACCCACGGGCTGCTGGTCCACCCGCGTCGACGTCGGGTCGGAGGTCGGGACGTCCGCCCGGTGCCGGGCGCTGCCGTCGCCCTTGGGCCGCGTCACCAGCCACACGCCCGCGATGAGGGCGATCAGGCCGAGCACACCGGCGATGATCGGGCCCCAGAGGCTGACCATGCCGATCTTGAAACGGTTGTCCTTCACCGTCTCGACGCTGCGGCTGATCGTGGCGTCGTTGTAGTTGAAGTCCGCGTCCAGCAGCACGGTCGGGGCGCCGGCGTCCGGGCGCAGCTCCTTGTACTGCTGCTCACGCACCTTGATGTAGGCGCCGGTCACCGGGTCGACCCAGAGCGTCCGGGTGTTGCTGTAGACGACCTGTCCACTGGTGGCGCTGGGCGCGAACTTGCCCAGCAGGGTCTTGATGCTGTCCGCCGGGGTGTTCAGCGGCTCGTTCTCGATCCGCTGCTCGAAGCGGTACGTCTCAACGCCCTTGATCTTCTCCGTACCGGTGAACCGCGCCGGGTACGTCTTCTTCAGGTCGCGGTCGAACACCTGGTAGTCACGCTTGCCGGTGCCGAACGGGAACTTGTAGATCTGGCCGGAGTAACGCACGTTGCCGACCGGGGCCTGCTCCGCGCCGGCCTCGTTGAGCCACTGCTCGTCCCACGGCGCCGCCGCGCCGGAGATCCGGTACAGCGCCAGCTCGGTGCTGTACTGGCTGATCACATCCTGGTTGTCGTTGCGCTTGACCGTCTGGTAGACGTTCCAGATGACCGCGTCGCCCTTCAGCTCCTTGGGCACGCGGTCCTTGGTGTCCTCCGGCTGCGGGATGACCTCGATGCTGGACACGAGATCGGCCTGCGGCACGTCGATGCTCACCGCGCCGTTCTCCGACTTGATCTGTAGGAACTTCGCGCCCTTCGCCTCGGCGACGGACGTCGTTGGTTCCAGGTCATAGGGCAGCTTGGTCACGGCGGGGGCCACGTAGAACGGCAGCCCAACCGCGAAGACCAGCAACAAGACACCCAGCCCGAAGAGCGCGGCGCCCACGCGAAGCTTCACTCATCCTCCTGTAACCTGCCGCCCTACGGTCTGTCGTCCGGGGCACCCGATCCTTAGCATTGGCGGGAGGTTACTCCCCAGTCACCTGCAAAAGCGACCCCCTGGATGTCCAGATGTCCACAGCCACCACGCCAACAACGCCGGAACCGTCGTTGACCGGCCGTCTTCCCGCCCTCGACGCGCTGCGCGCGATCGGCGCGGTGGCGGTCGTCGGCCACCACGTCGGCTTCCAGACCGCCGTCACCATGAACACCACGTGGGGCGGCTGGTTGGCGCGCCTGGACGTGGGCGTCGCGATCTTCTTCGTGCTCTCCGGCTTCCTGCTGTTCCGCCCGTGGGCGCTCACCGTCGCGACCGGGCGGCCGCGGCCCCGCGCCAAGCGGTACTTCTGGCGCCGCGCGCTGCGGATCCTGCCCGCCTACTGGCTGGCGGTGGTGGTCTGCTTCGTCGTCCTGCCCGGCAACCACCCGGTGTCGGCGGGTGACTGGCTGCGCCACCTCACGCTCACCCAGATCTACGGGCCGGGCCAGCTCCGGCACGGGCTCAGCCAGACCTGGAGCCTCGCCACCGAGGTCGTGTTCTACCTGCTCCTGCCGCTGCTCGCGGTGTTCGCCGTGGGCCGGACGTGGCGTCCCGTCCGCACCGTCCTGCTCGCCTTCTCCGGCGCGCTGCTGACCCTCGCGTGGGTCGCCATGATGGGCGCCGGCTGGCTCGACGGGGCGCTGCACACGATGTGGTTCCCGTCGTACGGCGCCTGGTTCGGCGGCGGCATGGCGCTGGCCGCGGCGCACGTGGCCCTGCGTACCGGCACCGCGCCGGCCGCCTTCCGCGTGCTCGACGACCTCGCCTCGGCGCCGCTGGCCTGCTGGGGAGCGGCGGTCGCGGTGATGGCCATCGCGACGACGCCGATCGCCGGGCCGCGCGACCTGACCAGCCCGACCGCCGTCGAATTCGGCACCAAGCTGGCGCTCTACCTCCTGGTCGCCGTCCTCATCACGGTCCCGGTGGCGTTCGGCGGCCCGACCCGCGCGAAGGAGGTCTTCAGCGCCGGGGCGGCGCGGTGGATGGGCCACGTGTCGTACGGGCTGTTCCTGTGGCACCCGCTGGTCATCGAGCTGATCTACCTGCTCGACGACCGGCCGCTGTTCACCGGCGGGTTCCTCAACACCTTCGCCCTGACCATGGTCTTCGGCCTGGTGTACGCCGCGATCAGCTACTACGGCGTCGAGCGCCCTCTCCAGACACTCGGCACGCAGCGCCGCCGGCCGACCGGGTCCGGGCCGGCGCCGGAGACGCCCGCCGTCGCGGCCGCCACGCCGGACGTGGCGGCGCCAGCCTGACAGTAACGCCCCGATCACCCCAGGTCACCCGGCGACGGCCGACGGCCCGACGCCGCCGGTCGGGGCATTGCCGGGCGGGGAGCCCAGCCCTTAATGTGACGCGCACCGCTAAATTACTTGAGAGTAGGGTTCGCGTGGAGCGTCGCTTCGGCATGCCCGGACACGTGCTGTTCCTCAACTGGCGAGACACTCGCAACCCCGAGGGCGGCGGTTCCGAGGTGTACGTGGAACGGATCGCCGCCGAGCTGGTGGCGCGCGGGTTCCGCGCCACCCTGTTCTGCGCCGCGCACCGCGAGGCCCCCCCCGACGAGGTCAACGAGGCGGGCATCCGATTCGTCCGGCGCGGCGGCCGGCACACCGTCTACCTGTGGGCGGCGCTCTGCTACCTGGCCGGAGCATTCGGCCTGGGCCCGCTCGCCGCGCGCCGGGGCGGCCGGCCGGACATCCTGGTCGACGTCTGCAACGGCCTGCCGTTCCTCGCGCCGCTCTGGGCCCGGCGCCCGGTGGTCAAGCTGATCCACCACGTGCACCGCGAGCAGTGGCCGGTGGTCCTGCCGAAGTGGGCCGCCCGGTTCGGCTGGTGGGTCGAGTCGTCGCTCGCGGTACGCGTCTACCGGCGGTGCCGGTACGTCACCGTGTCCGAGGCGACCCGGCGTGAACTCGCCACCCTCGGCGTACCGCCGGAGCAGGTCTCGGTGGTCTACAACGGCACGCCGGAGATGCCCCGCACCGACGCCGAGCGCGCCCCGTTCCCGCTGCTCGTGACGCTCAACCGTCTGGTGCCGCACAAGCGGGTGGAAGTGGCGCTGCAAGCGGTCGCGGCGCTCGCCGACGAGCTGCCCCAGCTCCGGCTGGTGGTCGCCGGGCAGGGCTGGTGGGAGTCGCACCTGCGCGAGGTCGCCGCCGAGCTGGACATCGCCGACCGGGTGGACTTCCGGGGCTTCGTGACGGAGGAGGAGAAGGCCGCGCTGCTCGCCTCGGCCTGGGTCGCCCTGACGCCGTCGCTCAAGGAGGGCTGGGGGCTGACGATCGTGGAGGCCGGCGCGGCGGGCACGCCGACAGTGGCGTTCCGGGAGGCGGGTGGCGTCGCGGAGGCGGTGGTCGACGGGCGTACCGGCCTGCTGGCCGACGACATCGACGACTACCTGGCCAAGGTGCGCGCGCTGCTGCACGACGACGAGATGCGTCAGGAGATGGGCGCTCAGGCCCGGCAGCACGCGGCGAACTTCACCTGGCCGGCGGCGGGGGAACGCTTCGCGACCCTGCTGGAGACCGCGGACTCGCCCCGCCCGGTCCAGCGGCGGGGCGACCCGTCCTACCTGTTGCCGTAGACCTCGGGGGCGTACGGGTCCTGCTTCCCGGCCCGCTTGGCCGCCTCCGAGGCGTTACGCGCCTCGGTCGCGGCCTCCTCCGCCGTGGCGGTCGCGGCGGCCGACAGCCCGCCGAGGGCCAGGATCCCCAGCAACGCCGCCACCAGGCCGGACACGACAAGGGTCAAAGCTCTACGCATGCCATTCCTCCGATGGTGAGACGTGCGAGCGGACGTTACCACGCAGTAGCTCGCCGGCGTAGGGTCGAAAAGGCGGCAGCCATGACCGCCAGAACGGCAGTTCCGCACGCGAGCACGACCAGCCAGCGGCTCGCTCCGGCCCGCGGCGGCGAACCCGAGGCGGCCGGGTTCCGGTAGAGGCTCAGCGACTCCCCCTCGTACCGGAGGTCGAGACCGGCCAGAACGGCCGGGTCCACTGTGCTCGGCGTACCGTGCTGCACCACCACCCAGCGCACGCCGGTGGCCGAGACCGGCCGCCCCTCGGCGAGCACCCGGCGCACCTCGCGCAGGCGCGGATTCTCCCCGGCCACCGCGATGTCGTCGACCACGAGCGTGTCGTCGGTGAGCACGGTTCCCGGCAGATAGCGGGGCGCCGGGTCCAGCACCACCCGGCCCGGGTTCCACGGATAGGCCCGGTAGGTGGTCAGCGGCAGGGCGAGGATCTCACCGGGATCGTCGGGCAGGCGCTCGGCGACCGCCCGCCAGTCCGCCGGGTAGCGCACCGGGCTGATCCGGCCGGCCCCGCCGAACGCCAGGTCCGGCATCGCGGCCACCGGCAGGAGCAGCAGCCCGGCCAGCACGATCCCACCCACCTCGCGGTCGATCCGGGCCACCAGCCGTTCGGCGCCCAGCGCCGCGCACACCACCAGCACGAGGGCGTACGGCGCGAGGAACTTCTGGCCGTCGCGGAGCAGCCCCGCCCCCGGCACGTGCGCCACCGCCCAGCTCAACGCCGCCTGTCCACCGGGCAGCACCGCGAGGGCGGCCAGCAGGTACCCGCCACCGGCCAGCACGCCCAGCCGTACCGCCGCGCCCGCCGGCAGCCGGCGTCGCAACAGGCCGACGCCCACCACGGCCAGGACCACGAGCACCACAGTCGCCAGCGGGGCCAACATGGCGGACCGGCTGGACGGGGTGGCCTGCGCGCTCCAGATGCCGCCGGTGCCCGCGAGCGCCACCAGCGGGCCGGCCCAGTTCTCCGCGCGTGCCGCGAACACCGCCACGCCGGCCGGATCGGACGTGCCGCCCGCGCCGGTCACCAGGGCCGCCACGATCCACGGGGCGTTCAGCAACGCGACACCGCCCACCGCGACCGCGGACAGCCGCAGCCGGGCCCGGTCCGTCGCCAGCACCAGCACCGTCGCCAGCGCGATCAGGCCGCCGGTCGGGGTGATCGCGGCGGGCGCGGCGAGCAGCACCACCCGAGCGAGCGCGCCGTCGCGGCCCGCCCGCAGGTCCAGCGCCGCCCGCACCAGCCAGGGCAGTGCGGCGTACGCCAGCAGCAGCCCCCACTGCCCGATCAGCAGCCGCTCGGCCAGGTACGGCGTCCACGCGTACGCCACCGCGGCGACCAGCCGCACCGCACGCCGCCGCGTCGGCACCAGCCGTCCCGCGCCCACCGCGGCGAACAGGACCGCACCGGCCAGCGCCACCCGCTGCACCACCCAGCCCGGCACGAGCTGGGTCACCAGCGAGACCAGCGCGTCCATCGGCACCGCCCGGGGCAGGCTCTGCGCCGGGGCCACCAGATCCCAGCTCAGCGGCTGCCGGGGCACGAACACCATGTCGTACCGCAGCGCGTAGCCCGGCGCCGCGAGCGGGGCCAGGATCAACGCGGTGGCGACGATCGCCACGAGGTACAGCGGAAGCGTCTCCCGCCACCGCTGGGCCGCGGGGCCGCCACCCTCGGCGGGACGTCCGGTCATTACGGCTTCGGCACCGCCTTGCCGATGGTGATCAGGTTAGTGCACAACCTGACCCCGGGGGTGTTCACCGTGAGCTCGACGGCGGACCCGGCGCCCTCCAGCATGAAGTACACGTCGTTGAGCCCCTCCGTCAGCGTGATCTCGCGGGTCGCCTCGCCGAGCTTGAACACCGCGGTCGAGTCACCGGAGCTGACGTAGCCGAAGTGCACCACGTACGGCCACTCCACCAGGTAGCCGTCCATCGGGATCCGGGCGGTCCGGCCGCCCTCGGCCAGGTGCCCGCAGCCCTCCACGGTGCCGGGCGCGACCTTGCGCCCCTCGACCACCACCGGCCGGATCCGGCCGTTCTCGTCGAACGTCGACGGCTTCTCGCTCATCGTCACGAACGTCGGCCGCCGCTCCGCCGGACGGAAGAAGTGGGACTGGAGGTTGTCCGGCCAGAAGTACCCGGCCACCACGCGGTCCGGCACGGCCGTGTCGAAGAAGACGGTGCCCGGCGGCGCGGCGGCCAGCTCGGCCTGCGTCGTGGCCAGGTAGTCCCGCCCGTGCTTGATGCTCCAGTTGTCGCCGAACCGCGCGGTGCTCCACAGCGTGCCCACGCCGATGGTGGCCAACAGCACGACCATGGAGACCAGGCCGACCGCGAAGGCTCCCGGCTCCCTCAGCACCGTCGGCAGCGGCCACGCGGACACGTCGCCCTCGTCGCTGTCCTTCATTCCGAGCAGCGCCACCCCGACGCAGATCGCGGCCACCAGCACCACGTCCGCGACGTACCGGGGGACGACGCCGACCAGCGGCCCGAGCGGGCCGCCGAGCCGGGTCACCGCGAACAGCGCCGCGACCAGGCCGAGGTAGCAGGCGAGCAGCAGCCAGGCCCGCCCGGCGGACGGCCGCCGCCGCACGGTGACCACGACCAGCGCCGCGAGCACGGCCCAGGACAGCCACTTCGCGATGTCGTACGGGTCGGACAGCGGCGGCCCGTCTCCGGCGTACGTCCAACGCCACGGCCCGCCGAGCAGGCCCGGCACCACCGTGTCGCCGATCAGGTCGCCGAGGAAGGTGAAGACCTGCCCGACCGAGGTGGGCTCGTCCAGCCCTCGGGCCGGACGGGTCAGGTAGTACGCCAGGTATGCCCCGGACAGCGCGGTGAGCAGCAGCCACGCCGGCCAGAACCGCACGACGGTGGTCACCAGGCTGCGCCACGCGCGTCCCTTGGTGAACAGGAACGCGGTCAGCAGGAACAGCAGCGGCACGATCAGCAGCGCCTTGGTGTCGAAGAGCAGGCCGAACACCACCCAGAGCGCGACCAGGACGAGGTGCCGCTTCCGCCCGGTGCGCACGTACCGGACCTGGGCCGCCACCGCCAGGACCAGCGCGAGCTGCGGCGGCAGCACGAGCAGCCCGACCAGCCACAGCGACGACACCTCGAGCGTCAGCGGGCTGAACAGGAACAGGCTCAGCGGGACCAGCAGTCCCCAGCCGGGCCGCAGCAGGTCACGGAGCAGCCGGTACAGGGCGATCCCGACCGCCGCCTGCCCGGCCGCCAGCAGCAGGATCCACGGCCAGGCGGCGAAACCGGCCGCCCGGACCATCAGCCACGCGACCGCCAGCCCGGCCGGCATCAGGTGGTTGTTGAACGTGCCCAGCAGGTAGTCGGCGTCGAGCCGGGTGTCCAGCACCTGCGCGGCGATGACGAACTCGTCCTGCGAGAACCAGCCACGGGCGGCCAGCCCGGCGCGCGACGCGACGGACACGACGATGAGGGCGATCGCGACCGCGCGGACCCGGTCGGCAGCTACCCAACGACCGATCGGTCCGGGCCCGTCGTCCTCCGCGCCGACGGCTGCCGGACGCGTCTCGGCCGCTGCTTGTGGCATTGACATGGTCGGCAGCCTGCCACACGCTTACCTGCCGTGGGGACGGCCGTTCTGCCGATAACGCCCAGCACCGGCCCCCGGTCGCCGCTGCGAGCCCGTTCCGGATAACGTCGCGCGACACGCGTCAAGTTGTAGGGCGCGTACGGCCGGCGGAGACAGGAGCCGAAAATGCGGGCGGACGGGACGACAACGCCGCCGACGGGGACGGATGCCCCCGTCCGGGAGACCGGCCGTGCCCGGCAGACGGCACGGCGGTTCCGGCACCTGACGATCTGCCTCGCGCTCACCGCCCTCGCCTTCCAGCAGGCGCCCGGGCAGGTCGTCCCGGACACCAAGGTCGACCTGAACGTCAATCCGGCCGGGTGGCTGCTGCGCTCGCTGCACCTGTGGGATCCCACCGGCACGTTCGGCCAGCTCCAGAACCAGGCGTACGGATATCTCTGGCCGATGGGCCCGTTCTTCCTGCTCGGCACGGAACTGGGCATCGCGCCGTGGGTCGTCCAGCGCCTCTGGTGGGCGCTGCTGTTCTGCGTCGCGTACCTCGGTGTGGTGCGGCTGGCGGGCCGGCTCGGCATCGGCAGCCCCGCCGGCCGGATGATCGCCGGTGTCGCGTTCGCGCTGTCCCCGCGCATCCTCACCCAGCTCGGCTGGTCGTCGGTGGAGTCCTGGCCCAGCGCCGTCGCGCCGTGGGTGCTCATCCCGCTCGTGGGGCTCGCCCGGGGCGCCCGGCTGCGCCGCGCGGTCGCCGGGTCGGCGGTCGCCGTCGCCTGCGCGGGCGGCGTCAACGCCACCGCCGTCGCCGCGGTGGTGCCGCTCGCCCTGCTCTGGCTCGCCACGCTCAAGCCCCTGCGCCGCCGCGTCACCGCCCTCGCGGCCTGGTGCGGCGCGGTCGCCCTGGCCACCGCGTGGTGGCTGATCCCGCTGCTCGTCCTCGGCCGGTACAGCCCGCCCTTCCTGGACTACATCGAGACCGCCCGCAACACCACGAGCGTCACGGACGCGGTGACGACGCTGCGCGGCGCGTCCTACTGGGTCGCGTACCTCGCCTCCCCGTTCGGCGCGAACATCCCGGCCGGCGCGCGGCTGGCGAACGACACGCTGCTCGTCGTGGCCACCCTGGCGGTCGCCGCGCTCGGGGTGCTCGGCCTGTCCCGGCGCGGAATGCCGCACCGCCGGTTCCTCATCACCGGCCTGCTGCTCGGCGTCGCGCTCGTCGGCCTCGGGCACACCGGTGACCTGCCGAACATCCTCGCCGGGCCGCAGCAGCAGTTCCTCGACGGCATCGGCGCGCCGCTGCGCAACGTGCACAAGTTCGACGTCCTGCTCCGCCTGCCGCTGGCGCTCGGCCTGGCACACCTGGTCAGCCTCGCGGTACGCGCCGCCCGGACCGCCCCCGAGCAGCGCCGTGGCCGGGCCACGGCCCGCGCCTGGCTCACCGCCGGCACGGCCATGGTCGCGGTCGCGGGCGTCGCGGCGCCGGCGCTCGCCGGTGGCCTCGCCACCCCGGGCGCGATGAAGGACGTGCCCGGCTACTGGCACGAGGCCACCGACTGGCTGGACGCGAACACCGGCCGCGGGCGCGTGCTCGTCGTTCCCGGCGCGCGCTTCCCCGCGTACGACTGGGGCAGCACCACCGACGAGATCGCCCAGCCGCTGCTGGACAGCCGGTGGGCGGTGCGCAACGCCATCCCGTTCACCCCGCCCGCCACGATCCGGCTGCTGGACGCGATCGAGTCGACGCTCGCCACCGGCGCCGGCTCGGCCGGCCTGGCCGACCTGCTCGCCCGCTCCGGGATCAGCCACGTCCTGTTCCGCGCCGACCTCGACCACGGCCGCTCCGACACGGCCCGCCCGGCGGTCGTCCGGCAGGCGCTGGAACGCTCGCCCGGCCTGAGCCGCGTCGCGTCCTTCGGCCCGGTACGCGGCGGCTCCGACTCCCCTGACGAGTTCCGCGACCAGGGCCTGGACGTGTCCGGGCGGGCGCTTGAGGTGTACCGGGTGGACCGGGCCGTCCAGCCGGTGGTCGCGTACGACCGCGACGACGTGACCACCGTCGTCGGCGGTCCCGAGTCGCTGCTCGACCTGGCCGCCTCGGGCCAGCTCGGCGCCGCGCCGACGGTCCTGGCCGGCGACGCGAAGGCCGGCGAGTCCACGGGCCGGGTCGTGCTGACCGACGGGCTGCGCCGGCGCGACGTCTCATTCGGCCGGCTGCGCGACAACTCCTCCCAGACGCTCACCGCCGACGACACCTTCGCGGTGTCCGCGCCCGCACACGACTACCTGCCCGACTGGGGACCGGAGTGGTCGACTGTCGCCCGCTTCGAGGGCATCCGCGGGATCCGCGCCTCGACCGCCCGCTCCCAGATCGACGCCACCGGCGGCGCCCGGCCCGAATACCAGCCGTACGCGGCGATGGACGGGAACACCGCCACGTCCTGGCGGTCGGCGCCGCACTCGCGCAGCGACAGGCAGTGGATCGAGGTGAACCTGGCGAACCCGACCCGGGTCACCCGGGTGGAGGTGTGGTTCGACCTGAAGGCCGACGCCCTGCCCACCACTGTCACCGTGACCGCCGGGTACGAGAGCCGCACCGTCGAGCAGTTCGGCGACCACATGGTCTTCGAGCTGCAGGGCGTGCACGCCACCCGCAAGGTCGAGGTCTCCGTGGACGCCGCGTTCGACCTGCGCCCGTTCGGCGACAAGTCGGTCGGCATCACCGAGATCAAGATCCCCGGCGTCGAGACCAGTCGGACGCTCCAGTTGCCCGCCGCGCCCGCCACCGACCAGCCGGCCGGCGTCGTCGTGTCGGCGGCCCCCACCACGCCCGCCTGCTTCACCGTCGACGGCCGCCCGCGCTGCTCCACCGACGCGATCCGCGGCTCGGAGGACGCCTCCACCATCGACCGCACCTTCACGCTGCCGGTGGCCGGGACGTACGACGCGAAGCTGTGGGCGCGGCCGACGCCCGGCCCGGAGCTGAACGCCGCCCTGGACAAGCTGGTCACCGACGCCCAGCCGCTGCGCCTCGCGCCGCAGGTCACCGCGTCCTCGACGGCGGTGCCCGACCCGGCCGGCCGGCCCGGCGCGGTTCTCGACGGCGACCCGGCCACGAGCTGGTCACCGGCGCTGAACGACGAGGCGCCGATCCTCCGCCTCACCTGGCTCGAACCGCAGGTCATCAGCCGGATCCGCTTCACCGTCGAGGAGGGGACGGCCGCCACCCGGGTCGGCAGCGTACGGGTGGTCGGCAACGACGGGTTCCGCAGCAACCTGCTTACCAACGACGGTGTGCTCACGCTCGACCCGCCGATGCGAACCGACTCGATCACCATCCAGTTCCTGGACAAGCCGTCCGCCACCAGCGCCGACCCGTACCGCCTGCGGCTGCCCGAGCCGCTGCCCATCGCGGTCGGCGAGGTGACGGTGCTGCCCCTCGGGACCACTGTCGCACCCCGCCCGGAGACGCCGCTGAAGCTGCCCTGCGGATCGGGCCCGACGCTTCAGGTCGGCTCGTCCCGGATCACCACCACGCTCACCGGCACGGTGCGCGACCTGCTGGAACTGCGCGAGATGCCGGTCACCGCCTGTGGCCGGAAGACGCCCCGGCAACTCGACCTGGGCAGCGGCGAACACCGCGTCGTCACCACGGCGGGCACGCTCGCCACGGCCACCCGCGTCGCGCTGGCGCCCCGTACCGCCACGCCCGTCGCGGCGGCCACCGCCGGCGACATCGAGGTGGGTTCCTGGTCGGCCACCGAGCGGCGGGTACGCGTGACCGAGCACCCCGTCGACCGGGTGCTCGCGGTCCGGGAGAACACGAACACCGGCTGGCAGGCCACCATCGGCGGCAAGACGCTCACCCCGCTCGTGGTGGACGGCTGGCAGCAGGGCTGGATCCTGCCCGCCGGGGCCTCCGGGGACGTGGTGCTGCGGTTCACGCCGGACACCCCGTACCGGATGGGTCTGTTGCTCGGCGGGGTCCTGCTGGCGGTGGTGGTCCTGCTCGCGGTGCTGCCCGATCGCCGGCCCGCCGGGGATCGCGCGGTCACCGCCGTGCCGGCGACCCGGCGTCGGCTCACCCGCTCGCTGCCGCTGCTCGCAGTCGGCGCCGCCGCGCTCGTGCTCCACAGCGGCCTGCTCGGCGGCCTGCTGGTCGCGGCCGGCTTCATGCTCGCCGTGCCCGGGCCGCGTCGCCTGCCCTGGGGCGGCGACCCCCGGCGGGTCAGGCGGATCGTCCGGGCCGCCGAGACGTGGCTTCCCGGGGCGCTCGTGGTGCTCGCGGGATGGATCTACCTGGAGTCGGCCGACCGGCACACCGACGCGCTGCCGCAGCTCGTGACGGTCGCCGCCCTCGGCGCGCTCTGGCTCTCCACGACGGCCCGCCGACGGCCCGTACGCCGGATCCGCCCGGTGGCGGCCCCGGCCGTGCCGGCCCCCCGGGCGCCGGAAAACGACGCCGAGCCGGTTCCGGATCGGGATGCGGACCTCGACGACCGCGCCGAGCCGGACTCGGACGGGCGACCGGGAGCGGACGCCACCCCGGTGTCCCGCGTCTCGGAGATCACGTGAGCGAGGGCCCGCCGCAGGCGGCGGACGCCCGGAGAACCGGGCTGGGGGCGGCGGGCGTCGCCGTCACGCTGGCCGGTGTCCTGGTCAACGGCCTGGCCTACCTGGTGCCGGTTCTCGCCGCCCGGAGGCTCGACGCGGACGACCTCGGCGCGCTCGCCACCGCCCTCGGGCTGGTGGCCATCGCCGGAGTGCCCGGGCTCGGCCTGCAACTCGCCGTCGCCGTGCACCACGCCCGGCACGGCCCGTCCGACACCCGGCGGCTCACCGTGCTGACCGCCGCCCTGTGCGCGGGGGCGCTGGTGCTGGCGACGCCCGTGCTGGTCGCCACGCTGGACCTGCCGGTCGTGGTACCCGCGCTGCTGGCTGTCACCACGGCCTCGGTGGTGCTCTCGTCGCGCTCGCTCGGCGAGTTGCAGGGCGGCCAGCGCTTCCTGCGACTCGCCGCCGCGATGGCGCTGCTCGCCGCCGCCCGCTACGGCGGGGTGATCGTCGGGCTGCTGCTCGGCGCGGGCCTGACCGGCACGCTCGGCATCGGGGCGCTCACCGCCGCGCTGGCACCCCCGGCGCTGGCCTGGCTCACCGGCACGCCCCGGCGTCCCTCTGCCGTCCCGCGCCTGACCGTCGCCCAGGTGACCGCCGGATGCGGCGCGACGCTGGCGATGCTCGTCGTCTCCTACGCCGATCTGCTGCTGGCCCGCCAGATGTTGCCACCCTCGGGCTCCGGCGCCTACTCGGTGGGGACTGTCCTGACCAAGGGCGCGCTCTGGGCGCCGCAGGTCGCCGCCGTCCTGGCCCTGCCGCGCCTGGCCCGCGGGGATCGCCGCAGCCGCACCGTCGCGCTCGCGGTGACCGGCGCCTGCGGTCTGGTCCTGGTGGTCGCGTCGGCAGTGGCCGGCGGGCTGGCCTTCCGGCTCGTCGGCGGACCCGACTACACGGCGCTGGGCCGGTACGCGCCGCTGTTCGCCGCCGTCGGCGCGCTCTACGCGGTGACGTTCGTGCTGCTCAACGACCGTCTCGCGGGGGGCGTCAGGTGGGCGGCGGCGCCGCTGTGGTTGGGCACCGCCGCGCTGGTGACGGTCGCCGTCGTCGTACGCCCGCGTACCGTCGGTGGCCTGGTCGTCGCGGCCCTCGTCACGGCCGTGGTCACCACGCTGCTGATGGCCGTACCGGCGCGTCGGCGCACGGCCGGACCTCCGCCCGCCGCTGTCCGTGCGACGCTGCACACCGCGGCACGGCCCCGAAACGGGTGATCGGTGCGACACCGGCGGTCAGCCGACACGACCGCCGGGCCGGACACTCCCGGTGGGTCCGAGCGTTGGTTACCGTAGGTGTCTCCCGCGGGGGAAGCGGTCCCCGCGTGTACTTCCGATCGAGGTTGCAGTGACGATGTACGGCGACAAGATGCCGGCTGCCGACGACCGACCCACCATCAAGGTGGCGGCGGTGAGCTGGCCCGGCGTCGAGATCGAGCCGGTCGCCACACCACCCGGAGGCGGCGCGGCCAAGCCCACACGCTCGCGACGGACCCGGCTGCTGCTGGCCGGGGGGATCGTCGCGGCCGTTCTCGCCGGCGGCGTCGGCCTGGGCGCCTACGCGTACGCCGGTGACGTGCCCCGCGGCACCACCGTGCTCGGCGCCGAGCTGGGCGGACGCAGCAAGGCGGAGGCGGCCCAGACGCTGCGCGCCGAGCTGGAACGCCGGGCCGGCACGCTCAACGCCCCGCTTGCGGTCACGGTGGGTGAGAACAAGGCCGAGGTGAAGCCGTCCGAGGTGGGCCTCGCCATCGACGTGGACGCGACAGTGGCAGCGGCTGCCGAGGCCGACGCGCACGCGGTGAGCCGCCTCGTCAGCTCCCGTACGGTCGACCCGGTGGTCACCGTCGACCAGGCCAAGCTGGGGGCGGCCCTGCGCAAGGCGATGGGTGAGCAGGGGCGCGAGATGACCATGCCGGCGATCATCTGGACCGGCACCACACCGAAGCCGGTCTACCCGAAGCCGGCGCTGACGATCGACACCGACGGCGCCACCGCCGTGGTGAAGGCCGGCTGGCTGGCCGCCGAGCCGGTCACCGTGCCGCTGGTCGAGAAGTGGCCGGCCACTTCTCGCGAGGAGGTGGACCGCCTCGTCGCCGAGCTGGCCCGGCCCGCGGTGGCCGCGCCTGTCACGCTGACCACCGACGGTGGCTCGGTCACCGTCCCACCCGCCGCCATCGCCCGGTCGCTGCGCTTCTCCGCCGACGACGCCGGCACACTCACCCCGACGGTCGACGTCAAGCGGCTGCGTGCCGCGCTCGGGGACCGGCTCACGAAGCTCGAGGTGGAGCCGAAGGACGCCGGCCTGACCATCAGCGGCGGCAAGCCGAAGGTGGTGCCCAGCAAGGCCGGACGCCAGGTCGACGCCGCCGCGCTCGGCCCGGCCCTGCTCGCGGTGCTCCCGAAGACCGAGGGCCGTACGGTCACCGCCGAGCTGAAGCCGGCCGCCCCCGAGCTGACCGAGGCGGAGCTGGCGAAGCTCGGCATCAAGGAGCGGGTGTCGAGCTTCACCACCCACTTCACCGGCGGTCTCTCCTCGCCGCGCAGCCAGAACATCGTCCGGGCCGCGAAGGACGTGGACGGTGCGCTGGTGAAGCCGGGCGAGACGTTCTCGCTCAACGGGCACACCGGCGAACGCGGCTACGACCAGGGATACAAGGACGCGCCGACGATCGTCGGCGGCAAACTCGTGCCGGGCGTCGGCGGCGGTGTCTCCCAGTTCACCACCACGCTGTTCAACGCCACCTACTACGCCGGGCTGGAGGACGTCGAGCACAAGCCGCACTCGTTCTACTTCAGCCGCTACCCGGCGGTGATCGAGTCGACCATCTACTGGCCGCAGCTCGACTTCAAGTTCCGCAACAACACGCCCCACGGGGTGCTGATCGACACGTCGTACACGTCCAGCTCGATCACCGTTTCGATCTGGAGCACGAAGATCTACGACAGCGTGAAGACCGAGTACGGCCCTCGCCGCGACACCACCCAGCCGAAGACGGTCTACCTGACGCCCGGGCCGACCTGCATCGCCGCCGCCGGCAGCGTCGGGTTCGCCCAGGACGCGTACCGGGTGATCAAGAAGGACGGCAAGGTGATCAAGCGGGAGAAGTTCAGCTGGCGCTACGATGCCGAGCCCCGTTTCATCTGCGCTCCCGAGCCGGGCGACGACTGATCCGCGAAACGCAGAAGGCCCCGTCGGCGACGTGCCGACGGGGCCTTCTGCTCACGCTTCTCAGGGCCGCGCCGTGGCCAGCCCTTCGCGTACGCCGTCGGCGTCGCGGTCGGTGCCGTAGACGGGCGTGTCGGGCTGCTGCCGCCAGCTCTCGTCCAGGGTGCCCGCGTCGACCGGGTCGAAGCCCAGCTCGTCCACCAGCCCCATGACGATCCGCTTGGCGTCCGCGTCGTCACCGGCCACCGGCAGCGCGATCCGGCCCGCCGTGCCCGCCGGCTTGCCCTCGTCCATCAGGTGCGCGGCCTGGATGTTGTTGAAGGTCTTCACCACCCGCGCGCCCTTGAGGTGGTCAGCGGTCCAGCGGCTGGAGCTGAGGCTGCGGTCCAGCAGCTCGGGGATGTCGCCGTCGCGCTCGGGGTAGTAGTTGTCGGCGTCGACCACCAGCTTGCCGTCGAAAAGCGCCGCCGGGAGCTGCGGCACCGCCTTCAGCGGGATCGCGATGACCACCAGTTCCGCGCCCTGCACGGCCTCCTCCACGGAGACGGCACGGGCGCCGGTCTCGGCGGCGAGGTCGGTCAGGCTCTCTGGGCCGCGGGAGTTTGCTACCGCGACGTCGTGACCGAGTGAACGCAGACGACGGGTGAGGGTGCCCCCGATGTGCCCCGACCCGATGATTCCGATCTCCATGCCCACTCCTGTACCCCGTGTGGTCGGACCTGATCGCGGTTCCGGCGTACGGCACGTCACGTTTCCCGGCCACCGAGCCGGCGGGATACCTGGGCGTGCGTCGTCGGTCCCGGCTCGACGGTACGAGACCGAGGTGGCCCGTCGTGGTGATTCCGGGGCATGACGCGATTCAGGGCCACCCCCGGTTGGGGGTGGCCCTGAATTCGAATGTTTGTCCGGCGGTGTCCTACTCTCCCACACCCTCCCGAGTGCAGTACCATCGGCGCTGGAGGGCTTAGCTTCCGGGTTCGGAATGTTACCGGGC
>NZ_JBIAKL010000008.1:237249-355058 GCF_042872445.1 Micromonospora sp. NPDC005257 | reverse complement strand
CACCAACATCGCCGCCGGCACCCGCCATCACGCCCGCGACAGCACCCGCCCACTGGCACTCCTCGGCGTCACCTGACGACTTTGCCGGGGCCCTGAGCCGCCCACCGAGTTCACGCTGGACAACAAATCGGTAAGCGGCATCACGGCCGAGCTTCGACCCCCCGAGCAGTCCACTGGCGACGCCCCTGCCTTGCCGGCCAACAAGGGGCGCTGTTTCCAGGGCATGACGCCGGTCGGTGAGGGGTTCATCCTCAGCGATGCCGAAGCCAAGGCCCTTCTCGTCGCCACGGACGCCGATTATCGAGAAGTTGTCCGTCCTTACCTCATCGGCGAGGACATCGCCGACCACCCGGAGCAGCGTCCGGGCCGGTGGATCATCGACTTCGGTCATCGTCCGCTGGAACTGGCCATGAAGTATCCAGCCGCGATCAAGATTGTTCGAGAGCGGGTCAAACCGGTACGCGAAACGAACAGGGACCGTTTCCGACGGGAGAACTGGTGGCGCTTCGGCAGGCCGTACACAGCGGTCCGTGACGCCCTATCGGGCCTGCCTCGCTACATTGGCGCGGGAAGGGTCGGAAAACGACTGCTCTTGACCTGGTGTGACGCGTGGACCTGCCCGAGCGACTTGGTCTACGTGTTCGCGTTCGATGACGACTACTCGATGGGAGTGCTGTCGTCGTTCACCCACAGCGCCTTTGCGCGGTCCCAGTCATCGACTCTTGAAGACCGCCTCCGATACACGCCCACGTCGGCGTTCCTGCCGTTCCCGTGGCCCTATCCGGTGACCGACGAGCAGCGGGAGCGGGTCGCCGAGGCGAGCCGACGGATGATCGCCCGCCGCCGGGAGATCTGCGCGGAGGAACAGATCGGCCTGACCCGGCTCTACAACCTGGTCGATGACGGCGCCTACGCCGACCTGAAGAAGCTGCATCGTGACCTGGACGAGGCGGTGGCCGCCTGCTACGGCTGGCCGAAGTCGATCGCCCAGGACAAGGACGAGATCAGCCGCCGACTGATGGCGCTCAACGCCGAGATCGTCGCCGGCCAGCGCCCTTACGACCCGTTCGCCGGACGGGACGGCCAGTCGATCGCGCAGCAACTCGGCCTGCCCGTCGCGTGAGCATGAGCGGCGGGTGGTACCGGTGCGCCGACACCACCCGCCGTCACGACTCAGGCCCGGTCGTTCAGCAGGCCCGCGCGAACCGCCCCGACGAACCGGGTCCACGCCGCTGGGTCGAAGCTCAGCGTTGGCCCTTGCCGGTCCTTGGTGTCCCGCACGCCGACCGCGTCGGCGAATCCGGCCACCTCGACACAGTTGCCCTCACCGCCGGATCGGGATGACTTGCGCCAGACCCCGTCACGTCCCATCGGTCATCTCCTTAGCGATCGTCGTCATCAGCTCACGGGACCCGCCCGCGTCGAGCGCTCGCTCACCGAGCGAGCGCCAGGCGTCCTCGTAGGTCTGGATCTCGTGGGCCTTGTCAAGGTAGGCGGCACCGCACGGGCCGTCCATGTAGATGGTGGTCGGCTCCGGCTCACGCACCTCGGTCGGGAAGTCGAGCATCGTGAAGGTTCCCGCCGCGGCCCAGCGGTAGAGCCCAGCACTCAGTGGGAGCACCCGAATCCGGATGTTGTACTGCTGGCTCGCCACCACCAGGGCATCGAGTTGCCTACCCATCGCGGACCGGTCGCGCAGCGGTCGACGGAGCACCGCCTCGTTGAGGATCACATCGAGATAGGGAGCCCGGGGCACCGTGCGCGCCAGCAATCGCTGCCGCCGCAGTCGAACCTCAGCCTTGGCCTGCCGCTCGTGCTCACTCAACTGCGGGCTGTCGGTGGCGATGACCTCGGTCATGTACTCGACCGTTTGCAACAGACCCGGCACAAGATTCGTTTCGTAGTGGCGGATCTTCGTCGCGGCAGCTTCCAGACCCACGTACAGCTTGAACCAATCCTTGATTGCCTCCCCGTAGCTGTGCCACCAACCGTGCGCCTTGGTTTCCCGGGCCAGGGCGCGCATGGTCTCGATGGTTTCTCGCGACGCGCCGTAAACGCGGCACATGGCTTCCACGTCGTTCGGGTGCATCGGCACCTGGCCCGTTTCGTAACGCCAGATCCGGGGCGCCGACCATTCCAGCTCCTTTGCCGCCGCTGTCACCGTGACGTGCGCGCCTTCGCGAAGTTCTCTCAGATATCTGCCGAGCTGCCTACGCGGGACGGTGCTTCCCGAGTCGTCCACGTCATCTCCTTCGGTGTTGTCGCGTAAGGCACCTCATCCCTTGGTCTGCATTCTGCCGCGAAATATTGCCTCGGGCCAGAGGTGAATTGACCATTGTGGTGCCCGCCGGAGACGCGGCGGGTTCGCGGGGACGGATGCCTTTCCCCGAAACCTCATCCCGGTATCCGTCCCCGCACCCGGCACTGATCCACAAAGGAGAGTCATGGACTCGATCGATCGTATCCTCGGCGACATTCCGCTTCCGCCCTACGTCACCGCCGAGGATGTCACCTTCGCGATCCGGGCGATCACCGTGCACGCGCCCGAGCAGTGGCCCGAGGGTCCACGCTGCCGCAACGACCGGGCACCCCACCCGTGCCGGCTGCACCGCTGGGGCCGGCGGGTGCTCGACCTGCGCGGGCTCACCGACCGGCAGATCCACGCGCTGGTCGCCGAGCAGACGGCACCCGTGCGGTGATCTACGTGACCGGGGAACGCCTGCTGCCGCACCACGTCCGCGCCGCCTACTTCGACAGGCGCTGGCGGGGCTTCGACCCGACCCAGGTACGCGACCACCTCGACCGGGTCGCCGACGAACTCGACCGGCTGAGCCGTGAGCTGGTCACCACGCGGACGGAGGCCGAGCGCGTCCGCCAGGCGCTGCGGCAGTGGCAGTCCAAGCATCGCGCCTGCCGCCACCGTGACCCCGACGCGCCGCCCGGCGGATGGCCGGAATGACCGCGCCACGGTGGGTCCTCCACCTGCCCACCACGCTGACCGGCGCCGACGAGGCAGGCGCCCTCGCGGTGGCCCTCCGCGACTCGCTCGGCCACGTCACGGTCATCGACTTCGGCGAGACCACGATGAGTGAGGAGGACAGCCAGTTCGCGCGTACCCGGGTCTGGTGCGACGCCCGGCTCGACGGCGCCGGCCGGTGCGGGCGCCGCAACGACCACGGCGGCCCGTGCGCGGCGTGAGCGCGACGCGCGTCAGGGGCGCGGGCGGTCGCGGTCCTTCGAGGGCTGGACCCGCTTCGGCTCGCCGGGCATCTTCGGGTATTCCGGTGGATAAGGCATGTCGCCCAGCCCGTCGGCGGCGTCCCGCTCGGCCCACTCCAGCAGGGGTGTGATGTCCCACGGGGCGTCGTCGATGCCGGCGTGCGGGTCGCCGCGCTCGGCGAAGCGGGCGGGCACCGTGCCCAGGTGGAAGTCGTCCGGGTCGACCTCCGGCAGCTCGTCCCAGTCGACGGGTGTGGAGACGGTGGCGCGCGCGTTGGCGCGCAGCGAGTATGCGCAGGCGATGGTGCGGTCGCGTGCCATCTGGTTGAAGTCGACGAAGACCCGCTCGCCCCGCTCCTCCTTCCACCAGGCGGTGGTGACCAGCTCGGGCCGGCGGCGTTCCAGCTCGCGGGCCAGCGCGATGGTGGCCCGGCGCACCTCCACGAACGTCCAGCGCGGCTGGATGCGCAGGTAGACGTGCACGCCCCGGCCCCCGGAGGTCTTCGGCCAGCCGGGCACGCCCAGCTCGTCGAGCAGCCCGCGCAGCTCACCGGCGGCGGTCACCGCGTCGGCGAAGTCGGTGCCGGGCTGCGGGTCGAGGTCGACGCGCAGCTCGTCGGGCCGGTCGGTGTCGGCGGCGCGCACCGGCCACGGGTGGAAGACCACGGTGCCCATCTGCGCCGCCCAGGCCACGTGCGCCAGGTCGGCCGGGCACAGCTCGTCGGCCGGGCGGCCGCTGGGGAAGGCGATCCGCGCGGTGCGGACCCACGGCGGCACGCCCCGCTGCGGCACCCGCTTCTGGAAGAACATCTCCCCCTCGACGCCGTCGGGGAAGCGCTGGAGCGTGGTGGGCCGGTCGCGCAGGGCGCGCATGATCCCCTCGCCGACGGCAAGGTAGTAGCGGAAGACGTCGGCCTTGGTGAAGCCGCGCTGGGGGAAGATCACCCGGTCGGGGCTGCTCAGCCGCACCGGGTGCCCGGCCACCTCGATCTCCTCGACCGCGCTCCTGCCCGCCATTACGCGACCATATGCGATGCCACCGACAGCCGACGTACCGTGGAACGGTGAGTCTTTCCGAGAGCGAACTGCCCCGTACCGAGGACGAGTGGCGCGTGCGGCTGAGCCCCGAGGAGTTCCGGGTGCTCCGTCAGGCCGGCACCGAGGCGCCCTGGACCGGTGAGTACGTCGACACCAAGACCCCCGGCGTCTACCACTGCCGGGCCTGCGGGCTGGAGCTGTTCCGCAGCGACGACAAGTTCGACTCGCACTGCGGCTGGCCGAGCTTCGACGACGCCATCCCGGGCGCGGTCAAGGAGATCCCGGACAACACGCTCGGGATGCGGCGGGTGGAGATCCGCTGCGCGCGCTGCGACAGCCATCTCGGGCACGTCTTCGAGGGTGAGGGCTTCACCCCCAAGGACACCCGGCACTGCGTCAACTCGATCTCGGTGCGCCTGGAGCCCGGCGCGAGCTGACGGCCCGCCGGTGGCGAGGTGGCGGAAGCGGTACTCCCCCGGGCCGAGCCGGACCGTCACGGTACGGGTGCCGACGCGGCGCGGCACCAGCGCGCGCCGGCCGGGCTCCCATCCGTTGAGTTTCGGCGGTCACCGGAGTCAACGCGCGACACGCCGGGAGCGACACGCCGTGGGGCCGGATCAGGTTCGCCGGTTCCGGTTGCTCCGGGGTGCCGCCTGCGCAACCCTCGGATGACACGTCCGTTTTCGGGGGTTTTCGTATGGCTACCTGCGAGGTTTGCGGCAACGACTACTGGATGGCGTTCGAGGTGCGCACGGTAGACGGGTCGCGGCACACGTTCGACTGCTTCGAGTGCGCGGTGCACAAGATGGCGCCGATCTGCGAGCACTGCCAGATCAAGATCGTCGGGCACGGCGTCGAGGTCGCCGGGCGCTTCTTCTGCTGCGCCCACTGCGCCCGCGCCGTCGAGGGCGAGCAGGGCGCCGAGGTACGCGACGCGGTCGGCGCCCGCCCCGCCTGACGCGCGGCGGCCACGCCCAGGGGGGGCCGCGCTCCGGGGACACCGTCCGAGTCGATTTCTGACTAACATCCCTCCGTGACCCGACGGTTGATCATCGCGGCGGCACTCGTCGCCGTCCTCGCGGGCTGCTCTCCCGCCACCGAGCCGGGCGCCACGACCGGCCCCGAGCCGGGCGCCACGACCGCCCCCGATCCGGCGCTCGCCGCGCCCTCGCCCACCGACGGCGGCGCCGCCGCGGCGCTGCGCGACCGGTACGCCGCGACCGGCAGCCTGGCCGGCCTGGCCGAGGAACCCGAGCACGCCAGTGAGCGGCTCGATTCCGACGGTGTCGTGTGCGGTCGCCCGCTGCCCCTGCTCGACCGGCGGCTGGTCGTGTCCACCCGAGTCTTCGTCACGCCGCAGGGAACCCCGGCCGCCGAGTTCGTCGAGATCGCCCAGGAGACCGTGGTCTACCCGGACGAGGCGGCCGCCGCGGACGCGGTACGGCAGATCTTCGGCGTGCTGGAGGCGTGCGAGCGCGACGAGGAGGACGGCCAGGTGACTGCCGGCCACACCGCAGCGGACCTGCCCGCCGGGCTGGGCGTGCCGGGCCGGGTGGTGTCGGCGACCATGACGGTGCCCGACGGCGCCCGCTTCCCGCACCGCTACGGCTGCCTGCACCGGGGCCGGGTGACCCAGTGCGTCGCGGTCTGGACCCGCTCGGCGGCCGGCACCGGCACCTGGTTCGAGCGTGCCGTCACCGCCACCGCCACCGGGCTGCGCACGTCGAAGGACTGAACCGGCACGCCGGGCCGATGAGTCGCGCCAGGGGGAGCACGACCGGCCGGAGACGGGCCGCCTAACCTGGGCCGATGCCCGTCGAGTCCCACCTGGCAAGCTTCGCCGACCTGGACGCCCGCACCTTCCACGACCTGCTCCGGCTGCGCGTCGACGTGTTCGTGGTCGAGCAGTCCTGCCCGTACCCGGAACTGGACGGCCGGGACGTCGAGCCCGACACCCGCCACCTGTGGCTGAGCCGCGACGGCGCCGTGGTCGCGTACCTGCGGATCCTGGCCGACCCCGGCGGCGTGGCGCGGATCGGGCGGGTGGTGGTGGCGCCGGCGGCCCGCGGCGCGGGCCTGGCCGGCGCGCTGATGACCGAGGCGCTCGTGGTGGTGGGTGACCGGCAGTGCGTGCTGGACGCGCAGACGCACCTGGTCGGCTTCTACGCCGGGTTCGGCTTCACCGAGAGCGGTCCCGGCTACGTCGAGGACGGCATCCCGCACACACCGATGCGCCGCGATCCGACTAATTGACGTTTGTCGCTTTTTGTGGCAGCGTGCGGGCGGAGCCGCCACGCGGGAGAGGGCAACTCCCGACAGTCCGGGCGTCGTGCACCGACACCCCATCCCGGAGGCTTTCCATGTCCACTCCGTACCGCCGCCCCTTACCGCTCGCGGCGGCGATCCTCGCCGTCTGCGCGGTGGTGGCGGCGCTGCTCACCACCGCGTTCTCCGGCCCGGCCTCGGCGCACGGGTCGGTTGTCGACCCGGCCTCGCGCGCCTACAGCTGCTGGCAGCGCTGGGGCGGCGACTTCCAGAACCCGGCCATGGCGACCCAGGACCCGATGTGCTGGCAGGCGTGGCAGGCCGACCCGAACGCCATGTGGAACTGGAACGGCCTGTTCCGTGAGGGCGTGGCCGGCAACCACCAGGGCGCCATTCCCGACGGGCAGCTGTGCAGCGGCGGCCGCACCCAGAGCGGCCGCTACAACGCGCTCGACACCGTCGGCGCGTGGAAGACGGTGCCGGTCACCAACAACTTCCGGGTCAAGTTCTTCGACCAGGCCAGCCACGGCGCCGACTACATCCGGGTGTACGTGACCAAGCAGGGTTACAACGCGCTCACCACGCCGCTGCGCTGGAGTGACCTGGAACTGGTCGGCCAGATCGGCAACACCCCGGCCAGCCAGTGGACGCGCGAGGTGGACGGCGTGTCCATCCAGATCCCGGCGAACGCGCCGGGCCGCACCGGCCGGCACATCGTCTACACCATCTGGCAGGCCAGCCACCTGGACCAGTCCTACTACCTGTGCAGCGACGTGGACTTCGGCGGGGCCGGCCCGACCACCCCGCCCACCAGCACCCCGCCGACGAGCACCCCGCCGACCAGCACCCCGCCCACCAGTACCCCGCCGACCAGCACGCCGCCGAGCACGCCGAACCCGGCCGGTGGCTGCACCGCGACGTACGCGATCACCGGTACGTGGGGTGGCGGCTTCCAGGCCGAGGTGAAGGTGACGAACGGCAGCGGTTCACCTGCCCGCGGCTGGTCGGTGAGCTGGAACTACCAGAACGGCCAGCAGGTCAACTCGGCGTGGAACGCCAACGTGACCACGAGCGGGACGCTGGTCACAGCGCGGAACGTGGCCTACAACGGCTCGCTCGCACCGGGTGCCAGCACCTCGTTCGGCTTCACCGGCTCGGCCGGTGCGTCGAACCCGGTGCCCAGCCTGTCCTGCACGACGACCGCCTGACGGCTGTCGCCCCGGCGGGGGCCCTGCTCGACACCTTCGCCGGTGTCGAGCGGGGCCCCTTCCTTTCACACCAGGCAGTTGACGATGTCGGCGACCGGCCGGCGGCGACCGGTGTAGAACGGGATCTCCTCCCGCACGTGCCGGCGCGCGCCTGATGCGCGCAGGTCGCGCATCAGGTCCACGATCCGGTGCAGCTCGTCCGCCTCGAACGCCAGCATCCACTCGTAGTCGCCCAGCGCGAACGAGGCCACCGTGTTGGCCCGCACGTCCGGGTAGCCGCGGGCCATCTTGCCGTGCTCGGACAGCAGCTCGCGCCGCTCGGCGTCGGGCAGCAGGTACCACTCGTACGAGCGCACGAACGGGTAGACGCACAGGTAGGCGCGCGGCTCCTCGTCGGCCAGGAACGCCGGGATGTGGCTCTTGTTGAACTCGGCCGGGCGGTGCAGCGCCATCTGCGACCAGACCGGGGTGAGCGCCCGGCCCAGCGTGGTACGGCGGAACCGCAGGTACGCGTCCTGGAGCGCGTCGCTGGACGACGAGTGCCACCAGATCATCAGGTCGGCATCGGCGCGCAGCCCGGCCACGTCGTACGTGCCGCGGATGGTGACGTCCTTGCCGGCCAGCTCGGTGAAGAGCGACTCGACCTCGTCGACGACGTTCTCCCGCAGCGACGGCAGCGGGCTGCTGGCCCGGTACACCGACCACATGGTGTAGCGGATGGTCTCGTTGAGCTCCCGCAGCCGCGCCGCGTTGGTCTGCTCGGTCATGCTGCCGATCCTTCCAGAGCCGTGATGATCTCTTCGGCCGCCGTCTCGCCGGAGCGGACGCACACCGGGATGCCGACGCCGTCGTAACCGGCCCCGGCCACTGCCAGCGTCGGGTAGGCGACGCGCAGCGCCGCCCGGACCGCCGCCACCCGGGCGGTGTGCCCGGGCGTGTACTGCGGCAACGCGCCGCCCCACCGCTGCACGTGCCGGGCCACCGGGACCGGCAGCGGCGCGCCGAGCACCGCCGACAGCTCCCGGTGCACCGCGTCGGCCAGGTCGTCGTCGGTGAGCTGGAGCGACGCCTCGTCGCCGTACCGGCCCACCGAGGCGCGCACCAGCGCCAGCCCGTCCGTCCGCCGCAGGTGCCCCCACTTGGTGGTGAAGAACGTGGACGCCTTGATCGTCAGCCCCTCGCCGGCCGGCACCAGGAAGCCGGACATCTCCGGCAGGGCCGGGCCGGGCAGGGCCAGCGTGATCAGGGCGACGCTGGCGTAGTCGAGCGCGCCGATCGTGTCGGCCGCCTCGGGCGCGGCGGCGGCGAGCAGCCGGGCGGCCGGGCGGGCCGGCACCCCGAGCAGCACCGCGTCCGCCTCGACGTGCTCGGCGTCGCGGGTCGGCCCGACGGTGAGCCGCCAGCCGGACGGGGTGCGGCGCAGCTCGCGTACCGCCGCGCCCCGGCGGATCGTCGCCCCGCTCGCCGTGGCCGCCGCCTCGACCAGCGTGCTCAGCCCACCGGCGAGGGTGCCGAAGACCGGGGCGCCGGGCGCGCGCGGCGCCGCGGCCTGCGCGGCGCGTACCGCACCGACCAGCGTGTGCTCGACGCGGGCCGCGCGGGCCAGCGCCGGCATCGTGGCCACCAGCGACAGGTCGTCGGCCCGCCCGGCGTACACGCCGCCGAGCATCGGGTCGACCAGCCGGTCGACCACCGCGTCACCGAGGCGCTCGCGGACCAGCTCGCCGACCGAGGTGTCCTCGCCGTCGGCCAGCAGCGGACGGCCCGCGTCGCGGTCGGCGTCCGCGGCCGGCGGCGCGACCGCCGCCACCTTGTCCAGATCCCCGGGTACGCCGACGAGCGTGCCGCCCGGCACCGGGCGCAACGTGCCGTCGACCAGCAGCGCCGCCTGCCCGACGGTCGGGTGCACGATCGAGTCGCCCAGGCCGAGGCGGCGGGTCAGCGTCACCGCCGCCGACTCGCCACCGGCCGGGTCGCGCATCAGGAACGACTCCGCGCCGAACTCGACCGGCCCGCCGGCCAGCTCACCTGTGTGAAGCTTGCCGCCGAGGCGGCCGGACTGCTCGTACACGGTGATCTCGGTGTCCTCGGGAGCGAGGTCGCGCAACCGGACGGCGGCGGCCAGCCCGGTGATTCCGCCACCGACGATCGCCACCCGCCACGGTCGCACCACTGTCTCCTCCTAGCGCTCCGGTCGCGCGGTCAGTTCGTGCACCAGCGCGACCACCCGGGTCAGCACCTCGGGGTCGGTCTCCGGCAGGACGCCGTGACCGAGGTTGAACACGTGGCCGGGAGCGGCCCGGCCCTGCTCGACGATGCGCCGCACCTCGGCCTCCACCACCGGCCATCCGGCGAGCAGCACCGTCGGGTCGAGGTTGCCCTGCACCGCCTTGTCCGGCCCGACCCGGCCGGTGGCGACGTCCAGCGGAGTACGCCAGTCCACGCCCACCACGTCGGCGCCGGCCTCGCCCATCGCGGCGAGCAGCTCGCCGGTGCCCACCCCGAAGTGGATCCGCGGCACACCCGCGTCGGCGAGCCCGCCCAGGACGTACGTCGAGTGCGGCAGCACGAAGCGGCGGTAGTCGGCCTCGGAGAGCGTGCCGGCCCACGAGTCGAACAACTGCACCGCGGAGACCCCGGCGTCGATCTGCACCTGGAGGAACGACAACGTGACCTCGGCCAGCCGCGCGCACAGCGCGTGCCACAGCTCCGGGTCGCCGTACATCAGCGCCTTGGTCTTGGCGTGCGTCCGCGACGGCCCGCCCTCGACCAGGTAGCTGGCCAGGGTGAACGGGGCGCCGGCGAAGCCGATCAGCGGGGTGTCGCCCAGCTCGACGACGAGCCGGCGGACCGCCTCGTCCACGTACGACACGTCGTCGAGCCCGATCGGGGTGATCCGCTCGACGTCGGCGGCGGTGCGGATCGGCTCGGCCACCACCGGCCCGGTGCCGGGCACGATGTCCAGGTCGACGCCGGCCGCGGCGACCGGCACCACGATGTCGCTGAACAGGATCGCCGCGTCCACGCCGTGCCGGCGCACCGGCTGGAGCGTGATCTCGGTGACCAGCTCGGGCCGGCGGCAGGATTCCAGCATCGGCACGTTCGCCCGGATCTCGCGGTACTCCGGCAGCGACCGGCCGGCCTGGCGCATGAACCAGACCGGGGTGTGCGGGCCCGGCTCGCGCCGGCAGGCGCGGACGAAGGGCGAGTCGGCCGGCCCGCCGCGGCGGGGTTCTCCGTCTCGGGCGGCAGTGCCCGTGGTGTCGGTGGTCATCGCGGCAATCGTGCCACGCCCCCGGCGCGCACCCGCGCTCACCGTCCGCATTTGTGACGTAGAAGGAAGGGCCCCCGCCCGGCGCCTCCGGTGAGGCGAGGGCTTAACCGTCGATCACCGGCGCGCCGTCGCGCGCCGCGCGGTGAGCGCGGCATAGGCTGCCCGCATGGCCCCCCCGATCGCGCTCCCGGAAACGTTCGCACGCGCGGTCGCGGGGCTGCGATCGGTGGCACCCCGCCCGGAGATCGTCCTGGAGGAGGTCGGCGCACCGCAGCGGCTGGCCCCGTACGCGTTCGCGCTCTCCGCCGCGGTGATGCGCGACGACGACGAGGTGGCCGCCGGCCGGCTGATCCTGCTGCACGACCCGGCCGGGCACGAGGCGTGGCAGGGCACGTTGCGGCTGGTCACGTACGTCACCGCCGAGCTGGAGGTCGACCTGGCCAGCGACCCGCTGCTGCCCGGCGTCGGCTGGACCTGGCTGACCGACGCGCTCGACGCGCAGGGCGCCGGACACCGGGCGATCGGCGGCACCGTCACCCAGACGCTCTCCACCCGCTTCGGCGAGCTGGCCGGGCCGCCCGCGGCCGGTGACATCGAGATCCGCGCCTCCTGGACGCCGCTTCGCGCCGACCTGGGGCCGCACCTGCTCGGCTGGTGCACGTTGCTGGCCTCCACGGCCGGCCTGCCGCCGCCCGGCGTCACCGCGCTGCCGACCCGCCGCTCCGCCGGCGCCGCCTGACCGCCTCCCGGCCGGATGCGCGAAGGCCGCCCCGGACGAACCGGGGCGGCCTCGACGTGGACACCGGTCAGAGGTAGTTCTCGGCCTCGTCGCAGATCTTGTCCAGACCCTTGCTGGCCGCCTCGAAAGCGGCCCGGTCGCCACGCGACGCCGCGGCGATGGCGGTGGTCAGCTTGTCCAGGCAGTTCGCGATGACCTTCTTCTGCCGGGCCTGCTCGTCCCGGTCGTTCTTGGTGCCGGTCAGGTCCTGCTGGGTGTCCGACAGCCGCTCCTGGACCGTCTTCAGCTCACCCTTGAGCTTCTCGATCTCCTGCTGGTTCGTCGAGATGGTGCTGTCGCGCTGGCTGACCGTCTGCCGCGACTCGTCCAGGTCGCCGTTCGTCGAGACGTACAGGAACGTCATGACGCCGCCGAAGACGAACAGCAACGCGGCGACGAGGCCGAGCACCAGCGGCGCCCACCTCCGGCCACCGCCCGCGGCCGGCGCGGGGCCGGCCGGGCCGTACGGGCCGGGCGGCCCGGACATCGGCGGCGGCGCGAAGCCGGAGCCGGAGAACGGCGGGGCCGACGCGGGTGGGACCGACATCGGCTGCGCGTAGCCCGGCCCGGAGACCGGTGGCACGGAGACCGGCGGCGCCGACATCGGCTGGGCCGGCGGAGGCCCCGGCGCGTATCCCGGCTGTCCCGGCGCCGCGGGCGGGTATCCGGCGTACCCGTGACCGTCCGGCACGCCGGGCTGTTGCAGGGTCGGGGCGGGCTGGTTCGGGTCGTGCTGCCGGGGCGCGGGCGGGCTGCCGTACGGGCTGCCGTAGACCGTGCCCCCCGGCGCCGGGGGCGGGTTCTCGCCCCCGGCCGGTGGGTAGGACATGTCGTTCCTCCAGATGTTCTGGTCCCCGCGGGGTGGCCCGGTGGGCCGGGGTCGATGCGGTACGGCCGGCCCACACCGGTGTGGGCCGGCGCTCAGCAGAGCCGGAACCGGTCGCAGGCGGTCTTGATCGGCACCGCCAGCCCGATGCCCTCGGCGTTGCGGGCCTTGGCCGTGGCGATGCCCACGACCTCCTTGGAGCCGTTGATCACCGGGCCGCCGGAGTTACCCGGGTTGATCGGCGCGTCGAACTGGATCACCGGCCCGCCGCCGCGCTCGTCGTCGCGGAACGCGCTGACCACACCGGTGGTGACGCTGTCCTGCAACCCGAGGGGCGCGCCGACCACGATGATCTGCTGGCCGGACCGGACCGGGGCGCGGGCCGCGACCAACCCGGTGAACTTGGCGCTGGCCCGCAACTGCGCCAGGTCCTTCTCCTTGTCGGTGGCGATGATCGTCGCCTCGAACCGCTGGTCCTTGCGCTCCAGGAACACCTTGCGCTCACCGGCGTTGAAGGCCGCCTCGACCACGTGGAAGTTGGTCAGCAGCGTGGTGCCGCCGCCGGACGGCGCCTTGCCGACGGCGAACGCCGTACCGGTGAACTGCCCGGCCCGCACCCGGAACACGCTCGGCAGCACCGCGCTGGCCACCGCCTCAGGGTTGAACGCCGCGTCGGCCTGCTTCTCCAGGCTGCCGGCGCGCTGCTCCAGGCCGTCGAGCCGGTCGGCGTCCGAGTCCTGCCCCTCGGCCATCCGCTTGTCGGCGGCGGCGAGCCGGTCGTCGAGCCGGTAGATCTGGTACGCCTGCACGCCGGTGACCAGCGTCAGCACGGCGACCAGGGCCAGCGCCACCACCGCCACCCGGCTGCGCCGGGACGGCTTGCCGGCAGCGGGCGCGCCGAAGCCGGCCGGGCCGCCGAGGGAGGGCTGCTGACCGGGGTACGCGAAGCCGGGCTGCCCCGGCTGGGACGGGGCGGACACCGGCTGGCCCGGGTAGCTGGGCGCGGACACCGGCTGGCCGGGATACGACGGGCCGCTGCCGGACGGGCCCGGGTAGGCCGGTGCGGCGGACCGGGAGGTCTGCGCCGGCACCGCGCCGAAGGACGACGGCTGAGCCGGCGTCGTGCCGTAAGAGGGCTGAGCCGGCGCGGAGCCGTAAGAGGGCTGTGCCGGCGCGGAGCCGTAAGAGGGCTGGCCCGGCGTGGAGCCGTAGGACGGCTGGCCCGGCTGGGCGGATGAGCTGCCGTAGGACGGCTGGCCCGGCTGGGCGGTGGCGGGCGGGGTCGCGGCGCCGGCCGGGGACGCGTAGGCGGTGGACTGCGGCGACTGGACGGCGGCCCGGGCCGACGGCGCCGGATAGCCGGAGGCGCCGCCCCACTCGGGCCCGCCGCCGAACGATCCGGGGACCGGCGCCGAACCGGCGGGCGGGGCGAAGCGCGGCGGCAGCGGCCCCGGCCGGTCGGCTGCCGTGTCGCCGCCGCCCTGCCCCGGCGCGTCGTCGCCGGTTCCGTACCCGCCTGTCATGCTCGCCCGTCCTCCCCGTCGGCTCCGCCGACGCCCCCCGACCGCTGTGGCCCGGCCCGTACGCCGTTCGCGGCTCGATGGACCGTACCGGCGGGATCGGGCTTTGTCTTCCCTCTTGTCCGACCCTCTCACGGCTCCGCAACCCGTACCTTTCCGGTCACCTGCCGGCAATCGCGCCGACACGCGCCCGACCGGCTGCGCACACCGGATCGTCCGGCCTACTAGGGTTGTCAGGTGACCGACGAACCACCCCTGCGCCGTCGGGCCGCCGAAAGCCGTACCGGGGAGGCGTCCGCCCAGCCGGCGTCGGCCCTGCCGGAGCCGACGGACGCGGGAACCGAGACCGATCCGGACGCGGCCGTCCCCCTGACCGCGCCGCGCGACGGCACGCCCGCCCCGGTGGCCACACCCGCCGAGTTGGACGAGGTCGTGGCCCGCTTCGCGGCCGGCACCGGCCCGGTGGCCCTGGATGCCGAACGCGCCTCCGGCTACCGCTACAGCCAGCGCGCCTACCTGGTGCAGTTGCGCCGGGGCGGCGCCGGCACCGCGCTCATCGACCCGCTGCCGCTGCCCGACCTCTCAGCCCTGGACGCGGCGATCGCCGACACCGAGTGGGTGCTGCACGCGGCCAGCCAGGACCTCGCCTGCCTGGCCGAGGTGGGGCTGCGCCCGCGGCGGTTGTTCGACACCGAACTGGCCGCCCGGCTGGCCGGGTTCGAGCGGGTCGGCTTGGCCGCGCTGACCGAACAGCTACTCGGGTACAGCCTGGAGAAGCACCACTCCGCCGCCGACTGGTCCAGCCGGCCGCTGCCGGAGTCCTGGCTGACGTACGCGGCGCTCGACGTCGAGATGCTCGTCGACCTGCGCGACGTGCTGGACGAGGAGTTGCGGCGGCAGGGCAAGTCCGGCTGGGCGGCGGAGGAGTTCGACGCGCTGGTGCGCAACGGCGCCCGCCCGCCGCGCGTGCGCGCCGAGCCGTGGCGGCGCACGTCCGGCATCCACCGGGTACGCGGCGCGCGCGCCCAGGCCCGGGTGCGTTCCCTCTGGTACGCGCGGGACCAGATCGCGGTCCGCCGGGACGCCGCGCCGGGCCGGGTGCTGCCCGACTCGGCCATCGTGGCCGCCGCCGAACTGGACCCGAAGGACGAGAAGACGCTGCTCACGCTCCCCGGGTTCGGTGGGCGGTCGGTGCGCCGGCTGGCGCGTACCTGGCTGGCGGCGCTTGACGACGCGCGCCAGTTGCCGGACGACGCGCTGCCGGTGAGCCCGGCGGTGGAGGGGCCGCCCCCGCCGCACCGGTGGGCCGAACGCGACCCGGTGGCCGCCGGGCGCCTGGCCCGTGCCCGGGAGGTGGTGGTCGGCACCGCCGGGGCGCACCGGCTGCCGGCGGAGAACCTGATCGCGCCGGACTCGGTCCGCCGGCTGGCGTGGCAGCCGCCGGCCGAGATCAGCGACGAGACGGTTGCGGAGGCGCTGCGCGGGTACGGAGCCCGCGAGTGGCAGATCGGGCTGCTCCTGCCCGCCCTGACGGAGGCGCTGCGCTCCCCGCAGCAGTGACAACCGCGGGCGGGGTGTGAGGTGGGCCACGCGGGGGGTGGTGCCACGTCTGGTTACTGGCGAGTAGCATCCGGGGAAATGCCCGTGCCGAGGGAGGCTCCAAGTGCCCCGTGAAGTCCGGGATGTCGTCTTCGTTGACGGCGTCCGTACCCCGTTCGGCAAGGCGGGTGGGATGTACGCCAACACCCGCGCCGACGATCTGGTGATCCGCTGCATCCGCGAGCTGATGCGCCGCAACCCGCAGCTGCCGCCGGAGAAGGTGGAGGAGGTGGCCATCGCTGCCACCACCCAGATCGGTGACCAGGGCCTGACCATCGGCCGCACCGCCGCCCTGCTGGCGGGCCTGCCCAAGACCGTGCCGGGCTTCGCCATCGACCGGATGTGCGCCGGCGCGATGACCGCCGTCACCACAGTGGCCAGCGGCATCGCCATGGGCGCGTACGACGTGGCCATCGCCGGCGGCGTCGAGCACATGGGCCGCCACCCGATGGGCGAGGGCGTCGACCCCAACCCGCGCATCGTCGCGGAGAAGCTGGTCGACCCGTCCGCCCTGGTGATGGGCTCCACCGCGGAGAACCTGCACGACCGGGTCCCGCACATCACCAAGGAGCGCACCGACGCGTTCTCGCTGGCGTCGCAGCAGAAGACCGCGAAGGCGTACGCCAACGGCAAGCTCCAGGGCGACCTGGTGTCCGTGGCGACCCGTGACCCGGAGACGGGCTGGGGTCTGGCCACCGTGGACGAGGCGCCCCGGGACACCTCGATGGAGAAGCTGGCCGGCCTGAAGACCCCGTTCCGGCCGCACGGCAAGGTCACCGCCGGTAACGCGGCCGGCCTCAACGACGGCGCCACCGCCGCGCTGCTGGTCGCCGAGGAGACCGCCCGCGAGCTGGGCCTGCCGGTCGGCATGCGCCTGGTGTCGTTCGGCTTCGTGGGCGTCGAGCCCGAGGTGATGGGCGTCGGCCCGATCCCGTCGACCGAGAAGGCGCTGCGCATCGCCGGCCTGAGCATCGACGACATCGGCCTGTTCGAGCTGAACGAGGCGTTCGCGGTGCAGGTGCTCGCCTTCCTCGACCACTTCGGCATCGCCGACGACGACCCGCGGGTCAACCCGTGGGGCGGCGCGATCGCCATCGGTCACCCGCTGGCGTCCTCCGGCGTCCGGCTGATGACCCAGCTCGCCCGCCAGTTCGCCGAGCACCCCGAGGTCCGCTACGGCCTCACCGCCATGTGCATCGGCATCGGCATGGGCGGCACCGTGATCTGGGAGAACCCGCACTGGGAGGGTGGAGACAAGTGAGCCTCGCCGCACCGAACGAGGTCGTCACCAAGGCGCTGCTGCGCCAGGTGGCCGTACCCGGGCTGGACCGGCCCGCCGCCCTCATCACCCTGGACAACGGCTTCGACCACACCAAGCCGAACAGCTTCGGCCCGGGCGGCCTGACCAGCCTGGACGAGGCGATCACCGCCGCGCTGGCGGCGGAGCCGGCGTTCATCGCGGTCACCGGCAAGCCGTACATCTTCTGCGTGGGCGCGGACATCACCAGCCTGCCCGCGCTGGAGAACCGCGAGCAGGCGCTGGAGATCGGGCGGCTGGGCCACCGGGTCTTCGCCCGGCTCAAGGACAGCACCGTCCCCACCTTCGCGTTCGTCAACGGCGCGGCGATGGGCGGCGGCCTGGAGCTGGCGCTGCACTGCCACTACCGGACGCTGTCGGCGGGCGCGGCGGCCCTGGCGCTGCCCGAGGTCTCGCTCGGCCTGATCCCCGGCTGGGGCGGTACGCAGTTGCTGCCGAACCTGATCGGCATCCCGGCCGCGACGCAGGTCATCATCCAGAACCCGCTGATGCAGAACAAGATGCTCAAGCCGAAGCAGGCGGCCGAGATGGGCATCGCGGACGTGCTGCTGGAGCCGGCCGACTTCCTGGAGCGGTCGCTGGAGTGGGCCGCCGGCGTGGTCCGGGGCGAGGTCGCGGTCACCCGGCCCGAGGTCGACAAGGACATGTGGGCGGGCGTGCTCTACTTCGCCCGGCAGACCCTGGACCAGCGGCTGCACGGCGGGGTCCCGTCCGCGTACAAGGCGCTCGACCTGCTGGAGACGGCGAAGGACGCCGACTTCGCCACCGGCACCGCGGCGGAGGACGAGGCCCTGGCGGACCTGGTCTTCTCCGAGGAGCTGCGCAGCGGCCTGTACGCCTTCGACCTGGTGCAGCGGCGGGCCAAGCGCCCGGCCGGGGCGCCGGACAAGGGCCTGGCCCGTCCGGTCACCAAGGTGGGCATCGTCGGCGCCGGCCTGATGGCCAGCCAGCTCGCGCTGCTGTTCGCCCGGCGGCTCCAGGTGCCGGTCGTGATGACCGACCTGGATCAGTCCCGGGTGGACAAGGGTGTGGGCTACGTGCACACCCAGATCGAGAAGGCCGTGAGCAAGGGCCGGATGGACAAGGGCACCGCGGCCAAGCTGTACGGCCTGGTCAGCGGCTCGGTCGACAAGTCCGTCTTCGCCGACGCCGACTTCGTCATCGAGGCCGTGTTCGAGGACCTGGGCGTCAAGAAGCAGGTCTGGGCCGAGCTGGAGAAGATCGTCAAGCCGGAGGCGGTGCTCGCCACCAACACCAGCTCGCTGTCCATCACCGAGATGGCCGCGGAGCTGGAGCACCCGGAGCGGGTGGTCGGCTTCCACTTCTTCAACCCGGTCGCGGTGCTGCCACTGCTGGAGATCGTCCGCGGCGAGCGGACCGACGACGCCACGCTTGCCACCGCGTTCGCGGTCGGCAAGCAGCTCAAGAAGTCGTCGGTGCTGGTGAAGGACGCCCCGGCGTTCGTGGTGAACCGGCTGCTGACCCGCTTCCTCGGCACCGTGTTCGCGGCCGTGGACCAGGGCACCCCGCTGGACGTGGCGAACAGCGCGCTGGACCCGCTGGGCCTGCCGATGCGCCCGCTGGCGCTGCTGCAGCTCGTCGGGCCGGCCGTGGCGTACCACGTCGGCGGCACCCTGCACGAGGCGTTCCCGGACCGGTTCGGGGTCAGCGAGAACCTCAAGCGGATCGCCGACTCGGGCCAGCCGATCGTGGTCGACGACGAGATCAACGACGAGGTGGCGAAGCTCCTGGTGGTCGGCGACCAGCCGCTCACCGCCGAGCAGGTCCGGCAGAACGCGCTGGACGCGCTGGCGCAGGAGATCCGGCTCATGCTCGACGAGGGTGTCGTCGCCGAGGCGCAGGACATCGACCTGTGCATGATCCTCGGCGCCGGCTGGCCGTTCCACCTGGGCGGCGTGACGCCGTACCTGGACCGGACCGGCACCTCCGAGCGGGTGACCGGCAAGCGGTTCCTGCCGCGCGGCGTGGCCAGCCTGCGCTGACCGACGCGACGCATCGATCGCGGTGGCCGGGCCGTCCGTTCCGGACGGCCCGGCCACCGCGATCGGCGTTCGCGGGGCAGGTCACGGGTCGGTCGCGGTTTCGCCACACCGGCCTTCTGCGGACAGCGGCGTGTCGGTGCTCCTGGCTACGATCACGCGTCCAGTTTTCACACAGGAGCTGCCCACATGTCCCAGCCGCCGTCCAGTCCCTACCCCGGCAACTACCCTCCTCCCCAGCACCAGCCGGGCGGCTTCCAGCCGCCCCAGCAGCCGCAGTACGGCGGTGGCTACCCGCAGACTCCGCAGCAGCAGTACGGCGGTGACTACCCGTCGCAGCAGCCGCAGTACGGCGGCCAGCTCGGTGCGCCGGTCCCGCCGAAGAAGTCCGGCGTCGGCAAGATCCTGCTGATCGTCCTCGCGGTGGTCCTGGTGCTCTGCGTCGGCGGCGGTGTCGCCGCCTACTTCGCCACGAAGGACACGGTCGACGAGGTGGTCACCGCCACCAAGACCCGGGTGGTCGAGCCGCAGACGCTCGGCGGCCGGCCGAAGGTCACCGACCCGCAGCTGCAGAACGCCGCGGCGCAGATGAAGGCCGACCTCAGCAAGGACGTGCCGGACGCGACCAGCACCGTCGGCGCGTTCTACGGCGACCCGGCCAAGAAGGACCTGGTCATGATCGTGGCCGTGTCCGGCGTCATGGCCGACCCGAAGAAGGAGCTGAACGACGCCGTCACGGCGGTCACCCCGGAGCTGGGCACCAAGGACTTCAAGACGGTCGACGCGGGCCCGCTCGGCGGCGACGCCAAGTGCTCCGACGGCAAGGCGTCCGATGTGCCGGTGGCCGTCTGCGTCTGGGCCGACCGGGGCAGCCTCGGCATGGTGGTGGTCTACTTCAAGTCCGCGACGGAACTCCAGTCGCAGTTCGTGGCGCTGCGCGGCGAGATCGAGAAGCAGGACTGACACCCGTCACGCACCGGGCCCCCGCCGTCACGGCGGGGGCCCGGTGCCGTTTCCGGATCAGGCGGACGCGGCCCGTTCGGCCCAGCTCCGGCAGACGCAGAACTCGTTGCCTTCGGGGTCGGCCAGCACCACCCAGCCGCTCCCGTCCGGCCGGCGCCGGTCGGCCACCAACGCGGCGCCGAGGTCGCGCAGCCGCGCCACCTCCTCGTCCCGGGTGCCCTCGGCCGGGTGCAGGTCGATATGGAACGCGCCCTTGCCGTGCCGCTCGCCCACCCGGACGAACAGCAGGTCGGGACCCTGCCCGGCGGGTGCGGCGAGGACCGCCTCCGGGTCGTCCGGGTGGTCGTCGGCGGCGAGCTGCCGGTCGAGCACTCGGGCCCACCAGCCGGCCAGCGTGTACGGGTCGTCGGACTCGACGGTCACGCAGTGGAACTGCGCACTCATGGTGCTTCCTCCTGTGGGGAGCGCGCCCCGGCGGAGTAGGGGACGTCAGCGGGGAACGTGGGGCGCGGGACGGTTCACGACGGACATCGACCACACCCCCTTCCGCCTCTCGGGCTGACCCGATTGATCATTCCACCGCCCGGTCGCACCGACAACCCACCGTGCGAGGAAGGGCCCCTCGTCGACACCGGGGTGTCGGCGAGGGGCCCTTCGCCACCGGGCCTACGGGCCGACGAACACCGCCTTCGCGCGCCAGTCGACGCCGTCGACGGCCGGGCCGCTGCGCACCGTGAACGTCCCCGACGGAGCGCCGTTGGTCCAGTCGACGGCGGACAGGTCGCCGGTGTTCCGGTTCACCTTGTAGAGCGTGCCGCCGGCCACGAAGACCGCGCCCGCGTCGGCGAACCCGGTCGCCCCGGCCACCGAGAACCGGTCGGCGCCGACCACGCCGCCGTCCGGCGTGAACCAGCGCCAGAACAGGCCGTTCTGCCCGGTCAGGGTGTAGTAGAGCCGCCCGCCGGAGTAGAACATGCCGGTCACGTTCGGGATCTCGGCGTAGAGGCCGGTGGTCACGCCCACGTACGTCTGCCCGTCCGGACCGGAGTTGGTGATCACGTTGTCCCAGTACGGGTCGTGGTACGGATCCACCAGCTCGGGCGTGCCGAACGTGGTGCCGTCGAACGTACGCCGGTACAGCGCACCGTCGGCGCCGTAGAACACGGTCCCGCCGACCCAGAACGCGGCACGCGCACCCGTCCAGACGGTCCCGTCCGCGTCGGCCACCGGGTCCGGCGCGCCCACAGCGGTCTGCCCGTCGTACGAGCGCACCTGCACCGGCGTGCCGGTCCCGCTCGGCGGGGGCCCGGTCTTGACGATCTCGACCGCGTTGACGAGCGGGTTCTCCCGTACGTGGCGGAACTCGATGTCGATCGAGCCGTCACTGACCACTGTGAACTCGCGCATGGTGCCCACGTTGTGCCCGGCGCTGGCGGACAGGTCGAGGTCGTCGAAGACGACAGCGCCCTCCAGCGCGACGTCGAAGATGCGCGTGCCGGCGCCGGAGGTGCCCGCGTACCGGTTGGCCAGGTAGAGCCGCACGTGCACCTCGGTGCCGGTGGGCACCGGGAACTGCCACGCCATTTCCGCACCGCCGGACGGGTCGTACCGCTCGTCGTTGAAGATCGTTGCCGGCGTGCCGGCCGGCACCGTCGAGTCCACGGTGGGGGCGGTGGTGTAGCTGGACGTGCTGCTGCCGGAGTTGCGGTACGGGCTGGGGCTGGAGTTGGTGTCGGCCGACCAGTCCGGCCCGCCGTCGGTGGAGGCGACCGCCGAGCCGCCCGCGTTCACCCGGTACAGCACGTTCGTCGGCTGCGGCAGGCCGGCCTGATAGACGTTGCCGGGCAGCGTCGCCGTGGTGGTCGGGTGCGCGGCCTTGCCGCCGGCGAGCGGGAAGAACGCGATCCGCTCCCGGCGGTACTGGAAGTTGCCGATCCAGAGGGTGTCGCCGCCGATCCAGAGCCCGGACTCGGTGACGAGCATCTCGGACGCGCCGATGCCGCGCGGGTGCCGGCCCGGGTTCCAGGACAGCGGCAGGCCGTTTACCGGGTCGAGCGCGGCGATGCTGGCCCGGCCGACCGCGCCGGCTCGGGCGTTGTCGGTGCCGGCGGTGTTGTTGAGCCAGCGGAGGTGGCCGCCGACGTACACCGCCTGCTCGCTGATGCCGACGGACAGGAACGTGTCGCCGCCGCTGTAGTCGACCCAGGTCGGCTGGAGACCGGACCCGGTCGCGCCGGCCTCCCAGCGGGCCGCGGTGTCGCAGAGCGTGCCGCTGTACGGGGCGCCGGTGGTGACCACCACGAAGTAGCTGTTGTCCGGGGAGAACGCCACGTCACGGACGTACGAGTCGAACGACTGCCACTTGCAGCGCGGCGTGTAGCGGGCCGTGTTCCAGTCCGCGACGGTGGCGGCGGTGGCGCCCAGGTCGATCTTCACGATCTGGTCGCGCAGCACCCCGTCGGCCTTCTTGAAGTTGCCGATGACGACGAGCTGCGTGCCGTCCGGGGAGACGGCGAGCTTCTCCGCGCCGACGCCGGCCTTGGCGCCGCTGACGCCGTCCCAGTTGTGGTTCTCGGTCAGGGTGGTGGTGAGGTAGCCGTCGACCGCGCCGGTGGTGGCGTTGAGCGAGGCGAGCCCACCGCGCGGGTTGGGGTTGCCGGCCGTGGTGAAGATGCCGCCGACCAGCAGCCGGTTGCCGACCAGCGCGATGTCCTTGACCAGCCCGTTGAACGCCGGCGGCGCGAAGCTGGTGACGACCGCCCCGGTGGCGACGTCGAGCAGGGCCACCTTGCGCCGGGTCACGCCGTTGACGGTGTTGAACTTGCCGGCCACGAAGACCGTGCCCGCCGTGGGACCGGCGACGACCGCCGTCACCTCGCTGTCGAGCGTGGGCGCGAACGCGGTGTCCACCTGCCCGGTGTCCTTGTCGAAGGCGAGCAGGTAGTCGCGGGGGATGTCGACGTCGGAGTTGCGGTTCTGCACGCGCGTGAACGAGCCGCCCGCGATGATCTTCGTACCGGCGTCGTGGATCGCGTCGACCGAGCCGTCCTGGACGTCGGGCGAGGCGGCGGAGGGGACGGTGTGGACCACTTTGTCGTGGCCGGGCGCGGCGGCGGCCGCGGGCGTGGCCGGAGAGAGACCGGCGACGGTCAGGGCGCCGGCGGTGAGGACCGCGAGAAGACGGCGGCGGCGCGGGGCCGGGTGGTGGGTCACGGGCAGCTCCGGTGGGTGAGCAGGGTGAGGCGTCGCTGCGCTTACTCTCCGTTGATCAGCGGCTCCGCGTCCAGCGCGGGCGGCGCATTCTGCCCGACCACCGCGCCGCCGGGGCCGACCACCGTCCGGTCCGGCCAGGACAGCCGGGGCCGTCCGCACGAAAAGGTGAGGTGGCCTCACCGGCCGGCCGGGCGGGCGGGCCGGGTCGGCGGTCAGGTGGCCGCCGCCGGGTCGGCCGACGGAAGCGTGACAGTCACCTCCAGGCCGCCGCCGGGCTGGGCGACCGCCTTGACCGTGCCGCCGTGCGCGTCGCTGACGGCCCGGACGATCGACAGGCCGAGACCGGAGCCACGCGCGCCGGTGCGTTCCTGGCCGCCGCGCCGGAACGGCTCGAACAGGCCGGGTACGTCGGCCGGGGCGACCTCGAAGCCGGTGTTGCCCACCACCAGCCAGGACCGCTCCCCGTCGGTGCCGGTGCGGACCCAGATCCGGCCGTGCAGGTGGTTGTAGCGGACCGCGTTCTCCACCAGGTTGCCGGCGAGCCGGTCGAGCAGTCCGGGATCGCCGACCACCGGCGCCGGGCGCAGCGAGGTGTGCACCTTCAGGCCGATGCGCTCCACCTCCCGGGAGACGGCGGACAGCGCGTTGGCGGTGCCGATGGCGAGGTCCGACTCGGTACGCCGGGCCAGCCGCCGCCCGGTCTGCGCCTCGCTGCTCGCCAGCACCAGCAGCGCGTCGACCAGCCCGTTCGCGCGCTCGGAGGCGTCGCGCACCACGCCTGCCATGCGGCGGTACTCGGCGAGGTCGGCGTCGTCGTCGCTGAGCGTCACGTCGATTTCGGTACGCATCACCGCCAGCGGCGTACGCAGCTCGTGCGAGGCGTTCGCGACGAACCGCTTCTGCGTCTCGAACGCGCCGCTGATCCGGTCGAGCATGGCGTCGAACGTCTCGGCCAGCTCGGCCACCTCGTCGTCGGCGCCGGACCAGCCGATCCGCTCGTCGAGCGTGGCCTCGCCGAGCCGGCGGGCGGTGGCGGTGACCTGGTGCAGCGGGCGCAGCGCCCGGCCGGCCACCAGGTACGCCCCGGCCACGCCGACCACGCTGATCGCGACCAGCGCGAGCAGCCCCTTGACCAGCAGCTCCTGCGACGCGGCGTCGACCAGCTGCCGCTGCCACTGCCCGGCGTCGAGGCTGCGCCCGTCACTGAGCACCACCGTGGTGCCGGGTAGCAGCTCGTCGGTGGGGCGCAGCGCGTCGCGGACCAGCAGCCAGGCCAGCAGCACCAGAATCGCCCCGGCGCCGACCAGCAGCACGCCGTTGAGAAGGGTCAGCCGCAGCCGCAGCGTCGGCCGCACCCGGCGCGCGGTCCGCGTGGTCACTGCTGAACCCCGCCGATGCGGTATCCCGCGCCCACGACGGTGTCGATCAGCGGCGGGTCGCCGAGCTTCTTGCGCAGGGTCATCACCGTCACCCGGACGATCGTGGTGAACGGGTCGGTGTTGGCGTCCCAGACCCGCTCCAGCAGCTCCTCGCTGGACACCACGGCGCCGCGTGCCTTGAGCAGCTCGGCGAGCACGCCGAACTCCTTGTTGGTGAGGTCGAGCGGCACTCCGCCCCGGCTCACCGCCCGGCGCGCCGGGTCGAGCACCAGGTCGGCCACCTCCAGCACCGGCGGCGCCGCCGGGGTGGCGCGGCGGCCGAGCGCCTGCACGCGGGCCACCAGCTCGTCGAACGCGAACGGCTTGGCCAGGTAGTCGTCGGCGCCGAGCTGCAACCCCTCCACCCGGTCGGCGACGGTGCCGCTGGCGGTCAGCATCAGCACCCGGGTCAGCGCGCCGGAGGCGGCCAGGTCGGCGCAGATCCGGTCGCCGTGCACGCCGGGCAGGTCGCGGTCCAGGATCACCACGTCGTAGCGGGTGACGAACGCCGCCTCGTGCCCGGCGTCGCCGTCGTAGGCGACGTCGACTGCCATCCCACGCTTGCGCAGCCCGCGCGCGATCGCGTCGGCGAGGTTGCGCTCGTCCTCGACCACCAGTACCCGCATCCCGGCCTCCCACCTCGTGACCCCTGACAACCTAGTGCGGCAGGCCAAACCCGCCGCCGCAGGAGCCGACCCCCGAGGCGTCCGCCGACGGGCGCGAGGCGTGCCGCCGCCGAAGCGCGCGGGCGCGAACCGCGCCCGGCACCGGCTCCGCTGCTGCTCTGGCTCCGGTCTGGTCACTCTGTGCGACTCGGACACCGCTTCGCCGCGGAATCACATACCGTGACGGCCACTCGCTCACCCGAAGGGACCACCGAGCCACCCGGATCGCTCCTACCAGCGGAAACGGTGAATCGGGCGCCGGCACATAAGATGCCGCTCCGCGCCCTTTGCTCTGCAGCCTCATGCGCAGCGGTAGCCGTGGGTCACCGTCGCGTCGATGGCTGCAGAGCAAAGGGCGCGGGGTGACGATGCCGGGGAGCAGGCGGCGACTACGGGTGGTGACCGAGAGGCGGACGGCGGCCACGACCGGCGGCCGCCGCCCGCCGTTGCAGAAAACCTTCGGGTACGCGATGCTCGGCGACGATGATCGACAAGCGCAGCAGCCACAGGGGCGCGTCCACGCCGGGCGGGTTCCCCGTGACCGGCCGCGACGTCGCGTACCACCGGTTCCGCTTCCCGGCGGACCGGGACCGTGGTCACGCGGACGGGCTGCGTGCCGGGCCGGACGGGCTGACGCTCGACGGCGCGGCCGGCCGGGTCACGCACACCGACCCGCACTCCGGGACCACGGCCGAGTACGCCGCCGGCACCTGGACCTCCCCGGTGACGCAGGCCGGCTTCGCCGTCACCGAGCTGGTGCCCTCCTGGACCGCCGACACCCCGCCCGGCTGCTGGCTGCGCGTCGAGCTGCGCGGCTGGGCAGACGGCACCGCCACCACCGGCTGGTACGACCTGGGTCACTGGGCCGCCGACGACAGCGCGGTGCACCGCGCGTCCGTACCCGGGCAGGAGGACGACCGGGCGCGGGTCGCCGCCGACACGCTGCGGGTGACCGGCGCGACGGTGACCGGCTGGCAGGCCCGCGTGACGATGCACCGCCGGCTCGACGCCCCCGCCGGCCCGGTGCTGCGCACGGTGGGCGTGGTCGCCTCGACCGACCCGCCCGGCGGCGCGGAGGCGGCCGGCGGCGGAGCGGACGGCGCGTGGGGACGGGTGCTGGACGTGCCGCGCTACGCGCAGCGGCTGCACGCCTCCGGGGAGAGCCGCTGGGGTGGCGGCGGCGACTCCTGGTGCAGTCCCACCTGCGTTTCGATGGTGCTCGACTACTGGGGCGCCGGCCCCACCCCGGACCGGTACGCCTGGGTCGCGCCGCCCGGTCCCCGCCCGCAGGTGGTGCACGCCGCCCGGCACTGCCACGACCACGCCTTCGGCGGGCCGGGCAACTGGCCGTTCAACACGGCGTACGCGGCCACGCACGGGGTGGACGCCTTCGTGACCCGGCTGCGCTCGCTGGCCGAGGCGGAGCGGTTCGTGGCCGCCGGCATCCCGCTGATCGTCTCGGCCGCGTTCACCGCCGGCCAGGTGCCCGGACTGGACTACGACACCCGGGGACACCTCATGGTGCTGGCCGGCTTCACCGCCGACGGCGACCCGGTGCTCAACGACCCGTACGCGCCGGACGACGAGCGGGTCCGCCGCGTCGTGCCGCGGGCACCGTTCGAGAGCGCCTGGCAGGTGGGCAGCGGCGGGGTCGCGTACGTGCTGCGGCCGGAGTCGACGCCGCTGCCGCCGCCACCGGCGCAGGCCAACTGGTGATCAGCGGCCGACCGGCCAGATCGCCATGCCACCGGTCGGGCGCAGGCACACCAGCGCGGTACCCGTGTCCGCGCACTCGGACCAGGCACCCGGCAGGATCCCCCGGATCCGCACCTGGCCGGCAGCCACGTCCAGCGCGCCGACGAGCGTCCGGTCCTCGGTGAGCGTGCGCAGCCCTACCAGCGGCGCGGACGGGAAGTCGTTGCCGGAGACGCGCCAGCGGCCCAGCCGGGCCAGCACCCGGCCGGTCGGCGGGTCCAGCGCCGACAGTTCCAGCTCCTCCCCCACCCCGCGCTCGGCCGCGATCAGCCGGTCGCCGAACGGGCCCAGCCCGAGCCAGCGCTCGTCCGACCAGGCGGGACGGCCGGTCGCCGGGTCCAGGGCCTGCGCACCGCCCCTCTGGTTGCGCAGGCACACCATGCCGGCGCAGTCGGCGAACCAGAGCCCGGCGCGGGAGCCGGTCGGCACGCTCCACCGCTCGTCGAGCCGGTCCAGCCCGTACGCGATGACCGTGCCCCGGGCGTCCTCGACCAGCAGGAGACCGGCCACCACCTGCGCGTACCGGTAGGCGCCGCGTTCGGCCACGGGCGCCACCCGGCCGGTGTGCGCGACAGCGCCGGAGTCCGCGTCGTACACGGTCACCCGGCCCTGCGGGGTGACCAGGACGAGCTGCGTCACCCCGTGGTCGTCATGGCGGTAACCCACCTCCTGGCCCGGCACCGGCAGCGTCCACCGCACCGCGCCGGAGGCCGGGTCCACTGCCCGCACGGTGCCCGCGCCTGGTGGTTGCGGATTCTCCAGCAGCAACCCGCCGGACGCGGTCCGCACCGGGTAGCCGGGATGCCGCCAGCGCAGCGTGCCGGTCGCCGGGTCGAGCATCGCCGACACCGAGTCGCCGTCCCCGGCCGGGCTGCTCGTCACCAGCAGACCGCCACCCACGGCGGTGAGCCCGAGCACGTGGTCCCCGGCGGTCAGCGCGAACCGCCAGACGGGTTCCCCGCCGGGCAGCCGGTGCGCGGTGACCACCCGTCCACCCCGGCCGATCGCGCCCGGGCCGTCGGCCACCACCACCCGGCCGGGCAGGATCACGAACGCGGCCCCCTGCGGGGCGGATACCCGGACCGGCTCGGGCCGGCGCGGCGGCCCGGCGGCGGCGGTCACCACGAGCAGGACCAGAGCGCCGGCCAGCACGACGCGCCCCACCCTGCCCAGCGGCGGCCTCGGCGACGCCGGGTACGGCTGGTCGGCGGACTCGCCGTGCCGCATCTCCCCCAGTTCGATCACCGGGCTCACGGCAGCCGCCGCACCAGGAAGCCGCCGCCGGGCCTGCGGCAGACCAGCAGCCTCACGCTGGTCGTGCAGTCGGTGCCGGTGATCACTCCCCTGATCGGGGGCGGGTCGCCGGACAGGTTCATCTCGGCCAGGAGTTGCCGGCCGCCGCCCAGCGGCCGGGTGGCCAGCAGCGGCCCGCCGGACTCGTGTTGCGGGGCCAGGGTCCAGCCGTCCAGCTCGGCGATCAGATGCCCGTCGGTCTGGCCGAGCACCGCCAGGCCGCCGGCGCCGGTGGCGGTGTCGCCGACGAGCAGCCGGTCGCCGCGCGACGCCGCGACGCCCGCCCACCGGTCCGCGCTCCAGAGCACGGCGCCGGTCGCCGGGTCGAGCGCTGTCATCCCGCCGGCCGGGCGGGCGGCGCAGAGCAGGGCGCCGCAGTTGTCGACGTAGTCGACGAACTTCTGCTCGACGGTCCAGCGCGGTCGCAGCGTGTCCAGGTCGTACGCCTCGACGGTCCCGTCGGCGTCGCGGATCTCCAGCAGCAGCCCGCCGACGGTCAGCACCTGGCGCTGGGCGGGCGGTCGCACCGGGTGCAGGTCCCGGGCCGCGACCCGCGCGCCGGTGCGCGCGTCCACGACCACCGTCTGCCCGGTCACCGGGGACAAAACCATGCGTTCCGCCCCGGAGCCGTAGTCGAGCCCCAGCATGCCCGTCGAGGGCATCGTCCACATCGTCCTTCCGTCGGCCGGGTCGACCCGGGTGATCGACGGGCTGGGATCGGATGCGGCGGACTGCGACAGCAGCACCCCGCCGACCGCGAACGCGACGCCGCGCCGGCGCCAGACGTCCGCGCCGGTGGCCGCGTCGTACGTCACCGTCTCCCAGGCCGTGTCGTCGCCGGTCGGGCCGGTCACCATCACCCGGCCGTCCTGCTGCCACACCGACACGGCGGTCCCGGCTCCGGGCAGCGGACTGCGCCACAGTTCCCGTTCTCCGCGGTACGCGACGAGTTCCCGCCCGTCACCGCGGTTTGGCCGCACCACGTACACCACCTCGCCGGAGACGAACACGGCCGATCCCAGCCCGCCGGGCAGCGTCCACTCCGCCGGGTGCCGGGGCGGTGCCGCGGCGGTGAGCGTGAGCAGCGCCACCAGCAGCACCAACAGGCTGCGGAACGGACGCCCGACGGCACGCGGCGGGCGCGGGGCCGGACCGGGCGAGGCGTCGCTCAACTCCCCCAGATCGATGACGGTCACGGCCATCCTCTCCCGCGCGCCGGGCCGCCGCCCGGCCGTGACCGGACACGTGACGATCCGCCTGTACGATGGCGCGTCGTGGCCGTGCCCGTGGTGGACCCCTCGTTGAACCCCTCGTCCGTCGAGGCGGACGCCGTCGTGGCCGACCCGCCGCGCCGCGCCCGTCGCCGGCCGGCCCGCGCCGACGTGCTGGCCATCGGAGCCTATGTGTTGCTCGGTGTCCTCGTCTGCCTCAACTATTGGGGCGACGTCGAGAACCGGGTCTCCTCGCACCTGCCCACCGACCACAGTTGGTTCGAGTGGCTGTTCGCCCACGGCGCGTACTCCGTGCAGCACCTGGAGAACCCGCTGTTCACCACCCGGCAGAACGCGCCGGACGGGGTGAACATGATGGCGAACACCTCGCTGCTCGGGGTGACGTTGCCGCTGGCGCCGCTGACGTTGCTGCTCGGCCCGCAGGTGATGTACGCGCTCTATCTGGGCGCCGCGCTGTCCGCGACCGCCGCCACGTCGTACTGGGTGCTGTCCCGGCACCTGGTCCGCTCCCGGGGCGCGGCGTTCGTCGGCGGCGCGTTCCTCGGTTTCGCGCCGGGCATCGTGCACCACGCCAACGGACAGCCCAACTTCGTGTCGAACTTCCTGCTGCCGCTGATCGTGGCGCGGGTGCTGCGCCTGGGCGAGCCGGGCCGCTGGCGGCGCAACGGGCTGGCGCTCGGGCTGCTGGTCGCGTACCAGATCTTCATCAACGAGGAGATGCTGCTGCTCACCGCGCTGGCCTGCCTGGTCGTCGTGGTGGTGTACGCGGTGCAGCGCCCCCGCGCGGCCCGGGAGCGGGCCCTGTCGTTCCTGGCCGCGATCGGCGTCGGCGGCGGCCTGGCACTGCTGCTGACCGCGTACCCGATCTGGTTCCAGTTCAACGGCCCGCAGTCCTACCGCGGCCTGCAGGGCGGCGTCTTCCACAACTGGGGCGAGGACCTGGTCGCCTTCGTCACGTTCGCCCGGGACACGATCGCCGGCGACGAGTCGGTGGAGAAGACCATCGGCCTGACCGAGCAGAACACCTGGTTCGGCTGGCCGCTGGTGCTGGTGGCGCTGGCCGCGCTGGTGCTGCTGGTCCGCCGGTCGGTGCCGGCCCGGATCCTGGCCGTGCTGGTGGTCGTGTTCACGATCGCCTCGATCGGCCCCGTCGTGCGGTTCAACGGCGCGGAGACCGACATCGACGGGCCGTGGGCGTACGTGCCGGACGACCTGCCGCTGGTCGAGATGATGATGCCGACCCGGTTGAGCCTGATCGTGGTGGCCGCCGTCGGCGTGCTGCTCGCCCTGGCGTGGGACACGCTGGCCGGGGCCGGCCGGCCGCCGGTGCCCGCCCCCCGCGCCGCCGCCGACGACAGCCCGGACGACGGCGACGGCGAGGCGGCCCGGCGCGACACGCGCCGCCGGGTCCTTCACCTGGCCGGGCTCGTCGCGATCGCCGCCGCCGTGGTGCCGCTGATCCCGCGCCCGCTGCCGGCGGAGCGGATCGACCCGCCGCCGCACTTCATCACCGCGGGCGGCTGGCGGCCGTACGTGCCGGAGGGCCGCACGCTCGTGCCGGTGCCCATCCCCAGCAACGTGCACGGGCTGCACACGCTGCGCTGGAGCGCGCTGACCGGGCACGAGTTCCCGGTCCCGGGTGGCTACTTCATCGGCCCGAACGAACGCGGTGAGGGCGTCTTCGGCGCCCCGAACCGCCCCACCAGCACGCTCATCTACTCCACGATGGACGCACGTGAGGTGCCGGAGATCACCGAGGAGAACCGCCGCCAGGCCGTGGACGACCTGCGTTTCTGGCGGGCCTCGGTGGTGGTGCTCGGGTCGGGCCCGCGCGAGGCGGTGCTGCGCGACCTGATGGCCGAGCTGCTCGGCCCGCCGCAGCGGGTCGACGACGTGTGGCTCTGGGACGTGCGCGACCGGGTGTGACCCCTGCCGGTCAGCCGACGAGCGGGCGGACGTCCCACAGGTGCCCGCCCGGCACGTCCCGGCCGGGGCCGACCAGCGCGTCCACAGTGGCGCGTACCGGGTCGCCGGGCGTCGAGCCGGCCTGCACCAGCGCCGCCGCCCGCCAGTGCCGCAGGTCGTCGGCGGCCTGCCGGCGTTCCGCCTCGCCGACCGGCGGCACCCGGCCGGTCTCGGCGGCCCGGCGCAGCAGCAGCGACGTGGGCCGGTCCGGCGCGCCCCAGCGGGCGGCCTCGTCGGTGGCCGAGCGGGGGCCGATGAAGTACCCACCGGGCGCGTCGAACGCCAGCGCGGTGCGCGCCGACCAGAACATGGCGGGGCTGACCGCCGCTCCGGTCACCGGCGGCACCGGCACCAGCGTCCGGCCCGGTGGCACGTACTCCCGCCAGCCGCCGCCGGACACCACGGCCGGGACCGGCGGGACCGGCACCGTGCGGATCGGCGTCGGCGCCAGCGGCAGCAGCGCGGCGGCGACCGCGCCGGCCCACGGCGCCCAGGTGCGCACGCCGCCGCCCCGGACCCGGTCCAGGGCCAGCGCCAGCAGCACCCCGAGCACCGGAACGCAGACCAGCGCGAACCGCGCCGGCACCACCAGGTCCAGCAGCGGCACGTCGGCGAGCAGGCGGTACGGGCCGGGCACGCCGGTGTCGTGCCGGTTCACCACCACGCTCGTGCCGAGCGACAGCAGCGCGAACAGCAGACCGCACGCGGCGAGCGCCCGCACCAGCGGCCGCCGCCACAGCCGCACCACCACGAGTACGGCGAGCAGCGGCAGGAACGGCCCGAAGAACGAGTTCTGCTCGGTCGGGTTCGGCGACAGCAACCCGGCCCGGCGGGCGTCCCCGGCGACGGTCTGCCGGGCGGTGGCGGCGAACGAGACCACGTCCAGCCGGTAACCCTCGGTGTGGAACGGCATCCCCCGGTAGTGGCCCGGCCCGGCGAACTGGAACCACAGCGGGTACGCCAGCAGCACGCCCGCGACCAGCGCGCCGATGCCCAGCCGGCGGGCCACCACCGGCGCCAGCCGACGCGCGGCGGCCCGGTCGGCGAGCGCGTACGCCCCGGCGAACACCCCGGCCGCGAGCGCCAGGAAGACCAGCACCTCCTCGCCGAGGAACACCTGGTACGCGACGGCCAGCCCGAGCAGCACGCCGTCGCGCCGGACCCGGTCGGAGGCGGGCCGGAACACCAGCGCGAGAATCACCGGCACCAGGAACTGCGCGGCCATGTGCAGGTGCGCCCCGGCCTGCGCCACCATGCCCGGGGCGAAGCCGCAGAACAGGCCGCCCACCGCGGCCGCGGCCCGGGAGCGGACCAGCCGGCGGGCGAGCAGCGCGTACCAGGCGGTGGCGGTGCCGGCGAGGCTGAGCGTCACGGCGACGAGGAAGGCCGTCTGGGAGCCGAAGACGAGGGTGACGGGGGTGAGCGGCACGCCCAGCCCGAGCACCGACGTGTTCGCCATCAGGTTCACCCCGTCCGGGGCGTTCAGCGCGCCGCTGTGGAGCGGGTTCTCGCCGCCGGTGACCGCGCGGGCGGCCCGGGCCAGCATCCACTCGAACAGCATCTGGTCGCCGGCCTGGTGGAACAGCCGTTCCGGCCGGCGCCACTGGCCGGTGGTGAGCAGCACGGCGAGACCGAGGTAGCCGGCCACCACCAGCGCGTCGACCGGACGGGGCCGGCGGCGGGGCGCGGGGGCGGGGGCCGCCGGTTCGGTCAGGCGGACCGGCTGGTCAGTTTCCGCACGTCCCACAGCCACACGTCCAGCTCCTGCCGGCCGGGGCCGACCAACTGCTCCACGGTCCGGCGCAGCGGCTCGGCGTTCTGCTCGTCGCGCGGCAGCACCACCAGCGCCGCGTTCCAGTGCCGCAGCTCGTCCAGGTAGCGACGGCGCTGCCGATCGTCCAGCTTCGGCGTACGGCCGGTCGAGGACACCTCGCGCAGCATCTCGCCGATGCCACTGGGCCGGCCGCCGAAGCGTCCGGGGTCGCCGGTGACACCGTTGCGCGGCGCGAGGAAGTAGCCGCCGGGGATCTTGAAGTCGAGGTTGGTGCTGGCCGCCCAGCGCATCGGGTCGGTGTTGCCCATCGCGGGCACCGGCACGGAGACGAGCGTCTGGTCCGGTCCGACGTACCTGCGCCAGCGGTCGGCGGTGATGAACTCCGGCACCGGCTCCCGCGTGGTGACCTGCAGCGGCATCGGCGCGATCGGCAGCAGCGCGAGGACCAGGCCCGCGGCGGTGAGCCTGCGGGCGGTGGGCCGGTCCACGCCGCGCAGCGCCCAGGAGCGCCGGACCGCGTACGCGAGCAGGATCGCCACCGTCACGCCGGTGATCAGACCGAAGCGGGTCGGCACCACGGCGTCGAGCAGCGGCAGCCGCACCAGCAGCTCCCACGGTCCGGTGGCGATCTCCCGGTCCCACCAGGAGATCCGCTCGCCGAGGGAGAGCACGGCGAAGAACAGCCCGGTGGCGGCGAGCGCGCGGACGATCACGTCGCGGCGCAGCCACACCACGATGCCCACGACCAGCAGCGACAGGCTCCAGCCGAAGAACGCGTTCTCCTCGGAGTAGTTCGGCGCGAGGTTGACGTTGGCGCGCTCGTTGCCGCCGAACGTGGGCGAACCGGGCGCGAAGAACGCGGCGATGTCGTTGCCGTAGTCGCGCACCGCGTCGCTGAGCCCGTGGTACGCCATCGGCCCGGCGAACTGCACCCACAGCGGGTACGCCAGCAGCGCCCCGGCCAGCGCCGCGCAGACCGCCAGCCCGGCACCGAGCGGACGCCAGGCCGTCGTCCACCGCTCGCGCTGCTGCACCACCACGGCGATCAGGAACACGCCGAGGCCCAGCGCGGTGAAGAGCAGGATCTCCTCGTTGATGAACGCCTGCGCGGTGACCAGCAGCGCGAGCAGCACGCCGTCGCGGACCGGCCGGGCCGACCGGGTCAGCACCAGCGCCCGCCACACGATGAACGGCAGCAGGAACTGACTGATGATGTTCGGGTGCCAGTTGGCGTGCGACAGCATGGCCGGGGAGAACCCGCAGAACCAGGCCGCCACGGCGGCGGCCGGACGGTGCCGGATCAGGTGCCGGGACAGCACCCGGTACCAGGCGGCGGCGGTGCCGGCCAGGCCGAGCGTGACGAGCGTGACGAAGGAGACCGCCGGTCCGAACAGGAGGGTCACCGGCACCATCGGGATGCCGAGCGCCAGGATGGCGGTGTTCGCCATCAGGTTGACGCCGTCGGGGTAGTTGAACTGCTCGGTGAAGAACGGGAACTCGCCGTGCAGCACCACCCGCACCGAGTGGGCCAGGAAGAACTGCACCTGCGCCGGGTCGCTGCTGTAGAGCGCGGCCACCCGGCCGGCCGGGTCGACCCAGATGGCGCTGGTCACCCAGATCGCGGCGAGCAGGAATCCGCCGTACACCGTGAGGTCGATCCGGCGGCGGGTCCACCGCCACCGGCGCTCGCGCCGCGCGCCCGGCGTGGCCGGCGCCTCCGCCGTGCCCGGCTCGGTAGTGGTGGTGGTCGCCGGCTCGGGCTCGCTGACGGTGACCGGCGGTGGGTCCAGGGTGGCGGCACGGTGGCCCGTCGGGGCGGCGGCGTCCGGCGTCGAGGCGCCGCGGGTCTCGGCAGGCGTCACAGTCGGCGGAGTCTACCGGAGCCGGATATTGATACCCGAATCGCCCGTCACGTTCCGCAGTGGCCGACCGACCGAAAGGGTGAGCCGGGCGCGCCCAGGTGACCGGCCGTCTCGTACCATGTGGGCTTCCGACCGACGACCGGCGAGGGGATCAGGGTGCTTTCAGCCCGCCGAGGCGCTACGACGGGCATCGCGCTGGCAGCTCTGCTGCTGGTCACGACCGGTTGCGGGCCGGTCGCCGAACGGCGGCCGACGGACCTGCGGGTCGGCTACGACAGTCTCGACGGCACCCTCGCGGTCTGGCCTCCGCGCGGCAGCCTGGCCGGCGACACCGCCGCCACCGCCGCGATCACCACAGCGGTACGTGGCTGGCGCTCCCCGGTGGACGACCGGGTGCACATGCCCACCTCCGGCATCCTCTTCTCCGGTCAGGTAGCCGGGTCGGCGCTCGCCCTGGTCGCCGCCGACGTGCCCGGTGAAGCCGCCTCCTGGCTGCTGCAACTCGACCGGGACGGGCAGCGCTGGCGGGTCACCCACGCCACCGAGTACACCGACGCCGGCTACCTCGTCTACTCCGACGTGCTGCCGGTGCGGGAGCCGGCCGGTCGCCGTTACCTCACCTCGGCCCGCGTCGAGCGCCTGGCCGGGCCCGACGGCAAGGTGCTCCGCAGCACCGACGGCCTCACCGACCCGGTTACCGTACCGGAGTGCCGGGCCGTCGAGCTGACCGCGACGCTGCGGCCCACGACGTCGCTGCCGCGCGGCCGGGCCGCGGACCGCGTCCTCGACCTGGGTACGGCCACCGAAGCGCCCCGCTACCCCCTGGTACGCGACGAGACGGGCGCCGGCAAGCGCGCGCTGACCGGGTTGGACACCTGCGTGCTCGCTGGTGAACGGGGCCCGTTCGGCAGCGTGCCGCGGCGCATCGGCGACCGCGACGCGCCCCGCTCCGCGCCGGAGTCCTGGCCGATGGCGAAGATCACCACTCGCTCGCTCGGCTCGGTGGCTCTCGGTGACGGCGAGCCGGGCGAGCTGGAGCAGCTCAGCTGGGAAACCTCGGGCGGGACGATGACGGCTGTGGTCTACCGCCCGGCCGGCGGCGGCACCCCGATGGTCTCCCCCGCCGACCGGTCCACCACGCTTCAGGCGTACCACCTGCCGATGCCGGGCCGCCCGCTGGCGGTGCTGTCCTGGCGTACCCGGGACGCCTCGTTCTCCGCCCCGCCCGGCACGACGCGCCTGGTCGACCGTCCCGGCCTGGTGGTCGTCGAGCACACCGACCAGAGGCAGACGTTCAGCCTGGCCGGCACCGAAAAAACCTGGTACCGCTCCCTCCCCACCCCCTGACCCCGCTGCCCCCGCCCTCCCCGCTGCCGCCCCGCTGCCGCCCCGGGGTCGCCCCACCCCGTCGATCATGAACTTGACGGCGACAAACCGGACACAATCTACGGCCAACCTCATGATCACCGCACCGCCCCGGTGATCAAGGAGTTTGAGTCACCCGGGCAGCCTCTCACGCACCCGAACTCCTTGGTCGACAGGGACGAGCTCGCCCCGACCTCGGCGATCTTGCAGTTGGTGCCCCTTCGATCGGGGTGAAACGGGCAAACCAGGCCCTCGCGATCTTGCGATTGCGGCCCTCCGAAATCAGCGAAGCCGACACCAGGAGGGCCGCAAATGCAAGATCGACGCGTAGACCCGGCGGGAACCGCGCGGGCGGGTGGGTCAGTTCTGGGCTCGGGCCTCGTCGGCGGTGGCCGGGTCGACCGGGGCGGCGTCCAGGCTGGAGATCCAGCCGGTGACGTCGCGGGCCACGTCCTGCGCGGTCAGCCGCAGGTCGGCCAGGATCTGCGCGCGGGTGCCGTGCGGGTGCCAGTCGGCAGGCACGCCCATGTCCTTGACCGGTACGCGGACGTCGGCGTCGCGCATCGCCTGGGCCAGCGCCGAGCCGACGCCGCCGATGCGCACGCCGTCCTCCACGGTGACCACGAGCCGGTGCGAGGCGGCCAGCTCGACGAGTTCGGCCGGCACCGGGCGCACCCAACGCGGGTCGACCACAGTCACGCCATACCCCTGCTCGGCGACCCGGGTGGCGACCTCCACGCCGAGGCCGGCGAACGAGCCGACAGCTACCAGCAGCACGTCGGTACGCGCCGACTCGGCCAGCACGTCCACCGGGCCGACCCGGCGAACGGCCGGCAGGTCGGCGGCCACGGTGCCGGTCGGGAAGCGCACGATGGTCGGGCCGTCGTCCACGGCGACCGCCTCGCGCAGCTCCTCGCGCAGCGTGGCCGAGTCGCGGGGCGCGGCGATCCGCAGGCCGGGCACCACGCCGAAGACGGACATGTCCCAGATGCCGTAGTGGCTGGGCCCGTCCGGGCCGGTGATGCCGGCCCGGTCCAGCACGAACGTGACGGGCAGCTTGTGCATGGCCACGTCCAGCAGGACCTGGTCGAAGGCGCGGTTGAGGAACGTGGCGTAGACCGCGACCACGGGGTGCAGGCCGCCCATCGCCAGGCCGGCCGCCGAGGTGGCGGCGTGCTGCTCGGCGATGCCCACGTCGTACACCCGCTCCGGGTACTTGCGGGCGAGCGTGGCGATGCCGGTGGGCTCGGCCATGGCGGCGGTGATGCCGACCACGTCGGGGCGCTCGTCGGCGATCGCGACCAGCTCGTCGGCGAAGACGTTCGTCCACTTCACCGACGGCACGGCGAGCAGCTTGCCGGTCTCGGCGTCGAACGCGCCGGGGCCGTGCAGGCAGTCCGCCTCGTCGTCCTCGGCGGGACGGTAGCCGTAGCCCTTGCGGGTGACCGCGTGCACGATCACCGGGCCGCCGAAGTGCTTCGCCGCGCGCAGCGCCGCCTCGACCGCCGGCACGTCGTGGCCGTCGACCGGGCCGACGTACTTGATGCCCAGGTCCTCGAACATGGCCTGCGGGGCGACCGCGTCCTTGATGCCCTTCTTGACCGCGTGCAGCACCTCGTACATCGGCTTGCCGACGAACGGGGTGTTGCCGAGGGCGTCCTTGACGGTGTCGAGCACCTTCTCGTAGCCGGGGTTGAGCCGCAGCGACGACAGGTGGTCGGCGAGGCCGCCGATGGTCGGCGAGTAGGACCGGCCGTTGTCGTTGACCACTATCACCAGCGGGTTGCCGGCGGTGGCGATGTTGTTCAGCGCCTCCCAGCACATGCCGCCGGTGAGCGCGCCGTCGCCGACCACGGCGACCACTGAGCGCTTCTCGCCGCGCAGCGCGTACGCCTTGGCGAGCCCGTCGGCGTACGACAGGGCGGTGGAGGCGTGCGAGTTCTCGATCAGGTCGTGCTCGCTCTCCGCCTGGCTGGGGTAGCCGGAGAGGCCACCGCGCTGGCGGAGCTTGTCGAAGCCCTCCTGCCGGCCGGTGAGGATCTTGTGCACGTACGCCTGGTGGCCGGTGTCGAAGAGGAGCCGGTCGCGCGGCGAGTCGAAGACCCGGTGCATGGCGAGGGTCAGCTCGACCACACCGAGGTTGGGGCCGACGTGCCCGCCGGTGCGGGAGACCTTGGCGATCAGGAAGTCACGGATCTCGGCGGCGAGGATGTCCAGCTGCTCGGCGGTCATCCGCTTCACGTCCTGCGGGCCGTGGACGGTGCCCAGCAGCCGGCCGTGGTTGGCCGTGCCCTCTTCAACACTCATGACCGGAGAGTCTATCGGCCGCGCGACAGTCCGCAGCCTGGCCGTGCATCGACCCAGGTCAGGCGTCGACCACCAGCCGGCGGGGCGCGGGCGGGCGCGGCGCGGCGACCGACGGGCCGGCCGGGGTCCAGGAGCCCAGCACGGCGGCCCGGGACGCCCCGGTCACCGACGGGACCGCGCCCGGCAGGCCGTGCCAGGACAGCCAGCCCAGCAGCGCGAACGCGTACGCCTCCTTCGCCTGCGCCGGCACGCCCAGCTCGTCGGTGGTGCGCAGCCGCCAGCGCCCCTCGCCCAGCGCCGCCAGTCGCGCCCGGAGTGTGGGATTACGCACTCCCCCGCCGGCGGCCACCACCTCGGTGACCCGGTGCCGGTCGCAGGCGTCGGCCACCGTGCGGGCGGTCAGCTCGGTGAGCGTGGCCAGCACGTCGTCGCCGGCCACCGGCTCGCCGAGCGCGGCCAGCGCGGCGTCCAGGTAGCCGCCGTGGAACAGCTCCTTGCCGGTCGACTTGGGCGGCGGCGCCGCGTAGTACGGCTCGGCGAGCAGCCGGTTCAGCAGCGCCCCGTGCACCCGCCCGGCCGCGGCGCGGACGCCGTCGACGTCGCAGGGCCGGTCCAGGAAGCGCCGGGCGGCGGCGTCCAGCAGCGCGTTGGCCGGGCCCACGTCGTACCCGAGGACGGGTGCCCCGGGCGCGACCACCGTGAGGTTCGCGATGCCGCCGAGGTTGAGCGCGGCCCGGGGGGAGGCACCGGCGCCCGGGTCGAGCAGCAGCGCGTCGAACGCCGGGACCAGCGGTGCGCCCTGGCCGCCGGCCGCCACGTCCGCCGAGCGCAGGTCGTGCAGCACCGGTAGGCCCAGCCGGGCGGCCACCCGGGCCGGTGCGCCGAGCTGGAGCGTGCCGCGCACCCGGCCGTCCTCGACCCAGTGGAAGACCGTCTGCCCGGGCGACACCACCGCGTCGGCGGCGCCCCCCGCCAGTTCGACGCCGGCCGCCGCCGCCTCCGCGAACACCTCGCCGAGCCGGTTGTCCAGCCGGCAGACCGCCTCGATCGTGGTGGCGGCCGGGGGCAGCAGCGCGCCGATCTCGGCCCGCAGGTCGTCCGGATACGGCAGCTCCTGGTGCCCGAGCGGGCGCAGCCGCAGCGTGTCACCGTCGGCGGTGAACTCGGCCGCCACCACGTCCACCCCGTCGTACGACGTGCCCGACATCAGCCCGACGATCTTCATCGGGTCAGGCTAGCCAGGCAGGAACAGCCCGACCAGCTCCACGTGCTGGGTCATCGGGAACAGGTCGAAGCCGCGCAGCGCGGCCAGCCGCCACCCCGCCTCGGCGAACGTGCGCACGTCCCGGCCGAACGCGGCCGGGTCGCAGGCCACGTAGGCGACCGCGCGTGGCCGGGCGGCCACCACGCCACGGACCACCGGCGCGCCCGCGCCGGAGCGCGGCGGGTCGAGCACCACCAGGTCGACCGGTCCGGTGATCCGGCGCCGGGCCAGCGCGGTCTCCACCCGCGCGGCGACCACCTCGACGGCGGGCAGGCCGGCCAGGTTCTCCCGGGCCGCGGCCACCCCGTCCGGCGCCGACTCGACGAGCGTCACCCGGGCGCCGCCGACCCGTTCCGCGAGGGCGGCGGCGAACAGGCCGGCCCCGCCGTACAGGTCCCAGGCCGTCTCGCCCGGCCGCGGGTCCAGCAGGTCGAGGACCGCGCCGGTCAGCGCGTCCGCGGCGGCCGGGTGCACCTGCCAGAACCCCGAGGCGGGCAGCGTGAAGGACCGCCCGGCCGCCGTCTCCCGGACCCGCTGCGGCCCGCTCACCGCCGTCGGAACCCCATCGGCGTACGCGACCACCGCGACGTCCCCGCCGGTGCTGGCGACCGTCTCCACCGCGTCGGCGTCCGGCCAGCGGGCACCGGTGGGCGGGAGCACCGGCAACTCCTGGATCGCCGGGTGCGCGATCAGGCACCGCTCGATCGGCACCACCTCGTGCGAGCGGTGCTTGAGCAGCCCGGCCCGGCCGGCGGCGTCGACCGCGTAGCGGACCCGGGACCGCCAGCCCAGCTGCCCGCCGGGCAGCGCCTCGACGCGTACGCCGAGCGCGTCGATCTGCTCCGCCGCGAGGCCGCCCAGCCGGGTGAGCTGCTCCCGCACCACGGCGAGCTTCCAGTCGAGCTGCGCGGCCGGGGCGACGTGCTGGAGGTCGCAGCCACCGCACCGGCCCGGCCGGGCGTACGGGCAGGGCGCCGTGACCCGGTCCGGCGAGGCGTCCAGGATCTCCACCGCGTCGGCGCGGGCGAAACCCCGGTGCAGCTCGGTCACCTCGGCCACCACGCGCTCGCCGGGCAGCGCGTGCCGGACGAAGACCACCTGCCCGCCGACCCGGGCCACGCAGTGCCCGCCCGGCGCGACCGCGTCGACTGTCAGCTCGACCCGCTCGGCCTCCTCCAGCCCGGGCCGCTCCTCCGCCGCCGGCACGGAACCGGACCGCCCCGCCACCGTCGCAGAACCGGCCGACGCGGGACCGGGACGCTCGACGCCGCTCATGACAACTCCTCGCGCTCGACGGACGGCGTGGACGCCACCGGTGGCGGCAGCGTGCTCTGCGGCGCCACCCGGGGGCCGCGCGCCGGGCCCCGGCTCAGCGTGGCGTCCAGCCGGTCCAGGTTCTTGCTGGCGGTGGAGGCGAGCTGCCACGGCACGCTGGTCACCATCACGCCCGGCTCGAACAGCAGCCGCCCCTTGAGCCGCAGCGCGCTCTGGTTGTGCAGCAGGTTCTCCCACCAGCGGCCCACCACGTACTCGGGGATGAAGACGGTGACCACGTCGCGGGGCGACTCCCGGCGCACCGACGCGACGAAGTTGAGGATCGGGCGGGTGATCTCCCGGTACGGGGAGTCGATCACGGTGAGCGGCACCGGCAGCTCACGGCGCTCCCAGTCGGCCTGGAGTTCGCGGGTGTCCTGCTCGTCCACGTTCACAGTGACCGCGGTGAGCGTGTCCGGACGGGTGGCCCGGGCGTACGCGACGGCCCGCAGCGTCGGCTTGTGCAGCTTGCTCACCAGCACGATGGCGTGGTTGCGGGCGGGCAGCACGCCCCGCTGCTCGGTCGGCTCCAGTTCCTCGGCGATCCGGTCGTAGTGCCGGCGGATGCCGAGCATCACCATGTACATCATCGCCATCGCGACGATCGCGATCCACGCGCCGAGCAGGAACTTGGTGGCCAGCACGATGATCAGCACCACGCCGGTCATGACCATGCCGAACGTGTTGATCGCCCGGGAGCGCAGCATCCGGCGGCGGGCCTCCGGATCGCGCTCGTGGCGCAGGTGCCGGTTCCAGTGCCGGATCATGCCGGCCTGGGAGAGCGTGAACGAGACGAACACCCCGACGATGTAGAGCTGGATGAGCTTCGTCACCTCGGCCTGGAAGCCGATGATCAGCACGACCGCGAAGACGGCCAGGAACACGATGCCGTTGGAGAACGCCAGCCGGTCGCCGCGGGTGTGCAACTGGCGGGGCAGGTAGCGGTCCTGCGCGAGGATCGAGCCGAGCACCGGGAAGCCGTTGAAGGCGGTGTTGGCGGCCAGGAACAGGATCAGCGCGGTCATCCCGGCGACCACGTAGAGCAGGACCGAACCGCCGCCGAACACGGTCTCGCCGAGCTGCACCGTCACCGTCTTCTGCACGTAGTCGACCGGGCCGGAGACGATCTGCCTGCTCGGGTCCTCGACGAACTGGAGGCCGGTGAGGCGGGCCAGCCAGATGATGCCGACCAGCATGGTCACCGCGATGCCGCCGAGCAGCAGCAGCGTGGTCGCCGCGTTCTTCGACTTCGGGCTCTTGAACGCCGGTACGCCGTTGGAGATCGCCTCCACCCCGGTGAGCGCGGCGCAGCCGGAGGAGAACGTGCGCAGCAGCAGGAACACCAGCGCGAACCCGGTCACGCTGTGCTCGGCCTGGATCTCCAGCCCGGCGCTCGGCGCGCGCAGGTCGTCGCCGAGCACGAAGACGCGGACCAGCCCGGTCAGCACCATGCCGCCGATGACGATCACGAAGCCGTACGTGGGGACGGCGAAGGCGGTGCCCGACTCGCGCAGGCCGCGCAGGTTGATCGCGGTGAGCAGCACGACCGCGCTGACCGCGATGAGCACCTTGTGGGTGGCCACGAACGGCACCACCGAGCCGAGGTTCGCCACGCCGGAGGAGACCGAGACGGCGACTGTGAGCACGTAGTCGACGAGCAGCGCGCTGGCCACCGCGAGGCCGGCCCGGGGACCGAGGTTGACGGTGGCGACCTCGTAGTCGCCGCCGCCGGAGGGGTAGGCGTGCACGTTCTGCCGGTAGCTCGCCACCACGGTCAGCATGACCACGACGACCGCGAGCGCCACCCACGGCGAGAAGAAGAACGCCGAGGCGCCGGCGATGGACAGCGTCAGGAGGATCTCGTCCGGGGCGTACGCGACGCTGGAGAGCGCGTCCGAGGCGAAGACCGGCAGCGCGATGCGCTTCGGCAGCAGGGTGTGCTGGAGGCGGTCGGACCGGAACGGTCGACCGAGGAGGAGTCGCTTCAGCAGCGAGGTGGGTCGGGCCACAACCGCAAAGCGTACGACCACCGGGCGTGGGACGCGGGGGTGGTCGATCCCCGGTGCGCGGGCCCGCGCGGTACGGTCGGTCCCCCTGTCCGGGGCGGGACGTGGCAGGCTCGCAGACGACGGGTCGGCGGGCGGCACCGTGGGAGGAGCGGACACCGTGCATGTGGTGATCATGGGCTGCGGCCGGGTCGGGTCGACCCTGGCCCACAGCCTGGAGTCCCGGGGGCACTCGGTGGCGGTGATCGACCAGGACGCGGACGCGTTCCGCCGTCTCGGGCCCGACTTCGCCGGCATCACCGTGACCGGCGCGGGCTTCGACGGCGAGGTGCTGCGTGAGGCCGGCATCGAGCGGGCCGACGCGTTCGCGGCGGTCTCCAGCGGCGACAACTCCAACATCATCTCGGCGCGGCTGGCCCGGGAGACGTTCGGCGTGTCCCGGGTCGCGGCCCGCATCTACGACCAGCGCCGCGCCCAGGTCTACGAGCGGCTCGGCATCCCCACCGTGGCGACCGTCCGGTGGACCGCCGACCGGATGCTGCGCCACCTGGTCCCCGAGGGCAACGTGGAGATCTTCCGCGACCCGACGAGCACCGTCTCGATCATCGAGGTGCCGGTGCACAAGGACTGGATCGGCCGGCCGCTGCGGCAACTGGAGCAGGCGGTCGGCGCCCGGGTGGCCTACCTGAACCGCTTCGGGATCGGCACCCTGCCCACCGCCTCCACTGTGGTGCAGGAGGGCGACCAGGTCTTCATGCTGGTGACCGACGACATCAACGGCTCGGTCACGTCGGTGGCGGCGGCGCCGCCGGAAGGGGGGCACTGAGCCATGCGGATCGCCATCGCCGGCGCGGGCAACGTGGGCCGCTCGATCGCCCAGGAGCTGATCGACAACGGCCACCAGGTGATGCTGATCGAGCGGCAGCCGAAGATGCTGCGGCCCGACCGGGTGCCGGCCGCCGACTGGGTGCTCGCCGACGCGTGCGAGTTGGCCAGCCTGGAGGAGGCCGACGTGGCCGGGTGCGACGTGGTGGTCGCCGCCACCGGCGACGACAAGGTCAACCTGGTGGTGTCGCTGCTGGCCAAGACCGAGTTCGCGGTGCCCCGCGTGGTGGCCCGGGTCAACCGGGCGGAGAACGAGTGGCTGTTCACCGAGCAGTGGGGCGTGGACGTCGCGGTGAGCAAGCCGAGGGTGATGGCGGCGCTTGTGGAGGAGGCGGTCACCGTCGGCGACCTGGTCCGGCTGATGACGTTCCGGCAGGGCGAGGCGAACCTGGTCGAGATCACCCTGCCGCCGACCGCGCCCTACGTGGGGCAGCCGATCCACGCGGTGCCCATCCCCCGGGACGCGGCGCTGGTGGCGATCGTGCGCGGCAAGCGGGTGCTGGTGCCCACCCCGGACGACTCGATCGAGGCCGGTGACGAGCTGGTCTTCGTCTGCACCGCGGCGGTCGAGGACGACGTCCGCGCGGTGATCCTCGGCCCGGCCGGCGCGGACCGTGACCGGGAGCGGTCCTGAGGCGGGGGCCTCAGGCGCCGGGCAGCGGGGTGGGTGCGTTCTCCCGGGTGACCCGGCGCACCACCCAGACGGTGATCAGCAGCAGCAGCGCGTACGGCGGGTAGCCCAGGGCGAGCCGGGCCACGCCGAGCGCGGTGTCCTGGTGGGCCAGGTAGAGCCCGGCCTGTACGCCGACCTTGGCCAGCCACACCACGCCCCAGAGCACGGTGAGCTGGGTGAAGGTGCGGACCAGCTTGGGGTCGTCGCGCCACTCGGAGCGGCCCTTCGCCACAAGCACCGACCAGATCCAGCCGACCAGCGGCTGCCGGATCGCGGCCGACAGCAGCAGCGCCAGGCCGTACCCGATGCCGTAGAGGATGCCGGGCAGGTAGAAGTCGCGCTCGTCGCCGGTGCGCAGGGCCAGCAGCGCGCCGATGCCGACGCCGAACAGCCCGTTCATCGCGTGCCGCACCGGCTTGCGCTGGGCCAGCCGCAGCCCGGCGATCAGCAGCGCCACCGCCACCGAGGCGTACACGGCGGGGCGCAGTTCGCCGATCACGTTGGCGACCACGAAGACCACCACCGGGATGCTCGACTCGACCAGCCCACGCCATCCGCCGAGCTGGTCGGCCATCTGCTCGGCGAGGCTGGGCAGCCGCTCCTCGTCCTGCGGGCCGAGACCCGGCGGGGTGTGCTGCTGTCCGGTCGTCACTTCGGCGACTCCAGCTCGTAGTACGGGTTGTAGATCACCTTGCGGTCGTCGCGCACCGCCACCCGGCCGCGCGCGGTCAGGTGGCGGCCCGGCTCGATCCCGGCGATGTGCCGGCGGCCCAGCCAGACCAGTGTGACGACGTCGGTGCCGTCGTAGAGGTCCGCCTCCAGCGTGGGCAGGTTCGTGCGGGGCGTGTAGACGACGGTACGCAACCGCCCGGCCACCGACACCACCTGACCCCTGTTGCACTGGTGGGCGGGCGTGCCGCCGGACTCGGCGCTCTCCCGGCGCAGCTCCTGCGCCTCGATCTCGGCCTCGCTCGCGGTGAGCCGGTGCAGGAGCCGCCGCAGCGACCCCCGGCTCTCGTCGGTCGTCATGACCTCCGCGTCACCCTCTCCACAGCAGGGCCCCGCGGGCAGCGGAACCGTCCCGCCAGCGTACGCGCAGTGGCACGCCGACGGGAGCGGCGAGGCGCGTACCGCCGGCCCGGGACCGGACACGCCGCGGGCCCGGCGCATGTCGCGCCGGGCCCGCGCACGTCGTGGATCAGACCTCCGGCGAGTCGGCGTCCTGCTGCTCGGCGACCTCGCGGGGCAGCCGCAGCGGCAGCGGCTCGCGCACCGGCTTGGCCTCCTGGCCCCGGTCGACGACCAGGCCGTCCAGGCAGGCCGCGAGCGGGCCGGCGGCGGCCGGGTCGGTGGCGGCAGCGCCCTGGAAGACGCCGCGCACCATCCACCGCGGGCCGTCGACGCCGACGAACCGCAGGTCGGTCGGCCCGTCCGGGGTACGCACCCGGGCGCGCAGCTCGGGACCCTGCTCCCCCTCGACCTCCTGGACGGTGGCGCCGTCGGTGACCAGCGACTGCCGGATCTCCTCGCGTACCTCGTCCCAGATGCCCTCGGAGCGGGGCGCGGCGAAGACGCCGAGCTGGAGCGCGCTCTGGCCGTGCACCAGCACGACCTGCTGGATCACGCCCTGCGGGTCGGCCTGGACCCGCACCTCCACGTCCGGCACCGCCGGTATCCGCAGGCTGCCCAGGTCGAGGCGAGGCGCGTCGGGGGCCTCACTGACGTCGTACGGGCCGCGGTCCGGCGCCGACGGGGTCTCCTCGGCGTCGAGGACCCCATTGTCACGCTCGTCGGCCCGCTTCCGGGAGAAGATCACTGCGCCCACCCTCCGCTGTTCACGCTCACCCTGCCACCTCTTCGCTCTGCCCGCCGGACGGCGCCGGGACCAGCCCCGCGTGCCCGCCGGTGGATCCGTGCCCACCGGTGCCGCGCCGGGACGCGGGCAGCTCGGCCACCGGCCGGAACTCGGCCCGGGCGACCCGCTGCACCACCAGTTGGGCGATCCGGTCACCCCGGCTGATCTTGGCTGGCGTGTCCCGATCGTGGTTGATCAGGTTGACCAGGATCTCACCCCGATAGCCGGCGTCGACCGTACCGGGCGCGTTGAGCACCGTCACGCCGAGTCTGGCCGCGAGTCCGGATCGGGGGTGCACCAGCCCGACGTAGCCGTCCGGCAGCGCCACCGCCACGCCGGTGGGCACCAGGGCCCGGCCGCCGGGGGGCAGCTCGACGTCCGCGGCGGCCACCAGGTCCGCGCCGGCGTCGCCGGGATGGGCGTACGCCGGCAGTGGCAGCTCCGGGTCGAGCAGCCGTACGGGCACGGGTACGACGTCTGTCACGGTCATCCTCTTCCGTCCGGTCCTGCGGGGTGCCCCTGCCATCCTGCCGGTTGCCGGAGGGTTCGCGCGCCGTACCCTCGTCTGTGTGCGTCAGTCGTCATCTCCCGCCGCCCCGCCGGCCACCGTCGCGTACGCGGAGCGTCTCGGGCTGCCCTGGTGGGCCTGGCCGGCCGGGCTGGCCGTGGCCGGCCTGCTCGCGGTCGAGCTCTGGATGGGCGCGACCGGGGTGCGCGCCTGGCTGCCGTTCGTGCTGCTGATCCCCGCCGCGATGGCCGGCCTGTGGTGGCTGGGCCGGATCGGGGTCGAGGTGCGCGACGGCGAGCTGCGGGTGGACGACGCCCACCTGCCGGTGCGGTACGTCGCGGACGTGGTGCCGCTGGACGCGGCCGGCCGACGCGAGGTGCTCGGCGTCGGCTCCGACCCACTGGCCTTCGTGGTGCAGCGCCCGTGGATCGGCGGCGCGGTGCAGGTGGTGCTGGACGACCCGGCCGACCCGACCCCGTTCTGGGTGGTCAGCACCCGGCGCCCGGTCGAGCTGGCGGCCGCCCTGCTGGCCGCCCGCGACGCGGCCTGACGTCCCGCCGCCCGGCGCCGTGGAACGTCAGGACGGCGCCTCCGGCAGGGCACGCGCGGTACGCCGCAGGTCCTTGCGCAGTTGCTCGCCGAGCGTGCGGGTGGCCCGGCGGTTGAGGTATCCGGCCACCGCGGCGCCGGTCAGGAACGGCCCGAGCGTGGTCAGGTTGCGCCCGAAGCGGCGCATCAGGCTGTCCCGCAGTTCCCGGCGGGCGGCGGTGCCGAGCACCGCGCTCACGCCGACGCCCGGCATCATCGGGTTGACCCCCCGCTGGGTGGCCCAGGACTGCACCAGCGCCACGGCGCGGCCGGTGCCGCCGGCCGGCAGCGGCACCCGGTGGACCTCGTGCAGCTCGCCGATCAGCTTCAGCTCGATCGCCACCACGGCCACGGTCTCGGCGGCCAGCAGGACGGGGGCGGAGAGCAGGGTGGGCGTGACCGCCCACTCGACAGCGGCGACCCCGCCGCCCGCGGCGCCGACCCCGGCGGTGGCGCGGGACGCGTTGCGGACGAGCCGGTCGGCGAGCGCGTCGTCGTCCAGGCCGGGGAAGTGCCGTCGCAGCGTGGCGAGGTCGCGGACGGGCACGTGCGGGGCGACCTCGGCGACCGTGTCGGTCATCCAGCGCACCGCCGAGCGGGGCTTGAACAGGTCGGTGATGCCGCGGGAGCGGGCCTGGCGGACCAGCCGGGCCAGCAGTTGCCGCCGGCGGGCCGGCGCGATGTCGTCGGCGGTCAGCGCGGCGACGGTGGCGCCCATCTCGGCGCTGTCCGCGCCGGACTCACCGGACTCACCCGGCGTCGGGCCGGAGCCGACCGGCTCGGGTGACGCGGCCGGGCCGCTCGGTGCCGGTGACGCGGCCGGGCCGCTCGATGCCGGTCTCGCCGGAGCCGGGGTCCGGTCCGCGCCGGTCCCCTCGCTGCGCTCGCTCACCCGTCCGCCCTCCTGCTCCGGGCGGCGTGGCAGCCGCCCGTAACGAGTCAAGCAGCAACCGGTCGCCGCCGCACGGCGGCGGCTCGAACAGCGGCGGCCCCGTCGAGGCGGCCGCCGCTGGTGTCCCCGGTCGGGATCAGACGCACTCGCGGCAGATGAGGTCGCCGTTGCGCTCGACCGCCAGCTGGCTGCGGTGGTGGACCAGGAAGCAGCGGGCGCACCGGAACTCGTCCTGCTGCATCGGGAGGACCTTGACCGTGAGCTCCTCGTCGGCCAGATCGGCGCCGGGCAGCTCGAAGCTCTCGGCCACCTCGGCCTCGTCGACGTCCACGGCGCCCGACTGTGAGTCGACCCGCCGGGCCTTGAGCTCTTCGAGGCTGTCCTCGCCGAGGTCGACCTCGTCGCGACGCGGGGCGTCGTAGTCGGTGGCCATCGGTTTCACTCTCCAATATCGATATTGTCGCTGCCGGTTGTAACGCCGGACGACGCCGTTTCGGTTCCCCTGACCGGCCACCATCTTTGTCGGGCACCCGACCGAGGAACGGTGGGCCGGGCTCACTGGTGCGCAATGCCCCCGGTGAGCGCGGAACCTTACCCCCCTGTGGGCGAGGCATGTATACCGCCCTCGCGGGAGAGATGTACGCCTCCAGGCCCGAAGTTGTTCCCAATGTGACTCAGGCGACACGAAGATAGGGGTAGTCCTACCGGCTCACCGCGTGGCGCGCCGGTATGTCGGACTGTTTCCACGCCTGAGCCGGACAAGCGTTAACCTCAGCGGCGTACTGGACGGCCGACCGGTCGCGGTCCGACCGCGTCGCCCGCCACCACCCAATCACTGTCCGGGGAGCGCCCAGGATGAGTTTTGCGCGAGTGCGGGCACTCGTTGTCGTCGGACTGCTGGCGGTCGTCGCCCTGGTCTTCGTGGTCGTCGCCGTGCTGAAGGACAGTCAGGGCACAGCCGGTACGGCGGCCTCCTGCCCGGACGGCTGGCCGCTGGTCGACCTGCGGCTGCGGGAACAGAAGGACGTCAAGATCAACGTTTACAACGCCACCGACGAGGCCGGCCGGGCCGGCAGCGTCGCGGACGACTTCCGCAACCGCAAGTTCCAGGTCAAGAAGGTCGGCAACGAGAAGAAGGCGTTCGACGGCGTGGCCCAGCTCCGGTTCGGCCCCAAGGCCGTGGGCTCGGCGCACCTGCTGCGTGCGTACTTCCTCAACGAGGCCAACCAGGCCTTCGACGCGAACCGCAAGGACGACGTGGTCGACGTGGTCCTGGGCAACCAGTTCCAGCAGCTCGCCACCACCACCGAGGTCAACCAGTCGCTCGGCGACCTGGGCGCGCCGCAGGCGCCACCGGAGACCTGCGCCATGCCGGTCGCCAAGTAGGCGGCAGGCGGTCCGGCGACGCGGGGCGGTCTCCCTCGGGGAGGCCGCCCTGTCGCATGTCCGGCACCCGGTCACGGCCCGCCGGAGGCGTCCAGGTCGACCAGCCGGGCGTGCAGCGGCCCGTGCAGCGCCGGCGGCGCGGCGAGCACCATGTCCGGACCGGCCGCCCGCCCGGACAGGCCGGTCACCAGCAGACCGGCCTCCCGGGCCACCAGCCCGCCGGCGGCCAGGTCCCAGTCGGCCAGCCCTTTCTCGTAGTACGCGTCCACCCGCCCCTCGGCGGCCAGGCAGAGGTCGAGCGCGGCGGCGCCCATCCGGCGGATGTCCCGGATGTGCGGAATCAGCTCGGTCACCACGCGCGCCTGGTGTGCCCGGCGGCGAGCGTCGTAGCCGAACCCGGTGGCCACGAGCGCCTGCCCGAGGTCGGTGGCGGTGGAGCCGTGCAGCCGCTGCCCGTCGCGCCAGGCGCCGCCGCCGAGCGTCGCGGTCCACTCCTCGCCGGTGACGACGTTGCGGACCACCCCGGCGACCACCTCGTCGGCCACCTCGGCGGCCAGCGAGACGGCGTAGTAGGGCAGCCCGTAGAGGTAGTTCACGGTCCCGTCGATCGGGTCGAGGATCCAGCGCACGCCGTCGGCGTCGGCGGGGCCGGCCTCGCCGGCGCCGTACTCCTCGCCCAGCACCGCGTCGCCGGGCCGGCGTGCCCGCAGCGCGGCGATCACCTGCCGCTCCACCGCCCGGTCGGCGGCGGTGACCACGTCGGTCACCGTGCTCTTGGTAGCGGCCACCGAGACGCCCTCGACCCGCATCCGGTAGGCGGTGGCGGCGGCCTCCCGGGCCACATCGACAGCGATCGCGAGCAACTCCCCCGCCGTGGGCGTCGAGGTGATCATGTTCCTCCCCTTCCGGCGCGATCGGGACCGGCCGTCTCGTGCGTGGGTATCATCCTTACAAAGTCCACATCTGCGCCGAATCTGCGGTCCCGGACCGCAGGTCAGCCGTGCGGCGCGGGATGATCGCGGCAGACGGCGTTACAATTCACCCTGCCCACGCGCCACGGACCGCCACCGACCGGACGGCCCGGGACACGGGGGTCCTCAACGACTCGCCCGGCGCGGCCGTCCCATGCTGCGCCGGACGACCCGGCCGTGCTCGCTCTTTCGCCTCCGGAAGGTCTTCGTGACAGATCCCCGCCAGACCGGCGCCGACGTTCGCTCGCTCACCGACACCCTGATCGCCCATGCGCAGAGCGCCGGCGGCCAGCTCACGTCGGCCCAGCTCGCGCGCACCGTCGAGTCCGCTGAGGTGACCCCGGCCCAGGCCAAGAAGATCCTCCGCGCGCTCTCCGAGGCGGGTGTGACGGTGGTGGTGGACGGCTCGGCGAGCACCCGCCGCCGCGTCGCCGCCGCCCGGTCCGCCACCCCGGCCTCCCGCGCGACCACCGCCAAGACCACGAAGAAGGCCGCCGCGCCCGCTCCGAAGCAGGCGCCGGCCGCGGAGGAGTCGCCCGCCCCGGCCCCGCGGAAGGCGACCGCGCGCAAGGCCACCACCGCCGACGCGGCGAAGTCCGCGGTCCCGGCGAAGGCCACCAAGGCGACCCGTGCCACCAAGGCCACTGTGGCGGCGAAGACCGCCGCGGCCAAGCCGGCCAAGGCCGAGGGCGCCGAGGGTGAGGTCGACCCGGAGGCGCTGGCCGCCGAGATCGAGGACGTGGTGGTCGAGGAGCCGGCCGAGCTGGCCCAGGCCGCCGAGGCCGACGCGGCCAGCTCCGCCACCGACAACGACTTCGAGTGGGACGACGAGGAGTCCGAGGCGCTCAAGCAGGCGCGCCGGGACGCCGAGCTGACCGCCTCCGCCGACTCCGTGCGGGCGTACCTGAAGCAGATCGGCAAGGTGCCGCTGCTCAACGCCGAGCAGGAGGTCGAGCTGGCCAAGCGGATCGAGGCCGGCCTCTACGCCGCCGAGCGGCTGCGCGCCGCCGACGAGGGCGAGGAGAAGCTGGTCCGCGACCTCCAGCGCGACCTGATGTGGATCTCCCGGGACGGCGAGCGGGCCAAGAACCACCTGCTGGAGGCGAACCTCCGCCTGGTGGTCTCGCTGGCCAAGCGTTACACCGGCCGTGGCATGGCCTTCCTCGACCTCATCCAGGAGGGCAACCTCGGCCTCATCCGCGCCGTCGAGAAGTTCGACTACACCAAGGGCTACAAGTTCTCCACCTACGCCACCTGGTGGATCCGCCAGGCCATCACCCGCGCCATGGCCGACCAGGCCCGCACCATCCGCATCCCGGTGCACATGGTCGAGGTGATCAACAAGCTCGGCCGGATACAGCGCGAGCTGCTCCAGGACCTGGGCCGCGAGCCCACGCCGGAGGAGCTGGCCAAGGAGATGGACATCACACCGGAGAAGGTGCTGGAGATCCAGCAGTACGCCCGGGAGCCCATCTCGCTCGACCAGACCATCGGTGACGAGGGCGACAGCCAGCTCGGCGACTTCATCGAGGACTCCGAGGCGGTCGTCGCTGTCGACGCGGTGTCGTTCTCACTGCTCCAGGACCAGCTCCAGCAGGTCCTCCAGACGTTGTCCGAGCGTGAGGCGGGTGTGGTGCGCCTGCGTTTCGGCCTCACCGACGGCCAGCCGCGCACCCTGGACGAGATCGGCCAGGTGTACGGCGTGACCCGGGAACGCATCCGGCAGATCGAATCCAAGACCATGTCCAAGTTGCGGCACCCCTCGCGTTCCCAGGTGCTCCGCGACTACCTGGACTGACCGCGTACGTCAACTAATCGTGCCGGTTTGATCACCAGCCGTAGAACACCGATCGGTGATCGGTCGGTTGCCTGTTTGTGATCGTTGACGTGGCACCCTTGGTACACGGCACACTGTCCTCCACGCCAGGTGTGACCTCGGTCCCCCGCGGGCACACAGGGAAGGCAGGGCCCGAGATGGGTGTTGCACGATAGGTGAGCAACCGAAGAGAGTGTTCATCGGTGACGACCAGAGGAGGAAGGCGATGACCCCGACCCTCACGCCGCCGCCCGAGACGGTGAGCCCCCCGGCCGCCGATGAACGGTGCGACCGCTGCAATGCTGCCGGCAAGCTCCGGATCACCCTCTCGGGTGGGAGTGAGCTGGTGTTCTGTGGGCACCACGCGAACAAGTACGCGGAGGATCTCGTGAAGATCACCGTGCGTTTCGTGGCGGACCCGGAGTTCAGCTGGCGTGGCGCCGATCTGATGGCGAACTGAGGTCCGACAAGAAGTCCACAACCCCGACATGACCGGCCGGAGGCACCCGCAAGGGCAGCCTCCGGCCGGTTTTTCGTGCGGGTACCGATGTCCGGAAGGGGCCCCCTCATTACCGGAGGCCCCTTCCTCACAGGGTCTGCACGGTGGCGATGCGCTCCTCGAGCTGCTCGATCGTCGCCTGCGCGCTGGGCGGGCCGCCGCAGATCCGGCGCAGCTCCGCGTGGATCTTGCCGTGCGGCTGGCCGGTGTGGTGGTGCCGGGCGGCCACCAGAGTGTTCAGCTGCCGCCGTAGCGCCACCCGGCGCTGGGCGGCGCTCATCGGTGGGGGCGCCGCCGCCGGGGCCGCAGCGGCCGGCTCAGCGGTCCGCTGGGCGGCCCGGCGCTTCTGCGCGGCGAGCTGCTCGGCCTGCCGCTTGGTGAGCAGCAGCGAGACCTGGTCGGCGGTGAGCAGACCGGGCAGGCCGAGGTATTCCTCCTCCTCGGGCGTGCCGGCCTGGGCGGCGGTGCCGAACGATGCCCCGTCGAAGATCACCTGGTCCAGCTCGGCGGTGGCGGAGAGCGCGGCGAAGCGCTTCTCCAGCTCCCCGCTGGCGGCGTCGTCGCGCTGGGCGCGCTCCAGCAGGTCGTCGTCGAAGCCCTCGCGGTCCTTCGGCTTGCCGAGCACGTGGTCCCGCTCGGCCTCCATCTCGCTGGCCAGCCCGAGCAGGTGCGGCACGCTGGGCAGGAACACCGACGCGGTCTCGCCGGGACGGCGGGCCCGGACGAACCGGCCGATCGCCTGCGCGAAGTACAGCGGGGTGCTGGCGCTGGTCGCGTACACGCCGACGGCCAGCCGGGGGATGTCGACGCCCTCGGACACCATCCGCACCGCGACCAGCCACCGTTGCTGCGAGGCGGCGAACGTCGCGATCCGCGCGGACGCGCCCTGGTCGTCGGAGAGCACCACGGCGGCCTTCTCGCCGGTCACCTGCTCCAGCAACTTCGCGTACGAGCGCGCCACCTGCTGGTCGCTGGCGATGACCAGGCCACCCGCATCAGGCATGCCGTTGGCGCGCAGCACGCTCAGCCGGGCGTCGGCGGCGCGCAGCACCTGCGGCATCCAGTCGCCGGCCGGGTCCAGCGCGGTACGCCACGCCTGCGCGATCAGGTCCTGCGTCATCGGCTCGCCGAGGCGGGCGGCCAGCTCCTCGCCGGCGTTGGTGCGCCAGCGGGTCTCCCCCGAGTACGCCAGGAACAGCACCGGCCGGACCACGCCCTCGCGCAGCGCGTCGGAGTAGCCGTAGACCGAGTCGGCGCGGGAGCGCAGCAGCCCGTCGCCGCCGCGCTCGTAGCCGACGAACGGGATCGGGTTGTCGTCGGAGCGGAACGGCGTGCCGGTGAGCATCAGCCGGCGTACCGCGGGCTCGAACGCCGCCTTGACGCCGTCGCCCCAGGTACGCGAGTCACCGGCGTGGTGGATCTCGTCGAGGATGACAAGCGTGCGGCGGGTCATGGTGCGCCGCCGGTGCACCTGCGGCGCCATGCCCACCTGGGCGTAGGTGACCACCGCGCCGTGGAAGTCGGCGGCGGAGTGCAGGTCGGCGTTGCGGAACGCGGCGTCGAGCTGGATGCCGACCCGTGCGGCGGCCTGCGCCCACTGGGTCTTCAGGTGCTCGGTCGGCGCGACCACCGTGACCGCCTCGACGGTGCCGTCGGCGAGCAGTTCGGCGGCGATGCGCAGCGCGAACGTGGTCTTGCCGGCGCCGGGGGTGGCGACCGCTGTGAAGTCCTCGGTCCGGCGGCGCAGGTACTCCACGAGCGCCTTGCGTTGCCAGGCGCGCAGGGGCGGGAACGTGTCGAGCGCCGGCATCCGCGGTGGCACGCGTAGCTCCTCTCCGCCGCGGACGGCGGCGGGCCCGACCGGGGCCACGGGAGCCGCCGCCCATGAAAACGCCCTCGCGCATCCGGTGCCGCGAAGGCCGGTTCAGCATAACCAGCCGGGGCCGTGCGCCCCACTCGACGCCACGCCTGTCACATCCGCCCACCCCGGCGCACGAGGGCTCAGGACAGGGGCCCCGGGGTGCCGGTGCGCGGCGGCTGCAGCGTCGCCACGGGCGCGGACCAGCGGCGCCGCAGCGCGATCAGGCGCAGCCCGAACACGAGCAGGGCGGCGGCGGTGAGCGGCACGGCGGTGGCCTGTCCGGACGCCGACAGCAGCGCCACCGCGACCGAGCCGGCGAGCGCGGCCAGGGCGTAGATCTCCCGGCGCAGCACCACCGGGATCTCGCCGGTGAGCAGGTCCCGGCCCAGTCCGCCGCCGATGGCGGTGAGCATGCCGATCATGCAGGCGCCGACCGCCGGAACGGCGGCGTCGAGGGCCTTGAGCGTGCCGATGACGGTGAACAGGCCGAGCCCGGCCGCGTCCAGCACGAGCACCGTCGTACGCAGCCGGGCGAGCTGGGGGTGCAGCCAGAACACGGCGGCGGCGGTGACGGAGGCGGTGGCCGTGTACCGCCAGTCGGCGAACGCCAGCGGCGGAACCTCGTCGATCACCAGGTCCCGGGCGATGCCCCCGCCGAGCGCGGCGACCACACCGACGAAGACGACCCCGAACAGGTCGAGCCGTTTCGCCACCGCCGCGGAGGCGCCGGAGGCGGCGAAGACCGCCACGCCGGTGAGGTCGGCGAGCAGAAGGGCGGTGGAGGTGGTCACCGCCGCAGGTTACGTGCGCGGGCGGCGGAGCCGCCCGCGATCACTCGCGGTACGAGTCGTAGATCTCCTTGCACTTCGGGCAGACCGGGGAGCCCGGCTTGGCCGCCTTCGTGACCGGGAACGTCTCGCCGCAGAGCGCGACCACGTAGGTGCCCATGACGGCACTCTCGGCGATCTTCTCCTTGCGGACGTAGTGGAACATCTCCGGACCAGTGTCCGCGTCCTTCAGCTCGGGACGCTCGAGAATCTCTGTGTTCACGACTACACCTCCGGCGTTCCAGTTTTGCAGGTCGGTCTGCCCCGGTCCACCTGGGCCCCGGCCGGAAGCGGCCCGTACGGTAGCCGACGTGACCAACTTTCACATCAGTCTCGGTAGTGAGGTGGCCGACGCCCTGCGGGACGGCCGCCCGGTCGTGGCGTTGGAGAGCACGATCGTCTCGCACGGGCTGCCCCGGCCGGACAACCTGCGCGTGGCGCGCGAGATCGAGCAGGCGGTACGGGACGCGGGGGCGGTGCCGGCCACCATCGGCATGGTCGCCGGCGAGCTGCGGGTCGGGCTGGACGACGCCCAGCTCACCCGGCTCGCCACTGTCGACGGCGTGAGCAAGCTCTCGGTCCGCGACCTGGCCCCGGCGGCGGCGGCGGGCGCGGACGGGGCCACCACCGTGGCGGCCACCAGCGCCGTCGCGGCTGCGGCGGGGATCGGCGTGTTCGCCACCGGTGGGCTCGGCGGTGTGCACCGGGAGGCGGCGCAGACGTTCGACGAGTCGGCCGACCTGGTCACGCTGGCCCGTACGCCGATCGCCGTGGTCTGCGCCGGGGTCAAGTCGATCCTGGACGTGGGCGCGACGCTGGAGCGGCTGGAGACGCTCGGGGTGGGCGTGGTCGGCTACCGCACCCGCCGCTTCCCCGGCTTCTACCTGACCGACGCGGGCTTCGACCTGGACTGGTCGGTCGAGTCGCCCGAGCAGGTGGCGGACGTGCTGGCCGCCCGCGCGGCGCACGGTGTGCACCACGGCGGTCTGGTCGTGGCCAACCCGCTGCCCGCCGACGAGCAGCTCGACCCGGCGCTGCACGACCGCACGCTCGCGGCGGGACTGGCCGCGCTGGCCCGTGAGGGGATCACCGGCAAGGCGGTCACCCCGTTCCTGCTGTCGCACTTCCACTCCGCCACCGAGGGCGCCAGCCTGGCCGTGAACGTGCGGATCATCCTGCGCAACGCCGACCTCGCGGCCCGGATCGCGGTCGCCGCGGCGACCCGTCCCACCCCATGAGCACCACGCCGCGCGTCGTCGTCGTCGGCGACGTCATCACCGACGTGCTCGCGGTGCTGTCCGGGCCGCTGGCGACCGGTTCGGACACCGCGGCCGGGATCCGGTTCAGCGGCGGCGGGCAGGCGGCGAACACCGCGGCCTGGCTCGCCGGGCAGGGCGCGGCGGTGACCCTGGTCGCCGCCGTCGGCGACGACGAGACCGGCCGGGAGCGGGTGGCCGAGCTGGCCCGGATCGGTGTCGACTGCGCGGTGGAGCGGCACGAGGGCTACCCGACCGGCACCGTCATCGTGCTCACCCACGACGGGGAGCGCACGATGGTCAGCCAGCGGGGCGCGAACCTGCGGCTGACCGCCGGGCACGTGGACGCGGCGCTGGCCGCCGCGCCCGACGCCGGGCATCTGCACCTGTCCGCGTACACCCTGTTGGACGTCGCGTCGCGCGGCGCCGGCCTGCGCGCGCTGGCCACGGCCCGCGCGCGTGGGCTGACCGTCAGCGTCGACGCGGCGTCCGCGGCGCCGCTGCGGCGCGTCGGCGGAGCGTTCCTGACCTGGGTACGCGACGTCGACCTGCTGCTCGTCAACACGGACGAGGCGACGGTGCTGGCCGGCGGGCTCGACCCGGCGGCGCAGGCGCGGGCGCTGACAGCTGTGGCGCGCCGGGTGGTGGTCAAGCAGGGAGCGGCGGGCGCGGTGTGGGTGGAGCGCGGCGGCGTGGTGGAGTTCGCCCCGGCACCGGGGGTTGACGTGGTGGACGTGACCGGCGCCGGGGACGCGTTCGCGGCCGGGCTGCTCACCGCGTGGCTGGACGGCGCTGATCCGCGCGCCACGCTGGCCCGCGCGGGCGACCTGGGCGCGCTCGCCGTGACGACAGTGGGCGCCCGTCCGGCTCCCTGACGCGAGCGGCCGGCCCGGGTGGTGCGCCGCCCGGGCCGGTCAGGGCTCGGCGTCGATGATCTTGTGGGGGTTCTCCTCGGCGGTGAGGACCGTGGGCGCGGGCTCCTCGCGGTGCCGGTTGCGGAACCGGTTCGCCAGCCGGTGCTCCTCCTTGGGCGGCCGGTCGTTGGCGAGCAGCACGGCGAGCCAGGGCACGAGCACCATGCCGAGCGCGCACAGCGGCAGCCAGAGCCAGAGCAGCGGGGCCTTGACGCCGACCAGGATCGCGCCCGCCACCAGGCACGCGACCCGGATGGCCATCATCAGCACGTATCGCTTCTGCCGGCTGTTGAGCTGGTCGTCCTGGCTGCGCGGGGCGTCGGTGATCAGGATCGGCTGGTACGCCTGACGCTTCACCACGGACCTCCTACGAGGGGATAGGGACCATCCTGTCACTCCGGACGGATGATCGGCGAGAATCGTGACGGTCGGGTGCGTGTTACGCGCGTGGTACGCTCCGCCCGTGGCCAACCGGTTCAGCTTCACCGACGAGGCGCTGGCGAACCTGCGGGTCTACGACGTCACACCCGGGGAAGTCTGGGAGGCCCTGCACAGCAGGCGCCGGGTCATCCGGCACCTCGGCGACGACGTCATGGTGGTCTACGCGACCGACCACCGGGGCCGACGGCTCGCCGTGCTGCTGGCCGAGGCCGACGGCACCGACAACGACTGGGACATCCTCTCCGCCCGCGAGCTGAGCGACGTCGAGGCCAAGCGCTACGACGAGGCGGTACGGAGATCACGCCGACGAGGAGGCGGTCACGATGCACCGTGACGAGGCGACAAAGCGGTTCCACGCCGGAGGCGACGCGTTCGCCGACCTGATCGACGACACGTCACCCGCGCAGCTGCCCACCCCCGACACCGACGTACCGATGGTCAGCCGCTCCGTGCGGCTGCCGCTGGAGACGTACGAGCGGGTCCGCGCCGCCGCCGACGCGCGCGGCATCGGGGTGACCACGCTGATGCGGCAGTGGATCGAGGCCGGCCTGGCCGACCTGGACGACTCGGCCACCGTCTCGCTTGCCGACGTGCGGCGCGCGCTGGCGTCGCTGTCCCGCCCGACCGCCGCCTGACGGCTCACCCCACCGGCCCGGCGGTCAGCCCTTCGCGGCCTTCGCCTCCGCCTTCATCCGCTGCTTGAACTCGCGTACGCGGCGCAGCGACTCCGGGTCGGTCACGTCGGCCACCGACCGGTTGGCGTCCGCGTCGCCGTAGTCGCCGGCGGCCTCGCGCCAGCCGTCCGGGGTGATCCCGAACCGCTTGCCGAGCAGCGCCACGAAGATCTGCGCCTTCTGCCGGCCGAACCCGGGCAGCTCACCCACCCGGCGCAGCAGTTCCCGGCCGTCGGTCACGTCGGACCAGAGCCGGGCCGGGTCGCCGTCGTAGCGCTCCACGAGCACCCGGCACACCTCCTGCACGCGGGCCGCCATCGCCTTCGGGAAACGGTGCAGCGCGGGCGGCCGGGCGAAGACCTCCACCAGCGCCTCCGGGTCGTACCCGGCCAGTTCCGCGGCGTCCGGCTCGTGGCCGAGCCGCTGCGCCAGCACGTACGGGGAGGAGAACGCCTTCTCCATCGGCACCTGCTGGTCCAGCACCATGCCGAGGAGCAGTGCCAGCGGGCTGCGCGCCAGCAGCTCGTTGGCCTGCGGGTCGATGGGCAGGGAGAGCGTCATGCCCCCATCCTGCCGCCCGGCCCGGCGGCCGGGGCGCCGACTCCCCGACGACGTGACACGGCCCGGTGGACCCCTGGGAGGTCCACCGGGCCGCGGCCCACGGTGTGGTCAGGTCACCTTGTCGTCAGTTGACGACGAAGAGCAGCCGGTTCGGCGAGCCCGAGCCCGGGCTGGTCACCTTGCCGGTGGTGGCGTTGCTGGTCAGGTAGCTGGCCACCTGAGCCGGGGTGTAGGAGGTGTTCGCGGACAGCACGAGCGCCGCCGCGCCGGCCACGTGCGGGGAGGCCATCGAGGTGCCGCTGATCGAGTTGGTGGCGGTGTCGCTGGTGCGCCACGCCGAGGTGATCGACGAGCCCGGCGCGAAGATGTCCACGCAGGAGCCGTAGTTCGAGTAGGAGGCACGGGCGTCGGTGCTGGTGGTGGCGCCCACCGTGATCGCCGAGGCGACCCGGGCCGGCGACGAGTTGCACGCGTTGGCGCTGGAGTTGCCGGCCGCGAGCGCGTACGTGACGCCGGAGTTGATCGAGTTGGCCACCGCGTTGTCCAGCGTGCTGCTGGCGCCGCCGCCGAGGCTCATGTTGGCCACGGCCGGCTTCACCGCGTTCGAGGTGACCCAGTTGACGCCGCTGATCACGCCGGTGGTGCTGCCGCTGCCGCTGCAGTTGAGCACCTTGACGGCCACCAGACGCACACCCTTGGCCACGCCGTACTTGGTGCCGCCGACAGTGCCGGCGACGTGCGTGCCGTGGCCGTTGCAGTCGGTGTTGTTGGTGTCCACCGTGTTGGTGCCCCAGGTGGCCCGGCCGCCGAAGTCGCTGTGCGTGGTGCGGATGCCGGTGTCGATGATGTAGGCGCGCACGTTGCTGGCGGTGTTCGGGTAGGTGTAGGTGCTGTTCAGCGGCAGGTTCCGCTGGTCGATCCGGTCCAGGCCCCAGGTGGCCCCGGTCTGGGTGCCCTGGGTGGTCATGACGCGGTCCTGCTCGACGTACGCGACGGCCGGGTCGGCGGCCAGCCGGCGAGCCTGGGCGGGGGTCATCTTGGCGCTGTAGCCGGTGAGAGCGGAGCTCCACACCGTGCCGACGTTGCCGCCGTAGCGCTTGGCCAGCCCGGCGGCCCGGTCCGGCACCGCGGTGCGGGCGGCGAGGGTGTTCGCGGTGCCGACCGCGTCGCCCTTGAGCACGACCACGTAGCTGCCGCTGATGGCGTCGGCGGCACCGGCGTACCGGATCTCCCCGGTGGGCGCGGCGAGAGCGGGCGTGGAGGCGGCGGCGGCGAAGGCCGCGGCGGCGGCCGTGACGGCGAGCGCACGCAGCGCGCGCCGCCGGGGAAGGGACACGTCGGGCATCGTCTGGCTCCCTACCGGGGCGGCCCGGTTTGTGTCCGGATCACCCCATCGACGGATGTTGGCAGGAATGCTAACCAGAGATCGACACACATGAAAGAGATAGCTGCCAATAGATGCGGTTCACGTTATGGATCGGCGGGTGCGCGCCGCGCCGGACCGCGTCCGAGGCAGGATGAACACGTGGACCGTCACGACATGCTGCTCTCCCCCGCCGGGGTCGACGCGCTGCGCACCGCGCTGACGCTTGCCCGCTTCACCGCCAACGGCATCGCCGACCGCCTGGGCCCGCAGGGCACCGGCGCGGTGGCCCGCAACGACTACCGGGCCGCGCTGCGCGCCACCGAGGACCGGGACCGGCTGGCCACGCTGATCCGGGTCTTCATCTGCGACCAGACCGAACCGGAGGCGGCGGTGGCCGCCGCGCTGGCCCCGCTCGCCGTGGACGAGGCGCTGGCCGGGGGCATCGTCGAGCGGCACGGCGACGGCCTGCGCGCCGGGGTGGACCTGGAGCCGTACGGGGACGACTGGTGGGTGCTCGCCGACGTGCCCGCCAGTGCCCGGCCCGGACAGCCGCTGCACGCCGAGCACGTGCTGGGCATCGGCGGCGCCACCCAGACGCTGATCTCGGCCACCGTGCGTCCGACCGTGGACACCGCGCTCGACCTCGGCACCGGCTCCGGCGTCCAGGCGCTGCACCTGGGCACCCACGCGCGCCGGGTCACCGCCACCGACGTCTCCGAGCGGGCGCTGCGGTTCGCCGCGACCACCGCCGCGCTCAACGGGCAGGACTGGGAGCTGCTGCGCGGCGACATGGTCGCCCCGGTGGCCGGGCGCCGCTTCGACCTGGTGGTCAGCAACCCGCCGTTCGTGGTCGGCCCGGGCACCACCACGCACGTCTACCGGGACTCCGGGCGGGTCGGCGACGCGATCGGCGCGGAGCTGGCCGCCGCCGCGCCAGACCTGCTCACCGAGGGCGGCACCATGCAGTACCTGGCGAACTGGGTGCACGTCACCGGCGAGGACTGGGCCGAGCGGGTCACCGGCTGGTTCGCCGGCACCGGCCTGGACGCCTGGGTGATCCAGCGCGAGGTGGCCGACCCGATGGCGTACGTGAACCTCTGGCTCACCGACGTCGGCGAGAGCGCCGACCCGCAGCGGATGGCGGCGTGGCTGGACTGGTTCGACGCGCACAAGGTGGAGGCGATCGGCTTCGGCATCGTCTCGCTGCGCCGCTCCGGCCACGAACAGCCGATCGTCCGGGTGGAGGACCTGCGCCAGCGGGTCGAGCCGCCGCTCGGCGACCGGATCGGTGAGTGGTTCACCAGGCAGGACTGGCTGCGCGCCCGGGGCGCCGAGGGTCTGCTGGCCGCCCGGTACCGCGCCGCCGAAGGGCTCCAGCTGCGGCAGGAGGCCACCATGGGCGACGAGGGCTGGGCGGTGGACCGGCAGGTCCTGGCCATGCCGCGCGGACTGCGCTGGTCGGAGGAGATCGACCCGCTGGTGCTCGCCCTGGTCGGCGGCGCCGACGGCCGGTTGCCGCTGCGCGACCAGCTCGCCCTGCTGGCCGCCGCGCACGACGTGACGCCGGACGAGCTGGCCGAGGCGGCCGGGCCGATCGTGGCGCACCTGGTCGAGCGCGGCATCGTCGAGCCGGTGACCGACTGATGCGCGCTGTGGTGCAGACCGTCGGCCGGGCCCGGGTGACCGTCGACGACGAGGTGACCGGTGAGATCACCGACGGGCTGCTGGTGCTGCTCGGCGTCACCCACACCGACACCCCGCAGGTGGCCGCCACGATGGCCCGCAAGCTGCACGAGCTGCGCATCCTCGACGACGAGCGCAGCGCCGCCGACGTCGGGGCACCGCTGCTCGTGGTGAGCCAGTTCACGCTCTACGGCGACGCCCGCAAGGGCCGGCGGCCGAGCTGGACCGCCGCCGCGCCCGCCCAGGTGGCCGAACCCCTGGTGGACGCGGTGGTCGAGCAGTTGCGCGCCCGGGGCGCGAAGGTGGAGACCGGCCGTTTCCGCGCCCACATGCTGGTGGAGAGCGTCAACGTCGGTCCCCGGACCCTCGTGCTCGACCTCTAGGAGAACAGCCCGCGGCGGGACAGCGACTGCCGCAACCAGCCGTCGAGCTGGGCGGCCCAGTCGGTGCGGTCCGCCGTGGCGTGGTCCACGGTGAACCGGCCGAACGCGTCACGTCCCTCGGTGAACAGCCCGCCGCGCTTGTCCAGCTCCAGCACCACGTGGACCTGGCGCGGATCGGTCACGAAGGTGACCTCCAGCTGGTTCATCGCGCCCGCGTACTGCGACGCCGGGTAGAACTCGATCTCCTGGTAGAACGGCAGCTGCTGGTGCAGCCCGTAGATGTGTCCACGCTCGACGTCGGCGCGCGCGAAGCGGAAGCCCAGCCGCAGCAGCGCCTCCAGCAGCCGCTCGTGGGCCGGCAGCGGGTGCACCGCCACGGCGTCCATGTCGCCCTTGTCCACCGCCCGCGCCACCTCCAGCTCGGTACGCAGACCCATGGTCATGCCGTGCAGGTGCTGGCCGTACAGGTCGGTCAGCGGCGTCTCCCAGGGCACCTGGTAGCGGAACGGCACATCGTGGCGCTGCCCCGGCTCCAGCCGGAACGCGCCGGTCATCTGGGCCCGGCCGAACTCCTGGTTGACGTCGTACTCCGAATCGGAGCTCTCCACCTCGACCCGCGTGACCAGACCGAGCGCGAGGTAGCTCACGTCCACCGGGTGCTCGCCCCCGACCACCTGGATCCGGCCCTCCAGAACGCCGCCCGGGCGGCAGTTCGGGTTGGCGAGCACCGTCTCCACCGACGGCCCGCCCACACCCATCGCCTGCATGAGCCGCTTGAAGACCACCGCGTTCTCCGATCATCAGTGCCGTGCCGGCCCCGACGGCCGGTCGCTGGCACGGTAACCGCGCCGGGCAAGCGGCCGCGGGATTCCACACCGGAATCCTGTCGGTTCCCCGATCGCCTCACTCCCGTCTCACGCCCCGACCGCCAAGCTGTTTGTCATCGGCCACCACGGCGTAGGCGGCACGGGGCCGGTACGGCACGTCGGACACGGGGAGAACAGAGATGACCCAGCAGATGATCGAGCACCAGGACATGGACGTCACCCTCACGGACCTCGACGCCACCGACGAGCGCGGCGTCTCCACCGACCTGGTCCGGGCGTACCTGAACGGCATCGGCCGCACCAAGCTGCTCACCGCGGCGCAGGAGGTCGAGCTGAGCAAGCGGATCGAGGCCGGCCTCTTCGCCGAGGAGAAGCTGTCCACCTGCACCCCCGTCTCCGCCGAGCTGCGCGCGGACCTGGCGCTGATCGCGGCCGAGGGCCGCGCCGCCAAGGACCACCTGCTGGAGGCGAACCTGCGGCTGGTGGTGAGCATCGCCAAGCGTTACACCGGCCGTGGCATGGCCTTCCTCGACCTCATCCAGGAGGGCAACCTCGGCCTCATCCGCGCCGTCGAGAAGTTCGACTACACCAAGGGCTACAAGTTCTCCACCTACGCCACCTGGTGGATCCGCCAGGCCATCACCCGCGCCATGGCCGACCAGGCCCGCACCATCCGCATCCCCGTGCACATGGTCGAGCAGGTCAACCGGATGGTCCGGGTACGCCGCGAGCTGTCGGTGTCGCTGGGTCGCGAGCCCACCGTCAGCGAGGTGGCCAAGGCGCTGGAGATCCCCGAGTTCCAGGTGATCGAGCTGATCTCCTACGACCGGGAGCCGGTCAGCCTGGACCAGGCCGTCGGCGAGGACGGCGAGAGCGCGCTCGGCGACTTCGTCGCCGCCGTGGACCCGCGTACCGAGCCCGGCGACGCCGCCACCAACGGCGAGCTGCGCAACGAGGTCCGCATCGTGCTGGCCACGCTGTCCCAGCGGGAGCAGGCGGTGATCCGGCTGCGCTTCGGCCTGGACGACGGCCGGCAGCGCACGCTGGACGAGGTCGGCCGCGAGTTCGGCCTGTCCCGGGAGCGGATCCGGCAGATCGAGAAGGTCACGCTGCTGAAGCTGCGCGACCCGGAGCGGGCGAACCGGCTGGAGGCGTACGCCTGCTGACCCACCCTGCCCCGAAAGGCCCCGGCGGTTCGCCGGGGCCTTTCGCGCTTGATGTGGCCGCCTCGGGCGACCACCCTGGGGCCATGAACTGGACGCTGGAAGTGGTGGTCGTACCGGTCTCCGACGTGGACCGGGCCAAGGAGTTCTACGCGCGGCGGCTCGGCTTCGCCGTCGACCACGACACCGACCTGGGCGGCGCGGGGCGGATCGTCCAGCTCACACCGCCGGGCTCCGGCTGCTCGATCGTCCTCGGCCGGGGCGTCGTACCGGAGATGCCACCCGGCTCGCTCAAGGGCCTGCAACTCGTCGTGCCGGACCTGGAGCGGGCCCGCGCCGAACTGGTCGAGCGGGGCGTCGAGGTGAGCGAGATCCAGGTGCTCGGCCAGAACCCGCGCCCGGTGCCGCACCCGCTGGACAACGTCGGCTTCGTCTTCCTCCGCGACCCGGACGGCAACGAGTGGGCGGTGCAGCAGATCTCCGCGCGCGGCTGAGGTCTACAGCCTTCGAGGGCCGGTGTCCGGGCGGGCGGCCTCCGCGCCGGTGCGGACCGTGGCGTGCAGCACCGAGATGCCGTCCGGCCGGGCCAGCACCGGGTTGAGCGTGAGCGACCGCACCCGGGGCTGCTCGTCGGCGAGCCGGCCGATCCGCACCAGCAGGTCGACCAGGGCCGCCCGGTCCACCGGCGCGGCGCCCCGGTGCCCGCGCAGCAGCGGCGCCGCGCGGGGCTCGTCGACCAGCTCGGCGGCGTCCCGGTCGGTCAGCGGCACCGCACGCCAGGCCCGGTCGCCCAGCAGCTCGGTCGCCACGCCGCCCAGCCCGAACCCGACCACCGGCCCGAACGCCGGGTCCTCCACCAGCTCCACCACGCACGCCACGCCCGGCGCGACCATCGGCTGGACCAGCACCTCCGCGCCGAACACCGGCGCCATCTCGGCGTACGCGCGGCGCAGCGCGGCGGCGTCGGCCAGGTCGAGGCGTACCGCGCCGAGGTCGAGGCGGTGCCGCAGCCCGGGGGCGGCGGCCTTGAGCGCCACCGGCCAGCCGAGCCGATCGGCCGCGGCCAGCACCTCGTCGACGGTTCCGGCCGGCACCGACTCCACCACGTCGATCCCGTACGCGCGCAGCAACGCCGCCGAGTCGGCGCCGCCCGGGCGCAGCGCGGCGTGCCCGGCCGCCCGGTCCACGTCGGCCAGTTCCGGCAGCACACCGGGCGGCCGGCGCAGCCAGTCCGCGTACGCGGTGACCCGGCCCAGCGCGCGTACCGCCTCCTCCACGCTCGGGTACGCCGGCACCCCGGCCGGCACCAGCCCGGCCAGGAACGTCGCCACCACCGGCTTGCCGGTGACCCGCGCGTCGGGCAGCGCCGCCGCGAAGTCGGCCCCCGGATCGGCGAGCTGGCCGGGCAGCGGCGGCGCGAACACCGCCACCACGGCGTCCACCCGCTCGTCTGCACCCGCGTCGCGGAGCGCGGCGGCGTACGCGGCGGCCCCGGCGCTCGGCCCGACGTCCTGCGGGTAGCCGTCGGCCACGGTCAGCCCCTGGGCGGCGCAGGCGGTCGCGGCCAGCCCGGTCAGCGCCGACGAGTTGCCCACCACCGCCACCCGGCGTCCGGCCGGTAGCGGCTGGTGAGCCAGCAGCACGCCCACGTCGAGCAGTTCGGAGACGGTGTCCACCCGGATCACCCCGGACTGGGCGAACAGCGCGCTCACCGCCGCCGCGTCCAGCGCGGGCGCCTCCCCCACGCCCGGCGGCCGGGCCAGCGAGGCGAGCGCCACCACCGGCTTGCTGCGGCCGATGCGCCGGGCCAGCCGGGCGAACTTGCGCGGGTTGCCGAACGTCTCCAGGTAGAGCGTGATGACGTCGGTGGACGGGTCGTCCTGCCAGTACTGGAGCAGGTCGTTGCCGGACACGTCGGCCCGGTTGCCGGCCGACACGAAGCTGGACAGGCCGAGCCCACGGCGGGACGCCTCGGCGAGCAGCGCCACCCCGAACGCGCCGGACTGGCTGAACACGCCGACCCGGCCCGCCGCGGGCAGCACCGGGGCGAGCGTGGCGTTGAGGCGTACCGCCGGGTCGGTGTTGGCGACGCCGAGACAGTTCGGGCCGACCACCCGCATGCCGGCCAGGTGCGCGGCGCGGACCAGTGCGCGCTGCGCCGCCGCACCGGCCGGGCCGGACTCGGCGAACCCGGCCGAGATCACCACGAGGCCGTGCGCGCCCGCGCGGGCCGCGTCGCGCACCACGTCGGTCACCGCGTCCGGCGGGACCGCCACCACGGCGAGGTCGACGTCCTGACCGGCGTCGGCCGCCGACGGGTACGCGGGCAGCCCCGCCACTGTCGACGCGCTCGGGTGCACCGGCACGATCGCGCCGGTGAACCCCCCGTCGCGCAGGTGCCCGAGCAGCGCCGCGCCGACGCCCTGGCCGGTGGTGCTGGCGCCGTAGACGGCGATGCCGCGCGGCGCGAGCAACCGGGCGATCGAGCGCGCCTCGGTGCGGTGCTCCCGGCCGCGCTGCACCTCCAGGGTCGCCTCGGTCGGCGCGACCGGGAAGCTCAGGTGCACCACGCCGTCGGCGTACTGGCGCTGGACCTGGTAGCCGAAATCGGCGAAGACGCGCAGCATGGTGCCGTTCGCGGGCAGCACCTCCGCGACGAAGTGCACGATGCCGTGCCGGCCGGCCGCGTCGGCCAGGTGCTCCAGCAGCACCGAGCCGATGCCCCGGCCCTGGTAGGCGTCCTCGACCACGAACGCCACCTCGGCCTCCGGCGAGGCGGGGCCGAGGCGCTCGTACCGGCCGACGGCGACGATCCGCTCGCCGGCGAGCACCACGAACGCCTCCCGGTCGCGGTGGTCGACGTTGACGAAGCGCTTCAGGTCGCGTTCCGGAATGCGCGGGTACGGCGAGAAGTACCGCAGGTAGCGGGTGCGCTCCGAGAAACGGCCGTGCATGGCCACGATCTCGGGCGCGTCCTCGGGACGGATCTGTCGCAGCTGGACGGTCGTGCCGTCGCTGAGCAGCACGTCCAGCGGTTGTTCGACGGTGGTCACCGGTCGGTCCTCCCCTGCCGCCGGCTCAGTCGCGCGGATCGTGCGGGTCGAGCCCGAGCAGCGGGAAGACGGCCTTGCGGGTGGCCGCGACGGCCCGGTCCACCGCGTTCGGCTCGCCGCTGGGCTGCCACGGCAGGTACGACGGGTCGACGTCGTCGGTCATCCGCAGCGGGACCTCGTGCCCGGGTCGCCGCCGCGCGGCCAGGTCCCGCCAGCCCGGCGGGGTGAGCGTGGCCGGGTCGATCGGCTCACCGGTGGCGATCGCGAGCAGGTGCGTCCAGGCCCGGGGCACCACCTCGACGAGCGCGTACCCGCCGCCGCCGGTGGCGATCCAGCGCCCCTCGCACAGTTCGTCGGCGAGCGCCCGCAGCGTGCGGTAGGTGGCCCGCTGCCCGTCCACCGACAGGCGCAGGTCGGCCAGCGGGTCGCTGCGGTGCCCGTCGGCGCCGCACTGGGTGACCAGCACCTGCGGCCGGAACGCGCGCAGCACCGACGGCACGACCGCGTGGAACGCGCGCTGCCAACCGGCGTCGCCGACCCCGGGCGGCAGCGGCACGTTCACGGCGGTGCCCTCCGCGCCCGGCCCGCCGGTCTCGTCCGGGAAGCCGGTGCCGGGGAACAGCGCGAGCGGCGTCTCGTGCAGGCTGATGGTGAGCACCCGGGGGTCGCGGTAGAAGATCTCCTGCACGCCGTCGCCGTGGTGCACGTCCACGTCCACGTACGCGATCCGCTGCGCGCCGAGGTCGAGCAGGCGGGCGATGGCCACCGCCGGGTCGTTGTAGACGCAGAAGCCGGCGGCGCGGGCGGGCATCGCGTGGTGCAGCCCGCCGGCCACGTTCACCGCCCGGCGGGCCTCGCCGCGCCAGACCGCCTCGGCGGCGGCGACCGTGGCGCCGGCGATCAGCGCGCTCGCCTCGTGCATGCCGTCGAAGACCGGATTGTCCGACGTGCCCAGACCGAACCCGGCGAACAGCGGGTCGCGCGGCGCGGCCCGCACCGCGTCCAGATAGGCCGGATCGTGTACGCGGGTGAGCAGCGCGTCGTCGGCCGGCTCGGGCTTGACCAGCCGCACGCCGGGCCGGTCCAGCACACCCAGCTCGCGGGCGAGCGCCATGGTCAGCTCGACCCGCACCGGGTCGAGCGGATGGTCGCCCATGTCGTAGGTGAGGAGAGCCTCGTCCCACACCACCACCGTGTCGTCGGCCATGCGGCCATCGTCGCACGTGGGCCCCGGTGCGCCCACCCGACGTACGCTCACCGGCCGGACGGGCCGCCGGTCGCGACCGGACGGTCCGGGTCGGCCACCCACTCGCTCCACGAGCCGACGTACAACGCGGCGTCCGGACGGCCGGCCAGGTGCAACGCGAACACCGCCTGCGCGGCGGTCACCCCGGAGCCGCAGTACGCGCCGACCGGCTCGTCCGGGGCCACCCCGGCGGCGGCGAACCGATCCCGCAGCGCCTCGACGGCGGGGAACCGGCCCTGCGTGACGTACTCCGGTGCGGGCACGTTGACCGCGCCCGGCACGTGCCCGGCCACCGGGTCGACCGGCTCCTGCTCGCCCCGGTAGCGCGGGGCGGCCCGCACGTCGAGCAGCACACCGGGCCCGGCGGCGAGCCGGGCGGCAGCCGCGGCGTCGAGCACCGGCAACGCCCCGGGCGCCACCGTCACGTCGCCGGGCACCGGGGCGGGCAGGCCGGTGTCGACCGGCAGACCGGCGGCCGACCAGGCCGGGAAGCCGCCGTGCAGCACCCGCACCTGCCGGTGCCCGGCCCAGCGCAGCGTCCACCAGGCACGGGCGGCGGACATGCCGTCGCCGCCGTCGTACACCACCACGGGATGACCCGCGCGGACGCCCGCGGCCCGCAGCGCGGCCTGCAACGCCGCCGGGTCCGGCAGCGGATGCCGCCCGGCGGCACCCGGCCGTCCGCACAGCTCGGTGTCCAGGTCGACGAAGACCGCGCCGGGCAGATGATCGACGGCGTAGTCCTCGCGGCCGGGCGGCCCGGTCAGCCGCCAGCGGACGTCGAGCAGGGTCGGCGGGTCGGCGTGGTCGAGCTCGGCGGCGAGCCGGTCGGGCTCGACCAGCAGATCTGCGGTCGCGGGCATGCGGCCCAGTCAACACCATCCGGGCCGCCACCTCCGGCTTCGCCTGCGTCGATGGCCGGTGGGAGCGGGTACCATCGGAGGCCGGGAGGCCGTAGACGTGAAGCACGACCTTGTTGACACCACCGAGATGTACCTGCGCACCATCCTCGAACTCGAGGAGGAGGGGGTGCCGCCGCTTCGCGCCCGCATCGCCGAGCGGCTGAAGCAGAGTGGCCCGACCGTCAGCCAGACCGTCGCCCGCATGGAGCGCGACGGCCTGCTCACCGTCGAGGGCGACCGGCACCTGACCCTCACGCCGCAGGGCCGCAGCTCCGCCGTGTCGGTGATGCGCAAGCACCGGCTGGCCGAGCTGCTGCTGGTAAACGTCATCGGGATGCCCTACGAGGAGGCCCACGAGGAGGCCTGCCGGTGGGAGCACGTGATGAGCGACGCGGTCGAGAAGCGGGTCTTCGACCTGCTCAACCGCCCGACCCGCTCGCCGTACGGCAACCCGATTCCGGGTCTGGAGGAGCTGGGTGACCCCGGCCACGCGCCGGCCGAGGCCAGCGAGAGCGAGCGCAACCTGGCCTTCCCCGGCCTGTCCGGCCAGGTCGTGGTGCGGCGGATCTGTGAGAGCGTGCAGACCGACTCGGACGTGCTCCGGCAGTTGCACGCGGCCGGTGTCGACCCGGGCGCGACGGTGACCGTGGCGCAGGAACGCGACGGCGTCTCCATCGACCGCTCCGGCGACCGGGTGCGCCTGCCCCGCGAGGTGGCGTCCCGGGTGTTCGTCGCGGCCCGCTGAGGCGACCCTCCTAGAGCTGCCTGGTGTCGATCACCTGCGCCAGCGTGACCAGCTTGCCTGCCGTCTTGTCCGCCTCGCCCTTCGCGGTGCCGGCCGGGGCGGTCCAGCGCAGGGTGGCGAGCCGGCCCTCGGTGTCCAGCCAGCCGACCTCGGCGACCGGGCCGGACTTCGCGGTCTTGGGCAGCGTGCGCCGGTAGGCGGCCTTGCCCAGCTTGCTGATCTTCGCCGCGCCCCTGGGCTGCACGTCGAGGGCGAACGTGGCCGCGTCGATCGACGTGTCGGTCACCGACAGCGTCAGCTCCGGGAGCACCGCCCCGGCCGCGCGGACCACACAGGTGTACGTGTCGCCCCGCTCGGTGGCCGCCGCCACGTCGAACGTGCCGCCGGTGTGCTCGGCGATCACCGCGAAGTCGAGCAGCCGGCACGCCCCGCCCGAGGACGCCGCCACGACCGCGACCGGCGGGGGCGGATCCGGCGGCCCGGCCACGGTCGGCGCCTCCTCGGCGCAGCCGGCGGCGAGCAGGACGGCCGGAACGGCCAGCCAGGTTCGGGCACGCACGGGAGACCTCCGCGGTCGGCGGCGGGTCCGACCCGCCGGAGTTCCGTCGGACACCGTACGGCGTGCCCAGGCGGGGACGGAAGCCCCTAATCGGCCACGTACGGACAGTGCCGGCACCCTCGCCCGCAGCACGTGCCGCGCCGGGCCAGGAACCCGGCGCTGAGCACGAACAGCCCGGTCTCCGGGTCCAGGTAGCCGGCCTCCCCGGCCGTTAGGGCGGCGGCGTGCACGGCCAGGATCCGCTCCCGCCCGGGGTGACCCGGCGACAACCGCGACGGGTGCGGTTCGGTCAGGGGCCGGTCCGCCAGCTCGTCACGCACCGCTGGAGTCTACGGATCGGGTGTGACAGGGGTCGGTGGCCCGGGTCAGTCGCATCGAGGCTCAGCCGGCCGGACGCTGGGCGAGCAGGAATGCCTGGGACTGACGCTCGCCCTCGACCGGCTCTCGGACCGTCGTGGCGGTGACGGTGAGCCCGGCGGCGGTGAGCTGCGCGGCCAGCCGCTGCGGCGACAGCCAGTAGATGTCGTACCCGACCTGGTGGCCGTACGCCCGCTCCCGCCGGTCCCGCCGGTCGCCGGCCTTGACCGCGAGCAGCAGGTGACCACCGGGGGCGAGCACCCGGTGGAAGCCCGCGAACACCTCGGGCAGCAGCTCCGGCGGCAGGTGGATCACCGAGTACCAGGAGACCAGCCCGGCCAGCGACTCGTCCGGCGCGGTGAGCTCGGTGAGCGAGCCGACCTCGAAGCGCAGGTCCGGGTATGTCCGGCGGGCCACCGCCACCATCCCGGGCGAGAGATCGACGCCGTCGATGTCGAGGCCGAGCCGGTGCAGGTGGGCGGTGACCCGGCCGGTGCCGCAGCCCACCTCCAGCACCGGCCGTCCCGGCCCGACCAGCTCCGCGAACGCGGCCAGCAGCGCGCGGTCCAGCGGCGGCTCCACCACGTCGGGCAGCAGCCGCGCGTAGTCCTCGGCGACGGTGTCGTAGGCGGCGCGGGTCTCCACCAGCCAGCTCGGTTCGTTCACGATCACCGAACCTAGTCAACGCCTGTCCGCCCTCGCCCGGCCTTCGTCGACCATGAGGTTGGCGGCCGTCAGGGTCGGCGTGTCGCGCCGTCAACTTCATGATCGCCGGGGACGAGGGCGGGGTGGGTGGGTCAGCGGAACCAGGTGAGGGCCTGGCCGTGGCCTCTCGTCCAGGCGAGCGGGCGGCCGTCGAGGGCCAGCACGTTGTGGAGACCGTCTGCGGGCGGCTCGGGCAGCGCCGCGTGCGGCAGCACTGACTGGTCCTCGTTGGCTATCCAGTGGCCGGGCAGCGTCCGGACCAGCGCGGTGAAGGCGTCCCGGCGCGCCTTCGGCACCTGGTAGAGCACCGAGCTGTGGAACACCACGAGCGTCGCCCCGGCCGGAGCTTGCGCCGCCAGCGCCGGCAGGTCGTCGACCAGGTCACCGCGTACCAGCAGCGGCGGATCCGCGGCGGCGACCGCCGCCGCCGCGCGCAGCCGGTCCCGGCGGTGCCGGTGTTCCGGCCAGATCAGCGCGTCCAGCCAGGCCAGGGCGGCCGGGTCGGTGACGTCGAGCGGGTTCACGTCCAGCCCGGCGCGCCACACCACCTCCGGCAGCCGCTGCGGCGGCTCGGTACCGGTCAGGTCACAGTCGAGCACCGGCTCGCCGTCGCCGATCCGCCGGTCGCCGTAGCGGTAGGCGTACCGGTCCGGGTAGAGGCACAGCCCGGCGGACGCGCCGACCTCCAGCAACGCCAGCGGCTGCGGCAACGCGGCGAGCACCGGAAGCAGCAGCGCGCAACGGCCGGCCTCGTTCGTCTGCGTCGCCCGCACCCGCATCTGCGCCGCCACGTCCGGCCAGTGCGCCAGCACGTACGCGCGGAACGCCGCCGGGTCGTCCACCGGCCCGCCGCCCAGCCGCACCACACCGAACAGCAGGTTCGGCTGGCGCTTCGCCGGTGGCAGCGTGTCGAGCAGCGCGAGCAGCTTCCGGTCGCGCGCCACCGCCCGCGACAACCGCTCGTACGCCGGGGACACGCCGCGCGCCTCGCGCTCGGCGAACGCCAGATAGATGTCGGCCGTGCTCATCCCCCGAGCATTCCACTCGCGTACACGATGGGCTGTGACCGCGAGCACGGTACGACGGTCAGCGCGACAGCATCCGGCGAACCCGTCCGCCCACCGCCTGCTTGACCCGCTCACGCACGGGCTGCGCGCGGAGTGCCTTGAGGTCCTGCCGCAGCGTCCGGTTCTCGGCCCGCAGCCACTGCATGCGCGCCAGCAGTTCATCGGCGGTGTAGGCGGAGGCCGGCCGGACCGCCTGCGGGTAGACGGTTCGGCGGACCTGCTCGTCGAAGCGGGCGGCGCTGTCCCCGTCGGCGAACGAAAGGCCGAGGTCGTGCTTGGCGAGGAACCCGGTGATTCGCGCGAAGCGCTCCTTGTGGCCCTCATTCAGAGCCGTGTAGTCGGCTTCCTCGTAGAGTTGGGCGGCGTCGACGTCGGCCGGTACGTCGCGCATCAACCGGTGCGGGATGTCGAAGTAGCGGGCCAGTTCCAGGGTGCGCGAGTCGTGTGCGAGGAGATATCCGGGAGTGCCGGAGACCAGCGCCGTGATGGTGCCGTGGATCCGGGTGCCGAAGGCGAAGTCGAATCCGGACAGATATTCCATCCAGGGCCACGGGTCCACGAACATCCGCACCTTGTCCTCGACGAAGAGCGGGTGTGAGGTGTGGATCGGCATGTCGTCGGTCTTGCCGCTCAAATGTGGTGCGTCGCCATAGAGCAGGGTGCCGAGGGTGTACAGGCCCTGCGCCAGGTAGCGCAGGTTCGGGTAACGCTGGTGGTGGTGATGGACGATCGGGGCCAACGCGCGGACGTATGGCGAGATGACGAACGCGAGCCGATCCTCGGTGCCCAGGGTCGCCTTCGCCTTCTCGACCCGCAAGCTGTCGCCGTGCAGGAACATCGACGGGCAGCCGATCTGCTCGACGGCGGAGAAACCCAGCGTACGCAGGTAGCTTTCGCTGATCTCGCCGCGTACGCCGATGCTGTGCGATCGGTTCAGCACCGCCCGGCAGAACGCCTTCACCGGCTCGTCGATCGGGCGCAGGTACTCCCGGTCGCCGTCCACGTCGGTCTGCACCCCGACCCCGAGCACCACCACCGGGATCTTGAGCCGCTCGATCAGCCGGGTCATCGACATCAGCCGGTTCGCGTAGTCGTGGCGAAACGCGTTCGCCAGCGGGATCACAAAGACGTCGTACTTCTCGTTGATCTCGTCGGCATCGCGCGGATCCGCCCGGAACCGCGACGGGGTGATCTCCGCCGCCGAGGTGGACAGCAGCTTGTGCGCGGCGTGGCTGAAGACCAGGTTGCCGCTGTTCTTGCCGATCCAGTCCCGCTCGTAGGTCTCCTCGGCGGTGACGACGTCGAACGGGCCCTTGCGGGCGCGCAACAGGATCCGCTGGTGCATCCCGGGTGTCCACCCTTCGTCCCGAACGCCACGGCGCCCGGCGAGGCCGAAGCGGCGCGACCGGCCGAGCACGACCCCGTTCCGTGCAGAAGCCGATATCCTACGCCGTCTCCACGATTGATCTGCGGCCTGGTGTCGTGCTGATTCTGCACGTCAGTGCCGCAGCGACCGCCCGACCCCTACAGGATCGGGCGGTCGCTGTCCTTCAGGCGACTCAGCCCAGTTTCAGCTGCAGCCGCTGGTGGAGCCGCAGCCCTCGCAGACGTAGCAGCTACCGGCGGGCCGCATCTTCGTGCCGCAGGTGAAGCAGAGCGGCGCGTCCGCGGCCTTGCCGATCACGGCCTCCAGCAGTTCGGTGCTGGAACCCACGGCCGGGGCCGGCTTGACGGCCGCGACGTCGGCCATCTCCCGGGCCGGCTGCGCGATCGGGCCGGTCTTCGGCTCCGGCGCCTCGACCGGGGCGGAGGAGGCCATCGCGGTGAGGTCCGCACCGCTCGCCTCCGCCTCCGCCTCGGCCGCGAGCTGGGCGGCCCGCTCCTTGGCGGTGAAGATGCCCAGTTCGGCGCGGCGGTCGTACGGCAGGAAGTCCAGCGCCAGGCGACGGAAGATGTAGTCCATCACCGAGGCGGCCATGCGCACGTCCGGGTCGTCGGTCATGCCGGCCGGCTCGAAGCGCATGTTGGTGAACTTGCTGACGTACGTCTCCAGCGGGACGCCGTACTGGAGACCGATGGAGATGGCCACCGAGAAGGCGTCCATCACGCCGGCCAGGGTCGAGCCCTGCTTCGACATCTTGAGGAAGACCTCGCCGAGGCCGTCGTCCGGGTAGGACGAGGCGGTGAGGTAGCCCTCCGCGCCGCCGACCGAGAACGAGATGGTCTCCGACGGGCGCTTCTTCGGCAGCCGCTTGCGTACCGGGCGGTACTCGACGACCTTCTCCACGACCTTCTCCGGCGCGGCCTGCGCGACGGCGGTCGTGTCCGCCTTGGCCTCCGGCTTCTTCGCCACCGACAGCGGCTGGCCGACCTTGCAGTTGTCCCGGTAGATCGCCAGCGCCTTCAGGCCGAGCTTCCAGCCCTCGAAGTAGATCTTCTCGACGTCCTCGACGGTGGCCTGCTCCGGCATGTTCACCGTCTTGGAGATGGCGCCGGAGATGAACGGCTGGACCGCCGCCATCATCCGTACGTGGCCCATCGGCGCGATCGAGCGCTCGCCCATGGCGCAGTCGAAGACCGGGTAGTGCTCCGGCTTCAGGCCCGGGGCGTCGATCACGTGCCCGTGCTCGGCGATGTGCTCGACGATCGCCTCGACCTGCTCCTCGGGGTAGCCGAGGCTGCGCAGGGCGCGCGGCACGGTCTGGTTGACGATCTGCATCGAGCCGCCGCCGACCAGCTTCTTGAACTTCACCAGCGCCAGGTCCGGCTCGACTCCGGTGGTGTCGCAGTCCATCATCAGGCCGATGGTGCCGGTCGGGGCGAGGACGCTGGCCTGCGAGTTGCGCCAGCCGAACTTGTCGCCCAGCTTGTTGCCGAGCGTCCACTGCTTGGTCGCCTCGCGCTGCACGGCGGTGCCCACCGTGCCGATCGGCTTGATCGCGTCGTTGGCGGCGGCGTGCTTGCGCATGACCCGCTTGTGCGGCTCGGCGTTGCGGGCGTAGCCGTCGTACGGGCCGACGATGCCGGCCAGCTCCGCGGAGCGGCGGTAGGCGGTGCCGGTCATCAGCGAGGTGATCGCGGCGGACACCTCCCGGCCCTGCTCCGAGTCGTACGGCAGGCCGGAGGCCATCAGCAGCGCGCCCAGGTTGGCGTACCCGATGCCGAGCTGCCGGTAGGCGCGGGTGGTCTCACCGATCTTCTCGGTCGGAAAGTCGGCGAAGCAGATCGAGATGTCCATCGCGGTGATGACGAACTCGACCGACTTGACGAACTTCTCCACCTCGAAGCCGCCGTCGGCGCGGAGGAACTTCATCAGGTTCAGCGAGGCCAGGTTGCACGAGGAGTTGTCCAGGTGCAGGTACTCCGAGCACGGGTTCGACGCGGTGATCCGCCCGGTCTCCGGGCAGGTGTGCCAGTCGTTGATGATGTCGTCGTACTGCAGGCCCGGGTCGGCGCACTCCCACGCGGCCTGGGAGATGGTGTGGAACAGCTCCTTGGCGTCGATCGTCTCGATCGTCTGCCCGTCGAGCCGGCCGCGCAGGTCGAAGCTGCCGCCGTTCTCCACGGCGGTCATGAACTCGTCGGAGACGCGGACCGAGTTGTTGGCGTTCTGGTACTGCACGCTGACGATGTCGGCGCCGCCCAGGTCCATGTCGAACCCGGCGTCGCGCAGCGCGCGGATCTTGTCCTCCTCGCGCGCCTTGGTCGCCACGAACTCCTCGATGTCCGGGTGGTCGACGTCGAGGATGACCATCTTCGCCGCGCGCCGGGTGGCGCCGCCGGACTTGATGGTGCCGGCGGAGGCGTCCGCGCCGCGCATGAAGCTGACCGGGCCGGAGGCGGTGCCGCCGGAGGAGAGCAGCTCCTTCGAGGAACGGATCCGGGAGAGGTTGACCCCGGCGCCGGAGCCGCCCTGGAAGATCCGCCCCTCCTCCTTGTACCAGTCGAGGATCGAGTCCATCGAGTCGTCGACGGAGAGGATGAAGCAGGCGCTGACCTGCTGCGGCGACGGCGTGCCGACGTTGAACCACACCGGCGAGTTGAAGCTGAACACCTGGTGCAGCAGCATCCAGGTCAGCTCGTGCGCGAACACCTCGGCGTCGGCCGGGGTGGCGAAGTAGCCGTACTCCTCACCGGCGGTGCGGTAGGTCTCGACCACCCGGTCGATCAGCTGCCGCAGCGACCACTCCCGCTCCGGGGTCCCGACCGCGCCCCGGAAGTACTTGGTGGTCACGATGTTCGCCGCGTTCACCGACCAGGACTCGGGGAACTCCACCCCGCGCTGCTCGAAGTTGATCGAGCCGTCCCGCCAGTTCGTCATGACGACGTCGCGGCGCTCCCAGGCGACCTCGTCGTAGGGATGCACCCCCTCGGTCGTCCAGACACGCTCGATCTTCAGCCCCGCCCCGGCCTTGTTCCGCGACTTACTGGTCGTCACGCTCGCCCCCCTCGTCGGCACGGTCACCCACCGCGCCTCGTGTACCTGTCAGAAAAACCGAAATGTCAGCTGATCGCGCCGGCGGCGTCCGCCGCACCGGCACCGGCGCCCTCCCGGGCGCGTGCGGCGGCCCGCAGCGTCTCGATCTCGCGCTCGAAGTCGGCGAGCGAGTCGAAGGACCGGTAGACGCTGGCGAACCGCATGTAGGCCACCTCGTCGAGGTCACGCAACGGGCCGAGGATGGCCAGGCCCACCTCGTGGCTGGGGATCTCGGCCGCCCCCTTGGCCCGTACGGTCTCCTCGACCTTCTGGGCCAGCAGCGCGATCGAGTCGTCGTCGACCGGCCGCCCCTGGCACGCCTTGCGCACCCCACCGATGATCTTCGTACGGCTGAACGGCTCGGTCACCCCGCTGCGCTTGACCACCGCGAGGACCGCCTCCTCGACGGTGGTGAACCGCTTGCCGCACTCCGGGCAGGACCGTCGCCGCCGGATGAGCTGGCCGTCGTCGGCCTCCCGCGAGTCGACCACCCGGGAGTCGGCGTGCCGGCAGTACGGACACCGCATTCGCCCGACCTCCTCAGTCGATCGCGGGCACAACTGCCGGCTCCCGGGCACGCGTCGACACGGCGGGGCCATCGTCCGATGACCGTCGCCGGGTGCGCGGTGCGGGAGTGCGTTCGGTAGTCGAACCCAACCTGTAGGCAACTTACGCCCGTGTGACTACTACATCTAGGGGTCGACCGTAGGCCGAACCCCAAGCGAGGTCAAGTTGCCGGGCGTGTCCGGCGCGTCATCAGGATCACGCCCGGCACGACGCCGCCGCCGAGCCCAACGGACGGCCTCCCGTGCTAGTCACGGGCAGCCGGGATAGAACACCCGTTCGAGCGGCGTACCCTTCTATCAGAACACCAGTTCGGAAATCCAGGAATTCGGCGCGACACGCCGACAGCAGGTCGTACAGATGTTTGAAAATGGCCGATCTCACCTATACGGTCAGACCACACGCACCACGAGCCGACGAGGCACCCCAGCGCCGACCAGGGAGGGACGGACGTGACCGAGGACCGGGCCAGCCGGCAGAAGAACCCGCAGCCGAACGACGGGGCGGGTCCTCCGGCGACCCGTCGCCCCCGCACCGCCCGCAGTCGCACCGCCCCCGCGGCGGTGCGTCCGGTCACCCCGGTGGTGAGCAGCTTCCCCGACCCGGCCACTGTCGACCTGACCGCCCGGCAGCGGCGGATCCTGGAGTTCATCCGTAACTGGGTCGAGCGCCACGGCTACCCGCCGAGCGTGCGCGAGATCGGCGAGGCGGTCGGGCTGGTGTCCCCGTCCAGCGTCGCCTACCAGCTCAAGGAGCTGGAGAAGAAGGGCTTCCTGCGCCGCGACCCGAACCGGCCGCGCGCCGTCGACGTCCGCGCGCCGGGCGAGGCCGACGACGAGGCGGCCCGTGCGCAGCGGCCCGCCCCGGCGTACGTGCCGATGCTGGGTCGCATCGCCGCCGGTGGGCCGATCCTGGCCGAGCAGGCCGTGGAGGACATCTTCCCCCTCCCCCGCGAGCTGGTCGGCGAAGGCGAGGTCTTCATGCTCCAGGTCAAGGGCGACTCGATGCTCGACGCGGCGATCTGTGACGGCGACTGGGTGGTCGTCCGGCAGCAGCCCAACGCCGAGGTCGGCGACATCGTGGCCGCGATGCTCGACGGTGAGGCGACGGTGAAGACCTACCGGCGCCGCGACGGGCACGTCTGGCTGATGCCGCAGAACCCGGCCTTCGACCCGATCCCCGGCGACGACGCCACCATCATGGGTCGCGTGGTGGCGGTGCTGCGCCGCATCTGACCGACAGCGACGAAGAGGGGGTGACCGGCGACCGGTCACCCCCTCTTCGCGTCGTCTCAGTAGCGGTCGCCGCGGTACTCCCGGCCGCCGGGCACCGGGCCGTACCGACCCCTGTCGTCGTAGCCGTCGTCGCGCCGCGCGCCACGCGGATCCGATCCGCGACGCGGCGGCTCGGCCCGGCCGCCCTCGCCGCGCGGTCCGCCGCCGTTGGGCTGGCCACGGTGTCCCGGGCCGCCGCCGGAGCCGCCACCCCGGCCGCCCCGGGGGGCACCACCGCCGGGGACACCGGGACCGGCCTGGTCCGCGCCGCCGCCCTGGCCCCCGCCGCGCCCACCGCCGGCCGGGGCGCCGCCGTAGACGCCACCACCCTGCGGACGGTCAGGACCCGGGGGACGGTCAGGACCCGGGGGACGGCCACCACCCGGAGGACGGCCACCGCCCTGTGGGCCGCCGCCCTGGGGTCGGCCGCCGTACACGCCGCCGCCCGGCTGGCCGCCGCCGTAGACACCGCCACCCTGGGGACGGTCGCCGTTCGCGGCGCCGCCGTACACGCCGCCCTGGCCACCGCCTCCGTAGACCGCGCCTCTGGGCGGGACGTCCGGCCGTTCCGCCGACGGGAAGCCGCTGTTGACCGGGAACTCGCCGCTGCGCTCGGGCTCGTCGGCGGGCGCCCGGGGCGCCGGCTTGCGCCGCGCCCGCAGGATGCCGAAGACCCCCGCGCCGACCAGGAGCGCGCCGAGCACCCCGACCGCCGCGATCAGGTACGTGATCTCGTCGAGCGAGAGCCCTGCGAGCCAGGACTGCTTGGCTGCCGGTTTGGTCGGGGCCTCGCCGCCGTTGGGAAGCGCCTCCGCGCCCTTCGTGGACGGGGTGTAGCTGAGGATGTCGATCGGGTCCGAGTCGTCGAGCGTGCCGCCGTCGGAGACGGTGACGAACGCCTTGCCGTCCGGCGTGTAGGAGATCGCCTCGCCGAACGGATCGGCGAGCGGCGTGACCCGGGGCTTGCCCGTGGTGATCGCCTTGACGATGTCGCCGCCGGTGACGTCGAACTCGAACGCGTCGGCGTACGTGCGCAGCACCACCTTGCCGCCGTCGGGTGAGCGGGCGGCGCCGGTGACCAGCACCCGGCCCGGCCCGCCGAGCTTGTTGTCGGTGCTGGTCTTCGGGAGCGTGACCTCGCCGACCTTCTTCATCGGGATCGGCTCGGGGTCGCCGCCCGCCTTCAGCTTCGCCGTCGGGGTATAGAGCTCCGCCTTGCCCGAGAGCTCCTTCGTGATCACCAACGGCATGTTGTCGTCGCCGACGAGCAGTGCCTCCGCGTCGTGCGGCTCCTTGCCCGGGTAGGTGAGCCGGTGCAGCACCGGCTGCTTCGAGCCGCTCAGCGGCATCGTCCACACCGCGACCCGCTCCCGGCGGGTCTTCTTGTCGATGTTGTCGCCGGTGTCGGCGATCCAGAGCGTCTTGCCGTCCGGCCCGAGCGCCAGGTCCTCGGTGTCGAGCGGGCCGTCACCGGAGTAACGGACCTCCTTGTCCACCTTGCACTTGGAGTCCAGATAGAAGACCCGCTTGCGGGCGGGGTCGTCCGAGCTGTCGTTCACCACGACGTACCCGCCCGCGGTGGCGACGAGCCCGGACAACTCGCGGAGGCGTCCGTCCTCGACCGTGCACTTCTTCTTGGGTGCCGCGGCCAGCACGGGGGCCGCGGCGGGTGCCGCCGGGGCCGGCCCGGCCGGCGCCACGACCGCGCCGACCAGGCCGAGCGCGAGCGTGACCGAGGAGACAACGTGCCGCATGACGCTCAGTGTCGCACGGAGCGGGTTTCCGGCGGGTGACGCCGGACGGCTCACCGCCCGGCACCCACCCGCTCGTCGCTGGTCAGCCGGTCGCCCGCCCGGTAGGGCGCGAGTTCCGCGGCCAGTCCCTCGTTGACCCGTACGTGCAGCAGCGTGCCCTCGGGCAGGTGCGCGGTGCTGAGCACCTCACCCTGCCGGTGCACCCGGGCGACCAGGTCACCCCGGTCGTACGGCAGCACGGCGCGCACCTCGACGGCCGGCCGCGGCAAGCGCCGCTCGACCGTCTCGCGCAACTCGTCGACGCCGCGCCCGCTGTGGGCGGAGACGAAGACCGCATCCGGCCACAGCCGCTTGAGCCGCAGCATCGTCTCCTCGCCGGTGGCGTCGGTCTTGTTCACCACGAGTAGTTCCGGCAGCCGGTCGGCGCCCACCTCGGCGAGCACCTCGCGGACCGCCCGGACCTGCTCCTCCGGGTCCGGGTGGGTGCCGTCGACCACGTGCACCACCAGGTCGGCGTCGGCGACCTCCTCCAGGGTGGAGCGGAACGCCTCGACGATCTGGTGCGGCAGGTGTCGGACGAACCCGACCGTGTCGGACAGCGTGTAGAGCCGCCCGTCGGACGTGGTGGCCCGGCGGGTGGTCGGGTCCAGCGTGGCGAACAGCGCGTTCTCCACCAGTACGCCCGCACCGGTCAGGCGGTTGAGCAGGCTGGACTTGCCGGCGTTCGTGTAGCCGGCGATGGCCACCGCGGGCACCGCGTTACGGGTACGCCGGGCACGCTTGGTCTGGCGTACCGTCGCCATGCTCTTGATCTCGCGGCGCAGCCGCGCGATGCGGTGGCGGATGCGCCGCCGGTCGGTCTCCAGCTTCGTCTCACCGGGACCGCGCAGGCCCACGCCGCCGCCGGCGCCACCGCCGCGGCCGCTACCGCCGGTCTGCCGGGACAGCGTCTCGCCCCAACCGCGCAGGCGCGGCAGCAGGTACTGGAGCTGGGCCAGCTCGACCTGCGCCTTGCCCTCCTTGCTCTTGGCGTGCTGGGCGAAGATGTCCAGGATCAGGGCGGTCCGGTCGACCACCTTGACCTTGGTGCGCTGCTCCAGGTTGCGCAGCTGCGACGGCGACAGCTCACCGTCGCAGATGATCGTGTCGGCGCCGGTGGACAGCACCACCGCGCCCAGGTCGTCGACCTTGCCGCGGCCGATGTACGTGGCCGGGTCGGGCCGGTGCCGGCGCTGGATCAGCCCTTCGAGCACCTGCGAGCCGGCCGTCTCGGCCAGCGCCGCCAGCTCGGTGAGGCTGTTGTCGGCGTCGGACTGGGTGCCCTCGGTCCAGACCCCCACCAGGACGACCCGCTCCAGCCGGAGCTGGCGGTATTCGACCTCGGTGATGTCGGTGAGTTCGGTGGAGAGGCCGGGGACCCGCCGCAGCGCCTGCCGCTCCGACAGCTCGTACTCGCCCGTGGTGGCGTCGAGCTCGTCGTCCTCGTAGGGATGGAAGGTCTCCTGCTCGCGCAAATCGCGTCTCCTGTCCGTTATGTGCATCGCCGAGAATTTTCGGCGCGTGACAGCAATCCTGACATGTGTCAACGCCGGGCGCACCTGTCTTATGCCCGTGACGCTACCGACCGGTAGCGGGGGCGGATGCCGGGCGACCTGGCCAGGCGAGTAGAAATGCCAGTCGAGCCGCTCAGCGCCGACGGAGGAGTTTCTCGTGGCAAACACACGACTGCCGAGTGCCGGATTCTCCATCACCATCCGGATCGCGGTACCCGCCGACGCCTCCTCCATCGGCCGGCTCACCACCGCCGCCGGCGAGGCCGGCGCCATCGTCACCGCGCTCGACGTGGTCGACTCCGACCCGACGAACGTGATCGTCGACCTCACCTGCGACACCGCCGACGCCGGCCACGCCGACCAGGTGGTCGACGCGCTCACCGCGCTCGACGGGGTCGACGTGCGCAAGGTCTCCGACCGGACGTTCCTGCTGCACCTCGGCGGCAAGATCGAGGTCACCCCGAAGATCGCGCTGCGCACCCGTGACGAGCTGTCCCGCGCGTACACCCCGGGGGTCGCCCGGGTCTGCATGGCGATCGCGGAGAACCCGGCCGACGCCCGCCGGCTCACCATCAAGCGCAACACCGTCGCCGTGGTCAGCGACGGCACCGCGGTGCTCGGCCTCGGCAACCTCGGGCCGGCCGCGTCGCTGCCGGTGATGGAGGGCAAGGCGGCCCTGTTCAAGCGCTTCGGCGGGGTGGACGCCTGGCCGGTGGTGCTCGACACCCAGGACACCGACGAGATCGTGGCGATCGTCAAGGCGATCGCGCCCGCGTACGGCGGGATCAACCTGGAGGACATCGCCGCGCCGCGCTGCTTCGAGATCGAGGCCCGACTGCGCGAGGCGCTCGACATCCCGGTCTTCCACGACGACCAGCACGGCACCGCGATCTGCGTGCTGGCCGCGCTGACGAACGCGCTGCGCGTCGTGGGCAAGCAGCTCGCGGACGTCCGGGTCGTGGTCTCCGGCGCCGGCGCCGCCGGCACCGCGATCATGAAGCTGCTGCTGCGTCAGGGCGTGGGCGACATCATCGCGTACGACCGCAGGGGCGCCCTGCACCGCGGACTGCCGGACCTCAACCCGGCGTGGCAGTGGCTGGCCGAGAACACCAACAAGGAGAACTACTCCGGCGACCTGGCCGGTGCGGTACGCGGCGCGGACGTGTTCATCGGCGTGAGCGCGCCGAACCTGCTCACCGGCGACGACGTCGCCGCGATGGCGAAGGACTCGATCGTCTTCGCGCTCGCCAACCCCGACCCGGAGGTGGACCCGCGGGAGGCGCGCAAGTACGCCGCGGTGGTCGCCACCGGCCGCTCGGACCAGCCGAACCAGATCAACAACGTGCTCGCCTTCCCCGGCGTGTTCCGCGGCATGCTCGACGCGCACGCCGAGGAGTTCACCGAGGAGATGGCGATCGCCGCCGCCCGGGCCATCGCGGACGTGGTCGGCGAGGAAAAGATCAACCCGACGGTGATCGTGCCGAGCGTCTTCGACTCCCGGGTCGCCCCGGCGGTGGCCGCGGCGGTACGGGCCGCCGCCCAGAACCCGGCCGCGACGCCGGCCCCGGCGGCCGATCCCGGTCCCGCCGACCTGCCCGAGATCGCCGCCAACGCCAGCGCCACCCCCTGACGCCGTCCCCGCGCCGCCTGGTGCGAGATCACCGGCCCCGGGGCCGGCGGGCGACGGTCAGGGGCGCAGGGCGGCGGGGGTCAGGGTGCCCGTCGCCACCAGGACCGCGGGGCCCGACAGCCAGCAGGAGTCGGCCGTCACGGTGACCGTGAGACGCCCGCCGGGCACGTCCACCGCCACCGCGCCGGTGTCCAGGCCGGCGTCGCGCAACGCCACCGCCGCCACCGCGCACGCGCCGGTGCCGCAGGAGAGCGTCTCGGCGGAGCCGCGCTCGTAGACCCGCATCAGCACGTGCCCGTCGGTGCCGGCGACCGGCTCACCCGGCGTGGTGAACTCGACGTTCACCCCGGCCGGGAACATCGAGGCGTCGACCTCGGGCGCGCGGGTGAGGTCCAGCGCGGCCAGCTCCAGCGCGGCGGGCAGCGGGCACACCAGGTGCGGGTTGCCGACGTCCACCGCGGTGCCGGGCACCGTCAGCCCGCCGAGCGTGGCGGTGGCCGTGTCGTACAGCCGGGGACGGCGCATCTCGACCGCCACGTCGGCGCCCTCGACGCGGGCCCGCACCAGACCGGCGCGGGTGGCGATGGGCAGCGTCCCGCCGGACGGGGCGGCGGCCGGCGAACGGTCCAGCAGGTAGCGGACGAACACGCGGGCCCCGTTGCCGCACATCTCGGCGAACGAGCCGTCGGAGTTCCAGTAGTCCATGAACCACTCGGCCTCGCCGGCCAGCGCGACGCCCTCGGGGTGCTTGGCGGCGCGCACCACGCGCAGCACGCCGTCGGCGCCGAGCCCGCGCCGCCTGTCGCAGAGCGCGGCGACCAGGCCGGGTGTCAGGTCGAGGGCGCCGTCCGGGTCGGGCAGGATGACGAAGTCGTTGCCGGTGCCGTGCCCCTTTGTGAACTCCACGCCCCCATCATCGCCGATGCTCGGCGACCACCCGCAGGGCAGTGTCGAGAAACCCGGGCGAGGCCGAGTCCAGCCAGGTGACGCGCGGGTCACGCCGGAACCAGGAGCGCTGCCGCCGGACGAAACGGCGGGTGGCGCGGATCGTCTCCTCGTACGCTTCGGTCTCGGTCAGCTCACCGGCCAGGAACCGCAGCACCTGCTGGTAGCCGAGCGCCCGGCTGGCCGTCCGTCCCTCGGGCAGCCCCTCGCCGACCAGCGCCCGCACCTCGTCGACCAGCCCGTCGGCCCACATCCGGTCCACCCGCAGCGCGATCCGCTCGTCCAGGCGCGCGGTGTCCAGGTCCACACCGAGCTGGACGGACGGGTAGTACGGCGTGGGCGACGGCAGCGAGGCGGTGAACGGGGCGCCGGTCAGCTCGATCACCTCCAGTGCCCGTACGATCCGGCGGCCGTTGGTGGGCAGGATGCTCGCCGCCGCGCCCGGGTCCGCCTCGGCCAGCCGCGCGTGCAGCGGCAGGGGGCCGACCGCCGCCAGTTCCGCCTCCAGCCGCTCCCGCAGCGCCGGGTCGGTGCCGGGGAACTCGAACCGCTCCAGCACCGCCCGCACGTACAGCCCCGAACCGCCCACCAGCAGCGGCACCCGCCCCCGGGCCAGGATGTCGTCGACCGCCGCGCGGGCCAGCGTCTGGTACTCGGCGACGCTGGCCGGCTCGGTCACCGGCCAGATGTCCAGCAGGTGGTGCGGCACGCCCTCGCGCTCGGCCGGTGTCAGCTTCGCGGTGCCGATGTCCATGCCCCGGTAGAGCTGCATCGAGTCGGCGTTGACCACCTCGCCGCCGAGCGCGTGCGCCAGTGCGATGCTCAGCGCCGACTTCCCGGCCGCGGTCGGCCCGACCACCGCCACGACGGTCATGACTGCTCCCAGTTCGCCACGAAGTAGGCCACGCCGTAGGGGGCACTGTGGTAGCTCAGGTCACCACGCCAGTCGCCGCCCGCCGCCTCGACGGCGCCGGCCAGCACCTGCCACGGCGCCCGCCCGGCGACCCGCAGCTGCGCCGAGAGCACCGGGTCCAGGCCGCGCAGCGCCTCCGCGTCCGCGCCGGCCAGGGCCGCGGCGACCCCCTCGTCGTACGCCTCGGCGCGCGGGTCGTCGTACCCCGGCGCGGTGACGCCCCGGCACGCGGACCCGTCACCGAGCACGAGCAGCCCGACCGGCGGGTCCTCGTCGTGGAGCAGGCCCGCGCCGAAGGCCGCGCACTCGGCCGGGGTGGCGTCGTGGGCCACCGCCCGGGCGAAGCGGGGCAGGGCGGTGCCGGAGCGGTCGAGCAGCCAGGCGCCGATGGTCAGGCTCAACGGCAGACGCACACCACCCTCGCAGTTGACCTTCCAGAGCCGCACGTGGCGGTTCAGCCCGTACGGGCGCAGCGAGCCGTGCTCGGCGGTGCTGAACCGGACGGTCTCCCACCCGCCGCCGACGAGCAGGATCGCCTCGGGTCCGGCGGCGAGCAGCCGGGCCACCGCGGCGTCGGTGGCGGCGCGCAGGTCGTCCAGCTCGGGCGCGGCGGCGCCGGCCAGCTCGGGCACGATCAACGGCGGGTGGGGGCAGACGGCGGCGGCGACCAGTGGCACGCCCCCAAACCTATCGCCGATCCCCCGGTGCGTCCCCGCGCCGATCCGGCCATCGAGGGCGTACAACACCGTATGGTCACGGTCGGCGACAGGCGCTCGACACGGACGGGGGCGGACCTGTGACAATGCCGGGAGAAAGTTTGCTGCGCCGTGGCGGCGAGCGAGGGGGGCTGTCCCCTCGACGCCGGGAGAACGAGGATGGGCACATGAGCGACTGGACTGCCTACGGACGGGTCGACGAGGACGGCACCGTCTACGTCAAGACCGCCGAGGGCGAGCGGGTGGTCGGATCCTGGCAGGCAGGTGCACCGGAGGAAGGGCTCGCCCACTTCGCCCGGCGCTACGCCGACCTGGTGACCGAGGTCGATCTGACCGAGGCCCGGCTCAACTCGGGCGCTGCTGACGCCGGCCACTCCCTGACCACCATCCGCCGGATCCGTGGGTCGCTGGCCGAGGCGCACGTGGTCGGTGACATCGACGCCCTTGCCGCCCGCCTGGACAAGCTGGCCGCCGTCGCCGAGGAGAAGGCCGGCGAGGCCAAGGCGGCCCGCGAGGCCGCCCGGGTCGAGGCGCTGGCGCGCAAGACCGCCCTGGTCGAGGAGGCCGAGAAGCTGGCCGCCGAGTCGACCGGCTGGAAGACCGCCGGTGACCGGCTCAAGGAGATCCTCGACGAGTGGAAGACCATCCGCGGCGTCGACAAGAAGACCGACGGTGAGCTGTGGAAGCGGTTCGCCGCCGCCCGGGACGGCTTCACCCGTCGCCGGGGCGCCCACTTCGCCACCCTGGACCAGCAGCGCAAGCAGGCGCAGACGGTCAAGGAGGAGCTGGTCGCCGAGGCGGAGAAGCTCAAGGACTCCAGCGACTGGGGTGTCACCGCCGGTCAGCTCAAGGACCTGATGGCCCAGTGGAAGGCCGCGCCGCGCGCCGCCAAGGAGGCCGAGCAGAAGCTCTGGGAACGGTTCCGGGCCGCGCAGGACGAGTTCTTCACCCGCCGCAGCGAGGTCTTCTCGGCCCGCGACAACGAGCAGCGCGCCAACCTGGAGCGCAAGGAGGCGCTGCTGGCCGAGGCCGAGGCGCTCGACGTCGACGGCGACCCGAAGGGCGCCCAGGCGAAGCTGCGGGAGATCCAGGCGCAGTGGCACGAGGCCGGCCGGGTGCCCCGCGAGGCCGCCGCCGGGCTGGAGCGCCGGCTGCGGGCCGTGGACGACAAGGTCCGCCAGGTGATGGACTCGGCGTGGCGGCGGACCACCAAGGAGGACAACCCGCTGCTGGCGCAGATGCGCGCCCAGGTCGCCGAGGCCGAGGACCGGCTGGCCCGGGCCCAGGCCGCCGGTGACGCCCGGCGGGTCAAGGAGGCGGAGCAGGCGCTCGCCTCGAAGCGGCAGTTCCTCCAGCTCGCCGAGCAGGCCGGCTGACGCAAGCACCCAGCGACACACACCAGGTGAGCCCCCGGCCGGGTCGGCCGGGGGCTCACCTGCGTCCGGGGCCGGGTTGACGCATCGAGGCAGGCTGATCAGAATGAGCGGCGGAGCCAGGTTCCGGCACCGGCACGAGGGCATCGACGGCTGATCTTCGCCGTCGACGATCGCCGGCGCGCATTCCCGCGAGTGGCCGTCCACGTGACCGGCCCGGCGCGCGCTGTCGCGCGTACTCGATGAGGAGCGGGCCGATCCTCCTGGTCCTGCCGCCCGCGGCGCCCATGCGGCGCGGGCATCCGAAGTGGAGCTCCCATGCACCGACGCACCGCCCTCGGCGGCGCCCTGACGGCGCTCGCCACCGCCGCGGCCGGCGTTCTCGTCGCCGCCGCCGTCTCCACCGCACCGGCCGCCGCTGCGGCCGGTGGCACCGGCACCGGCTACCTGCACACCAGCGGCAACAAGATCGTCGACAGTACGGGCGCCACCGTCCGGCTGACCGGCATCAACTGGTTCGGGATGGAGACCGACAACAAGACGTTCCACGGCCTGTGGTCGAGCAACCCGTGGCGTTCCCAGCTCGACACCATGGCCCGGCTGGGCTACAACACGCTGCGGCTCCCGTACTCGAACGACGCGCTGAAGCCCGGCGCGACCGCGACCGGCATCAACGACTTCGTCAACCCGGACCTGATCGGGCTCTCCCCGCTGCAGATCCTCGACAAGGTCATCGACTACGCGGGCAGCAAGGGGATGCGGGTCATCCTGGACCGGCACCGGCCGACGTCGGCCGGGCAGTCGCCGCTCTGGTACACCTCGACGGTCTCCGAGGCGACCTGGATCAACGACTGGAAGATGCTGGCCCAGCGGTACGCCGGCAACACCACTGTGATCGGCGCGGACCTGCACAACGAGCCGCACGCCGAGGGCACCAACCCGGCCGCCACCGGCGCCTGCTGGGGCTGCGGCGACACCGCCCGGGACTGGCGGCTGGCCGCCGAGCGGGCCGGCAACGCGGTCCTCGGCGTGCAGCCGAACTGGCTGATCTTCGTGGAGGGGGTGAGTTGCCCGAGCGGCGGCCTGTCGAACGTCTGGGACAACGACCCCAGCAACGACGAGGACTGCGGCTGGTGGGGCGGCAACCTGTCCAAGGCCGGGCAGTTCCCGGTCCGGCTGAACGTGGCCAACCGGCTGGTCTACTCGCCGCACGAGTACGCCACCTCGGTGTACCGCCAGGCGTGGTTCGACGACCCGTCGTACCCGGCGAACATGCCGGCCATCTGGGACAAGTACTGGGGCTACCTCTACAAGCAGAACATCGCGCCGATCATGATGGGCGAGTTCGGCACCACGCTCCAGGACCCCAAGGACAAGATCTGGCTGCAGAACCTGATGGCGTACACCGGCACCGGGGTGAACGGCATGTCGTTCACGTACTGGTCGTGGAACCCGAACTCCGGTGACACCGGTGGCATCGCCAACGACGACTGGACCACGATCAACCAGCCGAAGCAGGACATCCTCACGCCGTACCTGATCCCGCCGACCGGCGGTGGCGGCACCACCAGCCCGTCCCCCACCGGCACGCCGAACACCTCGCCGGCGCCCACGACCCCGCCGCCGCCCACCGGTGGCTGCACCGCGAGCTACAAGCAGATCAACTCCTGGGCGGGTGGCTTCCAGGGCGAGCTGACCGTGAAGAACACCGGCACCGCCGCGGTGAACCCGTGGTCGGCCACCTGGACCTGGCCGTCCGGGGTGACGCTGGCCAGCGGCTGGAACGCCACAGTCACGCAGTCCGGCACCACCGTGACGGCCGCCGCGCCGACCTGGGCGTCGTCGCTGGCGCCGGGCGCGTCGGTCACCGTCGGCTTCACCGCCAACGGCACCGCCGCCACGCCGGGCAGCGTGAAGCTCAACGGCACCGCCTGCTGACGGTCTCCGGTAGCGGAAGGGCCCTCTTCAACACCGAGTGTTGAAGAGGGCCCTTCCTTACCCGAGGTCAGTGGGCGGCGCAGCCGCCGACCGGGGCGGGCGCGGCGGCCGGCGCACCGACCGTCGGCAGTCCGAGCAGCACCCCTGGGGTACGCGGGACCTGTCCCGCCTCGGCCGCGTCCCCGGCCCGGGTGCGCCGGTGCGCCGCCGGCGCACCGTCGGCGTTCAGGTGGTGCGGGGCGGCGTACGTGACGGCTGTGTGCACGATGTCGCCGGGGCGGATCCGCCCGGCCAGGTCACCGGTCGCGAAGTGCACCAGCCGGCCGTCGCGGGCCCGGCCGGACATCCGGCCGGTGCGCTCGTCCTTGCGGCCCTCGCCGACCGCCACCAGCACCTCGACGGTCTCGCCGACGAGCTTCTTGTTCTCCGCCCAGGTGATCTCCTCGACACAGGCGATCAGCCGCTCGTAGCGCTCCTGCACGACCTGCTTGGGCAGTTGCCCGTCCATCGTGGCGGCCGGTGTGCCGGGTCGCTTGGAGTACTGGAACGTGAACGCCGAGGAGAACCGGGCCTCCCGGACCACGTCGAGCGTGCGGGCGAAGTCGGCCTCGGTCTCGCCGGGGAAGCCGACGATGATGTCTGTGGTGATCGCCGCGTCCGGCATCGCCGCCCGCACCTTCTCGATGATCCCCAGGTAACGCTCCGACCGGTACGAGCGGCGCATCGCCCGCAGCACGTCGTCCGAGCCGGACTGCAACGGCATGTGCAACGAGTGGCAGACGTTCGGCGTCTCGGCCATCGCGGCGATCACGTCGTCGGTGAAGTCCTTCGGGTGCGGGCTGGTGAACCGCACCCGCTCCAGCGCGTCGATGTCCCCGCAGGCGCGCAGCAGCTTGCCGAAGGCGTACCGGTCGCCGAACTCGACGCCGTAGGAGTTGACGTTCTGCCCGAGCAGCGTCACCTCCAGCACGCCGGAGTCGACGAGCGCGCGGACCTCGGAGAGGATGTCACCGGGGCGGCGGTCCTTCTCCTTGCCGCGCAGCGAGGGCACGATGCAGAACGTGCACGTGTTGTTGCAGCCGACGGAGATGGAGACCCATCCGGCGTACGTCGACTCGCGCCGGGTCGGCAGCGTGGAGGGGAAGACCTCCAGCGACTCCAGGATCTCGACCTCGGCCGCGGCGTTGTGCCGCGCCCGGTCCAGCAGCGCCGGCAGCGAGCCGATGTTGTGCGTGCCGAAGACGACGTCCACCCAGGGGGCCTTGCGGACGATGTCGCCGCGATCCTTCTGGGCCAGGCAGCCGCCGACGGCGATCTGCATCCCCGGGTGCTTGGCCTTCACGGGGCGCAGATGACCCAGGTTGCCGTAGAGCCGGTTGTCGGCGTTCTCCCGGACCGCGCAGGTGTTGAACACCACCACGTCGGGCTGATCGTCGGCTTCGGGGGCACGCACGTACCCGGCGTCCTCGAGGAGGCCGGAGATGCGCTCGGAGTCGTGCACGTTCATCTGGCAGCCGTACGTACGCACCTGGTAGGTGCGCGGGCTGCCCGCCGCTGCGGTAGTCATGACCCGGACAGCGTATCCGGGTGGAGTCGATCGGATCGAACGAGGAGGAGACCCCGGCGGCGCACGACGCCGCCGCGTTCGAGGCCGCGGTGGACGCCGTGGCCGCCGCCACCGCGACGCTGCTCGACCATCTCGTGGTGCGGGGACAGCAGCCGGCGGCCCAGGGCTGAGCCGGACGGCCGCGCGCTCGCCGCCGGCCGGGCACGGCGGGCCGGCGTCCACCCGGCGGCGAGCCCCGTCTGAGCGCGGCCGCGCTCAGGCGGCGGCGAGCGCCGGGGCGACCGTGTCCGGGGCCCAGCGGGAGCGGTGGCACTGCGACCAGCCCCGGCAGCGCGCGTCGGCGACCGTGCAGAGCCGGTGGTGGCTGAGCACCTCGCCGTCGTCGGTGTCGGCCACGTCGAAGTGCACCGGCCGGATCGTGCCGTCCGGCGCGACCAGCAGGTGCCGGCCGGCGTCGAGCGTGTCGTCACGCATCAGGCAGTTGCGGCCCAGCAGCCGGGCCAGCGCCGCGAGGGCGGGCAGCTCGGACAGGTTCTCGGGCACCCCGTAACAGTCGACCACCGTGCCGTACAGCCCGGGCGCCTCCCACACGTCGCAGACCACCGCGTACGCGGGGAGCCGGACCGGGTCGGCGACGGCCATGGGCATCACCACCCGGCCGAGTGCCTCGGCCAGCGCCGGGTAGACCTCCACCGGCTCGCCGCCGTCGATTCTCCAGTTCCACAGCTCGGTCATGCCGCCTCCTCGCTGCGCTCGTTCCATCGGCCTCCGGATCGGGCCTTACTGACGATGGTGGAGGGCATTTGCCCTCAGCCGGGCGCAAGTTACCGGTCTGTGACCATTCCGGGCAAAATTCCCTCCGGGCGACGTTGCCCAGAGTATCTGGAAGATGACAGTTTATCGGGTACGGTGCCGCGCCGGCGCACCGGCCACGCCGCGAGTCGAGGCTCAGCGGACCCGGATCAGGTGCTCCGAGGCCGGCAGCAGCTCACCGATCACCGTGCCGCCGGGCACCTCACCGGCGACCAGCAGCCCGCCCGAGGTCTGCGCGTCGGCAAGCAGCAGCCGCTCCCCCTCGTCTGCGCCGCCGAAGTCGGTCCACGGGACGACCCATTCCAGGTTGCGCCGGGTGCCGCCGCTGACGTACCCGTCGCGCAGCGCCTCCCGTGCGCCCGGCAGGTACGGCACCGCCGCCGCGTCGATCGCCACCGTCAGGCGGCTCGCGCGGGCCAGCTTCGAGGCGTGCCCGAGCAGGCCGAAGCCGGTCACGTCGGTGCCGCAGCGGATGCCCGCGGCGATCGCCGCGCGGGCCGCGTCCCGGTTGAGGCGGGCCATCGAATCGACCGCCTCGGGGAAGCGCTGCCCGGTCTGCTTGTGGCGGGTGTTGAGCACGCCCACCCCGAGCGGCTTGGTCAGCGACAGCGGCAGGCCGGCCCGCCCGGCGTCGAGCGTGATCAGCTCGTCCGGCCGGACCACGCCGGTCACCGCCAGGCCGTACTTCGGGCTGTCGTCGTCCACGCTGTGCCCGCCGGCCAGGTGACAGTTCGCCTCCCGGGCCACGTCCAGACCGCCGCGCAGCACCTCGCGGGCCATCTCCGGCGGCAGTACGCCGCGCGGCCAGCAGAGCAGGTTGAGCGCGACCAGCGGGATGCCGCCCATCGCGTACACGTCGGAGAGCGCGTTGGCGGCGGCGATGCGCCCCCAGTCGTAGGCGTCGTCGACCACCGGGGTGAAGAAGTCGGCGGTGCTGACCAGGCCGGTCCGCTCGTCCAGCCGGACCACCGCGGCGTCGTCGCCGTTCTCCAGGCCGACCAGCAGGTCGGCCGAGCCACCGGTGGCGCCGAGACCGGCGACCATCACCTCCAGCTCGCCGGGCGGGATCTTGCAGGCGCAGCCGCCACCGCGGGCGTAGTCGGTCAGCCGGATCGCGTCGGTCACCGCCTCATGATCTCCCGCCTGCGGCGACGGCGCCAGTCGGCCCACCCGACGGTGACGAAATTCGGACGGGCCGGTACGCCGGTGATCGGTGTTACCGCTCCGTGACCATCTGAGTTGCGTTCTGCCACGTCACCCCGCCTACAGTTGCCCAACCGGGGGTCGACCGACCCCCGAGTTCCGCCATGGACGACAGGGACGGTGGACGACGTGACGACGGGCGACCCGCTGATCGTGCTCGACGGGGTCAACAAGTGGTTCGGGCCGCTGCACGTGCTCGACGACGTGTCCCTCTCCGTCGAACGGGGCGAGGTGGTCGTGGTCATCGGCCCGTCCGGCTCCGGCAAGTCGACGCTCTGCCGCACCATCAACCGGCTGGAGCCGATCGACAAGGGCACCATCACCTTCGACGGGCAGCCGCTGCCGGCCGAGGGCAAGCCCCTGGCCAAGCTGCGCAGCGAGGTCGGCATGGTGTTCCAGTCGTTCAACCTCTTCGCGCACAAGACCATCCTGGAGAACGTCACGCTGGGGCCGGTCAAGGTCCGCAAGGAGAAGCCGGCCGCCGCCCGTGAACGCGGGCTGGCGCTGCTGGACCGCGTCGGCATCGCCAACCAGGCCGACAAGTACCCCGCGCAGCTCTCCGGCGGCCAGCAGCAGCGGGCGGCGATCGCCCGCGCGCTGGCCATGCAGCCCAAGGCGATGCTGTTCGACGAGCCGACGAGCGCCCTGGACCCGGAGATGGTCGGCGAGGTGCTGGACGTGATGACGTCGCTGGCCCGCGAGGGCATGACCATGGTCGTGGTCACCCACGAGATGGGCTTCGCCCGGCACGCGGCCAACCGGGTCATCTTCATGGCCGACGGCAAGCTGGTCGAGGACGCGCCGCCGACCGAGTTCTTCGCGAACCCGCGCAGCGAGCGGGCCAAGGACTTCCTCTCCAAAATCCTCACCCACTGAGCGCCCGTATGTGGAGCCACGACGTCGGCTCCATCGAAGAAGGAGAATGAGTATGCGTTTCAAGCGCGTGGCGGCGGTGGCCGTGATGGCCTCGCTCGCCCTGTCCGCGGCGGCCTGCGGCAAGGAGGGGGACCCCGCCCCCAGCGGCGGCGGCAACGCCAGCGGCGGTGCGCAGGGTGACAGCTGCACCAGCTCGGGTGTCACCTTCACCCCCAAGACGGACGCCGCCGTCGCCGGCAGCCCGGCCTTCGAGAAGATCAAGTCGGCCGGCAAGGTCGTCATCGGCGTCAAGTTCGACCAGCCGAACCTCGGCTACAAGGACGCCCAGGGCAAGCGCTGCGGCTTCGACATCGAGATCGCCCAGTACGTCGCCAGCACGCTCGGCGTCGACCCGGCGAAGATCGAGTACAAGGAGATCGCGTCCGCCAACCGGGAGACCGCCATCAAGGGTGGCGAGATCGACTACTACGTCGGCACGTACTCGATCACCGACAAGCGCAAGAACGACGTCTCCTTCGCCGGCCCGTACTTCGTCGCCGGCCAGGACCTGCTGGTCCGCAAGGACGAGTCGTCGATCACCGGCAAGGACACCCTCAAGGGCAAGAAGGTCTGCTCGGTCACCGGCTCCACGCCGATTCAGAAGGTCCGCGACGAGGGCCTGACCGAGGGCGAGAACATCGTCGAGTTCAAGACCTACTCCGAGTGCGTCTCGCAGCTGCTCGACAAGAAGGTCGACGCGGTGACCACCGACGACGCCATCCTCAAGGGCTACGCCGCGCAGAACCCGGACGAGCTCAAGGTCGTCGGCCAGCCGTTCAGCACCGAGAAGTACGGCATCGGCCTGCCCAAGGACGACAAGGCGCTGCGTGACTACGTGAACAACCAGATCGAGGCCGCGTTCACCGACGGCACCTGGAAGAAGGTCTACGACGGCACGCTCGGCAAGTCCGGCTCGCCGGCCACCCCGCCGCAGCTCGAGCGGTACTGACGGTCCGCACCGACGTCGGGCCGGGCGGGGAGGTCGTCCTCCCCGCCCGGCCCCGTCTGGAGAGAGTGAGAGCGAGGTATGGGCGAGTTCTTCCGCGTCCTGACGGACAACGCGAGCCTGTTCCGCGACGGGTTCTACAACACAGTCAAGTTGTTCCTGATCGCCGGCGTGGGCAGCCTCGTCCTCGGCACACTGCTCGGCGCGATGCGGGTGTCCCCGATCCCCGCGCTGCGGGCGTTCGGCGCCACGTACGTCAACCTGGTCCGCAACACCCCACTGACCCTGGTGTTCGCGTTCCTCGTCTTCGCGGTGCCGAAGCTGGACGTGAACATCGACTACTTCAACAGCGCCTGCATCGCGCTGATCGCCTACACGTCGGCGTTCATCTGCGAGGTGATCCGCTCCGGCGTGAACACGGTCGCCACCGGTCAGGCCGAGGCGGCCCGCGCGCTGGGCATGACGTTCGCCCAGGTGCTGACGCTGATCGTGCTGCCGCAGGCGCTGCGGGCCATGGTCCCGCCCATGATGAGCGTGCTCATCGCCATGCTGAAGAACACCACGATCGCGGCGGGCTTCTCGGTGCTGGAGGCGGGCGCCATTCCGGCGTACATGTCGGAACGGGGTGAGCCGCAGTTCATCGTGCTCACCTGGATCGTGATCGGCTTCCTCATCCTGATCCTCCCGCTGGTGGTGCTCCAGCGGTTCCTCGAGCGCAAGTGGGCGGTGGCCCGATGAGCAGCAACAGCATCCTCTACGACATCCCCGGCCCGAAGGCCCGGCTGCGCAACCGGATCCTCGGCATCGTCTCGATCGCCGCGATCGTCGCGCTGCTCGCGTTCGTGGTCTACAAGTTCGACCAGACCGGCCAGTTCGAGGCCCGCAAGTGGGAGCAGTTCCAGTACGCGGCCGTGCAGCGCGAGCTGCTCAACGGCCTCTGGGCCACGCTGAAGGTCGCCGCCGTCGCCACCGTGCTGGCACTGCTGTTCGGCGCGTTCTTCGCCAGCGCCCGGCTCAGCGACAAGGTGTTGTTCCGCGCTCCGGCCACGTTCGTGGTGGAGCTGTTCCGCGCGATCCCCCTGCTGATCCTGATCTTCTTCGGCTACTACGTGCCGCTGCAGTACGGCTGGCCGATCGACAAGTTCTGGGCGCTGGTCATCGGATTGACGCTCTACAACGGCTCGGTGCTCGCGGAGATCTTCCGCGCCGGCGTCAACGCCGTGCCGTACGGGCAGTCCGAGGGCGCGTACGCGGTGGGCATGCGCAAGAACCAGGTGCTGCGGCTGATCCTGCTGCCGCAGGCGTTCCGGTCGATGCTCCCGGCGATCGTGAGCCAGCTCGTCGTCCTGCTCAAGGACACCGCGCTCGGCTTCATCATCACGTACCCGGAGCTGCTGTTCGTGGGCAAGCAGATCGGCGGCCGGCTGGCGTTCGGCCTGCCGTACGTGCCGACGTACCTGATCGTCGCGGCCATCTACATCAGCATCTGCGGCCTGCTGTCGGTGCTGGCCTGGTGGTTGCAGAAGCGGCTGACCCGGCTGCCGCGCAGCGCCGCCAAGCCGCTGCCGGCGACGCAGACCGACGGCGGCACCGGCGTCACGCCTCTGTGAGTCGACGGACACGAAGCGGGCGGGTGGGGTTCCACCCCCACCCGCCCGTTCTTCGTCTCGCCGCCGCTCAGCGGGCGATCTCGGTGACCCGCGACTCGCGCACCACGGTCACCCGGATCTGCCCCGGGTAGGTCAGCTCCTCCTCGATCTGCTTGGCCACGTCCCGGGCCAGCACCGCCGCGCCGATGTCGTCCACGTCGTCCGGCTTGACCATCACCCGGATCTCCCGGCCCGCCTGCATGGCGAAGACCTTCTCCACACCCAGCTTGCCGGCCGCGATCTCCTCGATCCGCTCCAGCCGCTTCACGTACGCCTCAAGGCTCTCCCGCCGCGCGCCCGGTCGCCCGCCCGAGCAGGCGTCCGACGCCTGGGTCAGCACCGCCTCGATGGTCTGCGGCGGCACCTCGTTGTGGTGCGCCTCGATGGCGTGCACCACGTCCTCGCTCTCGCCGTACTTGCGGGCCACGTCCGCGCCGATGATCGCGTGGCTGCCCTCCACCTCGTGGGTGAGCGCCTTGCCGATGTCGTGCAGGAACGCGCACCGCTTGATCGTCGGCACGTCCAGCCGCAGCTCGGCGGCCATCACGCCGGCGATGTGCGCGGTCTCCACCAGGTGTTTGAGCACGTTCTGCCCGTACGACGTGCGATAGCGCAACCGGCCCAGCAGCGTCACCAGCTCCGGGTGGATCTCGGTGATGCCGACCTCGACCAGCGCGTCCTCGGCGGCCCGGTGGCACAGCTCCTCCACCTCCTGCCGGGCCAGGTCGTAGACCTCCTCGATCCGGTGCGGGTGGATGCGGCCGTCCAGCACCAGCTTCTCCAGCGTGACCCGGCCGACCTCCCGGCGTACCGGGTCGAAGCAGGACAGCAGCACCGCCTCGGGGGTGTCGTCGATGATCAGGTTGACGCCGGTCACCGACTCGAAGGCGCGGATGTTGCGCCCCTCCCGGCCGATGATGCGTCCCTTCATCTCGTCACCAGGCAGGTGCAGGACGCTGACCACGCTCTCCGCGGTCTGTTCGCTGGCGACCCGCTGGATGGCGTCGACCACGATGTTGCGGGCGCGCTGCTCGGCGCTGCCCCGGGCGTCCGCCTCGATCTCCCGGACCAGCAGCGCGGCCTCCCGCTTCGCCTGCCCCTCGATCGACTCGACCAGCTCGACGCGGGCCGCGTCGGCGGTCAGCCCGGCCACCCGCTCCAGCTCGCGGCGACGCTGCTCCTCCACCTCGGTCAGCGTCCGCTCCCGCTCGGCCAGGGCGGCCTCCCGGGCGGCCAGCGCCGCGGTGGCGGCGGTGAGCTGCCGCTCCCGCTCGGCCAGTCGCTCCACCTCCTCGGTGTGCAGCCGTTCCCGCTCGTCCATCCGGGCGGCACGGCGTTCCACCTCGGCCGCCTGCTCCCGGGTGGTGGCGGCGAGCACCGCCACCTCCCGCTCGCCGCTGCGCCGCGCGGCGGTACGCAGCTGCTCGGCGTCCGCCTCGGCCTGCTTGTGCGCCCGCTCCAGCACCGTGTCGGCCTCGGCACGGGCGTCGTCGAGCACCCGCCGCGCCTCGGCCCGGGCGGCCTTCGCCTCCGCCTTCGCGGCGGCCGCCTCGGCCCGGGCCGCGGAGGCCGCGGACTTCGCCACGTCGATGGTGCTGTTCACCTCGTCGGCGGCCGTCCGCAACGCCGCGAGGGACTGCTCCTGCCGGTCCTTCTCCGCGATGAAGGCCGGATCCTCCGGCGCGGGCGCCAGGCTGAGCCGCTTGAGGGTACGCACGCCGAACAGCACGGCGCCGACCACCACCGCGACGAGCAGCAGCACGACCACGAGGAGGACGATGTCGAAGGCGCTCATCCGGCCGCTCCGAGCCGGTACACGGGCACGTCCGCCCGCCCCGCTTCGACGACCCGCCCGGCGTCGCCGGCCCACCGGGGCGCGGTGGCGGTACGGGGCGTGTCGCCCGTCGCGGAAAGGTCGGGGCCGTGTGGCAGTCCGCCGGTGAACCTGTGCCGCCCTGCCATGGCCGCCTCCCCCTGAACGTCGGCGCCGCAGCACGCGTGAAGGACACGCGCCTGCGGCTCTGTACGCCCGACCGGAGCGGCTGGCCCTGGGCAGCTTTCCGTCGGCGGTGCCCCCCGTGAGGGCACCGCTGACGGCCGGTTGCAGTTGTCGGAGGTTCCGGAGGTTCCCGGAGCGCCCCGTCAAGGGCCGGTGTGGCTGGCCAAAGTGATGCTGTTCTGTTACGAGATCTATGTTGTGCGCTTAGCCTGCGCTGGTCGGGCAAAGTGAGCCTGTATGGCGAGGCTAGGTCGCGAGGGGCCATTCGGTCAACTAGTCATGATCAAACCACCCGGACGGAGAGAAGTTGCGACGTCACTCAGTGGTGATCAGATCCCGGACAGGCCAGGACAAACCTCACCCCGCAAACGCACCAGCCCCGCCTCCCCGACCTGCTCAGCTCTTCCCCACCCTCGCGGGCGCCACACAGCCCCGGCAACCCCGTTGATCAAGGAGCTGACGTCACCCCCAGCCCTCCCACCACACAGCGGGCGGCCGGTTCAGGGCTGGGCCGGGTGGGCGTTGGGGGTGTCGGGGACGGCGGGGTGGGTGCGGGCGGTGGTTACCAGGGTGGCGTTGTCGGGAGCAGTGGTGCCGTCGGGCAGCAGTAGCGTGTCCTCCAGGCCGATCCGGGTGTGCAGGCCGCGCCGGAGCGCGTCGGCGTACACGGGCCAGGTGGCCGGACCCTCACCGTGCAGCAGCACCGGCGGGTGCCCGCCGGGCAGCGCGGCCAGGATCGCCGCCGCGTCGGCGAGTGCCGTCTCGACCTGCTCGGCCATGCACTCGACAAGGATCCGCCCGGTGGGTGCGGACCAGCGGCGCCAGGCGTCGACAGCCGCCAGGGTCCACAGACCGGCCTCGACCATCACGCCGCGCTCGCTCAGGGCGACGGCCACCTCGGCCGCTCCGGGTTCGTGGGCGTTGACCGAGGCGAAGTCGGGCAGCACCGTCCAGGCGCGGACCACGGCGACCCGCTCCGCCGGGTCGGGGACGATCCAGGCGCCGGTGCTCACCCCGACCGGCAGACCGGGACGGGCGGCCCGGATGGCGCTGACCGCCGCGGCGATCGCGGCCGGGTCGAGCGATTCGGCGCCGGCCTCGTCGCGCGGGTGCACGTGCACCGCGGCCACCCCGGCGGTCGCGCAGCGCACCGCGTCGGCGGCCAGTTCGGCCGGGGTGAGCGGCACGGCGGGGTGCTCGTCCCGCCGTCGGGTGCCGTTGAGACACGCCTTCAGCACTGGTGTGCGCCTCTCCCCTCGGGACAGCGGCCGACACGGCCGGTCGGTCAGTCGAGCCGGCGGGAGTCGAGGTCGTGCTCGGCGTCGGCCATCGCGTCGGCGTCGATGTGCTCGGCGAACTCGGCCGCCTCGGCGCTCTGCGCGGCCAGCGCGTCCTTCACCGCCCGGATCGCCACCCCGGGCGGGTAGCCCTTGCGCGCCAGCATGCCGACCAGGCGGCGGAACACCGCGTCCGGCTCGCCCCGGGTGCTGCGCAGTTTCCGTTCCACCAGGGCGCGGGCGGTCTGCGCCTCGGTCTCCTCGTCCAGCCCGTCCAGGGCCGCGCCGGCCACCTCGCCGTCGACACCGCGCTGGCGCAGCTCGTTGGCGAGCGCCCGGCGGGCCAGCCCTCGGCCGGTGTGCCGACTGCTCACCCAGGCGCGGGCGAAGGCGGCGTCGTCGACGATGCCGACCTCGTCGTAGCGGTCGAGGACCTGCTCGGCGACCTCCTCGGAGATGCCCCGACGAGCCAGCGCGCCGGCCAGCTCGGCCCGGGTGCGCGGACGCACCGCGAGCTGCCGAAGGCAGATCTCCCGGGCCAGCTCGGCCTCGTCGCGCGGCGGAGCCGGAGCCTCCCCTGCATCGGGCTCCGCCGCGCGATCACGGCGCCCCCGGCGGGGCCGGGGCGTACCTGTGGCGTCGCCCGTACGAGATGGGCTGGCATCCCAGCCCCGGCCCGTACGGGCGCGTCGTCCTGCCACCGGTCAGCGGATCAGAAGTCGACCGGCGGCAGTTCCGGGCCACCGGCGGCGTCGCCCGCACCACCGGTGCCGACGCCGAGCTTCTCCAGGATCTTCTTCTCGATCTCGGCCGCCACGTCCGGGTTCTCGCGGAGGAACTCGCGGGCCTTCTCCTTGCCCTGGCCGAGCTGGTCGCCGTCGTAGGTGTACCAGGCGCCGGACTTGCGGATGATCGCCTGTTCCACGCCGACGTCGATCAGCGAGCCCTCGCGGGAGATGCCCTTGCCGTACATGATGTCGAACTCGGCCTGCTTGAACGGCGCGGCGACCTTGTTCTTCACGACCTTGACCCGGGTGCGGTTACCGACCACGTCGGTGCCGTCCTTGAGGCTCTCGATGCGGCGCACGTCGAGCCGGACCGAGGCGTAGAACTTCAGCGCCCGGCCACCGGTGGTGGTCTCCGGGCTGCCGAACATCACGCCGATCTTCTCGCGGAGCTGGTTGATGAAGATCGCGGTGGTGCCGGTGTTGTTGAGCACGCCGGTGATCTTCCGCAGCGCCTGGCTCATCAGCCGGGCCTGCAGACCGACGTGGCTGTCGCCCATCTCGCCCTCGATCTCGGCGCGCGGCACCAGGGCAGCCACCGAGTCGATCACGATGATGTCGATCGCGCCGGAGCGGACCAGCATGTCCGCGATCTCCAGCGCCTGCTCGCCGGTGTCCGGCTGGGAGACCAGCAGGGCGTCGGTGTCGACGCCGAGGGCCCGCGCGTAGTCCGGGTCGAGCGCGTGCTCCGCGTCGATGAACGCGGCGATGCCACCGGCCCGCTGGGCGTTGGCCACCGCGTGCAGCGCGACGGTGGTCTTACCGCTGGACTCCGGACCGTAGATCTCGACCACCCGGCCGCGGGGCAGACCGCCCACGCCGAGCGCCACGTCGAGCGCGATGGAGCCGGTCGGGATGACGGCCGTCTGCACGACAGGCCGCTCCCCCAGGCGCATCACCGAACCCTTGCCGAACTGCTTGTCGATCTGAGCGAGAGCAAGGTCGAGCGCCTTCTCCCGGTCAGGCCCTGCTGCCATCGTTGCCACCCCTGCCTTCGCCGGCGTCTTTCCTGAGCTTCGCGTCACGCGGGACACGCTAGGCGCTGGGTCCGACAGAAAACCAGCCGACGGGCCGTGAGCTGTGGACGAGCACCCCGCTGTGGACAATAGCCGAACAGGTGTACGACTGGGCAAGCGACACGCGGGATCGACGAAAAGGCTGCTCAGCGTAGCCGGGCGGGCACCCGGTCGGGATATGCGGCGACCACGGCACGCCACACCACGTGCGTTTCCTCACCGGCGGCGAGGGCCTGCTCGATGGTCCGCCCGCCGAGCTGGGACAGCACCTGGTCGCTGGCGATGCTGGCCGCGTACCCCGGGCCGAACGCATTCTCCAGCCGCGTCCAGAAGTCGGTCAGCCGCACGTGTTCAGTCCTCCTCGTCGAGTGGCGCCGTGGCGGGACGGCGCAGCGCCAGCGCCACCAGCGGCACCACGGCGATCGCCGCCAGCAGGGTGAGCGTCGGGTACCCCACGGCCCGCATGACGAACCCGCTCGCCGCCGCCGCGCCCGCCCCGGCCAGCCCCATGAGCAGGTCGGACAGGCCCTGCACACCGGGCCGGTCGGCGGTCGGCACCGACTCCGACAGCAGCGTCGAGCCCGCCACCATCGTGCCCGACCAGCCCAGCCCGAGCAGCGTCAGCCCCACCGACAGCAGCGCTGTGTGGTGCCCGGCGGTGCCGGAGACCGCGCACGCGGCCAGCAGCAGCGCGACCCCGCCGAGGATCACCGGGCGCCGGCCGAACCGGTCGGTGAGCCACCCCACCACCGGCGACAGCGCGTACATGCCGGCGATGTGCAGGCTCAGCACCAGGCCGACCACCGGCAACACGTCCTCGTCGGAGTGCCACTCGCCGAGGTGCACCGGGGTCATCGACATCACCGCGACCATCACCAGGTGCCCCACCGCGACAGCGGCGATGCCGAGACGGGCGGCCGGCCTGCGGCGTACCGTGCGCCACGCGGCGGCCATGCCACCGCGGCGGGCGACCGCCGGCGCGGAGTCCGGCGCGGGCTCGGCCGCCGCCAGCCGGCGCGCGGTGAGCAGCGGGTCCGGCCGGAGCAGGACCAGGATTACGACGGCGGCCAGCGTGAACGCGACGGCGCTGAAGGCGAACGGCCCGGACAGCGCCGGCAGGCCCCAGCCCCGGGTGGTGTCGTCGGCGAGCGCGGCGAAGTTCGGCGCGGCCACCGCGCCGATGGTGGTGGCCCAGACCACCATCGAGAGCTGCCGCCCCCGGCGGTGCGGCTCGGCCAGGTCCACCGCCGTGTAACGGGCCTGGAGGTTGGCCGCCGTGCCGCCGCCGAACAGCAGCATGCCGACGAAGAGCAACGGGACCGCCCCCGTCACGGCGGCGACCACCACCAGCACGCCGCCGACCGCACCGACTGTGTACGCGAGGACCAGGCCGGGCCGCCGGCCACGGGCGGCCATGAGCCGGGTGACCGGGATGGCCAGCAGCGCGGCGCCGACCACCCCGGCGCTCTGCGCCAGCCCGGCCAGCGCGGTGCCGGCGACCCGGGCGGCGAGCAGCGCGCCGACCGAGATGCCGATGGTGACGCCGATCCCGCCGATGATCTGGGTGAGGAACAGCAGCCGGACGGTACGCCGCTGGACGCGGGCGACGTCGGGCCGGGGCGGGGCCGGCGCGGTCAGGCCGATGGACATGCTGCGCTCCTGGTGGGGGTGGGTGTCTCATCCTCCCGCACCACTCCGACCGGCTGGCACCCGGTTTAGCTACAGGCCGAGGCCCCGGCCGATGATCTCCTTCATGATCTCGGTGGTGCCGCCGTAGATGGTCTGCACCCGGCTGTCCAGCCACGCCTTCGCCACCGGGTACTCCGCCATGAAGCCGTAACCGCCGTGCAGCTGCACGCACCGGTCGGCGACCTTGGTCTGCAACTCGGTGGTCCACCACTTGGCCTTCGCCGCGTCGGTGACCGAGAGGCGGCCCGCGTTGAACTCGGTGACGCAGTGGTTGACGAACGTCCGCGCGATGGTGACCTCGGTGTCCAGCTCGGCCAGCAGGAACCGGTTGTGCTGGAACCGGCCGATCGGCCGGCCGAACGCCTCCCGGGAGCGGGCGTACTCGATGGTGAGCGCGAGCAGCTTCTCGCAGGCTGCCACCGCGGCCACGGCGATGCTCAGCCGCTCCCGGGGCAGGTTGGCCATCAGGTGGTAGAAGCCCTGGTTCTCGGCGCCGATCAGGTTCTCCGCCGGCACCCGGCAGTCGTCGAAGAACAGCTCGGCGGTGTCGTTCGCCTTCAGGCCGACCTTCGCCAGGCGGCGGCCCCTGGCGAAACCCGGCGTGCCGGTCTCCACCACGACCAGGCTCACCCCGTGCGCGCCCTGCTCCGGCGCGGTCTTGACCACCACGACCACCAGGTCGGCCATCTCACCGTTGGTGATGAACGTCTTCTGCCCGTTGAGGACCAGGCTGTCGCCGTCGCGGACCGCCGTGGTGCGGATGCCGGCCAGGTCGCTGCCCGCGCCCGGCTCGCTCATCGCGATGGCGGTGACCAGGTCGCCGGAGCAGAAGCCCGGCAGCCACCGCTTGCGCTGGTCGTCGGTGGTCAGCTCGGTCAGGTACGGGGCGACCACGTCGTTGTGCAGCCCGAACCCCAGACCGGTGCACCCGGCCGCGACGATCTCCTCGTCCAGCACCGCGTTGAACCGGAAGTCGCGCTGCCCGCCGCCGCCGTACTCGGGGTCGACGTCCGGGCCGAGCAGCCCGGCCGCGCCGGCGGCCCGCCACACCTGCCGGTCGACGATCCCGTCGGCCTCCCAGCGCTCGTGGTGCGGCACCGCCTCCCGGGTCAGGAAACGGCGGCACAGGTCGCGGAACTCGTCGTGGACGGGCTCGTAGAGATGCTGCTCCATGGCGGCAAGTCTGACACCGCTCACCCGCCCCGGACAGGGGCGAGCGCCGCGCGCAGCCGGCGCTCGCGGCGGCCGGTGCGTACGGCCACCGCCAGCACAAGCCAGAGGACTCCGGAGAACGCCATGGGGCCACGTAGGGGCCGGGAGCGCCGAACCGGAGAAGCTCCACGCGAGGCCGGGGTTCCGCCGATGCCGGAGCCGTACCCCCGCGCCGTTGGGTAATCCTCTATGGAGGATGGCGACCGGACGGAGCGCACGCCAGGATGGCCGGATGAGCACACTCACGGGGAAACAGGTGGCCGAGGCCGGGCTGGACGGGTGGACGTACCTGCGGCCGGGCTGGCCCGCCTGGAACTCGCGCTGGACACCCCGGAGCACGCGGCCGTGCTGCCGTTCTGGCGGGCGGTCCTGACCTGGCAGTCGCCCGACGGCCGGGGCCCGGACGACGACGAGGTACGTGACCCCGACGGCGTGCTGCCCACGCTCTGGTTTCAGCGCTCCGGCCGGGACGAACCGCGGCAGCGGTGGCACCCGGACGTGTGGGTGGATCCGGCCGAGGTGGACGCGCGGATCGCCGCCGCGCTGGCGGCCGGCGGCACCCTCGTCAGCGACGCGGAGGCGCCGAATTTCTGGGTGCTCGCCGACCCGGACGGCAACCGCGTCTGCCTCTGCACCTGGCAGCAGCGCGCCTGACTCAGCGCAGCGCCTCGGCGGCCACCTTGAGGTCGGCGACCAGGCCCTCGTACGCGACGTCCTGGTTGTCGGCGCGCAGCACCGCCGACGGGTGGATGGTGGCGAGCAGCCGGGCCGCCGGGGCGTCGGCGACGTCGCCGGCCCGGTCCACCGGCACCCGCTGGCGGCTGTCGCGCCGAGCACCACCACGATCTCCGGGCGCAGCCGGGCGAACTCGGCGACCAGCCAGGGCCGGCAGGCGGTGACGTGCACCCGGTCCGGGGTCTGGTGGACTGCGCAGCAGCCGACCGGCCGGGCCGACGAACGGCAGTCCCTTCTGGTCCTCGATGTCGCCCGGCTGCTCGCCGACGAAGACCACGCGCGCGTGTTCGTCGCCGCGACCGAAGACGGTCTGGGTGGCGTCCCGGTACAGCTCGCAGCCCCGGCATCCGCCGGCGGCGGCGCGCAGCGCGTCGATGGTGTCCGCGCCGGGCGGGATGAACTCCTGCGCTCCGGGGGCGGTCTCGGTCTCGGCCATGCCGACGTTCTACCCCGTCCGCCGCCGCCCACGCGAGCGGCCCGCCGCGCTGTCCGCCCGCCGGGCGGCCGGGGATTGTCAACAGGGACCTATACCGAATGCGTCAACAGGGGGCCCTTCCCCACCGCGGCGAGCGCGTCGGCCAGCGCGGGGATGTCGGCCTCGTCCAGCGCGCTCACCGAGACGCGCACGGCGGGGTCGGCGGCGATCCGGTAGAGCCCGCCGGGGGCGAGCGCCCACCCCGCGTCGCGCAGTGTCGTGACCGCCACCGTCTCGTCGGGCACCGTCACCCAGACGTTGATCCCGGTGCGCCCGTGCGCGGTCACACCCCGTGCGGCCAGCGCCTCGACCAACCCGTCGCGCCGCCGGTCGTAGCTGTCCGCCGCACGCCGCACCAGCTCGGCGGTGGCCGGGTCGCGCCAGAGCGACACGACCAGGCGTTGCAGCACAGTGGAGACCCAGCCGGCGCCGACCCGTGCCCGCCCGGCCACCCGGGCCACAGTGGCCTCGTCGCCGGTCAGCACCGCGAGCCGCAGGTCGGGCCCGTAGGGCTTGCTCACCGACCGGACGAAGGCCCACGCCGGGGTCGCCCCGGCGAGCGGATGCAGGGGTACGCGGGCCAGTTCGGCGGCGTGGTCGTCCTCGATCAGCAGCAGGTCGGCCCGGCCGGCCAGCAGCGTGCGCAGCGCGTCGGCGCGGTCGGCGGAGACGGCCGCGCCGGTCGGGTTCTGCGCCCGGCTGGTCACCACCAGCGCCCGGACCCCGGCGGCGAGCGCCGACCGCACCCCGGCCACGGTGGGGCCCTCGTCGTCCACCGGCACCCCGACGGTACGCAGCCCGAGCGCCGCGATCAGGTCGAGCAGGTTGGCCCAGCCGGGGTCCTCCACCGCCACCGCGTCGCCGGGGCGCAGGTGGGCGGCGAGTAGCCGTTCGATGCCGTCGAGCGCCCCGCCGGTGACGGTCAGCTCGCCGGCCGGGACCCGATCGGCGGCTAGCCGTTCCCGGGCCAGGGCGGCCAGGTCGGGCAGCACGGCGTCGGTCGCGTACCCGCCGGGGGGTCCGATCTCGGCGGCGAGCGCGGCGAGGTGCGGCCCGAGCGGGGGCAGCAGCCGGGGATCGGGTTGTCCGGCGGAGAGGTCGTGGCCGCCGGTGCGCGGCGGAGGCAGCAGCGCGGCGCGGCGGGCGGCGACCGGTGGGCGGGGACGGACCCGGGTGCCGTGCCGGCCGGCGGTCACGACCAGGCCGCGTTGCCGCAGCTCCTGGTACGCCTTCGCGACGGTGGCCGGGCTGACGCCGAGGTCGGCGGCGAGCGCGCGCACGGCGGGCAGGGCGTCGCCGGGGGCGAGGGCGCCGGTGCGGATGCCGGATTCGACGCTTGCCGAAATCGCGGCGGAGGCGGACCCGGCGATCTGATAATGTGCTGCCACAGTTTAGAGATTGTACTAGAACAAAGGTGGGATGTCACGTGTACCCTCCGACCGAACGCACCACGGCCACCCGCACCCGCGACCGGATGTCCTACGACCGGGCCACCGCGCACGCGCTACTGGACGAGGCGTACCACTGCGCGCTGGCGTTCACGGTGGACGGCGAGCCGCGCCTCCTGCCGACCCTGCACGTCCGTATCGGCGACACGCTCTACCTGCACGGGTCCACCGGCAGCCGGCCGCTGCTCGCCGCCCGGGGCGAGGCCGGGCTGCCGGTCTGCGTCGCCGTCACCCACCTCGACGGGCTGATCTACGCCCGCTCCCAGTTCCACCACAGCGCGAACTACCGGTCGGTGGTGGCGCACGGCACCGCCCGCCTGGTCGAGGACGCGGACGAGAAGGCCGCGGTGCTGACCGCGCTGGTGGAGAAGGTGGCCGCCGGCCGGTCCGCCGAGAGCCGCCCGCCGAACCGGCGTGAGCTGGCCGAGACGGCGGTGCTGGCGCTGCCGCTGCGCGAGGTGTCGGTACGGATGCGTACCGGCGGCGTCAAGGACGAGCCCGCCGACGAGGCGCTGCCGTACTGGGCCGGCGTGGTGCCACTGCGGCTCACGCCGGGCCGCCCCGAACCCGCGCCCGGGGTGGGCACGCCGGTGCCGGCGTACCTGCGGGCAGCCCGCTCGCCCTGGCACGAGCCGGCGGTGCTGCGCGGCGCGCACGTGGTGCTGGAGCCACTCGACCTCGCCCACGCCGACGAGCTGTACGCCGCCACCGCCGACCCGCAGGTGTGGCGGCACCTGGGCGGCGTCCAGCCGGCCGACGCCGCCGAGATGCGCCGGCTTGTGGCCGGCTACCTCGACGCGCAGGAACGCGGCGAGCAGGTGTGCTGGGTCCAGCGCTGCGCCACCACCGGCGCGGTGATCGGCACGACCTCCTACTACGAGATCGACCCGGTACGCCGGTCACTGGCGATCGGCTACACCTGGCTGGGCCGCCCGTGGTGGCGTACCGGCGTGAACACCGAGGCGAAGCTGCTGCTGCTCGGCCGGGCATTCGACGAGTTGGACGCGGTCCGCGTGGTCTGGCACACCGACCTCCGCAACGAACGCTCCCAGCGGGCCATCGAACGGCTCGGCGCGAGCCGGGAGGGCGTGCTGCGGCAGCACAAGCAGCGCGCCGACGGCTCCTGGCGGGACACCGTCCAGTACTCCATGCTCGCGCAGGAGTGGCCGACGGCACAGGTCAGCCTGCGGGAAAGGCTTCGCCCGGCGGTGGGCGCGGCGTCATGATGTCCGGCGTGCTGGGGATCACCGACATCTGGACGTACGTGCTGGGCACCGTGGCGATCGTGCTGCTGCCCGGCCCGAACTCGATCTTCGTGCTGGCCACCGCCGCCCGCCGGGGCGTGGCCACCGGTTACCGGGCGGCGGCCGGGGTGTTCGTCGGCGACGCGGTGCTGATGGTCCTCTCCGCCGCCGGGGTGGCCTCACTGCTCCAGGCGTACCCGCCGCTCTACCTGGTGATCAAGTACGCCGGCGCGGCGTACCTCGGGTATCTGGGGCTGGCCATGCTGCGCGGCGCGTGGCGGCGCTGGCGCGACCGCAACGACCCGGCCACGCCGCGCCTGATCGACGAGGTGGAGCCGGCCGAGCAGCGGGAGCCCTTCCGGCGTGCGCTGGTGATCAGCCTGCTCAACCCGAAGGCGATCCTGTTCTTCGTCTCGTTCTTCATCCAGTTCGTCGACCCCTCGTACGCGTGGCCGGCGCTGTCGTTCCTGCTGCTCGGTCTGATCGCACAGGTCGCCAGCGCGCTCTACCTGACCGTGCTGATCTTCACCGGCACCTACCTGGCGGCCCAGTTCCGGCAGCGCCGCCGGCTCGCCGCGAGCGGCACCACAGCCGTCGCGGTGCTGTTCCTCGGCTTCAGCCTCAAGCTTGCCGCCGGCTGAGGTGTAAGGGGAGGGCTCTTACACCGGCAGCGGCGGCGCTGCTCACGTGCCGTCGCCGCCTCCGCCACCACCGCCGATGCCCGCGCCGCCGGCCGTGCCCCCGAGTCCGTAGCCCGGCGCAACCGGACGGTCGGGGCGGCGGCTGACGTGCGCCGACTCGCGGATCGTGGCCGACCAGTCGGCGTGCGCGGCGGCCGCCGCGTGCCTGTCGATGGCGTGCCGCAGCCAGCCGTCCACGGTGGCCACCCAGTCGCGCTCGTCGGCTCCGGCGTGCCAGACCCGGAACCGGCTGATGCTCTGGTGGGTGATTCCGGCCAGGGAGAGCCGCCGGTCCAGCCAGAGCAGCACCTCCATGCCGGCCGAGTCGGTCAGCATGATCATTTCGAGTTCGGTCATCGGACCGGCGTAGAGCGGGGCGGCCCAGAACCCGTACCACTGCTGGAACGGCAGCGTCTGCTCCACCCCCGGGAGCCGCCCCTCTCGCAGGCCCGCCTGCCGGATCGCGAAGCCGAGCGTGTCCAGCGCGGCGAGCACGTGCTCCTGGGCGGGCAGCGGATGGATCAGCACCGGCACCATCGAGCCCTGATCCACCTCCGGATCCACCGACACCTCGGTCCGCAGCCCGGTACGCAGGCTCAGCAACGGCACCCCGCCGTACGTGGTCACCGGTGACTCCCACGACAGAGGCACGGCGAAGTCGACAGCGCGCCGCCGCCCGGCCGGCACCACGAACCGCGCCGCGATCGTCCACGTCTGGAACTGCACCAGGCGGCGGGGCGCCTCCGGATCCTCCGGCTCGACCTGGGTCACCAGCCCGAGCCGGATGTGCCGGACCGGCACGTCCGATCCGCCCGCGCTGAGCGTCACCCGGCCGGGCAGGCGCAGGCCGGGCCGGGTGCTCGGGTTGGGCACCGTGGTGCTCACCGACAGCCCGGTCCAGGCGGAGTCCCGCGACACGCCGGTCAACCGCATGCCGTGGCTTTCCCGCTGCCCGCCCGCCCATGCCAGGCCGAAACGGACGCCGGCCCGGCGAGGTGTCCCCACCTCGCCGGGCCGGCGTGAATCATGACGCTCAGCGCATCCGGCGGCCCCGCGGCACCGGGTCGGTCTCGTCGTCGAACTCGCCGATGACCTCCTCCAGCAGGTCCTCCAGCGCGACGAACCCGATCGGCCGGGTCGGCCCACCGCCGTTGCTCACCAGCGCGAGCTGCGCCTGCTGCGCCCGCATGGAGGTCACCGCCTCGGTCACCGACGCCTCGGCCGGCAGCGTGAAGGCGCTTGTCATCAGCTCCTCCGCGGTCGCCGGGCGGCCGATGGTGACGGCGCGCACCGCCTCGCGTACGTGCACCAGGCCGCACACCTCGCCACCGGCGTCGACAACGGCCAGCCGGGACCGGCCGCTGTCGCGTGAGACGTGCTCGATCCGCTCGGCGGTCTCGCCCCGGCCCACAGTGACGATCTGGTCGAACGGCTCCATCACCTGGGCGACAGTGGTGCCCTGAAGCTCCAGCATGCTGGTCAGCAACTGGTGCTGCTCGGCACCGAGCAGGCCGTGCTCCCGGGACTGCTCCAGCAGTATGCGCAGCTCGTCCGGGCCGTGCACCTGGGCCAACTGGTCCTGCTGCTGCACCCCGACCAGGCGCAGCATCGCGTTCGCCAGCCCGTTGAGCACGGACAGCACCGGCCGGGCGATCCGGGCGAACGCCCGGAACGGCAGCGCCAGCAGCGTCGCCGAACGCTCGGCGTCGGTGATCGCCCACGACTTCGGGGCCATCTCGCCGACCACCAGGTGCAGGAACGTCACCAGCGACAGCGCGAACACCAGCGCCACCACGTGACTGACCGCATCGGGCAGGCCGACCGCGTGCAGCAGCGGGCTGAGCAGGTGCTCGATGGCCGGTTCGGCCAGCGCGCCCAGACCCAGCGTGCACAGCGTGATGCCGAGCTGCGCGCCCGCCAGCATCAGACTCAGCTCGCGGACGCCGTCCAGCGCCGCGCGGGCCGCCCGGCCGCCGCCGGCCGCCGCCTGTTCCAGCCGGTACCGCTTGGCCGCGACGAGCGCGAACTCGGCGGCCACGAAGAACCCGTTGAGCGCCAGCAGCCCCACGGAGAAGAACAACGCGAACCCGGGGCTCATGCGGCACCCTCCCCGGACACGTCGGCGGTGGACCGCAGCCGCACCGAGTCGGCCACGTGCCGGTCCACCGCCAGCACCTCGACCAGCACCCGGGGGCCGGCGGCCGGCTCGTCGCCGTCCGTGGCGACCGGGATCTCCAGCAGGTCACCGACCTCGGGCACCCGGCCCAGCTCCCGCATCACCAGACCGGAGAGCGTGTCGTACTCGGGGCGCTCGGGCAGCTCGATGCCGGTGCTGTCGGCGACCTCGTCGATGCGCCAGCGCGCCGGGACCACCCAGGAGCCGTCCTCCTGCCGCGCCGCGGCCCGGTCCGGCGGGTCGTCCTCGTCGCGGATCGGCCCGACCAGCTCCTCGGCCAGATCCTCCAGCGTGATCACGCCGGCGAAGCCGCCGTACTCGTCGACCACGCAGGCGAGCTGCCGGTGCCCGGACCGCAGGCGGTCCAGCACCGTCGGCAGCGGCAGCGTCTCGGGCACCAGCAACGGGGGTACGGCCACCGCGTCGACCCGGGTGGTCGCGCGCTGCGCCGGGGGCACCCCGAGCACATCGGCGATGCCGACCACGCCGATCAGGTCGTCGACGCCCTCGGCGCCGCTCACCGGAAACCGGGAGTGGCCGGTGTCCAGCAGCTCGACGATGCGGCTGACCGGCTCGTCCGCCCGGATGGTGTGCACGTCGACGCGCGGCACCATCGCCTCCCCGGCGGTCAGCTCCCGGAAGTCCAGACCCCGGTCCAGCAGGTCGGACATCTCGGCGTCGAGGTGCCCCTCCTCCCGGGACTCGGCGATGATCTGTTCCAGGTCCTGCGGGGTGGCGCCGCTGGGCAGCTCCTCGATCGGCTCGATGCCGAGCCGGCGGAGCAGCCGAACGGCCGCCCTGTCGAACAGCGTGATCAGCGGACCGGCGATCTTCAGGTAGAGCAGGGTGGACGGCGCCAGCGCCCGGGCGAGCCGTTCCGCCCGCGCGATGGCCAGGTTCTTCGGGGCCAGCTCGCCGAGGACCATCTGCACCACTGTGGCGATGGTCAGGGCGAGGGCCACCGACAGCGGCAGCGTGACCGCGCTGGACAGCCCGGCCAGGCCGAGCAGATCGGCCAGCCCGGCACCCAGGAACGGCTCGGCGACGTAACCGACCAGCAGGGCGGTCACTGTGATGCCGAGCTGGGCGCCGGACAGCATGAAGGAGAGCCGCGCGGTCACCTCCAGGGCCCGGGCCGCGGGACGATCGCCACCGTCGGCGAGCTGCTTGAGCTTGCCACGGTCCACGGCGACGTAACCGAACTCCTGGGCCACGAAGTAACCGGTGGCGGCGGTGAGGACGGTGATGAGAAGGAGACCGACGAGGATCAACACGGGAGGTTCAGGGCTCCCGGGGTCGTCGGGGAGGGAATTCGCCGGGTATTACCCGGCCGGCTACTGCTGCCCTCCGGGGCAGGAGAGTCGATCATGCGGCCCATTTTATCGGTAGCCGCTGGACGTTCGCTGAGGGTGCCGGGAAGCCTCCCGTGCGTCCGGTTCACCGTCCGGCCAGTTCGTCGGCGTCCAGCAGCGTCCGGTCGACCCGTCCGGAACGGTACGCGGCCCGGCCGATCATCTGCGCGGCCACCGGCGCGGTGGCGAGCTGGAAGATCGCCACCAGGACCAGCATGCCCAGGTCCGAGGGGGTACGCAGACGCAGCGCCAGCCCGGCCAGCAGCAGCAGGACGCCCAGCACCTGCGGCTTGGTGGCCGCGTGCATGCGGTCCAGCACGTCCGGGAAACGCACCAGCCCGATGCCGGCGATCAGGGCCAGCGCCGCCCCGGCCAGCAGCAGCACCCCACCCACCCAGTCCACGATCGTGCCGACCATCAGGTTGAACCTCCTTCCGTTCGCGACTGCGGGGCTCGCAAGACCGGCTCACTCCTCGCGCTCACGCTTCAGCCCGGACCGCGAAGCGCACCAGCGACACCGACCCGATGAAGCCGAGCAGGGAGAGCACCACCAGGACGGGCAGCGTGGTGGCGTGCCGGTTCACCGCCGCCTCCGCCCCCACCGCGGCGAGCATCGCCGACAGCAGCAGGTCGGCGCCGACGACCCGGTCGAGCAGGGACGGTCCGCGGTAGATCCGGGCCAGAGCGAGCAACGCGGTGGCCGAGAGCAGCACGGTGAGCGCGACGGCGAGCAGGACTGTCACTGGTTCCTCCGTTACACGGGTTCGGGGCCGAGGCGGCGTACCTCGGCGGGAGATCCGATGGCACGCACGATGCGCCGTTCGACGGCGAGCACGCGCTCGCGGCTGCCGACCAGGTCCTCGGGTCCGCGCACGTCGAGCACGTGCACGTAGAGCACGCCCTCCGCCCTGTCGACGTCGATGATCAGCGTGCCCGGCACCAGCGAGATCGCCTCGGCGGTGAGTGTCAGGTTGAGGTCGGTGCGCACGCGCAGCGGCACCGCGATGATCGCGCCGCGCGGGCGGTAGCCGAAGCGCAGCGCCACGGCTGCCACGTGGATGCTGGCGCTGACCAGCTCAGCGACGAACGTGGCCACGAACACCAGCAGCGCGCGGGGGCGTACCCGGCCGCCGAACGTGACCGACGGCAGCGGGAAGAACAGCAGCACCGCCACGCCGACCACCAGGCCGGCGACCAGGTTGCCCCAGGACACGTCGCCCCACAGCAGCATCCACACGACGACCAGCCAGCCGAGCGCGACCGCCTGGTCCCGCCGCCGCCCGCCCCGGCCGGTGGTCGGGGCGGGCGCGTCCGGGGCGGGCGCCGCCCGGGGAACGCCCGCGGGCTCTCCGGCCGCGCCCCCGCCCGGGGGCAGGTGGTCGCTCACGGCACGTCCCCGGGCAGGACCGCCCGCACGTACGGGGTGCGTTCGCGCAGGTCGGTGGCCGCGTCCGCGGTGACCTGGAACAGCGGCCCGGCCGCCAGCGTGAACAGCACCCCCAGCGCCACCAGGGCGGTGGTCGCGCCGACCATCAGCCCGGGCAGCCGGGCCGGCGGGGTGGCGGTGGCCAGCCGGGGCTCCCGCCAGAACGCGATGTTCCACACCCGGGAAGCGGCGTAGAGGGTGAGCAGGCTGGTGAGCGTGCCAGCCGCGACGAGCACGGCGGGCAGCACGCCGCCGGCCGCCACGCCGGCCTGGAGCAGGCCGAGCTTGCCGAGGAAGCCGGAGAACGGCGGGATGCCGGCGAGGTTCATCGCGGGGACGAAGAAGAGCACGCCGAGGGTCGGGGCGACCCGCGCCAAGCCGCCGATGCGACGCAGGTCGGTGCTGCCTGCGCGTTCCTCGACCAGGCCGGCGACCAGGAACAGCGTGGTCTGGATGGTGATGTGGTGCACCACGTAGAAGATCGCCCCGGACAGGCCGGCGACACTGCTCAGCGCCACCCCGAAGATCATGTACCCGATGTGGCTGACCAGCGTGAACGACAGCAGCCGCTTCAGGTCCGACTGCGCCACCGCGCCGAGGATGCCGACCACCATGGTCAGCCCGGCCACCACCATCAGCAGCGTGGCGACCTGGCCGCCGGGGAACAGCAACGTCTCGGCACGGATGATCGCGTACACGCCGACCTTGGTGAGCAGGCCCGCGAAGACCGCTGTCACCGGGGCGGGCGCGGTCGGGTAGCTGTCCGGCAGCCACGCCGACAGCGGGAACACCGCCGCCTTGATCCCGAACGCGAGCAGCAGCATCAGTTGCAGGGTCAGGCGTACGCCCGACGGCAACGCGTCCAGCCGGCCGGCGAGCTGCGCCATGTTCAGCGTGCCGGTGGCCGCGTACACCAGTCCCACCGCGGACAGGAACAGCAGTGACGACAGGATGCTGACCACCACGTACGTCGATCCGGTCCGCAGCCGCACCTCGGTGCCGCCCAGCGTGATCAGCACGAAGCTCGCGGCCAGCAGGATCTCGAAGCCGACGAAGAGGTTGAACAGGTCCCCGGCGAGGAAGGCGTTCGTGACGCCGGCGGTCAGCACCAGGTACGTGGGGTGGTAGATGCTCACCGGCGCTGTCTCCCCGGTCTCGCCCCGGCCCTGCCCGATCGAGTAGAGCAGCACGCACAGCGTCACCGCCGAGGAGACGAGCACCATCAGCGCCGCCAACTGGTCCGCCACCAGCACGATGCCCGCCGGCGCCGGCCAGCCGCCCACGTGCACCACCACCGGCCCGAACCGGTACGCCTCCACCAGCAGCGCCGCCGCCACCACAAGGACGCTGGACAGGCACAGCACGCTTATCCACCGTTGCAACCCGGGCCGGCCGGACAGCAGGAGGGTGAGGGCCGCGCCGAGCAGCGGCACCACCACCGGCAGCGGAACCAGCGCGGTCATGAGGCGTCCCCGCGATGCAACCGCCGCCGGGCCGGCTCCGGGTCCACCTGCTCCGGGTCGTCGTCCGGGCCCTCACCGCCGTGGTCCGCGGTGGACACCTCGTTGCTCTCGGCGAGCCGGACGATCTGCCGGTCCTCCAGGTCGTCCTGCACCTCGTCGTCGCCGCTGGTGTACCAGCTCCGGTAGGCGACAGCGAGCAGGAACGCGGTCAGCCCGAACGTGATCACCACGGCGGTGAGCACCATGGCCTGCGGCAGCGCGTCGCTCATCTCGCCCTGCGAGGCGGAACCGACGAGCGGTGCGGCGCCGGACCGCCCACCGAGCAGGATGAGCAGGTTCACGCCGTTGCCGAGCAGGATGATGCCGAGCAGGATCCGGGTCAGGCTGCGTTCCAGCAACAGCATGACGCCGGTGGCGACGAGCACCCCGACGGCCAGCACCAGCACCAGCGTCGGCCCGGCCGCGCTCCTCGTCACTGAGCCACCTCTGTTCGCGACT
>NZ_JBIAKL010000008.1:164689-237153 GCF_042872445.1 Micromonospora sp. NPDC005257 | reverse complement strand
GACTGCGGGGCTCGCAAAACCGGCTCACTCCTCGCGCTCACAGCCACCTCTGTTCGCGACTGCGGGGCTCGCAAAACCGGCTCACTCCTCGCGCTCACAGCCACCTCTGTTCGCGACTGCGGGGCTCGCAAAACCGGCTCACTCCTCGCGCTCACGGTGGCCCCTCCCGCTGGACCACCAGCCCGTGCCCCGCGTCTCCCGCGGCCTCCACGTGCCGGTCCACCTCGGTGCCCAGGCTGCGCAGGATGTCCAGGATCAGCCCGACCACCACGAGATAGACGCCGATGTCGAAGAACAGCGACGTGACCAGGTAGAAGTCGCCGACCACGGGCAGCCACAGGTTGACCTTCACGCTCTGCAGCACCTGGCCGGTGAGCGCCAGGCCGAGCACGCCGCTGCCCACCGAGATGCCCAGACCCGCGCCGAGCACCGTTCCGGCCCCGACCGGCGCCGCCTCGGCCAGCTCGTACCGGCCGCCGGCCAGGTAACGCAGGGCCAGCGCCAGCCCGGCCACGAGCCCGCCGGCGAAACCGCCGCCGGGCGCGTTGTGCCCGGAGAACAGCAGGAAGAACGAGAAGATCAGTACGGTGTGGAAGATCAGCCGGGTGACCACCTCGAACACGATCGAGCGCCGCCGTTCCGGCAGCGTCTGCCCGCCGCGCAGCCACACCGTGCGCCGGTCCCCGGCGCGCAGCGCGGCCGGTGGCGGGCGACGAGGGCGCGGCCCGGTGCGGGAACGCTCGTAGATCAGGCTGGCCACACCGGTCGCGGTCACCACGAGCACCGAGATCTCCCCCATGGTGTCCCAGGCGCGGATGTCGACGAGCGTCACGTTCACGACGTTGCGGCCGTACCCCTGCGTGAGGGCGAGATCCGGGAAGGCCGCGGAGATCGACGGCGCGCGCCGCGCCCCGGCCGCGACGAGCGCCAGCCCGGCCATCACCACACCGGCGGCGATCCCGATCCCGCGCCGTACCCAGCGGCTGCGGCGCAGCGGACGGGCCGAGAAGCGCGCCGGCAGCCGCCGCAGCACCAGCACGAACACCGCGATCGTGGCGGTCTCCACCAGGAACTGGGTGAGCGCCACGTCCGGGGCGCCGTAGAGGACGAACATCATCGCGGTGCCGTAGCCGGTCACGCCGACGAGCAGCATCGCGGTGAGCCGGCGCCGCGCGCTCACCGCGAGCAGTGCGGCGACCGCGATCACCACGCAGACCACGAGCTGGGCCGGGTTGTCCCAGACCGCCAGATCGACCCGCCACGGCGCGGTGGCGATCATCGCCCCGCCAGGCACGAACACCAGCGCGAGCAGCACGGTGCCGAGGTACTGCGGCAGCGAGCCGCGCTGGGTGGCGCCGGTGACCTCGATGGCGAGCCGGTCGAAGGCGTGCGTCACCCACTCGTACCCCTGGTTGCCGCCCACCGGCGAACGCAGCCGGGCCAGCAGGGGCGCCAGCGGGCCGCGGACCAGGTGCAGCACCACGCCGCCGGCCAGCACGAGGGCGGACAGGCCGAGCGCCTCCGTCGGTCCGTGCCAGAGCGCCAGGCGCTCCTCGACCGGCCCGAACAGCTCGGCGTACGGCTCGAACAGGCCGCTCAGCCACCCGGCGGCCGGACCGGCGGCGAGCCCGGCCACGGCGAGCAGAGCCGGGGGTACGAACATCGCGGCGGGCGGCCGGGCCCACTCGGTGTCCGGCACACCGGGCCGGGTGCCGAACGCGCCCCAGAGGAACCGGATGCTGTACGCGACGGTGAGCGCGCTGCCGACCACCAGCACGATCAGGACCGGTGGATCACCGGTGAACGCGGCGAGCGCCGCCTCCTTCCCGACGAACCCGAGCAGCGGCGGCACCCCGGCCATCGAGGCGGCGGCCAGCGTGGCGACGGTGGCCAGCACCGGCGCGGCCCGGCCCAGCCCGGACAGATCCCGCAGGTCACGGGTGCCGGCCTCGTGGTCGAGGATGCCGACGACCAGGAACAGCGCCGCCTTGAACAGGGCGTGCGCCGCCAGCATCGCCACGCCGGCCAGCGCCGCCTTCGGCGTGCCCGCGCCGAACACCACTGTGAGCAGGCCGAGCTGGCTGACCGTGCCGTACGCCAGCAGCAACTTCAGGTCGACCTGCCGCAGCGCCGCCCACCCGCCGATGACGAGCGTGACCAGCCCGGCCACGACGGTGACCGGCCGCCACCCGCCGGCCGGGGCGAGCAGCGGGCCGAGCAGTCCGATGAGGAAGATGCCGGCCTTCACCATCGCCGCCGCGTGCAGGTACGCGCTCACCGGCGTCGGCGCGGCCATCGCCACCGGCAGCCAGGCGTTGAACGGGAACACGGCGGACTTCGCCAGCGCCCCGGCGAGGATGAGCAGCACCGCGACGGTGAGGTATCCCCCGCCGGGCAGCGGCGCCGCCGCCACCGCGGACCACCGGTAGCCGCCGGCGTGGTGGCCGAGCAGCAGGAACCCGACGAGCATGGCCAGCCCGCCCAGCGTGGTCACGGTGAGCGCCTGCGCGGCGGCCCACCGGCTGGACCGGCGCTCGGTGCTGTGCCCGATGAGCAGGTAGGAGAAGACGGTGGTCAGCTCCCAGAAGACGTAGAGCAGCAGCAGGTCGTCGGAGACGACGAGGCCGAGCATCGCCCCGGCGAAGGCGACCATGACGGCGGCGAACCGGGCCAGCCCGGTCGACCCGGGCGGGAAGTAGCGGGCGGAGTAGACCAGCACCAGCGCGCCGACGCCGCCGACGAGCAGCAACATCAGCCAGGACAGCGTGGTGACCCGCAGCGCCACGTCGAGCTGCAACTGCGAGATCCACGGGTACGTCTCGACCACCGCGCCGCCGTCGCGTACCGCTCCGGTGTGCGCCGCCGCCCACACCGCTGTGGCGGCCGGGGCGAGCGCGAGCAGCAGGCAGGCGCGCGGACCCCACCGGCGGACCAGCGGCGGGGCGAGCAGCGCCGCCACCAGGTGCACGATCAGCAGGACGAGCACGCGTACTCCCGGTCGAGGTGACAGCGCGGGGACACGCTGGTGTCACGACCGATCACACGCCACAGCGGCACCGAACCGGGCCGTTTTCCCCAAAACCCACCCGTATCCCCCTCGCCCAGCCGCCCTCTCCGGCCCGCTGATCAAGGAGTTCGTGTCCGGGAGCACGCCTGATCCCGCCGCAAATTCCCTGGTCGCCGCGCGAGGGAAGGGCGGGGTGGGGTGCGGTCGTCAGGGGGCGGGGTTGGGGGTGGCCAGCTGGCGGGCGGCGCGGTCGACGGCGCGCTGGGCGGCGGCCAGGGAGCGCAGCGGCAGCCGGGCGTCGCGGCTCTCCCGCCGCTGGACGAAGTAGTGCACAGCGGCCCGGACCCGGGCCCGGTCGGCGGCGCTGGACCGGGCGGTGGCCAGGATCATCTCGCGCAGCCGTGCGGCCAGCTCCTCGGCCAGCTCCAGATCGGGGCCGCGCAGACCGGCGCGCAGCGCGGCCAGGCGACTGTCGACCTTACGGATGAGCACGTCGGTCCCCGGCCCCAGGACTCGTTCCTCGACGGTCATCCACGCCTCCACCCCACGCTGCATCGCGAGTGAAGTTACTTTATGTTGCTGCTCACAAGCAAGCAGTTAAGTAAGACTTAACGGAATAATCGCCCATTGCATTCTTCGCCCGCTGCGGGCGGGACGCAACGGTCCGGCGACGGGCCGGATGTCACACCCGCGCGGCAGGATGGGAGCGTGGCGGACGAGGTGACCCCGTCAGGCGGGTCAGACAGGTCAGGCGGGTCAGACAGGTCAGGCGGGTCAGACAGGTCGAGCGGGTCAAGCGGGTCAGGCAGGTCGAGCGGGTCGGGCGGCGTGCTGGCGGAGTTCGGCGCGGCGACCCGGGAGTGGTTCACCGCGGCCTTCGCCGCGCCCACCCCGGCCCAGGAGGGCGCCTGGCGTTCGGTGGCCGCCGCACGCAACGCGCTGGTGGTCGCGCCGACCGGCTCGGGCAAGACGCTCGCGGCGTTCCTCTGGTCGCTCGACCGGCTCGCCAAGGAGTCGCCGCCGGCCGATCCCCGGCGCCGCTGCCGGGTGCTCTACGTCAGCCCTCTCAAGGCGCTCGCCGTGGACGTGGAACGCAACCTGCGCGCCCCGCTCACCGGCATCCGCCACGCCGCCTCCCGGCTCGGTCTGGTCCCGCCGGACATCACCGTCGGGATGCGTACCGGCGACACCCCGGCCGACGAGCGCCGGGCCTTCGCCCGCACCCCGCCGGACATCCTCATCACCACGCCCGAGTCGCTGTTCCTGCTGCTCACCTCCGCCGCCCGCGACTCGCTGCGCGGCGTCGACACGGTGATCGTGGACGAGGTGCACGCGGTCGCCGGCACCAAGCGCGGCGCCCACCTGGCGCTGTCCCTGGAACGGCTCGACGCGCTGCTGGACCGGCCCGCGCAACGGATCGGCCTGTCCGCCACCGTCCGGCCGATCGACGTGTGCGCCCGCTTCCTCGGCGGCGCGCGCCCGGTCGACGTGGTGCAACCACCGGCCGACAAGACCATCGAGGTCAGCGTCCAGGTCCCGGTGGAGGACATGACCCGCCTCGACGAGCAGGAGCCGCCCGAGGACGACCTGGGCGGCCGCGCCCCCCGCCGCGCCTCGATCTGGCCGGCCGTCGAGGAGCGGGTGTTCGCGCTGATTCGCGCGCACCGGTCCACGATCGTGTTCACCAACTCCCGGCGCGGCGCCGAACGCCTCTGCGCGCGGCTCAACGAGCTGGCCGCCGAGGAGATCGAGGCGGCGTCCGCCCAGGAGGGCAGCCGCGTGGCCCGGGGCGGAGAGCCGGTGCGCGTATCCGATCTGCTGCCCGGCGCCGACGGCCCGCCGCCCGCCGCCGGGTCCGGGCCGGTGCGGACGCCGCGGCTGCCGGCGGAGGTGATGGCGCAGGCCGGCGCGGCGGCCGGTGCGCCGGCGGTGATCGCCCGGGCGCACCACGGCAGCGTCTCCCGGGAGGAGCGCAAGCAGATCGAGGAGGCACTCAAATCCGGTCGGCTGCCCGCCGTGGTCGCCACGTCCAGCCTGGAGCTGGGCATCGACATGGGCGCCGTCGACCTGGTGGTGCAGATCGAGGCGCCGCCGAGCGTGGCGGCCGGGCTGCAACGGGTCGGGCGGGCCGGGCACCAGGTGGGCGCTGTCTCACGTGGCGTCGTCTTCCCCAAGCACCGGGGCGACCTGCTCTCCTGCACGGTGGTGGCCGAGCGGATGGGCGCCGGGGCGATCGAGGAGCTGCACTACCCGCGCAACCCGCTCGACGTGCTGGCACAGCAGATCGTCGCGATGGTGGCGCTGGAGCCGTGGCCGCTCGGCGACCTGGCCGTGCTGGTCCGCCGGGCGGCGCCGTTCGCGGAGCTGCCCGACTCGGCGCTGCACGCGGTGCTCGACATGCTCTCCGGCCGCTACCCGTCCACCGCGTTCGCCGAGCTGCGTCCCCGGCTGGTCTGGGACCGCGCCACCGACGTGCTGACCGGCCGGCCCGGCGCCCAGCGGCTCGCCGTGACCAGCGGCGGCACCATCCCCGACCGGGGCCTGTTCGGCGTGTTCCTGGCCGGTGCCGAGCGGGCGGCCCGGGTCGGCGAGCTGGACGAGGAGATGGTCTACGAGTCCCGGGTGGGCGACGTGTTCCTGCTCGGCTCGTCGTCCTGGCGGATCGAGGAGATCACCCCCGACCGGGTGCTGGTCTCCCCCGCGCCCGGGCAGGCGGCCCGGATGCCGTTCTGGAAGGGCGACCAGCTCGGCCGCCCGGTCGAGCTGGGCCGGGCGATCGGCGCCCGGGTCCGGGCGCTGCTGCGGCAGTCCGACGCGGACGCGGTGGCGGCGCTGCGCGCCGGTGGGCTCGACGACTGGGCCGCCGGCAACCTGATGAACTACCTGCGCGAGCAGAAGGCGGCCACCCGGTCGCTGCCGGACGACCGGACCGTGGTGGTCGAGCGGTTCCGCGACGAGCTCGGCGACTGGCGGCTCGCCGTGCACTCGGTGCTGGGCGCGCGCGTCAACGGGCCGTGGGCGCTGGCGATCGGCCGCCGGCTGGCCGAGCGGTACGGCGTGGACGCCCAGGTCATGCCCTCCGACGACGGCATCGTGGTGCGCCTGCCGGACACCGCCGACACCCCGCCCGGCGCCGACGTGGTCGTCTTCGAGCCGGACGAGATCGCCCAGCTCGTCGAGGAGTCGGTGGGTACGTCGGCGCTGTTCGCGTCCCGGTTCCGCGAGTGCGCGGCCCGGTCGCTGCTGCTGCCCCGGCGTGACCCCCGGCGGCGGCAGCCGCTGTGGCAGCAACGCCAGCGCGCCGCGCAACTGCTCGACGTGGCCCGCGAGTACGCCGACTTCCCGGTCACGCTGGAGGCCGCCCGCGAGTGCCTCCAGGACGTGTTCGACCAGCCCGCCCTCGCGGGGCTGATGCGCGACCTGGCCGCCCGCAAGGTACGCCTGGTCGAGGTGGAGTCCGAGCGCCCGTCGCCGTTCGCGCGGTCGCTGCTGTTCGGGTACGTCGGCGCGTTCCTCTACGAGGGCGACGCGCCACTGGCCGAGCGGCGGGCCGCCGCGCTGGCGCTCGACTCCGGGCTGCTCGGCGAGCTGCTCGGCCGCGTCGACCTGCGGGAGCTGCTCGATCCGGCGGTGCTCACCGAGACCGCGCGCCAACTGCGCTGGCTCACCGAGCAGCGGCGGCCCCGCGACCCGGAGGACGTGGTCGAGCTGCTGCGCGTGGTCGGCGACCTGAGCGGCGCCGAGCTGGCCGAGCGCGGCGTGCCGGAGTCGTGGACCGGCGAGCTGGCGGCGGCCCGGCGGGTGCTGCGCGTCCGCATCGCCGGGGAGGACCGCTGGGTGGTGGTCGAGGACGCCGCCCGGCTGCGCGACGCGCTCGGGGTGGCGCTGCCCGTCGGGGTCGCCGAGGCCTACCTGGCGCCGGTGGCCGATCCGCTCGCCGACCTGGTCGCCCGGTACGCCCGCACGCACGGCCCGTTCGCGGCGGCCACCTGCGCGGCCCGGTTCGGGCTCGGCGTGTTCGTGGTGGAGCAGGCGCTGCGCCGGCTCGCCGCGACCGGCCGGGTGGTCTCCGGCGAGTTCGCCCCGGACACGGTGGGCACGCAGTGGTGCGACGCCGAGGTGCTGCGCCTGCTGCGCCGTCGCTCGCTCGCGGCACTGCGGCGGGAGATCGAGCCGGTGCCGCCGCGCGCGCTCGCCGCGTTCCTGCCGCGCTGGCAGCAGGTCGGATCGTCGGCCCGGGGCGTCGAGGCGGTCGCCGCCGCCGTGGAGCAGTTGCAGGGCGTGAGCGTGCCCGCGTCCGCGCTGGAACGCCTGGTGCTGCCCGCCCGGGTGGCCGACTACTCCCCCGCCCAGCTCGACGAGCTGTGCGCCGGCGGCGAGGTGGTGTGGGCCGGCGCGGGCGCGATCTCCGGCGGGGACGGGTGGGTGACACTCGCGTACGCCGACGTCGCGCCGCTGCTGCTCCCGCCGCCGGACGAGGCGCTGACGCTCACCCCGCTGCACGAGTCGGTGCTCGACGCGCTCGCCGACGGGCAGGCGCTGTTCTTCCGCTCGCTGTCCGACCGGGTCGGCGCCACCGACGACGCCGCACTGTCCGGCGCGGTGTGGGATCTGGTGTGGGCCGGTCACCTCACCAACGACACCCTCGCGCCGCTGCGGGCCACGCTCGGCGCGGGCGGGGCGCACCGCTCCCGGCCGTCGGCGCCGCGCACCCGCTTCCGCCGTCCCGGCCGGGTCGCGCTGCCCAGCCGCAGCGGTCCGCCCACGATGGCCGGTCGCTGGTCCCGGCTGCCCGAACGCGACCTCGACCCCACCCGCCGCGCCGCCGCGCTGGCCGACCTGCTGCTGGAGCGGCACGGTGTGGTGACCCGGGGCGCGGTCATGGCCGAGCAGGTCACCGGCGGATTCGCCGGGGTCTACCCGGTGCTGTCCGCGATGGAGGAACGCGGGGCGGCCCGGCGCGGCTACTTCGTGGAAGGGCTCGGCGCGGCCCAGTTCGCGGTGCCCGGCGCGGTGGACCGCATCCGGGCGCTCGCCGACGACACCCAGGGCCGGGGCGGGCCGACAGTGGTGCTCGCGGCCACCGACCCGGCGAACCCGTACGGCGCGGCGCTGCCCTGGCCCGAACGCGTTGTCGACTCCGGCGGCGGCGCGGCACCCGCCACCGGCCACCGGGCCGGGCGCAAGGCGGGCGCGCTTGTCGTGCTGGTCGGCGGCGATCTGGTGCTCTATGTGGAGCGGGGCGGCCGGACGATCCTGTCGTTCACCGACGACACCGACACGCTCGGCGCGGCCGGCAAGGCGCTCGCCGACGCGGTGCACTCCGGTGCGCTCGGTGCGATCTCGGTGGAACGCGCCGACGGCGAGGCCGTGCACGCTTCCCCGCTGCACGACGCGCTGACCGCCGCCGGTTTCCGCGCCACCCCGCGCGGCCTGCGCCTACGCGGCTGACCGCCCGCTGTGCCGGTTAGGGTGTGCCGGACGCGAGCGGGAGGAGGGCCGGTGGCCGCGATCCGGGTGCACCAGGCGCGCGACGGGGACCGTGCGGCACTGACGGCGTTGCACGAGCGGGAGTGGGGCGGCCCTCTCGTGGTGGTCCACGACACCCGCTACGACCTGCGTGACCTGCCCACGCTGGTGGCGGTCGACGACAGCGGCGCGTTCGCCGGGGCGCTGGCGTACCGGGTCGACGCCGACGGGCTGGAAGTGGTGAGCCTGGCCGCCTCGGCACCCGGCAACGGCGCGGGCGGCGCCCTGCTGGCCGCCGCCGAGGAGGTGGCCCGGGCCGTCGGGGCGGACCGGATCTGGCTGGTCACCACGAACGACAACCTGGACGCGCTGCGCTTCTACCAGCGCCGAGGGCTACGCATCGTCGCCGTGGACGCGGGCGCGGCGGACCGGGCCCGCACGGTCAAGCCGACGATCCCGCACGTCGGCTCCGACGGCATCCCGCTGCACGACGAGCTGCGGCTGGCCCGGCACCTGACCAGGGCGGGCACCCAGTGAACGGCACCCCGCGGTGTGTCTCGCTGACCACCGACTACGGCCTGGCCGACGGGTTCGTGGCGGCGTGCCACGGGGTGCTGGCCCGGCTCGCCCCGGCGGTACGGGTGATCGACGTGACGCACCTGATCCCACCCGCCGACGTACGCCGGGGCGCGGCGGTGCTCGCGCAGACCGTGCCGTACCTGCCGTGGGGGGTGCACGTGGCAGTGGTCGACCCGGGCGTGGGCACCACGCGACGCGGGATCGCGCTCGCCGCGCCCGGCGGGCTGCTCGTCGGGCCGGACAACGGGCTGCTGATCCCGGCCGCCGAGGCGCTGGGCGGGGTCGTCGCCGCGGTGGAGCTGACCAACCCGGCCTGGCTCGGCCCGGTCGTCTCCCGCACGTTCCACGGGCGTGACGTGTTCGCGCCGGTGGCAGCCCGGCTGGCGCTCGGCGCGCCAGTGGCCGAGGCCGGGCCGGCGGTGGACCCGGGCACGCTGGTCCGGCTGCCGGAACCGGTGGTGCACGCGGCGGACGGCGTGCTGCGCGCCGAGGTGCTGACCGTCGACCACTTCGGCAACGTCCAGCTCGCCGCGCCCGGCCCACTGCTCGACGGGCTGCCGTCCCGGGTGCTGGTGAACGGCCACGAGGCGGTCCACGGCCGCACGTTCGGCGACGCGCCGCAGGGCGTCTTGGTGGTCTACGTCGACTCCGCCGCCCAGGTCGCCGTCGCGGTGAACACCGGCCGGGCCGCCGACACCCTGAACACCGCCCCGGGCGACCTGGTCACCATCACCACCCCCTGACCCCGCCCTCCCCCTCCCCCCTCCCCCCCGGTCCCGCGATCTTGCGGTTGCTGCCCCGGCACATCCGGCGAAAGCCCCACCGGGCGGGCCGAAAGTGCAAGATCAGCGGGAGGCGGGAGGCGAGAGGCGAGGGGGTGACGGGCGGGGGTCAGCAGCGGGGGACGGTGGCGCCGTAGATCGAGGACAGGTACGCGTGGCTGACGTAGGTGCCGTCCACCAGGCGGTACCACCTCGTCGTGGTGCGGTACGTGCCGGCGACGCGCTGCCCGGTGACGTAGCACCGCACCGGCACGTGGGCGTGCGTGGCGGCCAGGCCACGGCTCGCGTACGAGGTGCTCGCCCCGGTGCGCAGGTTCAGCGGCCCGGAGCCGACGATCGCCCGCGCCCCGCCGCCGGTCCACAGCAGCGTCACGTCCACCCAGGCGTTGTCGGTGAGCCGCAGCCCGTCCCAGAACGTCCCGTCGGCGAGGTCCAGCCCTGCCGGGTTGCGCACGGTACGTCCGAACTGGTCGCGCCCTCCGTTGTAGCCGTTCTGGTACGCCGCCTGCGCCTCCGGCAATCCGCGTGGCAGGTCCGTCCAGTTCTCCCGGACCGACGCCGGGTTCCACCAGTCGTCCCTGGTGTTCCACGGGCCGACGTCCCACACCGGTGCGTACTCGCAACGGCTGCCGCTCGTCGTGCAGACCTTGACCGTGTAGTCACCAGTGTCGCGCGGGGACAGGCCGCGCCGGGTGGGCAGCGCCGCGAAGTGGTCCCGGGTGCCCACGGTGTGCCCGTTGGCGGTGGTGCCGCCGACCAGGCCGATGCGGGTCGCGTACACCCGGTAGGTGAGCGCGGCGGCCGGCTGGACCGCTGTGGTGGTGACCCGGTCGGCGGCCAGGGTCAGGCCGGTCACGGTGGCCTCCGACGCGGCGTCGCGGGTGGTCAGCACGACGCGCGCCTGGACCCGGCTGACCGGCTGGTCGAAGACCGCGTCGGCGCCGTCGCGCCACTCGGTCCAGCCACGGGCACGCCAGCCGCGTACCTGGGCCACCGCCGTACCCCCGTCGCCGGTGCGGGCGGCGAGCTGCGCGCGTACCCGGGTCGCGGGTTTCCGCAGGGCGCGCGGCGCGGAGAGCAGGATGCCCTCGGCCACCGGTCCGCCCACGGCGGCCGGGCGGGTCCGGACGGCGGGTCGGGGGTCGGCCAGCCCCAGGCGGCCGGACCGCCAGGCGACGTTGACGTCGTCGCCGCCGGCCACGGCGAGGTCGACGGACCAGCGTTCGGGACCGGCGGCGCGGGCCGGTGCGGCGGTGGGTGAGGGCGCGGCGGGCGCGGGCGTGCCGGGCAGTCCGGCGGCCACGGTGAGCAGTGCGGTCAGGGCGACGACGGTACGACGTCGTGAGTGAGCCATCAGCATTCTCCTCAGAACCCCCTGATCGTTGCGTTTCCATAGATCATGTGGAACCTCAGTACAAATGGCGACACATGCGAGTTCTGCTCGACCGGGGGACAATGGCCGGGTGCCCGAAGGCGACACCGTCTGGAACACCGCGCGCGTGCTGCAACGCGCGCTGGCCGGGGCCCGGCTCACCGGGTCCGACTTCCGCGTGCCGCAGCTCGCCGCCACCGACCTGACCGGCTGGACCGTGCGGGAGTCGGCGAGCCGGGGCAAGCACCTGCTGCTGCGCCTGGCCGACCCCGACGCCCGGCAGTGGACGCTGCACTCGCACCTGCGGATGGACGGCGCCTGGCGGGCGTACGCCCCGGGTGAGCGCTGGACCGCGCGGCCGGCGCACCTGATCCGGGTGGTGCTCCGCTCCCCCGCCGCGGTCGCTGTCGGCTACCACCTGCACGAGGTGGCGCTGGTGCCGACCGCCGAGGAGGAGTCGCTCGTCGGCCACCTGGGCCCGGACCTGCTCGGCCCGGACTGGGACGCCGACGAGGCGGTACGCCGGCTCGCCGCCGACCCGGACCGCACCGTCGGCGAGGCGCTGCTCGACCAGCGCAACCTGGCCGGGGTGGGCAACCTCTACAAGTGCGAGGTGCTGTTCCTGCGCGGCGTGTCGCCGTGGACGCCGGTCGGCGCGGTGCCGGACCTGCCCGCCACAGTGGCGCTGGCCCAGCGGCTGCTCGCGGCCAACCGGGGCCGGTGGACGCAGAGCACCACAGGCGTGTTGCACCGCGGCGGCACCAGCTACGTCTACGGTCGCCGGGCCCAGCCCTGCCGCCGCTGCGGGACCGCCATCCGCAAGGAGGAGCTGGGCGAACGGGTCACCTACTGGTGTCCGGCCTGCCAGCCCGGCGTGGAACTTCCACGAAACGCCGAAGATCAGTCGAGATAGGGACGATTGGGCAATTCCCCCTCGCCCTTCCGACGTCGCATGCTGCGGTGGACCGCTCACGGATCGTCAGCAGCGCGCACGCCCGCCACGCCGGGGTGTCGGCCGGCGCGCCCCGACCCCGGGGAGAGCCATGGTGCTGTTCCGCCGCAGCCGGCCCGGACGTCCGGACCACGCCGCCGTCGTCGCCGAGGAGACCGCGCCGCCCGGTTCCGTCGCGCCCACCGTTCCGGCCGCTCGCGGGCACGACGAGGAACCGGCCGACGGCCCGGCGCCGGCGAGCCTGGACCCGGCCGCCGTCCCGCGCCTGTTCGGCCCGGTGCCGAACACCGCCGCCAGCCCGCTGCCCACGCTCGACCCGGACGGCCGTGCGGTGCCCGGCACCGGCCTCCGCAAGTTCGTCGACCCGCTGCCGCTACCAGGGCAGCCGGCCACCGCCGGGCTCGGTGCCCGCCTGCCGGTCGCCGTCCCCGACACCATCACCTGGCCGGGCTGCGACTACTACGAGATCGGCCTCCAGGAGTACGCGCAGCGCCTGCACCGCGACCTGCCGGCCACCCGGCTGCGCGGCTACCGGCAGCTCAACCTGGGCACCGACGCCTCCGGGCACAACACGGTCGGCCCGCCCGGCCGCCCCTGGCACCTCGGCCCGATGATCGTTGCCCGCCGGGGCCGCCCGGTGCGGATCAAGTTCATCAACCAGCTCCCCACCGGCCGGGCCGGCGAGCTGTTCCTGCCGGTCGACGAGACTGTCGACGGCGCCGGCGCCGGGCCGCTCGACGGGCCCGCGCCGTACCCGCAGAACCGGGCCGTGCCGCACCTGTCCGGCGCGCAGACCGGCTGGATCAGCGCCGGCAACCCGTGGCAGTGGGTGACCCCGGCCGGCGAGATCACCCCGTATCCGGTCGGTGTGGGCGTCACGCCGGTGCCGGACATGCCGCCGCCCGGAGCGGGGGCCACCACGCTGTACTTCCCGAACGAGCAGAGCGGCCGGCTGATGTGGCTGCACGACAACACGCTCGGCCTGTCCCGGCTCACCGTCTACTCCGGGCAGATCGCGCTCTACCTGCTCACCGACCCGGCCGAGGAACAGCTCGTCGAGGACGGCGTGCTGCCCGCCGACCAGTTCCCGCTGGTGATCGAGGACAAGACGTTCGTACCCGACGACGCGCAGCTCGCCGCCCAGGACCCCACCTGGGACCGGGACCGCTGGGGCGCCAAGGGCAGCCTCTGGCACCCGCACGTCTACCAGCCCCGGCAGAACCCGTACCGGCTCACCGGCACCAACCCGACCGGGCGCTGGGACTACGGGCCGTGGACCCACGACCCGGACGGCGGCGCCAGCCCGTGGGTCGCGCCGGTGCCGAACCCGCACCACGACCCCGACGCCGACACCGACGAGCCGCCGCTGGTGCCGGGCGTGCCGCACCCGTCGGCCGTCCCCGAGGCGTACGGCGACACACCGCTCGTCAACGGCGTGGCCTATCCGTACCTGGAGGTCGCGCCGCGCGCGTACCGGTTCCGGATCCTCAACGCCTGCGCGGACCGGGCGCTCAACCTCCAGCTCTACCGGGCCGCCTCGGACGCGCCGATGTGGGCGGACGACGGCACCCCCGGCGAGCTGGACGCCGGTGAGGTGCCGATGGTCGAGGCGATACGCGCGCCGGGACGGCCCGCCTACTGGCCGGCCGACGCACGCGACGGCGGCGTGCCCGACCCGGCCGCCGCCGGCCCCGGGATGATCCAGATCGGCAACGAGGGCGGCCTGCTCCCCGCCCCCGTCGTGCTGACCAACCGGCCGGTGGACTACCGGTACGACAGGCAGGACCCGACGGTGCTCAACGTGGACGGGCACGCGCTGCTGCTCGCCCCCGGCGAGCGGGCCGACGTGGTGATCGACTTCTCCACCGTGCCGCCGGGCAGCACGCTCATCCTCTACAACGACTGCCCCGCGCCGCTGCCCCGGTTCGATCCGCGCCACGACCACCACACCGGCGCGCCGGACCGGACCCCCGCCGGTGGCCTGCCGCCGACCCGGCCCGGGTACGGCCCGAACACCCGTACGCTGCTCCAGATCCGGGTCACCGGCAGCCCGGCCGAGCCGTACGACACGCGGCGGCTCGCCGACCGGCTCCCGGGTGCGTACGCGCGCAGCCAGCCGCCGCCGATCGTGCCGCAACCGGCGTACGACACCGCGATCGGCACCTCCACCCCGCGCCCGACGCTCGTCCCCGCGCGGGCCGCCTCGGTCACGTTCACGCCGGCCGGCGCGACCACCCCGGTCACGTTGCCGCTGGCGGTGAAGTCGGTCGGGCAGGTGTTCGAGCCCCGGCACGGGCGCGCGGTGGGACGGCTCGGGGTCGGCCACCCGGTCAGCGGGCCGCTCGCACCGGCCACCCTGCCGCTGGGCCCGGCCGACCCGGCCACCGAGGTGCTGCACGCCACCGACCCGGCAGTGGCGGTCGGTGCGCCCGGCGACGGCACGCAGCTCTGGCGGATCGTGGGGGACGCCCCGCGTACCCATCCGGTGCACATCGAGGGCTGCGACGTACAGGTGGTCAACCGGGTCGGCTGGGACGGCACGGTCCGCCCGCCGGACCCCGGCGAGCTGGGCTGGAAGGACACCGTCCGGGTCAACCCCCGGGAGGACGTCGTGGTGGCGCTGCGTCCCGTACCGCCCGCCCTGCCGTTCAAGATCGGCGACAGCGTACGGCTGCTCGACCCCACCCGCCCGGCCGGCGTACGGCTGGACGCCGGTCCGGTCAGCCCGGTCGACGGCCGCCCCGCGGTAGTGGTCAACCAGATGGTCAACCTCGGCTGGGAGTACCGCTGGCAGACCCGCTCGGCCGGACTGCGCGACCAGGGCATGAGCCGTCCGCTGGTCCTGCGCGTCGCACCCAGGGCGCCGACCGGGCTCGGCGCCACCCCCGCGCCCGGCGGCGCCACCGCGCTACCGGCCATCGCGCTGACCTGGACCGGCAACGGCAGCCGTCCCGTGCCCACCAGCCACCGGCTGCAACGCGCCACCGACAGCGCCTTCTCCACCGGGCTTACCCAGATCACCGTGGCCGCCACCGCCACGCGGTACACCGACGCCACAGTCACCCCGGGCGTCACCTACCACTACCGGATCCGGGCCGAGAACGCGGTGAGCTGCTCGTCCTGGTCGAACGCCACACCGGCGGCGGTGCACCTGGCCGCGCCGACCCGGCTGACCGCGGTGCTGCCGCCGAACGCGCCACTGCGGGTGGCGCTGCGCTGGGCCAACCACTCCTTCGCGACGGGGGTGGACGTGCAGCGGGCCACGAACCCGACGTTCACCAGCGGTCCGGGCACCACGGCCATCGCCGTGGGCGAGGCCCACGTGGACCCGGCAGTCGCACCGGACACCACGTACTACTACCGGGTACGCACGACGTACCTGGGCGCGGCCTCCCCCTGGTCGACGGTGGCCGCGGTGACCACCCCGGCGCGGCCGGCCGCACCGACCGGGGTGAGCGTCACCACGAGCGCGTCCGGGCCGGACACGGCCACCGTGACGGTGAGCTGGTCGGCGCAGACGCCGGCCGGACCGGGCGCCGGGTTCATCGTGCAGCGCGCCACCGACGCCGCCTTCACCCGCGAACCGGCGACGTTCCACGTCACCGGCCGTGGCTTCACGAACACCGGCCTGGCGCGCGGGGTCACCTACCACTACCGGGTACGCGCGACGAACGTCGTAGGCACCTCCCCCTGGACTCCCCCCACCCCCAAGACCACCCCCACCTGACTCCTCGCCCTCCCCCGGCCTCGACCGGGTGCCGAGACAGGCCCAGGCCGGTGATCATGGGGAGGGAAGCCGCAGCGGCGGGGTGGGAGCGCCCGGAGGGGACGGTCAGGGGGCGCGCAAGGGGGTGCGGAGTTCGGCCAGGGCGGAGGCTACGCCGTGCAACAGGTCGGTGGCCTCGGTCAGCCGCGCGGCGGCCGGGTGCGCGGTGTTCGGGCGGGCGTCCTCGGCGACGTAACCCGCCGCGGCCACCACCAGCCGCTCGTACGCGGCCACCCCGTCCTCCAACTGCGCCACCAGCGAGGCGTGCACCTCGTTCAACGGGCTCTGCGGCGTCAGCTTCGACGCGCGTTCCACGCCCGCCACCCGGTTCGCCAGCTCGCGCAGGGACCGGTCCGCCTCGGCCGCCTCCCGTACCGCCGGCTCGGCCAGCCCGGTCAGCCGCCCGGCCAGCCCGGCCAGGGTGAGCGCGGCCCGGTCCAGCCGGGCCCACGGCTCGGCCGCGGCGGTGCCGCGCAGCGCGAGGCGGGAACGGACCCGGCGAGCCTCGGCCAGGACGCCCGGCCCGACCGGGAGCCGCTCGACGGCGGCGACCAGCCGGGCCCGGGAGCGGGCGGCGGCCTCGGCCGGATCAAGGGCGGGTGGGGGCGGCACGGCGGCCAGCGCGCGGTGGTCGACCCAGCGCCAGGCGGCGACCGCGATCGCGCTGCCCGCGGCGCCGGCCCAGGCCGCGTCCGGCAGGCCCAGTCCGGCGTACGGGGTCAACACCGCGGCGGCGCCGCCGAGCCCTCCGGCCAGCACGCTCCACCGACGCGCCGAGTTACGCAGCCTGCGCAGCCTGCGGAAGTGCCGGGCCCGTTCGTCCGCCATCGTGTCCGCCCCTCCGTCAGCCGGTCGTGGTCTCCCCGGTGCCACGCTCCCGGCTCATGCTGGCCCGGATCTCGTCGAGCCGGGCGGTGGCGGCCGGGTCGGTCGGCTGCCCCACCGCTGGGGTCTCGTGCCGGGCACCGAGCTGCTCGCCGGCCATGCTCGACCGGATCTGCTCCAGTCTCGCCGATCCGGACGAGTCGAGGGTCGCCTTCTGAATCTCCAGCATCCGGCCCTCGACCGAGTTGCCGGCCAGTTCGGCCCGGCCCATGGCGGTGGCGTAGCGGCGCTCGATCCGATCGCGTACCTCGTCGAGTGACGGGGTGCTGGCGGGCGCGGTGAGCGACGACATCGACTCCAGCGAGCGGGCCACGCTCTCCTGCATCTTGGCCTGCTCCAGCTGGCTGAGCAGCTTGGTGCGCTCGGCCAGCTTCTGCTGGAGGATCATCGAGTTGTTCTCGACCGCCTTGCGTGCCTGCGCGGCGGCGCCCAGCGCCTGGTCGTGCAGCGTCTTCAGGTCCTCCAGCGCCTGCTCGGCGGAGACCAACTGGGTGGCGAGCATCTGGGCGGACTGCTCGTAGCGCCCCGCCTCGGTCTCGTCGCCCTTGCCGCGGGCCTGGTCGGCCAGCGCCAGCGCCTGCCGCGCGTTGCCCTGGAGCTGTTCCACCTCGGTCATCTGCCGGGACAGCTTCATCTCCAACTGGCGCTGGTTGCCGATCACCGCCGCCGCCTGCTGGACCAGCGCCTGGTGCTGGCGCTGCGCCTCCTCGACGGCCTGCTGGATCTGCACCTTCGGATCCGCGTGTTCGTCGATCTTCGCGCCGAAGAGCGCCATCAGGTACTTCCAACCCTTGACGAACGGGTTAGCCATCTCCGCCTCGTCCCCTCAGTAGCGTCGCGTCTACATCGTTCCAGCCGGACGCCACTCCGGCACCCGTACGCTCCTGATCAACAGTACGACGCGGACGCCAGCACTGCCCACGGCGCGGCAGCCGGGTCAGGCGGCGCAGACCACGTCCCGCTCGGCGGGGCGTACGCGGGTGCTGCGCAGCGTGGCCTTGAGCGGCGAGTCCTGCCGGACCTGGACGGCGACGGCGCCGTCGGTGACCTGCCGGACTCCACGGTTGGTGGCCTTGCGCACGGCGGACGGGGCCACCGCTGCCGGCTCGACCCGCTCGTCGGCCATCGGCACCAGCACGCCGGGCATCTGCTCGGCCAGGGCGACCGTGTCGCTCACCTCGCGCAGCAGCTCGGACAGGCGGGCGCCGAGCGCGTCGCAGATCGCCGCCAGCAGCTCGCTGGAGGGTTCCTTCTGGCCGCGTTCGATCTCGGAGAGGTAGCCGAGGCTGACGTTGGCGGCGGAGGAGACCTCGCGGAGGGTGCGGTGCTGTCCTTGCCTGCGTGCCCGCAGCGCGTCACCGATCACCCGGCGTAGCAGGACCATCGCACCTCCCCCTGAACGGGACCACCATCCCCGGCCGACCGCGTCGCGCCGGACGCGGCGGACCGCTCCGGCGCCGACGGCGACCGCCGGAGCCTTCCCGCAACCGTACCCGTTGGTCGCCACGACGACATCCCACCCCGCCTCCGAAATCCAGGCGGATCGGCCCGCCCGGCGGTCCCGCCGCCGGGTGTGCCGGCGCCTCGGCGGCTCACCGGTGGCCGGCCCCCGCCGCCTGCGCGGCGTCGGTGCCCTCAGGGAGATCGATGCGGTCGGCGAGCAGGCGCAGCGCCTCGATCACCGCGGCCGAGCGGATGTGGTCACGGCCGCCGTCGATGTCGAGCCGGCGCACCTCGGTGCCGTCCGGCCCGGCGACCGCCACGTAGACCAGGCCGACCGGCTTGCCGTCCTGCGGCTCCGGCCCGGCCACTCCGGTGGTGGCCAGGCCCCAGTCCGCGCCGCACCGCCGCCGTCCGCCCTCGGCGAGCGCCACCGCCACCTCCGGGTCGACCGGGCCGCGGTCGGCCAGCAGGTCCTCCGGTACGCCGGCGAGCGTCGCCTTGAGTTCGGTGGCGTAGACCACCATGCCGCCCCGGTAGATCGAGCTGACGCCGGCGATCTCCACTATCGCGGCGGCCAGCAGGCCGCCGGTCAGCGACTCGACGGTGGCCAGCGTCTGGCCGCACTCGTGCAGGCGGTGCACCACGGCGGCCGCCGGGCTGCCGGCGGGCCGCTGGTTTCTCGCGTCGGTGTCCATGCCCGCCCCCATTTCCCGCCCCACGCCGGCTTACTCGCCCGCCGACCGGTTCGAACGGATCAACGGGCCGGGCGGCGCAGCCGCAACGCCTGGGCGACGTAGTCGAACCCGGTGACCACGGTGACCACCACCGCCGCTCCCATGAACCACGGCCCGATCGCGGCCGGCGCCTCCGGCATCGGCCAGAGGTACCAGGTGATGGCCAGGATCTGCAGCGCGGTCTTGACCTTGCCGCCCCGGCTGGCCGCGATCACCCCGTGCCGGATCACCCAGAACCGCAGCCCGGTGATGCCCAGCTCGCGGGCCAGGATCACCACTGTCACCCACCAGGGCAGCCGGTCGTAGACGGAGAGCAGCAGCAGCGCGGCGCCGGTGAGTGCCTTGTCGGCGATCGGGTCGGCGACCTTGCCCAGCGAGGTGACCAGGTCGTACCGGCGGGCGATCCAGCCGTCGACCAGGTCGGTCGCGGAGGCCACCACGAAGATCAGGCAGGCCGTCATCCGCCAGCCCGCGTGACTCATGCCGGAGGCGATCACGGTGGCCATGAAGACCGGCACCAGCATCAGGCGCGCGCCGGTGAGCAGGTTCGCCGCGTTGAGCAGCGGTACGGGGGCAGCCGCCGTCGACTCCGCCCCCGTCATGTCCCGCATCGCCCCACGTGGCTTCCCCGCTCCGTCCGGGCCCGCCGTCACCGTACCGCGCCGGGCGCCGCCGAGATCATCTCATCCGGCACGGCGACCAGGTCGACGCCCTCGGTCGCCGTCACGGTGGCGCGGACCAGGTCACCGGGGCGCAGCGCGGCCAGATCCACGCCGCCGCCGACCGGCGCGACGAGCGTGGTCGAGCCGTCGACCTCGGGCGCCTGGTGGGCGGCCCGCCCCTCCACCACGCCGTCGGCGGTCGAGTCCACGAGCACCTCCACCGTCGCGCCGAGGCGCTCCTCGGCGCGCTGCGAGCAGAGTTCGTCGGCCAGCGCGCTGAGCTTGTCGTACCGCCGCTTGATCGTGGCGGCGGAAACCTTGCCGGTCAGCCCGGCGGCCTCGGTGCCGTCCTCGTCGCTGTAGTCGAACATGCCGATCGCGTCCAGCCGCGCCTCGGTCAGGAACCGGACCATCTCGGCGACGTCCTGCTTCGTCTCGCCGGGGAAGCCGACGATGAAGTTGCTGCGCGCGCCCGCGTCCGGCGCCAGCGCGCGGGCCGAGGCCAGCAGCTCCAGGAACCGGTCGGTGGAGCCGAAGCGCCGCATCCGGCGCAGCACCGGCTCGCTGGAGTGCTGGAACGACAGGTCGAAGTACGCGGCGACGCCGGGCGTGGTGGCGATCACCTCGACCAGGCCGGGCCGGGTCTCGGCCGGCTGGAGGTAGCTGGCCCGCACCCGCACGATCCCGTCGATGGCGGCGAGCTGCGGCAGCAGCTTCTCCAGCGCGCGCGGGTCGCCGAGGTCCTTGCCGTACGAGGTGGAGTTCTCGCTGACCAGCACCAGCTCCCGTACGCCGGTCTTGGCCAGCCACTCGGCCTCGGCGAGCAGCTCGTCCGGGGTACGCGAGACGAACGCCCCACGGAACGCCGGGATGGCGCAGAACGCGCACCGCCTGTCGCACCCGCTGGCGAGCTTCAGCGAGGCCACCGGGCCGGTGTCGAGACGGTGCCGCAGCACCTGCCGCAGGTGCGCCGGGGTGTGCGCGTCGGTCTCCGGAGCGACCCGGGCCGGGGTGCCGTGCCCGGGCAGCGACACCGCCGCGTCGCGGCGCTTCACCGGGGTCAGCGGCAGCAGTTCCCGCCGGTCGCGGGGGGTGTGCGCGCCGATCGCCTCGCCGGCGAGCACCGAGTCGAGCCGGGATGCGATGTCCGGGTAGTCGTCGAAGCTGAGCACGGCCTGCGCCTCGGGCAGACTGTCGGCCAGCTCACGGCCGTACCGCTCGGCCATGCACCCGGCGGCGACCACCTTGGCGCCGGTGTCGGCGGCGGCCAACAGCGTCTGGATCGAGTCCTGCTTGGCCTTCTCCACGAACCCGCAGGTGTTCACCACCACCACGTCGGCGCCCTCGCCGTCGGTGGTGACCTGCCACCCGTCGGCGTGCAGCCGGGCGGCCAACTCCTCCGAGTCGACCTCGTTGCGGGCGCAGCCGAGGGTCAGCAGGGCGACGCGGCGCCCGTCGGATCGCGGGGTGGAGGAGGAGGCAGACACCATCCGAGGGTACCGGGCCGGTTCCGGTCCGCCGCGCACCCGTCCGGCCGGCTCAGCGAGCGGGAACGGCCACCCGGGCCAGCCGGTCGAGGAGGAACACCTCCGTGCCGGCCAGGCCGGTGGAGCAGAAGACCGAGATCTGGTCCGCGGTGGTCCGGCCGGGGACCGCGCCGGCCAGCACCGCGCCCAGGTCGCGCAACCGCCCGGCGTACGGCTCCAGGGCGGCGAGCATCGGCGGGACGTACGCGGTGGCCTGCCCGGGTGAGTCGGTGACCAGCAGGTCGGCGGCGTCGAGGAGGTCGGGCCCGAACTCGTGCCGGTCGACCTGCTTGAAGCCGACAGTGGTGACGTGGGTGCCCGGGGCCAGGTCGGCGGCGTCGAGCACCGGGGTGGTGCTGGTGGTGGCGAGCACCACGACGTCCCGGTCGCGTACCGCGGCGGCGGCCGAGCCGACCGCGCGGGCGGGCACGCCCAGCTCGGCGCGGACGCGTGTGGCGAACGCCTCCCGCCGGGCCGCCGAGCGGCTGTACACGGTCACCTCGCGCAGCGGCCGGACCGCCGCCGCGGCCCAGACCTGGGTCCACGCCTGCCGCCCGGACCCCACCACGCCGACCGTGGCGGCGTCCGCGCGGGCCAGGGCGTCCACCGCCACGCCGCCCAGTCCTCCGGTACGCCGGGAGCCCAGCTCCTCGCCGACGGCGATGGCGCGTACCGCACCGGTGGTGGCGTCGTGCAGCACGACGAGCTGGCCGCTCTCCGGGTGGCCGAACGTGTCGTACGAACGGAAGCCGTACCACTGCCCGGTGAGGTGCCCGGCGGTCAGCACCATCCGGCCCCCGCCCAGCGGCGCGGACGCCCGGGGCGGGGCGATGAGCCGCCCGGCGTACGCGGCCAGCAGCGCGTCCCGCATGGCCGCCACGGTGAGCGGGGCGTCCACGGCGGCCGCGACGTCGTCGTCGGAGAAGAGCAGGGTCATACCTCCATCGTGCAACCTGAAGTTGACGTCAACTCCACTGATGGTGGGCTTTCTCACCTCGCCGCCGACGCGGCCGGCCCGGTGCTACGGTGGGCCCGCCCGTCAGAGGTGATACCCATGGCCTGGATCGTGCTGGTGCTCTCCGGACTGCTGGAGACCGCGTGGGCGATCGCGCTGGACCGCAGCGCGGGCTTCACCCGCCCTCTCCCCTCCGCCGTCTTCGCCGTCACCCTGGCCGGCAGCATGGCCGGCCTGGCGTACGCGCTGCGCGACATCCCGGTCGGCACCGGCTACGCGGTGTGGGTCGGCATCGGCGCGGTCGGCACCGCGCTGATCGGAATGCTCGCGCTCGGCGAACCGGTCAACCTGCCGCGCGTGGCCTGCCTGCTGCTGGTGGTGGCCGGCGTGGTGGGACTGAAGTTGTTCGGCTGATCGATACCGCATCCGGTTTGGACGACGCGGCGGCCGGGGTACCGAATCCTTCGTCGCCACACAGCGAGACCACTCACGGAGGAACCCCATGGCCAACATGCACGCCACCGCCCGTCCGCGCACCAACGCCGCCCGCATCTGCACCATCGTCGCGTTCGTGTTCGCGGCCCTCGCGATCTTCGTGTCCCCGCTGGTCTTCGGGGTCCTCGGTCTGGTCCTCGGCATCGTCGGCGCCGTCCTCGGCGACAAGCCGCTGGGCTGGTACGCCGCCGCCGCGAGCGTGGTCGGCGCGATCATCGGCGCCGTGCTCGTCGCCGCGCTGCTCAACTGACCCGGAACCGCCGACGGCGGCCACCACCGGAAGGTGGGGCCGCCGTCGTGCGTTACGGGGCCGTCAGTCCCCGTCGCCGCGCAGGCCCGCCAGGACCTCCTCCAGCTCGTCCGGCTTGACCAGCACGTCGCGGGCCTTGGAGCCCTCGGACGGGCCGACCACGCCCCGGGTCTCCATCAGGTCCATCAACCGGCCCGCCTTGGCGAAGCCGACCCGCAGCTTGCGCTGAAGCATCGAGGTCGAGCCGAACTGCGAGGTGACCACCAGCTCGACCGCCTGCACGAGCAGGTCCAGGTCGTCGCCGATGTCCTCGTCGATCTTCTTCTTGCTGTCCTGCGCCGGGGCGAGCACGTCCGGACGGAACTCCGGCTCGCGCTGGTCCTTGCAGAACTTCACCACGTCGGCGATCTCGCGCTCGGTGACCCAGGCGCCCTGGATGCGCTGCGGCTTGGACGCGCCCATCGGCAGGAACAGGCCGTCGCCGCGGCCGAGCAGCTTCTCCGCGCCGGGCTGGTCCAGGATGACCCGCGAGTCGGCGAGCGACGAGGTGGCGAACGCGAGCCGGGACGGCACGTTCGCCTTGATCAGGCCGGTCACCACGTCGACCGAGGGCCGCTGGGTCGCCAGCACCAGGTGGATGCCGGCGGCCCGGGCGAGCTGGGTGATCCGGACGATGGAGTCCTCCACGTCGCGCGGCGCGACCATCATCAGGTCGGCCAGCTCGTCCACGATCACCAGCAGGTACGGGTACGGCCGCATCTCCCGCTCGCTGCCCGGCGGCGCCTTGATCTCGCCGTTGCGCACCTTGCGGTTGAAGTCGTCGATGTGCCGGACCCCGTTGGCGGCGAGGTCGTCGTAGCGCATGTCCATCTCGCGGACGACCCACTCCAGCGAGTCGGCCGCCTTCTTCGGGTTGGTCACGATCGGCGTGACCAGGTGCGGGATGCCCTCGTAGCCGGTCATCTCGACCCGCTTCGGGTCGATCAGCAGCAGCCGCACCTCGTCCGGCGTGGCCCGGGTGAGGATGGACACCAGCAGCGAGTTGAGGCAGGACGACTTGCCCGCGCCGGTGGCGCCCGCGATCAGGATGTGCGGCATCTTCGCGAGGTTGGCCACCACGTAGCCGCCCTCGATGTCCTTGCCGAGCGCCGCCACCATCGGGTGGTGGTCGCTCGTCGCCTCGCGGGAGCGCAGCACGTCACCGAGCGACACGTTCTCCGGGTCGGTGTTCGGGATCTCCACACCGACCGCGCTCTTGCCCGGGATCGGGCTGAGGATCCGCACGTCCGGCGACTTCACCGCGTACGCGATGTTGCGGGACAGCTGGGTGATCCGCTCGACCTTGACGCCCGGGCCCAGCTCCACCTCGTACCGGGTGACTGTCGGGCCCCGGGTGAAGCCGGTGACCGCGGCGTCCACGTCGAACTGCTCGAAGACGCCGGTCAGCGCCGCGATCACCTCGTCGTTGGCCTTGCTGCGGGTCTTCGGCTTGGCGCCGCCGCCGAGCAGGTTCGCGGGCGGCAGCGTGTAGTCGCCGGCCAGCCCGGTGAGCGCGAGCTGCTCGGCGCGGGTGGGCAGCGGCGAGTGCTCCGGCGGCTCCACCGGCTTGCGGTTCGCCGGCACCTTCGGCGGCTTGCGCGGCAGCACCAGGGTCTCCTGGAGGTCCACGCCGGCCAGCTCGTCGTCCGGGTCCAGCGACTCCAGCGGCGGCGGCATCCGCTTCGCCGGCCGCTTGCGGGCCGGTTTCACCGGCGCCTCGTCCTCGGCGAACTCCTCGTCGTCGTCCACCCCGGCCGGGTCGGCGCGCAGGCCGAGCCGCTCCGGGATCTTGTTGATCGGCGTCGCGGTGACCACGAGCAGGCCGAACACCAGCAGCAGGAGCAGCAGCGGCATGGCCACCCAGGCGGTCACCGCCGACTTCAGCAGGTCGCCCACGCCCGCGCCGATCAGGCCACCCGCGAAGTCGCGCTGGACCTCGTCGACCGGGTTCTGCCCGATGTGCAGCATCGAGGCGGTGGCCAGCATCATCGAGCCCCAGCCGACCAGGCCCCGACCGCGATGCTCGGGGTCGGCCGGAGTCCGCATCAGCCGCCACGCGCCGACCATGAACAGCACCGGCAGGATTATCGAGATGGCGCCGATGAACAGGCGCACGGTGTCGGCCAGGTGCCGGCCCACCGGGCCGGCGCCGCCGCCCCAGATGCCCACCGCACTGAGGATGGCCAGGCCGAACAGCAGCAGCCCGGCGCCGTCGCGGCGGTGCTCCGGATCCAGCTCCCGGGTGGACGCGCCCGCGGCCCGGAACGTCCAGCCGACAGTGTGGGCAAGTCCCATCCAGACGGCGCCCACGGCCCGGCCGACGAACGCGGCCGGGCTCGGCCCGGCGGCCGGGCGCCGCCGTGCCGTCTTCCGCGCCGCCGCCTTCTTCGCCGGCTGACGGGCGCGGTTGTTCGTGTTGCCACGCGGCGACGCGCCGCGCCGCCGGCTCGCCTGAGAGGTACGGCCCGCCATAGAGTCACGGTAACGGCGACACCCGGTGGATCGCCGCTTTTCCGGGTCGTGTCCGCGCGTCGCAGCACGGGTCGGACCGTCGTTTGTGTTATTCGCCTCAGAAGGGATGCCCGATGGCGTCGCCGGAGATCGAGGACGGTCCGGACGGCCCGCTGGCCGGACACCCGCAGGAACTGCGCCCGCTGACCGGCGAGCTGATCGCCGCCGTGCTGGGCCACCGGGGGTACGCGGTGGCCGAGGAACCGGACGGCGCGCTCGTGGGCCGCTGGGAGCGGAACCTGATCTGGTTCCACCGCCGGGGCGAGGCCGGCGAGCTTCTTCAGGTGCGCACGGTCGTGGCGCGCCACTTCGGCATCGAGCGGGTGCCCGAGCTGCACGCCTTCTGCAACACGTGGAACCACGACCGGCTCTGGCCGAAGGCGTACGTGCACGTCGCCGACGACGGGTCGGCACAGGTGTGCGGCGAGGTCACCGCCGACCTGGAGCGCGGGGTGACGCCGCACCAGCTCGACCGGCTCGTCGACTGTGGCGTGACCACCGGGTGCCAGCTCGCCGCCGCCGTCGACGAGCTGGCCGGCGGGACGCTCCGGTGACCACGGCACGCGACCGGGGACTGGCCGCCGCGCTCGACGACGCCCGGGACCGGCCCGACGGCGCCGAGCGCTGCGCCGAGCTGGAACGGATCGCGTCGCGGGCGGACGCCACCGGCGATCCGCGTACCGCCCTGTCGGCGCGGTTCGCGCTGGTCGAGGCGTACCTGCACCGGGGCGAGCGGTGGCGCGCGGTGGAGCCGGTCCGGCGGATGCGGGCCACGCTGGCCCGGCACCCCGGGCTGCTGGACGCCCGCCCCGAGGAGCTGACCCGGTTGCGCCGGCACCAGCGGCACGCGGTGGAGGCGTCGTTCGGCACCCCCCGGGTGGGCCTGGACCAGGCCCGGTCCCTGTTGGACGCGCTCGCCGACGAGCTGGGCGAGGACGCCGCCCCGGTGGCGGAGCTGCGCTGCCGGCTCGCCGACCACCTCGGCGACGAGCCTGCGGCCCGGCGTGCGTACGAGCGCTGGTCGGCGGCGGACGCCACGGACCCGGTGGGCGGCTGTCCGGGGTGCGCCCCGGCCCGGCGGGCCGAACTCCTGGCCGGCTGGGGCGAGCCGGAGGCGGCTCTGGCGGCGCTGGCGCCGGCGCTGGCCGGTTGGGTCGAGCCGCAGACGGCGCCGACCCGGCGGGGCGAGCGGGAGGCAGCGCTGGCCGGGGCGGCGACCTGCACCGACCAGCCCGAACGGGCGCTCGCGGTGGGGCTGCTGCCCTGGCTGCGTACCGGAGCGGTGACGCGGGCGGCCCGGGCACACGTCCACGCGTATCGCCGGCACCGGGGCGAGCGGACCGCGTTCCCGCTGCTCGCCGCGCATCTGCGCTTCTGCGCGCTGGGCGGCTACCTGCATCGCGGGCTGGAGATTCTGACCGAGCAACTGCCCGAGTTGGACCGCCCGGCCGACGACCTGTCCGCGATGGAGTTCGCCGCGGCGGGCGCGCTGCTGTGCGGCCTGGCCACCGAGGCCGGGCTGGGCGGGCGGCGGATCCACCGCCCCGGGCACGGCTCCCGGCCCGCCGCCGAGGTGGACGTGGCGACGCTGGGTACGCAGTTGCAAGCGCTGGCGACGGCGCTCGCCGGCAGCTTCGACGCCCGCAACGGCACCGGGCACCAGTCCGGCCGGATCGCCTCCTGGCTGGCCGAGCGGCCGCTCGCCGCGCCGGTGTCGCTGGCCGCCGAGAGCGAGTTCGACGAGGAGCCGGAAACTGATCCGGCCGAGCCCGGCCCGCCCGGCCCGGAGGAACCGGCCCCGCTGGACGCGGCGCTGCTCGCCGCCGCGCTCGCCGCCCGGGGCGAGCCGTACACGGTGGAGCCGGACGGCACGCTCGCCGGGCGGTGGGGCGAGGCCACGATCCAGTTCCGCCGGCTGGGGCGGCGGGGCGACGTGCTGCACGCCCGGGTGGTGGCGCAGCGGCGGCTGCCGGCCGAGCGGCGCGCGGAGGCGTACGCGTTCTGCAACGCCTGGAACCACGATCGGCTGCTGCCCGCCGCGTACGTGCACGAACCCGGCGACGGAATGCTGGTGCTGGCCGCGGGCGTCTCCACCGACCTGTCCTGCGGGGTGGCTCCGGCTCAGCTCGTGGTGCTGGTGGCCGCCGCGGTCCGCACCGGCACCGCGTACGCCGACGCGGTCGCCGCGCTGCCCTGAGTGCCCGGCCTGCCGGCGAACCGGCCGGCGCGGCGCGGCCCCCGACCACCGGGCGGTGGTGATCGGGGGCCGCGGTCTGGTGCGGCGGTCAGCGGGCGGAGAACGCCAGCGTGTACTCGCCGGAGCCGGACAACCCGACGACGCGGTACCGGTAGGCGCCGGCCGGGGTCTCGGCGGTCAGCCGGGCCGTGCCGTCGGCGGAGGTCGTGCGAGCCACGGTGCGGAACGCGCCGCCGGTGAAGCGTTGCAGTTCCAGCACCACCCGGGCGCCGTCCGGCGCGGCCAGGCACGCCTCCTGGGTGCCGTCCGGCACCCGGAAGAAGCGCCCGTCCGGCTGGATCTGGGCCCGTCCGGCGGCGATCCGGCCGGTCCGGCTGACCTGGCCGGAGCAGTCGGTGTCGCCGGCCGGCGGGGTGGGCTCGGCGGTCACCGGCGGGGTGGTCTCGCCGCCGCCCGCCGGTGGCTGCGTGGGCGCGGGCTGGTCACCGGCGGTGACCAGCGTCAGGTTGTTGCGCTGGAGAATCTCGTTGACCGGCTGGAAGAACGTGGTGCCGCCGCGTGTGCAGTCGCCCGAGCCCCCGGAGGTGACGCCCTGCGCCTGATCACCGGAGAGCCACGCGCCGCCGGAGTCACCCGGCTCGGCGCAGACGTTCGTGCGGGTCAGCCCGGTCACCGTCCCCTGGGGGTAGTTGACTGTGGCGTTCTTCGCCTGGACCAGGCCGCAGCGGGTGCCGGTGGTGGAGCCGGACCGGCAGATCGACGCGCCGACCGGCGCCTCGGTGGAGCCGTTCACCGCCACCGTGCCGCCGCCGTTGAAGTCGGTCACCACGCCCAGCGGCGTCCAGTCGGCGTTGGCGCGGACGAATGCCCAGTCGTCGCCGGGGAACGAGGAGGCCGCGAACGTGCCCTGGGCGACCCGGTTGGATCCGGTGGTGCGATCCCCCGGCTGTCCGCAGTGCCCGGCGGTGACGAACCCGCCGACCACCGAGAAGCCGACCGAGCAGCGGCCCGCATTGTTGATCAGGTAGGCGTCTCCGCCGCGCACGTCGAACAGCGGACGCGGCGCCTCGTCGGCGGTACGCACCCGGATCATCGCGGTCTTCGATCCGGCGGCAGCGGCGAACCGGCGACCGTCGGCCTCCGCGCCCGGCCGGGCGATCACGGCCACCGCGTTGTCGGTGACGTCGACGTACCAGCCGGCGACGTCGGGGCTGGCGTCGGCGCCCGCCGCGTCCAGCCGGGTCTTCACCGCGTCCAGCTCGGCGACGCCCCGGGCGACCCGCTTCGGGACCGCGCCCGCGGCCCGTACCCGCGCCTCGCCGGCCGCGTCGGCCACCGCCACGGTGAGCGTGGCGCCGTCCGCGCTGAGCCAGCTCCCGCCGTAGCCGGCGCCGAGTTCGCCGCGCAGCCGGGTGACGGCGCCGGCCGCCCACCGCTCGGTCCGCAGCCGCTTCACCGCCTGGTCGCGGGTCAGCGCGAGGTCGCGGCCCATCGCGTCCAGGACCTCCGGCGCGACGCCGTCGGCCGCCGGGGCGGCCCGCCGGGGTTCCTCACCGGCGAACGACGGCAGGGTCACCGCCGCCGTCAACCCGGCCGCCGCCACCACTACGCCGATGGCTGTCATCCGTCTGCGGTCCATCCGCCACGCTCCTCCCGACCGGCGCAGGGGCACGCCGGCCGTCGGGAGGTACGGAGACGGACGCCGATCGGATGAGTACGCGCGGCAGGTTTCGACGCGCCGTGTCGGGGCGTACCCGGAATGCGACGACGCCGGCCCACCGCGGACGGTGGACCGGCGTGCGGCGCGGTCGGGTCAGACCTCGACGACGGTCGGGACGATCATGGGCCGACGGCGGTACGCGTCGTTGACCCAGCGCCCCACCGTGCGGCGGACGATCTGCTGGAGCTGGTGCGGGTCGGTGATGCCGTCCGCGGCGGCCCGGTTCAGCGCCTCGGTGATCAGCGGGATCACGGGGTTGAACGCCCCCGGGTCCTCGGAGAAGCCCTTCGCCGAGACGGTCGGCCCGGCGACCACCTTGCCGGTGACCGAGTCGACCACGACTGTGGTCGCGATGAAACCACCGTCGCCGAGGATCCGCCGCTCGGTGAGCAGCGACTCGCTGACGTCGCCGACGGCGAGACCGTCGACGTAGACGTACCGGCTCTTCACCCGCCCGACCACGCTGGCGCGGCCCTCGACCAGGTCGACCACGTCGCCGTCCTCGCAGAGCACGACCCGGTCCGGCGCGACGCCGGACTCGATGCCGAGCCGGGCGTGCGCCCGCAGGTGCCGCCACTCGCCGTGCACCGGCATCAGGTTGCTCGGGCGTACGACGTTGAGCAGGTAGAGCAGCTCCCCGGCCGGGGCGTGGCCGGAGACGTGCACCTTCGCCACGTCCTTGTGCACCACCACGGCGCCGGCGCGAGCCAGCCGGTTGATCACCCGGTAGACCGACGTCTCGTTGCCCGGCACCAGCGACGACGCCAGCACCACGGTGTCGCCCGGCGCGATGGTGATGTGCCGGTGGTCGCCGCTGGCCATCCGGCCCAGCGCGCTCATCGGCTCGCCCTGCGAACCGGTGGACATCAGCACGATCTGCTCGGGCGGCAGGTTGGTGGCCTCCTCGATGCCGACCACCAGGCCCGACGGGATGTTGAGCAGGCCCAGGTCGCGGGCGATGCCCATGTTGCGGACCATGGACCGGCCGATCAGGGCCACCTTGCGGCCGTGCTCGGCCGCAGAGTCGAAGACCTGCTGCACCCGGTGCACGTGCGAGGCGAACGAGGCGACGATGATCCGCCCCTTCGCCTTGGCGAAGATCGAGTCCAGGACCGGCCCGATCTCCCGCTCCGGCGTGACGAACCCGGGGATCTCCGCGTTCGTCGAGTCGGACAGCAGCAGGTCGACGCCCTCGGCGCCGAGCCGGGCGAACCCGGCCAGGTCGGTGATCCGCCCGTCCAGCGGGAGCTGGTCCATCTTGAAGTCGCCGGTGTGCAGCACCAGACCGGCCGGGGTACGGATGGCCACCGCCAGCGCGTCCGGGATCGAGTGGTTCACCGCGAAGAACTCGCACTCGAACGGGCCCAGCCGTTCCCGGCCGCCCTCCCGCACGGTCAGCGTGTACGGCTGGATCCGCCGCTCGGCCAGCTTCGCCTCGACCAGCGCGAGCGTGAACTGGGAGCCGACGAGCGGGATGTCCGGCTTGTGGGCGAGCAGGTACGGCACGGCGCCGATGTGGTCCTCGTGGCCGTGCGTGAGCACGATCGCTTGCACGTCGGCCAGCCGGTCCAGGATCGGACCGAAGTCGGGCAGGATCAGATCCACGCCCGGCTGCTCGACGTCGGGGAAGAGCACCCCGCAGTCGACGATGAGCAGCTTGCCGTCGTACTCGAAGACGGTCATGTTCCGGCCGATGGCGCCGAGTCCGCCGAGCGGGATGATCCGCAGGCCGCCCTCGGGCAGCGGCGGGGGCAGCTCACCCTCGATGTGCGCCTCGGTCACGCGTCACCTCATTCTGCGACGCCGTCGCGCGGCGTCCGTCGTCTCGTTTGGTCATTCGGGCAGGGGCAGGCCCGCCGCGGCGCAGTCGGCGCGCAGCTGGGCCAGTTCGTCGCCGGTGGCGTCGACGAGCGGCGGTCGCACCGGACCGGCCGGGCGGCCCTGGGCCGCGAGGCCGGCCTTCACCAGGATCGTGCCCTGGGTGCGGAAGATACCGGTGTAGAGCGGCAGCAACTGCCGGTGCAGCGTGAGCGCGGCGGCGTTGTCGCCCGCCTCGAACGCCTCGATCATCCGCTTGGTCAGCGCACCGGTGAAGTGGGTGGAGGTGCCGACCACGCCGACCGCGCCGACCGACAACATCGGCAGGGTGAGCGCGTCCTCGCCGCTGTAGTAGGCCAGGTCGGTGCGGCTGAGCACCTCGGCGGTGGCGAACAGGTCGCCCTTGGCGTCCTTCACCGCGACGATCCGGCCGTGCTCGGCCAGCTTCACCAGCGTCTCGGTGGCGATCGCCACACCCGCGCGGTGCGGGATGTCGTAGAGCATGACCGGCAGGCCGGTGGCGTCCGCGACAGTGGTGAAGTGACGCAGCAGCCCGGCCTGCGGCGGCTTGTTGTAGTAGGGCGTGACCACCAGCAAGCCGTGCGCGCCGGCCTTCTCGGCCTGCGCGGCCAGCTCGACCGTGTGCCGGGTGTCGTTGGTGCCCACCCCGGCGACGATCCGGGCCCGGTCGCCGACCGCCTCGACCACGGCGCGGATCAGCGACTCCTTCTCCGCCTCGGTGGTGGTCGGGGACTCGCCGGTGGTGCCGTTGAGCACCAGCGCGTCGTTGCCCTGCTCGTCCACGAGGTATTCGGCCAGCCGGGCGGCGCCGTCCAGGTCCAGCCCGCCATCCGGCGCGAACGGGGTCACCATGGCCGTCATCACTCGCCCGAACGGGCGGGACGCGCCCCGGCTCGGGTCGGTGGAGTGGTCGTGCGTCATGCTCACAACCTAGCGGACGACCGCCGGTGGCCCGGCGGCGAAGGGCGACGAGTCACTCGGCGTGCGGCGACGCTGCCACCTCGGTGCCGTCGGGCAGAGTGGAGATCACGAAGTCGGCGAAGACGTTCGGCGCGACACCCTTGAGCTGGCGCAGGCACTCCACCGCCAGCTCGCGGATCTCCACGTCGGCGTGCTCCGTGGCGCGCATCTTCACGAAGTGCCGCCAGGCCCGGTAGTTGCCGGTCACCACGATCCGCGTCTCGGTGGCGTTGGGCAGCACCGCCCGCGCCGCCTGGCGGGCCTGCTTGCGGCGCAGCGTCGGGTTGGGCTCGTCGGTGAAGCGGGCCTCCAGCCCCTCCAGCAACTCGGTGTACGCCCGCACCGCCGCGTCGGTGGCCTCGACGAACTTCTTGTGCAGCTCCGGGTCGTCGGCGATCACCGACGGCTCGACCATCGCCGCGTCCCGCTCGGGCACGTAGCGCTGGGACAGCTGCGAGTAGGAGAAGTGCCGGTGCCGGATCAGCTCGTGCGTGAAGGACCGGGAGACGCCGCTGAAGTAGAAGCTCACCGAGCCGTGCTCCAGCACGCTCAGGTGGCCGACCTCCAGGATGTGCGCCAGGTAGCCGGCGTTCGTGGCGGTCGCCGGGTTCGGCTTCTTCCAGCTCTGGTAGCAGGCCCGGCCGGCGAACTCGGCGAGCGCCTGCCCGCCGTCGGCGTCGGTGGACCAGGGCACCTCTTCCGGCGCCTGGAACTGGGTCCACGCGATCAACTTGACCTGGGGCTGAACCATCTCCGGCATTCCTGCGACTGTAGTGGCCCCGCCCCTCGCCGCGGAAATCGGCCACGCGGCCGACCACCCGCCTTCCACCAGGCTTCGTGGGCGGCGGGAGGTCAGACGTAGAGCGAGGTGAAGGGGGCCCACGGGAGGTTGCGGACGACCGAGAAGACCGCCCAGGCGGCCATGAACACGCCGATGACCTTGGGGCTGAACTGCGCCTCGGGCAGCTTCCAGCCGAACGCCCGGTTGCCGGCCCAGGCCACGAAGAGCCAGGTCAGGAACGGCAGCGCGAAGACGAAAAGGAAGTGGTGCCGGGCCGCAGCGGGCAGGTCGCCGTGCAGCACGTACCAGAGGGCGCGGGTGCCGCCGCAGCCCGGGCAGTCCAGACCGGTGGTGAGCTTGAGCAGGCAGGACGGCGGGGCGTCCGGGTCGCTCCGGGTCGGGTCGCTGATCATCGCGTACGCGATGCCGACGCCGACGCAGCCGAGCGCGGCGAGCGGCACCGCCCAGCGCGGGGCGCGGGCGTGCAGGCGCAGCACCATCCGGGTGAACCGGTCGGCCTCGACCGGCTGGTACGCCACCGGGTAACCCCCCGGCCACGACCCGTCGGGAGCGTGCGGGCCGTGCGGGTGCGACAGGTGCGGGTGCGGATCGGTGTCCGGGCGCGTGTGCGGGTCGGGCGCGGTGGCAGGCCGGTCAACGCTCGTCACGCGCTCACCGTACACCCGCCAGGCCTGCCAGCGCGGCGGCCAGCGGCCCCGCCAGGTCGCCCGCGACGGGCGGGGCGACCGCGTCCAGGCCGAGCCAGCCGCCCAGCCGGTACAGCTCGGCGGCGAGCGCCACGGCGGTCTCCCCCGGGTCGGCGCCCGGCTCGACCCAGGCGGCCGGCACCAGCAGCACCCCGGCCTTCCGGTCGGCCTTGAGGTCGACCCGGGCGGTGAAGCGCTCGCCCTGGCGGAACGGCAGCACGTAGTAGCCGTAGACGCGCTGGGGCGCCGGCACGTAGATCTCGATCCGGTACGTGAAGCCGAACAGCCGCTCGGTGCGCGCCCGTTCCCAGACCAACGGGTCGAACGGGCTCACCAGCGTGTTGCCGCGTACCCACCGGGGCAGCCGGGCGTCGGCGTGCAGGTAGGCGGGCTGCCGCCAGCCCTGCACCGTGACCGGGGTCAGCTCGCCCGCCTCGACCAGCTCGGCCACCGCGCGTCGCGCCCCGGCGACCGGAAGCCGGAAGTAGTCGCGCAGCTCCGGCTCGGCGGCGACACCGAGCGAACGGGCGGCCATCGACACGAGCGTGCGGTGCGCCTCGGCGTCGGCCGGGGTGGGCGCGTCCAGCACGGCGGCCGGAAGCACCCGCTCGGGCAGGTCGTAGCGGCGGGCGAACGAGTTGGTGCGGCCGGCGGCGGTGACCTCGCCGGCCCAGAAGAGGAACTCCAGCGCCCTCTTCACCGCCGACCAGTTCCAGCCCCAGTTGCCGGTCTCCCGGGGCGCGTCGTGCTCGATCTCGGCGGCGGTCAGCGGACCCCGGGCGGCCACCTCGTCGCGGACCCAGGCGACCAGCTCGGGCTGCTCCTCGGCGATCCGGCGCATCCCGCCCCACGCCTCGTCGCGGGCCTTCGCCATCCGCCAGCGCAGCACCGGGTGCAGCCCGACCGGCACCAGCGACGCCTCGTGCGCCCAGTACTCGAAAAGCTCGCGGGGGCGGCGGTAGGCGGCGGTGTCGAGCAGGGTCGTCGGGTAGGGCCCGAGCCGGCTGTAGAGCGGCAGGTAGTGCGCCCGCTGGAGCACGTTCACCGAGTCCATCTGGATCAGCCCGACCCGGTCGAGGACCCGGCGCAGGTGCCGCCGGGTGGGCACGCCGGCAGGCGCCGGGTCGGTGAAACCCTGGGCGGCCAGGGCGATCCGGCGGGCCTGGGCGAGGGAGAGCGATTCCGGTACGGCCATCGTCGGCGACCCTAATCCAGCGGTACGACACCGGGAGCGGCGACTGGACCGATCGCCCGTCGGGGCATAGAACGGACAGGTGTTCACCATCCGTCGGGAGGAGCCGGACGACGCCGAGGCGATCGCCCGGGTGCACGTCCACGGCTGGCAGGCCGGTTACGCCGGGATCATGCCCGCGGAGGTGCTGAGCCGGCTGAACCCGCGCGCCTGGGCGCAGCGCCGCCGCGACCTCGGCACCGCCGACCCGGAGCACCCGTTCACCACGCTGGTCGCCGAGGACGACGGGGTGATGGTCGGGTTCACCACGTTCGGGCCGTACCGGAACAACCAGGACCGCGGCGACCTCGACCCGGCGCACGGCGAGCTGGTCGCCATCTACCTGGAGCCGGCGCACTGGGGCTCGGGCGCCGCCCGGACGCTGCTCGCGGCGGCCCGCGACGGCCTGGCCGAGCGGGGCTGGACGGCGTACCGGCTGTGGGTGCTGGCCGACAACACCCGGGCCCGCCGCTTCTACGAGCGGACCGGGCACTCACCTGACGGGGACGAGTCCACCTACGCGGTGCCGTTGCACGGTGGACGCGCCCCGATCCTGCTCCGCGAGTTGCGGTACACCGCCGGAGGCTGACCCGGCCGGGACGTCCACGCCCCGCCGCTCACCGCCGGCCGGCGTGAGCCAGCGGCGGATCGGCAGCCCGAGCAGCAGTGCCAGGCTGATCCACACGTACGTGTTGCTGCCGAGGAAGCCGTCCACGCCGGAGAAGTCCTTCTCCCAGGACCAGACGATCCGGCTGCACAGCAGCGCGTACCCGATCACCGCGGCGGCCAGCAGCAGGCGGCGCCGGCGGCTGCGCGCGGGCGCCGCCATGCCGTTGTCGACGAGCAGGATCAGACCCGGCAGCAGCCAGACCAGGTGGTGCACCCAGGTGACCGGGCTGACCAGGCACATCACCGCGCCGGTGAGGGCCAGGCCGGTGGCCTCGTCGCCGGCGGCCACCGCCGCCCGCGACCGCCACGCCCACACCACGAGCGTCAGGAGTACGAGCACCAGCCAGGCGATCGTGCTCGGATGCTGCGGGTCGAGCCGGGCGACCACCCCGCGCAGCGACTGGTTGGAGACGAACGCCAGCTCACCGACCCGGTCGGTGTTCCACAGCGCCTCGGTCCAGAACTCCCGGGAGGCGTCGGGGAAGAAACCGGCCGCCACGAGCGTGGCGACGGCGGCCGCGCCGACGGTGGTCAGCGCGGCCCGCCAGCGGCCGGTGACCAGCAGGTAGACGATGAAGATGCCGGGTGTCAGCTTGATCGCGGTGGCCAGGCCGATGCCCACGCCCGCCCAGCGGCTGCGCGCCGGCAGCAGCCACAGCAGGTCCACCGCCACCAGGAACAGCAGCAGCATGTTGACCTGGCCGAAGTTGACCGTCTCGCGCATCGGCTCGTACGCGGCGGCCAGGCAGAGCGCGACCGCGAGCGCGAACCAACGGGTCCAGCCGGACCGGCGGGCCACCGGGTCCAGCAGCCGCCAGATGACCACGGCGCTCGTCAGCACCGTGGCGGTCACGCTCACCACGATCGCCGCGACCCACGGCAGGTACGCCATGGGCAGCATCACCAGCGCGGCGAACGGCGGATACGTGAAGCCGTACTGGGTGCCGGGGCGCAGGAAGTCGTAGATCTCCCCGCCGTCACGCGCCCAGTACGTCAGCGCGCCGTAGTAGACCTGCAGGTCGAAGAAGCCGTGCCGGACCGCCGCCACGGAGAGGAACACGGTGACCGCCGCGGCGAGCGCGGCCACGGCGACGACCTGCGTGATCGTCCGCCCGGCACCCTGCGCCACAGTCACCCTCCTCGCCCTGCGTAGGCTCACGTGCCATGGCTGCAGGCTACGTCCGGCCCGCGCGTCCCGAGGACGCCGGCGAGATCGCACGCATCCAGCTCGCGACCTGGCGGCTCGCGTACCGCCGGATCCTGCCACGGCACGTGCTCGACAACCTCGACGAGGCGTACCTCGCGCGGCGGTGGAACGCGGCGGTGCAGGAGCCGCCCTCGGGCGCGCACCGGGTGCTGGTCGCCGTCGAACAGGCGGCGCAATCCTATCTGGTGGGGTTCGTCGCCTCCGGTCCGGCCGATTCCGACGCGCTCGCCCCGGACGAGCCGGCCGAGGCGCTCGGATCGGACGTCGCGGCGGTGACCGACCTGCTGATCGAGCCCCGGTGGGGGCGGCGCGGGCACGGCAGCCGGCTGCTCGCCGCGGCCGTCGAGCACTGGCGCGGCGACGGTCTGACCCGGGCGGTGGCGTGGGCGTTCGACGCCGACACGGCGACCCGCAACTTCCTCGGCTCGACCGGCTGGGAGCCGGACGGCGCGACCCGCGCGCTGGACGTGGACGACATGCTGGTCCCCCAGCTCCGCCTCCACGTAGCCGTCTCGGAGGAAGACCTTCCGCCACAGCCCGGTGGCGATCACCCCTGAGGGGGGAGTTCGGCTACCAGCTCGTCGTCCTCGACCGCGCCTGTGGGGTGGAAACCCAGGGACGTGTAGAGAGCGGCGGCGGGCTTGTTGTCGGGGTGGTAGCTGAGGCGGATCGGCTCGCCGGCCTCGGCGAGCCAGTCGGTGAGCGTCCGCACGGTGGCACGGCCCAGCCCTCGGCCCTGCTCGGCGGCGTCGATCACCATTCCGCCGATCCAGCGCGACCCGTCGTCGTCCACTCCCCACATGACGTGGCCGACGACCGTCTCGTCGGCGTAGACGGCCAGCGAGTTCCAGACGTCCGAGCGCATGGTCAGCAGCAGGTAGCGGGCGGCCAGCGCGGCGACGAAGGCACGCTGGTCGTCGCGCGGGGCGACGTCCGCCACGGCCCGCCAGTTGTCGTCGTCCACCGGCCGCAGCGTCACCCGGCGGCCGGCGCGGTCGGAGTGTCCGGAATCGATCATGGAAAGCAGCCTAGGTCCACACCGCCGAGCAGGCCAAACGGTTTCCGGCAGCGGGCCGGGGGCACGCCGCGCGGGTTCAGTCGAGCAGGGCGTCCAGGCCGACCGTGAGACCGGGGCGGCGGGCCACCTCCCGGACCGCGAGCAGCACGCCGGGCATGAAGGACACCCGGTCGTACGAGTCGTGCCGGATGGTCAGCGTCTCGCCCGTGGTGCCGAACAGCACCTCCTGGTGGGCGACCAGGCCGGTGGCGCGCACCGCGTGCACGCGTACCCCGTCGATGTCGGCGCCGCGCGCGCCCGCCACCTCGTCGCGGGTGGCGTCCGGCGCGGGCCCCAGGCCGGCGTCGGCGCGGGCCGCGGCGATCAGCCGGGCGGTGTGGGTGGCGGTGCCGCTCGGCGCGTCCAGCTTGCGCGGGTGGTGCTGCTCGACGATCTCGACCGACTCGAAGTAGCGGGCGGCGCGCGCCGCGAACTGCATCATCAGCACCGCGCCGATGCCGAAGTTCGGGGCGATGACCAGGCCCACGCCGGGACGGCCGGACAGCCATTCGCGCACCTGGTCGAGCCGCTGCCCGGTGAAGCCGGTGGTGCCCACCACGGCGTGGATGCCCCGCTCGACGCACCAGCGCAGGTTGTCCATGACCGCGTCGGGGGTGGTGAAGTCGACGACCACCTCGGCGCCCGCCTGGGCCACCGCGTCCAGGTCGTCACCCTGGTCGACGGCCGCCACCAGCTCCAGGTCGGCGGCGGAGTCGACCGCCTTGCAGACCTCCATGCCCATCCGGCCCCGGGCGCCCAGCACACCGACCCGGGCCGCCGTCCTCTGCTGCTCAGTCACGGGCCACAACCTATCCCAGCGCCCGGTGCGCGGTCCGGCGGACCGGTACGGCGCTCAGCCGGTGACCGTGAAACTGCCGGAGTCGAACGGGCCGACCACGGCCAGCGACATCGGCCGGCCGAGCAACTCGGCCGCCAGGTCGTTCACGTCGGCCAGCGTCACCGCGTCCACCCGGGCCAGCAGGTCGTCCACCGGCATCAGGTTGCCGTAGAGCAGTTCGCCCTTGGCGAGCCGGCTCATCCGCGAGCCGGTGTCCTCCAGCCCGAGCACGAACGAGCCCTTGCTCATCCCCTTGCCCCGGGCCAGTTCCGCCTCGGTGATCCCCTCGGCGGCCACCCGCGCCAGCTCGGCGCGGGTCAGGTCCAGCACCTCGTCCACCTTGCCCGGCGCGCACCCGGCGTAGACGGCGAAGACGCCGCTGTCGGCGTACTGGCTGGCGTAGGAGTAGACCGAGTAAGCCAGGCCGCGCTGCTCCCGGATCTGCTGGAACAGCCGGCTGGACATGCCGCCGCCGAGCACGTTGTTCAGCACGCCGAGCGCGAACCGCCGGTCGTCGGTGCGGTCGATCCCCGGGCAGCCGAGGATGACGTGCGCCTGCTCGGTCTCCTTCGGCTCGACGAGCGTGGTGGCCGGCTTGGTGCGTACCGCCGGGGTGGCCGCCCGATGCGGTGCCGGCGCGGCCGGGTCGGTGTCCAGCGGGGTGCCGCGCAGCGCCTGCCGGACCAGCTTGACCACGGCGGCGTGGTCGAGGTTGCCGGCGGCGGCGATCACGATCTGCGGCGCGGTGTAGCGGCGGCGGTAGAAGCCCTGGATCTGCCGCCGGGTCATCGGCGTGACCGTCTCCTCCGTGCCGGAGATGAGCCGGCCCAGCGGGTGGTCGCCGTAGACGGCGCGGGCGAACAGGTCGTGCACCTCGTCGCCGGGCTCGTCGTCGTGCATGGCGATCTCTTCGAGGATGACGCCGCGCTCGGTCTCCACGTCGGGTGCGGCCAGCACCGAGTCGGCGACCAGGTCGCACATGACGTCGATGGCCAGCGGCAGGTCCTCGTCCAGCACCCGCGCGTAGTAGCAGGTGTATTCCTTCGTGGTGAAGGCGTTCGTCTCGCCGCCCACCGCCTCGATCTGCGCCGAGATCTCCAGCGCGCTGCGCTTGTTGGTGCCCTTGAACAGCAGGTGCTCCAGGAAGTGCGCGGCGCCGGCCTGCGAGCCGGTCTCGTCGCGCGAGCCGACAGCCACCCAGATGCCGAACGACACGCTGCGCATCGCCGGGATCGCCTCGGTGAGCACCCGCAGCCCGCTGGGCAGCACGGTACGGCGGACGGTGCCGCCGAGCGGGTCGTCGGTGAGCGTGCGGGTGACCGCGCGGGCCGCCGAAACCGGCCCGGTCGACGTCACCCCCCGTCCCGTCGAGGCGGCTGACGAACTCACGAGCACCTGCTCTCCGGATGACGAGGAACGGCGGGACGTACGACGGCTCCAGCTCGCGCGGGCGACCTGGAGCCGTGGGCCGGCCCGGGTGACGCGCAGGTCACCCGGGCCGGTCGGTGGATCAGCTGTGCCGGGTACGGCGGCGCGGACGGGAGTCGCCGCCGCCCTCGCCACCCTCGGAACGACGCTCGCCGCCCTCGGAACGACGCTCGCCGCCCTCGGTACGGCGCTCGCGGTCACCCCGGTCGCGCGGGCCACGGTCGCCGCCGCGGTCCCGGCCCGACGGACGGTCACCGCCGCCGGCCCCGCCCTCGGCCGGCGCCTCGGCGCCCTCCGGGCGGATCTTGTCCAGGTAGATCTTGCCGCGGGCGTCGATGTCCGCGATCTCCACCTCGACCTTGTCGCCGACGTTGAGGAAGTCCTCGACCTTCTCGACCCGCTTGCCGTCGCCCACCTTGGAGATGTGCAGCAGGCCGTCGCGGCCCGGCAGCAGCGAGATGAAGGCGCCGAACGCGGCGGTCTTCACCACGGTGCCGAGGAACCGCTCGCCGACCTTGGGCAGCGTCGGGTTGGCGATCCCGTTGATCCGGTCCACAGCGGCCTGGGCCGACGGGCCGTTTGTCGCGCCGACGTAGATCGTGCCGTCGTCCTCGATGGAGATCTCGGCGCCGGTCTCGTCCTGGATCGCGTTGATGGTCTGGCCCTTCGGGCCGATCACCATGCCGATCTTGTCAACCGGGATCTTGACGGTGGTCACCCGCGGCGCGTAGTCCGACATCTCGGCCGGCGTCTCGATGGCCCGCTGCATCACGTCGAGGATGGTCTGCCGGGCCTCGTGCGCCTGCTGCAGCGCGGCGGCCAGCACGTCCGACGGGATGCCGTCCAGCTTGGTGTCGAGCTGGAGCGCGGTGACGAAGTCCCGGGTGCCGGCGACCTTGAAGTCCATGTCGCCGAACGCGTCCTCGGCGCCGAGGATGTCGGTGAGCGTCACGTACTGGGTCTTGCCGTCGACCTCGTCGGAGATGAGGCCCATGGCGATGCCGGCGACCGGCGCCTTCAGCGGCACACCGGCGGAGAGCAGGCCCAGCGTCGAGGCGCAGACCGAACCCATCGAGGTGGAGCCGTTGGAGCTGAGCGCCTCGGAGACCTGCCGGATGGCGTAGGGGAACTCCTCACGCGACGGCAGCACCGGGAGCAGCGCACGCTCGGCGAGCGCGCCGTGGCCGATCTCGCGCCGCTTCGGCGAGCCCACCCGGCCAGTCTCACCGGTCGAGTAAGGCGGGAAGTTGTAGTTGTGCATGTAGCGCTTGCGGTTCTCCGGGGACAGCGTGTCCACCATCTGCTCCATGCGCAGCATGTTCAGCGTGGTGACGCCCAGGATCTGGGTCTCGCCGCGCTCGAACAGCGCCGAGCCGTGCACCCGCGGCAGCACGCCGACCTCGGCGGTCAGCGGACGGATGTCACGCGGGCCGCGCCCGTCGATGCGGACCTGCTCGCGCAGCACCCGGTTGCGGACCTCGGACTTGGTCAGCGACCGGAACGCGGCGGAGAGCTCCTTCTCACGGCCCTCGAACCGGCCGCCCAGCTCCTCGGCGACCTTGGCCTTGATCCGGTCCAGGGCCTCCTCGCGGTCGGCCTTGCCAGCGATCTTCAGCGCCTCGGTGACGTCGGCGCGGGCCACGCCGGCCACCGCGTCGTACACGTCGTCCTGGTAGTCCAGGAACACCGGGAACTCGCTGACCGGCTTGGCGGCCACCTCGGCCAGCTCGCTCTGCGCCCGGCACAGCTCACGGATGGCCGGCTTGGCGGCCTCCAGGCCGCTCGCCACGATCTCCTCGGTCGGCGCGGTCGCGCCCTCGGAGATCAGGGTCACCGCGTTCGGGGTGGCCTCGGCCTCGACCATCATGATCGCGACCTCGCCGTCCGGCAGGGTGCGGCCGGCCACGACCATGTCGAAGGTGGCCCGGGCCAGTTCCTCCAGGGTCGGGAAGGCGACCCACTGGCCGTCCACGTGCGCGACCCGGGTCGCCCCGATCGGGCCGGAGAACGGCAGGCCGGAGAGCTTGGTCGACATCGACGCGGCGTTGATCGCCACCACGTCGTACGGGTGCTGCGGGTCGAGCGCGAGGATGGTCTCGACGACCTGGACCTCGTTGCGCAGGCCCTTGACGAAGGACGGGCGCAGCGGCCGGTCGATGAGCCGGCAGGTGAGGATGGCGTCCTCGCTGGGGCGGCCCTCGCGGCGGAAGAACGAGCCGGGGATCCGGCCCGCGGCGTACATCCGCTCCTCGACGTCCACGGTCAGCGGGAAGAAGTCGAACGACTCGCGCGGGTGCTTGCCGGCCGTGGTCGCGGAGAGGACGACAGTCTCGCCGAGCTGGGCGACGACGGAGCCGGCGGCCTGGCGGGCCAGCCGGCCGGTGGAGAAGGTGATCTCCCGGGTGCCGAAGGCCCCGTTGTCGATCACGGCGGTGCGGGATTCGGTGCCGAGTTTGGTCTCGGTCATGTGCTGTGGTGCTCCTTCGCGTCGTCGGCCGACGACACGGGAACTGCTCAGGCGGCCGGTCTTCGATCGAAGCGCCCGGGATGGCCGGCGTCGTGCCGGGGTTCCCGGGGGCCACTACCGGAGACCGGTGCTGACCGGCTCCCTCTTCGGGTGTCGCGCGGCCGGGTTCTTCGGTGGTACCGGAACGGGGGAGCAGCCAGGCGGCCACTCCCCCGTCAGGTCATCGACGCAGGCCGAGCCGCTCGATGAGCGACCGGTAGCGGTTGATGTCCTTCTTCTGGACGTAGTTGAGCAGCCGGCGGCGCCGGCCGACCAGCAGCAGCAGCCCACGGCGGCTGTGGTGGTCGTGCTTGTGCACCTTCAGGTGCTCGGTGAGCTCCGCGATCCGCTTGGTCAGGACCGCGACCTGCACCTCGGGCGAGCCGGTGTCACCCTCGGCGGTCGCGTACTCCTGGCGGATCTTGGCCTTGGCTTCCTGGTCGAGCGCCATGTTCTCCCTGTTTCGTGGGTCATTCGATGAGGTCCGGAGCGGTCGTGGTGACCGGTGCAACGGACCGGTTCCTCGCACCCGCGGCGTCGTGCAGGCACGCGAGGCCCCCGTCGGTCAGCCGACGTCTTCGTCAGCTTACCAGCCCTCGGGACGGACGGCCGGTCAAGGTGGTCCGGACGGGTCAGAGCACCGCCCGGCGGGTGCGCTCCACGTCCTCGGCCATCTGGGCCACCAGCGGCTCGATCGCGTCGTACCTCCGCTGCTCACGCAGGTGCGCCACGAAGTCCAGGGCCAGCCGCTCGCCGTACAGGTCGCCGGTGAAGTCCAGCGCGTACGCCTCCACCCGCCGCTCCTGCCCGGAGAACGTCGGGTTGGTGCCGATCGACACCGCCGCGGCCAGCGGTTCGCCGTCGCGGCGCACCAGGCGGGCCGCGTACACGCCGTCGGCGGGCACCGCCGCGTACCTGTGGGTCAGCAGGTTGGCCGTCGGGTAACCCAGCTCACGTCCACGCTGATCGCCGCGGACCACCACGCCCTCGACCCGGTGCGGGCGGCCCAGCGCCGCCGCCGCCGCGCCCACGTCGCCCGCGTCGACGCAGGACCTGATGTACGTGGAGGAGAAGACCGTCCCCCCCTCGGCGACCAGCGGCGCCCCCTCGACGGCGAACCCGAAGGTGCTGCCCAGCCGCTCCAGCAGGGGCACGTCGCCGGCGGCCCGGTGCCCGAACCGGAAGTTGTCGCCGACCACCACCAGTGCGGCGTGCAGGTGCTCGACCAGGACGTCGTGCACGAACGCCTCGGATGGCAGCCGGGAGAACTCGACTGTGAACGGCACCACGCAGAGCACGTCCACGCCGAGCGCCTCGATCAGCTCGGCCTTGCGGGCCGGCTCGGTCAGCACCGCCGGGTGCGAGCCGGGGCGCACCACCTCGGCCGGATGCGGGTCGAACGTCACCACCACCGACTTGACGCCCAGCTCCCGGGCGCGCGCCACGGTGTGCCCGATGGTGGCCTGGTGCCCCCGGTGCACGCCGTCGAAGACGCCGATGGTGACCACCGATCGTCCCCCCCCGCCGGGCGCCGCCTCGTACCCCCGCCACCGCTGCATGCCGTTCCTCCCCTGTCCGCCCGCGCGCCGTTCAGGCCGGGGCCAGCACGATCTCCGCGCGGGCCCGACCGTCCCGCTCGCTGACGATAGCGATCAACCCGCCCGCCGGGTCGAAGACGGCGTACGGACCGGCGATCCCGGCCGGCGTCAGCGGCCCGCCGTGGGACAGCACCCGGGCCTCGTCGGCGGTGGCGTCCCGGCGCGGGAAGAACCGCTCGGCGGCGGCGTCCAGCGGCAGGTTCACCACGTCCGGCGCGCGCTCCTCGAGCTGGCCGAGCGTGGCCGCCTCGGCGAGCGTGAACCCGCCCACAGCGGTCCGGCGCAGCGCGGTGAGGTGACCACCGACGCCGAGCGCCGCGCCCGCGTCGCGGGCCAGCGCCCGGACGTACGTCCCGGACGAGCAGGTCACGTCCACGTCCACGTCCACCACGTCCGGGGTGTCCCGGCGGATCGCGCGCACGTCCAGCCGCGACACGGTGACGCGCCGGGCGGGCAGGTCGACCGCCTCGCCGTCGCGGACCCGCTTGTACGCCCGCTGTCCGTTGATCTTGATGGCGCTCACCGCGCTCGGCACCTGGTCGATCTCGCCGGTGAGCGGTGCCAGCGCGGCGCGTACCGCGTCGTCGGTGACGGCGCCGGCCGGGGTGGTCGCGACCACCTCGCCCTCGGCGTCGTCGGTGACGGTGGCCTGTCCCAGCCGGATCGTCGCGGCGTAGCTCTTGCCGGCGCCGATCACGTACGTGAGCAGCCGGGTCGCCCGGCCCACGCCGATCACCAGGACGCCGGTGGCCATCGGGTCGAGCGTGCCGCCGTGACCGACGCGGCGGGTACGGGCCAGCCGCCGGATGCGGGCCACCACGTCGTGCGACGTCATGCCGCCGGGCTTGTCGACCACGATCAGACCGTCTGTGCTCACGACCGCCAAGCCTGCCAGACGGTGCGTGATCGGCCCTGCGGGGGATACCGCCCAGCTTCGGCCGGGTGTCAAGATCGTGCGCCAGCGCCCCGTCTGCCCGGGAAGTCCGATGACCGATCACCGCCCCGCCGCCGGCCCCCACCCCACCGCAGGCCCGTCGGAGGACGAACTGGGACCGGTGCCCGAGTGGCTGCGCCGGCCCGCGCCCGAGGTGCCGCCCGGCCGCACGGACCGGCTGCGCATCGCGCTCGGCGGGCACTCCGGCAAGCTGCTCGGCGGCGTACTCGCGCTGGCGTTGCTCGCGTTCTTCGGGCTCGTCGGCGGCCTCGGTTACCAGGGCTTCCAGCGCTGGCGCGAGCCGGCGGCCGAGCACCCGACGGTGAGCCTGCCGGTCGGCGAGCAGGCGTCCTCGTCGGCGTCGCCGCCACCGGTCGCCGGCCCGTTCGACGGCACTCCGGCGGCCGGCTTCCCGGAGGGCGCGGCCGGGATCACGCTGCCCCGGGCCAAGCGGATCGGCCCGTTCACCGAGAAGCAGGTGGCCGACGCGCTGACCCGGGTACGCAAGGCGCTGATCACCGCGCGGCTGGACCGCACGTTCTTCACCGCGAGGGACCCGGAGCGGCTGGTCCGCCAGTTCGCCCCGGACGCGCGGGCCGGCGTGCGCGACGACTTCCCCACCGGCGAGGCGGGCACCTACGCGACCCGGCCTGCCCCGGGCGCCCGGCTCACCGCCGACCAGCCCCGGGTCAAGGGCCGGATCAACTACCGGGCGACGAAGGACCGGGACGGCATCCGCATCCTGGAGGTGACCACGAACTTCGTCCGGGCGTACGCGTTCCCCACCACCAGCCCCACGCCGGGCGACGGCGTGGTGGTGGTCCACGACACGGTGAAGTGGAGCATCCCGCACCCGGCCGACGTGACCACCGCCTCCGCCGGGCTGTGGATCGAGCGGGCGGACTCGTACACCTCCAACATCGACTGCGCCGCGCTGGACAAGGGGCTGCTGGCGCTCGGCAAGCCGTCCTTCGGCGGTCCGGCCGACCCGGACCCGGACGCGGTCTTCGACCCGGACAAGACAGTCGACCTGCCGGACACCTGCTGACCGGCCCGGCGGGGCCGTGGATGGGCGGACCCGGCTCGTTCAAGCCCTGCTGACCGGTGTCAGCGCACCGCGCCGACCACCGCCCACGCGCCCGAGCGCATCCGCAGCAGCAGGCCGGCCAGCCGCAGCACCACGAACAGCGTCAGCCCGGCCCAGATCCCGCCCAGCCCGAGTTCGAGCCCGTAGGCCAGCCAGATCGCCGGCAGGAACCCGCCGAACGCGCACACGATGGTGAGGTTGCGCAGGTAGCGCACGTCGCCTGCGCCGATCAGCACCCCGTCGAGCGCGAACACCACGCCGCCGATCGGCTGGAGCGCGACGAACCAGGGCCAGGCGGTCATGGCCTGCTCGCGTACCTGGGGATCGGAGCTGAACCACGACGGCACCACGCCGGCGCCGGCGGCGATCAGCACCGCGAACGCCACGCCGCACAGCCCGCCGAGCAGCGCGACGCGGCGGGCCACGAACCGCGCGCCGGCCGCGTCGCCGGCGCCGAGCGCGGCGCCGACGAGCGACTGCGCGGCGATGGCCAGGGCGTCGAGCACCAGCACCGTGAAGAACCACAGTTGCAGGGCGATCTGGTGCGCGCCCACCGCGGCGGCGCCGAAGCGGGCCGCGACGGCGGTCGCGGACAGGAAGCTGGCCTGGAACGCGACACCGCGCACGAGCAGGTCGCGGCTGAGCACGAGCTGCTGCCCGATCACCCGGGGCCGGGGCCGCAGCGAGACCCGCTCGCGCACCAGCGCGCCCGCGAACAGGACGCCGGAGAGCGTCTGCGCCACCGCGTTCGCCACCGCCGAGCCGACCAGCCCGAGCCCGGCCGGGTAGACGAGCAGCGGGCAGAGCACCGCCGAGAGCAGGTTGGGACCGAGCACGAACAGCAGCGGCCGGCGGGTGTCCTGGATGCCGCGCAGCCAGCCGTTGCCGGCGGCGGCGAGCAGCAGGCCGGGCGCGCCGAGCGCCGCGACCCGCAGCCATCCGGCGGCGGCGTCGGCCACCTCGCCCGGGCCGCCGACGAGGGTACGCGCCAGCGCGCCGCCGCCGATGCCGATGGCGACCGCCACCAGCACTCCGGTGGCCAACGCGAGCCAGGACGCCTGCACGCCCTCGGCCACCGCGGCGGCCCGGTCCCCCGCCCCGAAGCGGCGGGCCGAGCGCCCGGTGGTGCCGTACGCGACGACGGTGCCGACCCAGGCGGTCAGCGTCATGACGGTGCCGCCGACGGCGAGCGCGGCCAGCGGCACCCGGCCGAGGTGACCGACCACCGCGGTGTCGACCAGGACGTAGAGCGGCTCGGCGGCCAGCACCACCAGGGCGGGCAGCGCGAGCGCGGCGATCCGCCGGGGTGTGGCGGCGGTGGCGGGGGCGGCAGTCGTGCTCATCGCCGCCGATCCTGGCACGCGCTCAGTAAGGTCCGCAAGCAGCGTGACTACTTACCCACGTCAGCCAGGAGCCGGGCGGCGTCACGCCGCCCGTGCAGGCGCCGCACCGGCAGCCCGGGAGCGTGCTCGGCCAGCGCGGCCAGCACCCGGGGCCGGGAGTCGCGGGGGAAGCGCCAGACATGCGGCAGGAAGTCGAGATCGAGCCGCTCCGGGCAGCCCTCGGGCAGGTCGGGGCGGCGCGCTGCGCGATGTGCCCACCGGCGGCGGACGATCCGGACCAGGCAGCGCAGCCGGGAGGTGTCGCAGAGCACCAGCAGGTCGGCGCGGGGCAGCCGGAGATCGAGGGTGCTCGCGTAGGTGCCGTCCATGATCCAGGCCGGGCGGGCGGCGAGCGCGGCCACCTCGGCGCGGAAGTCGGCCGGGGCGGGGGCGGTCCAGCCCGGGCGCCAGTAGTGGCGGTCGAGGTGGATCAGCGGAAGGTCGAGTCGCCGGGCCAGTTCACCGGCGAGGGCCGTCTTGCCGGCACCGGAGGCGCCGACGACCAGGATGCGTCGCACCGGGCGACGGTAGCGCTGCCGGGCGCGGCGGTCGGTCCCGAGCGGCGGTGACGTCGGCGTCGGGCCACGCGTGCGGCCCGGCCGGCGTCACCGCCGGACGGCGTACGTCACTGACGGGTGTCCATCGAGGTCTGCAGCGCGCGGCGCATCTGCTCGCGCGCCTCGTCGGTGGTGGTCTCGGTCCGCGGCTTGCGCTTGCTGGGCATCTGAGGGTCCTTCCAGGGTGCGGACCGCCGGGACACGGCGGTCCTACGGGCGCCCGGCGCTCCGGATCGGCGCGACGACACATCGCGCCACGACCGGAGGTCGTCGGCGGCTGAACGCCCGGCAGCGGTCCGGGATCACCGGAGCGGCTCGCCTGGCAGCGGGAGCCCGGGTCGGTCTGACCCTGGAGGGAGGCGGGGCCGGGTGCGGCACCACCGCCCGTGACCAGCGCCGCGAAGCGCCGGTCCCGCACCCAAATTAACGTTCACTTTCCAGATGCTGCTCACTGTTCCCGAAATGCGGAAAGATCAATCTCGTCGTCCCGCCTCGGCGAGGGCGGTCAGCGGGCCAGGAAGTGCCAGCCCAGCCACCACCAGAACCCGAACAGGCCGATCCGGCCGACCGGCACCGGGCCCACCTCGTAGCGCATCACGAATGCGCAGACGTCGGCCATCGACGGGATCCGCGAACCCTCCCGGCGCGCGACCCACTCGACGACCGCGAACAGCACGATCGAGACCAGGAACCCGCCGATCGCCAGTGCCCGCATCAACGGCGCACCATTCCCCAGAACGTGGACAGCCACGCGAACCAGGCCGCAGAACGGACCAGGTTGTCCTCCAGCAGCGGATCGGCCAGCCGGGAGAAGGTGGGGAAGTCGTCGCCCGCCGCCATCACGAACGTCGCCCCCTCGAAGACCCCGAAGACGGTAACCGGCACCAGCCACCAGAGCGCGACCGACGGCAACCGGCGCGGTGCCGGACGCCGGGGCACCCGGTTGCTCAGGCCGACCCAGATCAACCCCCCGCCGGTGGTGAGGATGTAGAGGTTCGCCGCGGTCGAGAAGGACGGCATCTGGCCGCCGACCAGGGACAGGCAGATCAGCACCGGCACGGAGACGACCGGCCGGTCCCAGGCCCGGGGCGCCTCGACGGTGAGCTCACGGGGATGATCCATCACCCGATTGTCCTCAGCGTGACGCACGGCGGAAAGCCCGGCACGCGTCGCGATCCCCCGAAAACGCGCCGATCAGCTCACACCTGCGGTCGCCAGCTCGGCGCGGATCCGGCCGACCACCTCGTCGAGCGCCCCCCGCCCCGTGAAACCGGCGGCGAACCGGTGCCCGCCGCCGCCGAGCGCCATCGCCACCCGGCTCACGTCCACCGCGCCCTTGCTGCGCAGCGACACCGCCCATTCCGCCTCGCCCGCCTGCTTGACCACGCAGCTCACGTCCGCCTCGGCCGTGCAGCGCACCGAGTCGATCAGCGCCTCCAGCACGTACGCGGGCTGGGCGTGGCGGGCCAGGTCCGCGCGGGTGGCGTACGTCCAGACGAGGCCGTGCCCGGCAGCGGCCGCCGGTTCCAGCGTGGCCCGGCCCAGCACCTCGCCGAAGAGGCGGACCGCGCCGAACGGACGGGTGTCGAAGACCCGCCGGGAGATGTCGCCGGGCCGGATGCCGGTGGCCACCAGGCGCGCGGCCGTCTCGTGCACGGCCGGGGTGGTCGCCTCGAAGCGGAACGAGCCGGTGTCGGTGGTCAGCGCGACGTACAGCCCGGTCGCGATCTCCGCGTCGACCGTCACGCCGAGCCGGTCCAGCAGTTCCAGCGCGACCACCGAGGTGGCGGCGGCGTGCGGATCGACCAGGTTGATCCGGCCGAACCCGCTGTTCGAGGCGTGGTGGTCGAGCACCAGCGAGCTGCCCGCCGTGTCCAGCCGGCCGGCCAGGTCACCCAGCCGGGACTCGCTCGCCGCGTCGAAGCAGATCACCAGGTCGGGATCAGGGTATGCGTCGTCCTGCGGCACCAGCAGGTCCATGCCGGGCAGCCAGCGGAACGGCTCGGGCACCTCCGGCGGGCCGGGGAAGGTGGCCTGGAGATCACGTACGCCGAGCCGGCGCAGGCCCAGCGCGAAGCCGAGCATGCTGCCCAGCGCGTCCCCGTCCGGGTTGACGTGGCAGATCAGCAGCACCCGCGCGTCGGCGGGGAGGTCGCGTACCGCCGTGACGGCGGCGGCCCACGCGGTCTCGGTGAGCCCGGCGGCCTCGGTCACCGGCGTTCGCCGGCGCGCGGCTCGTCGTCGTCCTCGTCCTCGTCCTCGGTCGAGGCGCCGTCGGCGTTCTCGTCGTCCTCCTCGACCCGGTACGGCTGGGGCTCGCCCGCATACGAGGCCTTGGCGGCCAGCCGCTGCACCTCGGCGTCGGCGGTACGCGCGGCCGCGAGCAGGTCGTCGATGTGCTTGACCTGGTCCTGCACGTCGTCGAGGACGAAGGTGAGCGTCGGCGAGTGACGCAGCCCGAGCGCCTTGCCGACGGTGCTGCGCAGCATGCCGTTGGCGCTCTCCAGCGCGGCGGCGGTGCTCGCCTGGGCCGTCGCGTCGCCGAGCACCGTGTAGAAGACGGTGGCGTCGCGCAGGTCGGCGGTGATCCGGGCGTCGGTGATCGTGATCATGCCGAGCCGGGGGTCCTTGATCTGGCTGCGCACCACCGACGCGACGAGTTCCCGGATGCGCTCCGCGTGCCGGCGAATCTTTGCCTGATCCGTCATGTCCCCCACCTCCGGGATCACCTTTACCCACGACGACGCCGGATCCCCGTGTGATCCGGGTCGTCGGCCGGAGACGGCGGGCGCGTGGGCGCCGCCGGGTCCGACCGCCCAACGCTGAAGAACACTACCCGCGCCCGGCCGGCGCTCGCGCGGCACGGCCCGAGTGCCGCGCGGTCAGTCGTCCGCGCCGTGCAGGCGACGGCGCACCGACAGCAGCTCGGTCTCCGGGCGGGCGGCGACCAGCCGCTCGCAGGAGTCGAGCACCTCGCGGACGTGGGCCGGCTCGGCGGCCACCACCGCCACAGCGATCTCGGCCCGGCCGTGCAGATCCAGCGCCCCCACCTCGGCGGCGGAGACCTCGAACTTGCGCAGCGCGGCGACGATCGGCCGGACGTAGGACCGCTTGGCCTTCAGGGACCGGGAGTCACCCGGGAGCAACAGGTCGAACAGCGCGGTTCCGGTATACACGGCGAGCAACGGTACGCCGGGCGGCGCGCCCCGGCACCCGATTAAGGCGCGACCGCCACCAGCACGTCCCGCTCGATCGCCTGGTCGACCCGGTGGGCGAAGTCACCGAAGCCGGGGCCGTCCAGCACGCGCAGCCCGGCGTCGGCGAGCACCGCCTCCGCCTGCGCCCGCGGGGCCACGTGGGTGTTCCAGGACACGCCAAGCGCGCCACCGGGGCGCAGCAGCTCCCGCCACACCGGCACGGCCGCGGTGAGCAGCTCCAGCGGGCTGCGCGACAGCCCCTGGCCGGTCCGGCTGCCGTGCGCCACCCCGTACGGCGCGTCGGTGACGATCACGTCGGCGCACCGGGCGCGCAACGCCTCGCGGGCACGGATGGTGTCGGTGTTCAGCACTGTGACCCGCTGTGTGGCGCCGGCCCGGTGCTCGTCCCGCGACGGTGCGACGACGGCCTCGAAGCGGCGGGCGACCAGCTTGCGGTCCCGGCGCACCGACGTGGTCTCCGCGGTGTGCTTGAGCCGCTTGCGGCGCAGCCAGGTACGCAGGAACGCCGCGTACGCCTCCACGTCCTGACTGTCACGCTCGATGCCGATGCCGTCGTAGCCGTACATCAGCGCCTGGTTGAGCGTGGTGCCCCGGCCGCACAGCGGGTCGAGCACCACCACCGGCCCGTCCAGCATCCGGGGCGCGGCGGCGGAGGCGAGCACCGTGACGTTGAGCAGCAGGCGGGTGAACTGCTCGTTGGTCTTACCGGCGTACTTGGGGATGGTGATCAGGTCCGAGTCGTACCGGGCCAGCGGGCGCAGCGGCACCGGCCGCAACAGGTCGTCGCCGACGCGCTCGAACAGCGCGTACGCGGCCGACAGGTTCGCCAGGTGGGCCAGGTCCCGCTCGCCGAGCCCGGGTTCGGCGGTGCCGAACGTCAGGTACTCCACCCCGCCGATCCTCGTCACCTCCGCGTCGGCCGGTACGACGCCGAGCACGCCGGAGCCGGCGAACACGGCCAGTTCGGCGCGGGCCAGCCGGGCCGCCGCGTCGGCGTAGACGCGGTTGGCGGAGGGGGCGAGGAGCAGTGCGTACCGGATCACGCCGCAGATTGTCGCAGCCTGCGGAAACGGCGACGGCCGGGGCCCGAGGGCCCCGGCCGCCGGCCGGTCGTACGCGTGGCTGTCAGGCGCGCGGCTTCTCGCGCATCTCGAACGTCTCGATGACGTCGCCGACCTGGACGTTGTTGTAGCCGCCCAGCGTCAGACCACACTCGAAGCCCTCGCGGACCTCGGTCGCGTCGTCCTTGAACCGCTTCAAGGAGCTGATCGTGAGGTTGTCCGCCACGACCGCACCGTCCCGCAGCAGCCGCGCCTTGGCGTTGCGGCGGATGAGACCGGACCGGACGATACAGCCGGAGATGTTGCCGATCTTGGACGAGCGGAAGACGTCGCGGATCTCCGCGGTGCCCAGCTCGACCTCCTCGTACTCCGGCTTGAGCAGACCCTTGAGCGCGGCGTCGATCTCCTCGATGGCCTGGTAGATGACGGTGTAGTACCGGATCTCCACGCCCTCGCGGTCGGCCATCTCGCGGACCTTGTTGGAGGCCCGCACGTTGAAGCCGATGATCGTGACCGCCTCGGACGAGGCGCTCGCGAGCATGACGTCGCTCTCGGTGATCGCACCCACGCCCCGGTGGATGATCCGAAGCTGGACCTCCTCCGGGATGTCCAGGTTGAACAGCGCGTCCTCGAGCGCCTCCACGGAACCGGAGACGTCACCCTTGAGCACCAGGTTGAGCGAGGTCTTCTCGCCCTCCTTGAGCTGCTCCATGAGCGTTTCGAGGGTGGCCCGGCCACGGGAGTTGGCGAAGGACGCCGCCCGTCGCCGCGCCTGACGCTGCTCGGCGATCTGCCGCACGGTCCGGTCGTCCGCGGCGGCCAGGAAGGTGTCACCCGCACCCGGCACCGTGGTCAGACCCAGCACCATGACCGGACGCGCCGGACCGGCCGAATCGACCGGCTTGCCGTTCTCGTCCAGCATGGCCCGGACCCGGCCGTGCGCCCCACCGGCGACGATCGAGTCGCCGGCACGCAGGGTGCCCTTCTGCACCAGCACGGTCGCCACCGCGCCACGGCCCTTGTCCAGGTGCGCCTCGATGGCCACACCCTGCGCCGGCCCGTCGATGGCAGCGGTCAGCTCCAGCGACGCGTCGGCGGTCAGCAGCACGGCCTCGAGCAGTTCCTCGATGCCGATGCCGGGCTTGGCCGCCACGTTGACGAACATGGTGTCGCCGCCGTACTCCTCGGCGACCAGGCCGTACTCGGTGAGCTGCTGGCGGACCTTGTCCGGGTTCGCCTCGGGCTTGTCGACCTTGTTGACCGCGACCACGATCGGCACGTCCGCCGCCTTGGCGTGGTTGAGCGCCTCGATGGTCTGCGGCATGACGCCGTCGTCCGCCGCGACCACCAGGATCACGATGTCCGTGACCTGGGCACCACGGGCACGCATGGCGGTGAACGCCTCGTGACCCGGGGTGTCGATGAACGTCACCGCGCGGTCCTCGCCCTCGTGCGGGACGTGGACCTGGTAGGCGCCGATGTGCTGGGTGATGCCACCCGCCTCGCCGGCCACCACGTTCGCCTTACGGATCGCGTCGAGCAGCTTGGTCTTACCGTGGTCGACGTGACCCATGACGGTCACCACCGGCGCACGGCTGACCAGGCGGTCCGCCGCGACCTCGGCGTCGAGGTCGATGTTGAACTGCGCGAGCAGCTCGCGGTCCTCGTCCTCCGGGCTGACGATCTGCACGTCGAAGCCGAGGTGCTCACCCAGCAACTGCAGGGTCTCGTCGGAGCACGACTGGGTCGCCGTCACCATCTCGCCCAGGTTGAACATCTCCTGGACCAGCGAACCCGGGTTGGCGTTGATCCTGTCGGCGAAGTCCGACAGCGAGGCGCCACGGGACAACCGGACGACCTGACCCTGACCGCGGGGCGCGCCCGAGGACATGGTCGGCGCCGACAGGTTGTCGAACTCCTGTCTGCGCTGCTTCTTGGACTTGCGGCCACGGGTCGGCCGGCCGCCCGGACGCCCGAAGGCACCCGCCGCGCCACCGCCACGGCCACGGCCGCCGCCACCGGGACGGCCACCGCCGCCGACCGGACCACCCGGACGGAAACCACCGCCGGGAGCACCGCCGCCACCACCGGGACCGCCGCGGTAGCCACCGCCACCGCCGCCGCCACCACCGGGACCGCCGCGGTAGCCACCGCCACCGCCGCCGCCACCACCGGGTCCACCGCGGTAGCCACCGCCACCGCCACCGGGGCCGCCGCCGGGGCGACCCGCGCCGCCACCGGGGCCGCCACGACCCCCACCGGGGCCGCCGGGGCGGCCGGTGGTCGGGCGCTGGCTCGGCATGGACGCCGGGCTCGGCCGCGGCGGCATGGACGCCGGGCTGGGCCGCGGCGGCATGCCGGACGGGCTGGGCCGGGGACCGGCCGCACCGGCGGCCGGCGGACGCTGCTGACCGCCCTGGATACCGAACGGGTTGTTACCGGCGCCACGCGCCGGCGGACGACCGCCGGGCCGGGCACCGGGGCCCTGGCCCTGACCCGGGCCGCCGGGCCGACCGGCGGCCGGGGAACCCGGACGCGGCGGCATGGCGTTCGGGCCGGGACGCGGACCGGGACGGGGACCGCCCTCAGCCGGAGGCTCCCGGCGTACGGTCTCGCGCTGCTGCTGGCGGGCGGCCTGGGCGGCCTTGACCGCGGCCTCCTGCTCAGCCTTGAGCGCGGCGGCGCGCGCCTCGGCGGCCGCCACTTCGATGTCGTGCGCGCTCGCCGGCTTGGCGACCGGAGTCGCCGGCTGCGGCGGGCCGGGGACCGGGCCCTTGGGCTTCGGTCCAGGGGTCGGCGCGGACGGACGCCGGGGCGGCGTCGGCCTGGCCGAGACCCGGGGCGCGCCCGGGGTCGGGGTGGGCATCGGGGTCGGTGCCGGGCCGCTCGAGGCGGCTGCCGGCGGGGCGGCGGGCGCCGGGGAACCGGCGGACGCCACGAACGCGTTACGCAGCCGTCGGGCGACAGGCGCCTCGACGGTGCTGGACGCGGACTTCACGAACTCGCCCATCTCCTTGAGCTTGGCGAGAACGGTCTTGCTTTCGACCCCGAGCTCCTTGGCAAGCTCGTGTACGCGGGCCTTTCCTGCCACTGCACTCCTCACTCCGAGGTCGTGCGGGCAGCACCCGCAGCGACCTCACTCCTGCACTTGAAGCCTGGTCATTTCAGGGACTTCATCGTGTGCTCATGTCGGTCGTCCTACCTTGCTAGCGACCCTCGACCGGTCGGGCTTGACCGGTCGTCGGGGGTTGCGCGTCGACGTGCTCCGCAAGCGCACCGGGGTCAGGAACCCCGGTGAGGCGCAGTGCCCGCCCGAAGGCGCGACGCCGCACCGCCTGCGCGAAGCAGGCCGGATCAGGGTGCATGTTCGCTCCCCGACCCGGCAGTATGCGGGCCGGATCGGGCCGGAGGCTGGCGTGACCAGCCTCGTCACCAACCGCGACGATCCGCAACAACTCGCTGGCCGGCGCTCGTTTCCGGCAGCCCACACAGGTGCGCTCCGGCAGCGCGCGTCGTGCCACTGAGTCAGTCTACCCCTAGCTGCCCGAGATCGCGCCGCCCGGCTCCGGTACGTGATCAGCTCCGCCCCGGCCGCCGCCCGGCGCGACGGTCTCCGCGTCGGACCGGATGTCGATGCGCCAACCGGTCAGACGCGCCGCGAGGCGGGCGTTCTGTCCTTCCCGGCCGATCGCGAGCGAGAGCTGGAAGTCCGGGACGGTCACCCGGGCGGTACGGGTGGCCAGGTCGACCACCTCGACCCGCAGCGCCTTGGCCGGCGACAACGCGTTGCCGACGAACGTCGCCGGGTCGTCCGACCAGTCGATGATGTCGATCTTCTCGCCGTGCAGCTCGCTCATCACGGCGCGCACCCGCTGGCCCATCGGGCCGATGCAGGCGCCCTTGGGGTTCACGCCGGGTGTGGTCGACCGTACGGCGATCTTCGTACGGTGACCTGCCTCACGCGCGATCGCGGCGATCTCCACGGTGCCGTCGGCGATCTCCGGGACCTCCAGCGCGAACAGCTTCTTCACCAGCGCCGGGTGCGTGCGGGACAGCGTGATCTGCGGCCCGCGCATGCCCTTGGCCACGTGCACGACCACGCAGCGGATCCGCTCGCCGTGCTGCGGATCCTCGCCCGGGACCTGCTCGGACTGGGGCAGGACGCCTTCGAGCTTGCCGAGGTCGACGCTGACGATGCCCTTCTCCCGGCGCGTCTCGTGCGCCTGCACCACGCCGGTGACCAGGTCACCGTCGCGGCCGACGTACTCGCCGAAGTGCACCTCGTCGGTGGCCTCGCGCAGCCGCTGGAGGATCACCTGCTTGGCGGTCATGGCGGCGATCCGCCCGAAGTCGTGGGGTGTGTCGTCCCACTCCCGGGCCACCGTGCCGTCGGCGTCCATCTCCTGCGCGTAGACCAAGGCGGCCCCGCTCTTGCGGTCGATCTCCACCCGGGCGTGCGGCTCGGCGCCGTCGGTGTGCCGGTAGGCGGTCAGCAGCGCGGTCTCGATCGCCGCGAGGATCGTGTCGAACGGGATCTCCCGCTCGCGCTCCAGGGCGCGCAGCGCCGCGAGGTCGATGTTCACCTCTCCTCGTCCTCCAGATCTTCGTCGTCGGTGTCGTCGCCGAAGTCCTCGTCGGCCAGGTCGTCCAGGCGGTTGAACTCCACCTGGACCCGGCCGGGCCCGAGTTCGGCGTACGGGTGTTCGGCGGGGCCGGCGTCGGTCTCCAGCACCACGCGTTCGTCGTCGGCGGCCGTGATCCGGCCGGTGAGCTGGCGGTCCCCCGCGTCGCCGCGGACGGTGACCTTGACCAGCCGGCCGGCGTTGCGCCGCCAGTGCCGGGGCAGGGTGAGAGGGCGGTCCACGCCGGGCGAGCTGACCTCGAGCTGGTACTCGCCGGCCACGATGTCGCCACCGGCCTCCTCGGCCGCGTCCAGCGCCGCCGAGACCGCGCGGGAGACGTCCGCCACGCCGTCCAGGTTGATCCCGCCGTCGGCGTCCACGATCACCCGGACCACGTGCCGCCGGCCGGCGCGGGAGACGGAGAGGTCTTCAAGGTCGTAACCGGCAGCGGTGACAACCGGTTCGATCACCTCGCGCAGCCGGTTGCGGCGGGCGGCGAGATCGCCGCGGGGTGCGCCGCTCCGGTCGGTGCCGCGGGGGCCGTCGGACCGGCGGGGCCGCCCGGCGGGCCCCGTCGGCCGGGTGGCACGGCCACGCTGCGTCATTGCGCGCACCTCTCCTGCTGTTGCCACGACCCGCGGGCCGTGTTGTCCGGGCCGGTGCGGGCGTTCGGCCCGTCATACCGGCACGCCACCGGGGCGTCCGCGCCCGGTGGTTGCGCAGAGCGTAACGCTTGCGGCGGTCGACGGACCCGGCGGCGCACCGAGACCCTGGCCCACGAGGCGGCGCGGATGGTGTTGACTCTGTCAGGTGGGGACCGGCAGAACACCATCCAACCAGGTCGGAGCGGGGCATTCCCGGCGCTGGCTGCTGCGCGCCGGCGGGCTCGTGGCGCTCGGCGGCGCGACCGCGCCGCTGACCGGTTGTGATCTTTTCGACCGCGACGAGGAGCCACCGACGCCGGACGCGCTGGAGCCGCTGGCCGCCGAGGCGCTCGCGCTGGAGGCCCGCTACCGGGCCGCCGCCACCGCCGCCCCGGCGCTGGCCGGCCGGCTCACCCCGATTGCCGACGCGCACCGGGCGCACGCCGACGAGTTGCGCCGGGTGATCGGGCGGCCGGCGCCCTCCGGCACACCGGCGGCCGGCACCTCGGCGAGCGCGCCCGCACCCGACGCCGTGCTCACCGAGCTGCGCCGGGCTGAGCAGGAGGGCCGGACGAACGCGGCCAGGGCCTGCGCCGAGGCGCCGGCCGAACGGGCCGCCCTGCTCGGCTCGATCGCGGCCGCGCGGGCCACCCACGTGGAGGCGCTCAAGTGAACCCGACTGCCGACCCGGCCACGACCCTCTCCGACGCGCTCGCCGCCGAGTACGCGGCGATCTGGGCGTACGGGGTGATCGGCGTGCACCTGACCGAGGCGGCGCGGACCGCGGCCCGCGCCGCCGAGGCGGCCCACCGGTCCCGCCGCGACGCGTTGCTGCTCCAGCTCGCCGAGGGCCCCGGGCAGGTGCCCGCCGACCGGGCCGGGTACGCGCTGCCCTACCCGGTGACGGACCGGGCGAGCGCGCTGCGCCTGGCGGTGGAGATCGAGGAGCGGACGGCCGGCCACTGGCGGGCCGCGCTGCCGCACACCACCGGCGCGGACCGGAACACGGCGCTCGCCGCGCTCACCGACTGCGCGTTGCGTGCCACCCGCTGGCGCCGCACGGCGGGCGTGACACCGGTCACCGTCCCGTTCCCCGGCCGCCCGGCGTGAGCGCCGGGCCGGTCACCCGGCGGAATCCTCCGGTTGCATAGCGCATACCAGGTATGCATACTCACGAGCATGTCCATCCGTCACGGCCTGCTCGCCCTGCTCGAACGCGGCCAGATGTACGGCTACCAGCTCCGTGCCGCGTTCGAGGAGTCCACCGGGTCGACCTGGCCGCTGAACATCGGACAGGTCTACACGACGCTGGCCCGGCTGGAACGGGACGGCCTGGTGCGCCCGCTGCCGGAGAACGAGAGCGGGCAGCGGCCGTACGAGATCACCGACGCCGGACGGGCGGACCTGGCGCTGTGGTTCGCCACGCCGATCAGCCGCGCCGACCGGCCCCGCGACGAACTTTCGATCAAACTGGCGCTGGCGCTCACCACCCCGGGCGTCGACGTGCAGGCGGTGGTGCAGACTCAGCGCACCGCCACCATGCGCGCGCTCCAGGAGTTCACCCGGTTGAAGTACACGAGCGACAAGCCGGAGGATCTACCCTGGCGGCTGGTGCTGGACGCGATGATCTTCCAGACCGAGGCCGAGGTGCGGTGGCTCGACCACTGTGAGACGAGCCTGGTCCGGCACCGCCCGGCGCCGATCCGGGCGGTCGACCACAGCGAGGCGGTGGACCGGGCCGGCGACGAAGCCCGCCGGTGACCCGGCACGGGAGGCGCTGATGAACCCGATCGACGGGGTGCTGGAACTACGGGACGTACGCCGGACCCACGGCGCCGGTGAGGCCGCCGTGCACGCACTGCGCGGCGTGAGCCTGACCGTGCGGGCCGGCGAGCTGGTGGCCGTGATGGGCCCCTCCGGGTCCGGCAAGTCCACGCTGCTGGCGTTGGCCGGCGGCCTGGACCGGCCCACCGGCGGCGAGGTGGTGGTCGAGGGCGAGGCGCTGGTCGGCCTCTCCGCCCGCGGGCTGGCCCGGCTGCGCCGCCGTCGCATCGGGTACGTCTTCCAGGACCTGAACCTGCTCGGCAGCCTGACCGCCGTGGAGAATGTGGCGCTCCCCCTGGAACTGGACGGCACCGGCGTACGGGCAGCCCGCCAACTGGCCCTGGCCGCGCTGCGCGAGGTCGACCTGGAGGACCTGGCCGACCGTTTCCCGGACCAGATGTCCGGCGGCCAGCAGCAGCGGGTGGCCATCGCCCGGGCCCTCGTCGGCGAACGCCGCCTGGTCCTCGCCGACGAGCCGACCGGCGCGCTGGACTCCCAGACCGGCGAGGCCGTGCTGCACCTGCTGCGCCGCCGGGTGGACGCCGGAGCGGCAGGGGTGCTGGTCACCCACGAGGCCCGCCACGCCGGCTGGGCAGACCGGGTGGTGTTCCTGCGCGACGGGGTGATGGTCGACTCGACCGCCCCCCTGATCGGCGTCGACCACCTGCTCAGCGGCAGCATCCGGTGACCGGCGGGCGCCTCGCCGCCGCCTACGGGTCGTGGCGGACCGCGCTGCGGATCGCCCGCCGGGAGGCCCGGCGCGCCCGGCGACGCACGCTGCTGGTGCTGGTCATGATCGCGCTGCCCGTGCTCGGCCTCAGCTTCGCCGCGGTCAGCTACGACATGGGGGACCTGACCCGCGCCGAGCGCATCGAACGCCAGCTCGGCGGCGGGGACGTCGCCTTGCGCTGGGACAGCCTGACGCCGGTGAACCAGGACGCCTGGGGCGAGTCGGTCTGGCCGGTCCAGGGCGACTGGCTTGCCCGGACCCGTCCGGCGACCGCGGACGAGGTGCGCGCGCTGCTGCCCGAGGGCAGCCGGCTGACCCGCGCGCGATGGTGGATGACGTTCTCGACGCGGGTCGGCCGGCACGTCGAGTCGCTTGAGGCGCGCGCCCTGGACCTGACCGACCCGCTCACCCGGCCGCTGGCCCGGGTCCGCGACGGCCGGCCGCCGGTACGCCCCGACGAGATCGCGGTCAGCCCGGCGGCGCTGCGCAAGCTGGACACCCGCATCGGCGACCCGGTGCGCAGCATCGACGGCACCACGTACCGGGTGGTCGGGGTGGTGGAGTACCCGGACAACCTCCGGGACGTGATCACGCTGCCGGGGGTGACCCCGGAGGGCGCGGTCGGCAGCGACACCTGGCTGGTGGACCTGCCCGGCCCGCTGGACCGAGGGCTCGTCGACCGGCTGAACGCGCAGGGCATCCAGGTCGTCGCCCGCGACCCGCTGCCCTGGCGGCAGGAGGTCACCCACGGCATGCGCATGCCGGACGCCGACGAGGCGGGCGTCGTCGGCGTGGTCGCCGGCCTGGGCCTGCTGGAGGTGGTGCTGCTGGTCGGCCCGGCCTTCGCGGTGAGCGTCCGGCGCCGGCGGCGGGATCTGGCACTCGTCGCGGTGGCCGGTGGCGACGCCTCCCACCTACGCCGGATCGTGCTCGCCGACGGGGTGGTGCTCGGCGCCGGCGGAGCCGTCCTCGGCCTGCTGCTCGGCGTCGGCGCCGCTTTCGCCGGCCGGCCGATCGTCGAGCAGTACGTGCTCGGGGAGCGCCTCGGGGCGTACCGGATCTTCCCGGCCGCGCTGGTGGCGATCGCCGCGACGGCGGTGCTGGCCGGGATGCTGGCGGCGATGGCCCCGGCCTGGACGGCGGCCCGGCAGGACGTGGCGACCGGCCTGGCCGGCCGGCGCGACGCCACCCGGCCACGCCGCCGCTGGCTGCTGGTCGGGGTGGCGCTCACCGTCGCCGGGACCGCGCTCGCCGCGTACGCCGCCGGCCGCACCTCGCAGACCGGCGTGCTGGCCGGCGTCGCCCTGGGCGAGCTGGGGCTGGTGTTCTGCACCCCGACGCTCCTCGGCGTGCTGGGCCGGGCCGGCCGGCTGCTGCCGCTGACCCCCCGGCTCGCGTTGCGCGACGCCAGCCGCAACCGGTCGTCGGCCGCGCCCGCCATCTCGGCGGTGATGGCCGCGGTCGCCGGAAGCGTCGCGATCGGCGTCTACGTGGCGAGCGACGAGACCCGGTCGCGGGAACTCTGGCAACCCGGCCTGCCGCCGGGGAACGTGCTGCTCACCCACTCCGGCGAGACCCCGGCGGACCCGCCGTCGGCAGAGATCGTCGCCACCCGGGCCCGCACGGTCCTGCCCGACGCCACTGTGACGCCCGTCTCCGTACCCGGTTGCGCCGCTCCCGCCGGTGAGAAGGACGACTGCGCACCGTCCGCGATCCTGCCGCCCGAGCAGCGCTGCCCGCACTTCTCCGACGACCCGGTCCCCGACGCGGCCCGGCGCGATCCGCGCTGCGTGAGTCCCTTCCAGGAGCCGGTCGACGTCCATCTGCCGACGCTCGTGGACGACGGCGCCGCGCTGGCCGCGCTCACCGGAGCGCCGCCCGACGAACTGGCCGCCGCGCGCCGGACGCTCGCCGCCGGCGGCGTCGTGGTCACCGACGCCCGGCGGACGGTGGACGGGCAGGCCCAGGTGGAGGTCAACTACAGCTCCGGCCGCTCGCCCACCGGGCGCCTCCTGCCCGCGTACGTGCTGCGCGGCGGTCTCCCGGTCGCCCGGCTGGTGCTCTCCCCCGCCGCCGCGGACACCCTCGGCCTGGCCGCCGTGCCGATGGGCTACCTGCTGGACACGGCCGGCTCGCCCACCGACCGGCAGATCGAGATGCTGACCGACGAGCTGTACGACATCGGGCCTCTGTCGGCGCAGGTGGCGACCGCCGACCCGCCGTCGGACCAGCGCCCCATGCTCCTCCTGCTGGCGGTGGCCTCCGGGGTGATCACGCTCGGCGCCGCCGCGGTCGCCACCGGCCTCGCCGCGGCCGAGGGCCGCCGGGACCTGTCCACGCTCGCGGCGGTCGGCGCCGATCCCCGGGTACGCCGCCTGCTGTCGCTCTGCCAGGCCGGAGTGATCGCGGTGCTCGGCTCCGCGCTGGGCATCGTCGCCGGGCTCGGCTCCGCCGTGGTCGTCCTCGCCGCGCTCAACCAGCGGTACGCGGAGTCCTGGCCGGTGCAGCCGCCGTACCCGGTGACAGTGCCCGGCGTGACGCTCGCCGCGCTGGTCGTGGTGCCGCTGGTGGCGATGGGCGGCGCGGCGCTGTTCACCCGCTCCCGCCTGCCGATCGAACGCCGCCTCGACTGACTGACCGTCCGAGGGATGACGGGGCACGGCGCGGACGGCACACTTGTCGGATGTCAGCCCTGGGATCCCTCACCCGCCGTCTCGGTCACCAGCGTTGGTTCGGCGCCACCATGCGCCTGCTCGTCCCGGCCGACCGGCTGGTCGGCCGGATCACCAAGGGGCGCGTGGTCGCCTTCGGGCTCGTGCCCACGCTGGTGCTCACCTCCACCGGCCGCCGCTCCGGCAAGCCCCGCAGCAACCCCCTGGTGTACGTCCCCGACGGCGACGCCTACGTGGTGATCGGCTCGAACTGGGGGCAGCAGCACCAGCCGTCCTGGACGTTCAACCTGATGGCCGACCCGGCCGCCGAGGTGGACGTCAAGGGGCGCCGGGTCCCGGTCACCGCCGAACAGGTCACCGGCGAGGAACGGGAGCGGTTGTTCGCGCGGCTGGTGCAGGAGTGGCCCGCGTACCGCACGTACGTCGAGCGGGCCGGCGGCCGCGAGATCCGCGTGTTCCGCCTGATCCCGGACGCCTGAGCGACGGCTCACCGTGGCCGGAATCGTGGAGACCTTCGACCGTTGCCGTCCGGATCAGCTGACCTGTGTCGTCGACGCTCTCGCCGACCTGTACGCCCTGGTCTACGCCGAGCCGTCCTACCTCGAAGGCCCGGCCCAGGTCGCCCGGTTCCGGGCCGGGTTGCCCGCCGAGGCGGCACAGCCGGGATTCCGCCTCGTCCTCGCGAGGGAGGGCGAGGAGCTGATCGGAGCGGCATACGGGTGGACCGTGGCTGTCGACGTGAACGCCGAACGGCGTCTGGACGATCCGCGGTGGCGGGTGGCCGAGCGGGTCGGTGACGCCGTCCTGCGGCGGTTCCCGGCCGACGCGCTGGCGGTCGCCGTACACGGTCCGCTCGCGCACGGCGACGACGACGGCGGCGGGGACCGCGAGGTCGGCCTGCTGGTCGTCACCTACCGGCCGGGCGCCGGGCCGCCACCTGCGACCCGGCGGGTGGACGAAGTGCTCGTGGACCTCACGGTGGCCGGGGCGGACGACTACCTGCGCCGCGCGATGACGATCACGTCCGGCTGGCCGCTGGCCGCGGACCGGTACGTCACCACCCGCGCTCTGCACGACCCGACCGGCTGGCTGCGGAAGCTGCGCGACGAGCACCTGGCGCGGCTGGCGCGGGCCCGGCCGGCGGAGTTCACCACCGCCGCGCGGCAGGCGTGGTACCGGGGCAGCGCGGCGCACGCCCGGGCGCTGCGGCTGGCCGAGTGGTACGAGACGGATCAGGCGCTGGTCATGCTCGGCGAGGCGCGGCTGGCCGCCGCGACGGTGCAGGGGCTGTTCAGCCGCACCTACTTCCGCGATTCCGGGGACGCGGTACGACGTACCGGGCTGGCGGGCGCGGACATGACCGAGGTGGGCGCGGCGCTGACCCGCCAGGCCGAGGAACTGGCCGCCCGGGGCCGCCCGGTCGACGGCACCATCGACGACCTGCTGGACGGTTGACGGCCGCGGCCGGCTGACGGTCAGCCGATGCCGCCGCCGACGCCGATCAGCGTGCCGATCAGGTAGGTGGCGCCGGCCGCCAGCGCGCCGAGCAGCAACTGCCGCAGGCCGCTAGTCCACCATGGCCGGTAGGTGAACCGGGCCACCACCGCACCGGCGACGAAGAGACCCACGCCGCCGACGGCGAGCGCCAGCCAGAGGCTGGTGAAGCCGAGCAGGTACGGCAGCAGCGGCACCAGCGCGCCGACGGAGAAGCAGACGAACGACGAGATCGCGGCGGCCCACGGGCTGGGCTGGTCGTCGGGGTCGACGCCCAGCTCCTCCCGTACGTGCACCCGCAGCGCCTCCTCCGGGTTGGCGCGTACCGCCTCGGCGACCTGCGTGGCCAGCTCCCGGGGCAGCCCGCGGGCCACCCAGACGTCGGCCAGCTCCCGGGCCTCCGCCTCCGGGTGGCGTTCCAGCTCGCGCCGTTCCTTGGCCACCTCGGCGGCGACCTGCTCGTTCGCGGAGCGGACGCTCGTGTACTCGCCGAGGCCCATCGAGATGGCGCCGGCCACCAGCCCGGCCGTGCCGGTCAGCACCACGCTGCGCGAAGACACCCCGCCGCCCCCCACGCCGGCGATCAGCGCGATGTTCGTGACCAGCCCGTCCATCGCGCCGAAGACGGCCGGACGCAGCCAGCCACCGGAGACATCCGCGTGGTGCGCCTCGCGCAGCGCCGCCGGGGTGTCGGTCACGGCAGCGTCAGGATCTCGTAGCCGTCGTCGGTCACGACGATGGTGTGCTCGAACTGGGCCGTCCACCTGCGATCCTTTGTGACCACGGTCCAGCCGTCGTCCCACGTGTCGTACTGGTAGGTGCCGAGCGTGATCATCGGCTCGACGGTGAACGTCATGCCGGGCTCCATCACGTCGGTGGGGCGCGGGCTGTCGTAGTGCGGCACGTAGAGGCCACTGTGGAACGCCTCGCCGATGCCGTGCCCGGTGAAGTCGCGGACCACGCCGTAGCCGAAGCGTTTCGCGTACGACTCGATCACCCGGCCGATGACGTTGATCTGCCGCCCCGGCGCGATGGCCTTGATGCCGCGCATCATCGCGGTGTGGGTCCGCTCGACCAGCAGGCGGGCCTCCTCGCTCACCTCGCCCACGCAGAACGTGGCGTCGGTGTCGCCGTGCACGCCGTTCAGGAACGCGGTGACGTCGACGTTGATGATGTCGCCGTCCTGGAGCACCGTGGAGTCGGGGATGCCGTGGCAGATCACCTCGTTGAGGCTGGTGCAGCACGATTTGGGGAAGCCCCGGTAGCCGAGCGTCGACGGGTAGGCGCCGTGGTCGCAGAGGAACTCGTGCACCACCCTGTCGATCTCGTCGGTGGTCACCCCGGGCTTGCAGTGCTCACCGGCGAGCTGGGTGGCCTGGGCGGCGAGACGCCCGGCCACGCGCATCTTCTCGATGGTCTCCGGCGTCTGCACGTGCGAGCCACGCCACTCCTGGGGACGCTTCTTGCCCACGTACTCCGGGCGTGGGATGTGGGCGGGGACCGCTCGCCACGGGGAGAGCGTGCCGGGGGTCAGCGGCGCACGGACGGTCATTGCTCAAGCCTATCGCCGGGACGGGTGTGCCCCCCGCCACAGGCCCGCCGGGCAGGTTGTTGCCGCGCCGGAAACGCTGTGCCATTGTTGCTCCGTGGATCAAGAGGGCGCGGCGCCCGTCTTCTCCGTGACCGCGCAGGTCGACGGCGGCCAACTCCGCGTCCAGGTGACCGGCCAGGTCGACATGGCGACCGCCGACACCATGTTCCAGACCGCGCTCCGCGAGCCCGCACAGCGGCTCACGCTCGACCTGCGGGCGGTCACCTTCTTCGACTCGGCCGCCATCCACGCGGTGGTCCGGCTCGCCCGACGGTTCCCGGCCGCGCTGACCGTACTGCCCTCCCCGCAGGTCCGGCGCGTGCTGGACATCTCCGGCCTGGGCGAACAGGACTGGCTCGCCGAAGCCTGAGACCGGGCTCCGTCCTCCGGATTCCGGAGGGGCACTCGCCCGTTCGGGTGCCGAAGGGGACGAAGCTGGTGAAGCTGGTGTTCGACGCGGGGCTCTTCACCCTCGCCGAGGACGCGGAGGTCACCCTCTGACAGCGCCGGTATGACCTGCGACTCCACAGACGGGCGGGCGCCTGACCGGCTCGGGCACCCGCCGGTCTAGGAGGCGTCTCCCATGCCGGGCGGCAGGGACGGCCGGGATTCCGGCCGCCTGCGGTCCGACGCGAGGCTCCGCCCGCCCACCTCCCCCGCGGTGTCCGGGGCGAGCTCACGACGTAACGACTCGGCGTCGCGCTTGCGTACCCCACTCGCCCGGATCGTGTTCACCGCGATGATGGTGACGTCGTTCGCCACGTTGATGCCGCTGACCAGCAGGCCGCTGGTCAGCGCCTCCTGGGCCAGGCGGAGGGCCGACATCGCGGCTCGCTGGGAACGGGAGGGCCGGCTGGTGGACGGGGACCAGCCCCCCGTGACGGTCCGCGCGGCCTCGGCGAGACACCGCGCGGCCTCGCCGAGCGACGACGGAACGGGCTCGTCGTCACGGATCGCGCGTTCGAGGTTGAGCGCGACGTCGCGGCACTGCAGCAGGGATCGGATCATGAGTTCGGCGCCGTGCCGCCAGCCCTCCAGCGTGCTCTGGTTGTGCCACCGCAGCGGCGAGATGCGCACCACCTCCTCGGCGGCCGACAGCTCGGTCTCGACTTCCGAGGTGTCGATGCCCCGCAGCGTGTCGAGAACCTGGTGGGCCAGGTCGGCGTTCCGGGTCCGGGCCGCCTCGGCGATGCGGTCCAGTTGGGTGGCCATCTGGTGGAGCAGGGGCCGGCCGGCCCGCCGGATCCGGTAGACCGGGTGCAGCGGCAGCACCACCACCGCGACCAGGAGGCCGACCACCCCACCGACGACGCCGTCGACGAAACGGGGCAGCGCGATGTGGGTATTGGCCGGGAACAGAACGGCGATCACCATCGCGCTGCCGCCGACCTGGCTGACGAACGCCCCCTCGTCGCTGAGCAGGACGGCGAAGAGAAGGGAGATCGTCACGACGACGCCGATCTGCACGTATCCCTGCCCGACCCAGGAGACCAGCAGGTCACCCAGCGTGATGCCCACCGCCACGCCGGCAATCAGCAGCAGCGTACGGCGGAAGCGCTGGCTCACCGAGCTGGCGATGGTGCCGACCGCGACGGCGGGCGCGAACAGCGGTTGCGGGTTGTGGATCAGATCCTTCGCGACCCACCACGCGAGCGCGGCGGCCGTCCCGGACTGCACCGCCACGAGCAGGCTCAGGCGCACCCGCCGTAGCCGCTCCCGGACGGTGGCCCGGCCGGTACGTCGGACCGCTGCCCACGCCGCGCCGACCGGGTCGTGTCGACCGCTCCGGGATCCGCGGAACGACTCACGTCCCATGAGGCAATCCTAGTGATTCCGCCCCGTTTGATCCGCTTTACCCGACAACCCGGCTCGGCCGGATCAGTTCTGGTCGGCCAGCCGACGACGCAGCGTCAGCTCGGTGCCGTGCTCGGTACGAGTCACGTCCATCTCCCCGAGCGCCTGGATCAGCGCCAGCCCACGCCCCCGGAAACTCGACCCGCTCGACTCCCGCCAGCGCCCGCTGTCCCGGATCGTCGCCGTGACCGTGCGGTCGGCGATGGTCACCTCCACCTCGATCGTCGGGTCCACCGGGTCGACCGGGTGCTCGATCGCGTTCGCCGCCGCCTCGGAGACCGCCACGGTCAGGTCGAACAGATCGGGCTCACCGACCTGGTGGGCGACGAGGAAGTCCTCCAGCCGCTTACGGAGCACGCTGAGCCGGGTCGGGTCGGCGGGCAGGCGCAGCGCGAAGCGGTTCAGCTCGGTCGCCTCCAGCGCGAGCACCGCCACGTCGTCGTGCCGGGACCGGCCGGCGACCCGCTCGACCACGGCGTCGACCAGGTCCGCCACGTGCCCGCCGCGGCCCGTCGCGTCCGCCCGCAACTGACTCAGACCGGCGTCGATGCCCGCGGTCCGGTCCTCGATCAGGCCGTCGGTGTAGAGCAGCAGCCGGCCACCCGGGGCCAGCTCCCCGTCGACGGTCGGGTAGACGACGCCGGGGATCGCCCCGATCGGCGCTCCGAGGGCCCGATCGTGCAGGAACGCCACGTCCTCTCCGCGGATCACAAGGGGTGAGGGATGACCCGCGCTGGCGTACCGGATCCGCCCGGTGCGCGGGGAGAAGCCGAGGCAGACCACTGTGGCGAAGGAGCCGCTGCCGGCGGAGTGCACCAGCCGGTTGAGCCGGGTCAGCGCCTCGCCCGGGTCATAGCCCTCCAGGACGTACGCCCGAAGCGCGTTGCGGAGCTGGCCCATCGCCGCGGCGGCCCGCACGCCCTTGCCCACCACGTCACCGATGACCAGCACCAGGTCGTCGTCGGGGGTGACCATCACGTCGTACCAGTCGCCGCCGACCTCCACGTCGGCGCTGCCGGGCAGGTAGCGGCTGGCCATCACCGCGCCGGGCAACTGCGGCAGGGTACGCGGCAGCAGGCTGTGCTGGAGCGTGGTGGCGATGTGGTGCTCGGCCTCGTAGAGCTGAGCGTTCTCCAGCCGCACGCCGACCAGCCGGGCCAGCTCGGCCAGCGCCGCCTGCTCGGCGCCGCCACCCTCGCGCCACACCCGCAGCTCGCCGAGCTGCTCACCGGACGTGCCGGTGAGCGGCAGCACCACCGCCGGTTCGGCGGGCATGTCGCCCCCGGCGTCCTCCTCGTGACGCGCCCCGGTGGCGGTGACCCGGACCCGGCCGGCCTCGGCCAGCGTCAGGGCGTGCCGGGCGGCCACCCGTACCACCTCGGCGGTGGACCGGGCCGTGTTGATCGCCACCGCGGCGTCGGCGAGCGCCCGCAGCCGGCGGATGATCTGCCCGCGTAGCTGGCCCAGCTCGACGTTGGCCCGGACCCGGGCCACCAGCTCGTGGCTGGAGAAGGGCTTGGTCAGGTAGTCGTCGGCGCCCGCTGACAGACCGGCGACCTCCTCGGCGGCGCCGGCCCGGGCGGAGAGCAGCACGATCGGCACGTGCCGGGTGGCCGGCTCGGCACGCAACGCGGCGACCAGCCCGAAACCGTCCAGCCGGGGCATCATCACGTCGGTCAGCACCAGGTCGAACGGGGCCTCGACGGCCAGCCGCAGCGCCTCCGCGCCGTCCGGCACGGCCACCACCTCGTACGCCGGGGAGAGCAGCCGTGAGACGTGCTCGCGCAGGTCGGGGTTGTCGTCGGCGAACAGGATGCGCCCGGAGCCGCCCGCCGCGCCGTTCGACGCGGGCAGGCCGACCGGACGTGCCACCGCGTCGGTCCAGGGCGCCGTCTCGGCGACGTAGAGCCGGGCCTGTTCCGATTCGGTCAGCGGAACCGGGGACAGCGCGGCCACCCGGTCGGCGGGCAGGTGCGCGTACCCGAACGGCAGCGTCACGGTGAACGTGGTGCCCCGGTCGACGACGCTGTGCGCGGTCACCGTGCCGCCGTGCATCTCGACCAGTTCGCGGACCAGGGCGAGCCCGATGCCGGTGCCCTCGTGGGTGCGCGAGCGGGCGCCGGCCACCCGGTGGAACCGCTCGAAGACCTGCGGCAGTTCCTCCGGTGCGACGCCGACGCCGGTGTCGGCCACCTCCAGTACGGCGGCGCCGTCGGTGGCGCGTACCCGGACCCGGATCTCGCCGTCGAACGTGAACTTGACCGCGTTCGACATCAGGTTGAGGACGATCTTCTCCCACATGTCCCGGTCGACGTAGACCGGCGCGGGCAGCGGCGGGCAGTCCACCACCAGACGCAGCCCGGCCCGCTCGGTGGCCGAGCGGAACGTGCTGGCCAGCCGGGAGGTGTAGTCGGACAGGTCGGTGGGCTGGTAGCGGGCGGCCAGCCGGCCGGACTCCAGCCGGGAGAAGTCGAGCACCGTGTTGACCAGCTTGAGCAGGCGCAGCCCGTTGCGGTGCATGACGGCGAGCCGGTCGAGGTAGCGGTCCGGCAGGTCCCGGTCGGCGAGCATCTCCTCCATCGGCCCGAGCACGAGCGTGAGCGGGGTACGGAACTCGTGGCTGACGTTGGCGAAGAAGTTGGTCTTGGCGCGGTCCAGCGCGGCCAGCTCGGCGGCCCGGGCGCGTTCCTGCTCGTACGCCCGCTGCTTGCCCACCGCCCGGGAGACCTGCGCGGCGACCAGGTCGACGAAGTCGCGGTAGTCGTCGGTGAACGGCAGCCGGCGCGACACCCCGAGCAGCAGCATCCCGGCCGGCTCGTTCGTGGCGGTCAGCGGCAGCAGGAGCGCCTGGTCGGCGGCGTCCGGCGGCACCGCGCCGGGCAGCTCGGCGGTGCTGATCCAGCGCGGCTCGGTGAACGGCTCGCCGTCGGGCAGGCCGGGCGGCGGACCGGCGACGGTGGCCGGGTCCACGCCGGAACAGCCGCCCGCTACGAGCGTCCCGCGCTCGTCGGGGAACCACAGCGCGCTGAACGGCACGTCGGCGCGGTTGGCGTCGAGCACTCGGGTGACGGCCCGGCCCAGTTCCAGCATGCCCGGCACGTCGCCCAGCTCGTTGCCCAGCTCGGCGAGGGCGCGCAGCCGGCGTTCGCCGAGCACCCGGCCGGTGGTCTCGTTGACGAAGCAGAACACGCCGCCGACGGCGCCGTCGGCGTCACGGATCGGGTCGTACGAGATGTCGAAGTAGACGTCCTCCAGGAAGCCGTGCCGGTTGAGCACGAAGGGATGGTTCTCCCCCCGGTAGGCCACGCCGGTGCGGCGCACGCCCTCCAGCAGCGGGCCGAGCACGTCCCAGGTCTCGGCCCAGTGGCGTCGCGCGGACCGGGCGATCACGGCCGGGTGCTTCTCGCCGATCGTCGGCCGGTAGGCGTCGTTGTAGAAGGCGAGGTGCTCCTCGCCCCAGAAGACGACGATCTGGGCGCGGGATGACAGCATGGTGCTCACCGCGTGGGCGAGCGCGGCGGGCCAGCGCTCCGGGCTGCCGAGGGGTGTCGTGAACCAGTCGAAGCCGCGCAGCCGGCCGCCCATCTCACCGCCGGCGTCGAACGCCGCGTCGAGCAGCGGCGGCAGTGACGTCTCGCCGGCCTCCGGGGACGAACGACGGTCGTCCCCGCCCCGCAGGGCCGAGCCCATGTAGCCTCCCGCTCCGGCCATGATCACGACGGTCCGCGATGCTCTTCGCCGACCGTCCCCGCCTACTACCCCGACGGAGGAGCAACGTAACGCAACCGCACCGGTAGACGCTGCTCACCTCCGCCTCATCCTGGCGTAGCCGACCTGCGGGTGCGACTCGGGCGGTCCCCGGCCGGGGCGACGGGACGGCTGATCCGGCTGTCCCCACCTACGAAACGCGGTGTGTGATCTGGCCTACATCGCGGCACGGACCAGCGCGGCCACCGGCCGGGGGTCCGGCTCGTTCTCCGGATGCCACTGCACCCCGAGCACGAAGCGCCGCGCCGGATCCTCCACCGCCTCGATCACCCCGTCGTCGGCCCAGCCGGTGACCGCCAGGCCGCCGGGGTCGGCCACCGCCTGATGGTGGTACGAGTTGACCCGGTCCACCCCGGCCATCACCCGCCCGGCCCAGCTGTCCGGGACGAAGCGCACCGGATGCGACCCGTACACGCCCGGCGCGGGACGGTGCCGGTCGTGCCCGACCACGTCCGGCAGGTGCTGGTGCAGCACGCCGCCGTACGCCACAGCGAGCAGTTGCATCCCCCGGCACACGCCCAGCACGGGCAGGTCGGCGGCGAGCGCGGCGGTCAGCAGCATCGTCTCACCGGCGTCGCGCTCCGGGCGGCTCTCGGTACGCGGGTCCGGCGGCTCGCCGTACCGCTCCGGACCGACGTCCGCGCCGCCTGCGAGCAGCAGCCCGTCCAGCAGCCCCAGCACGTCCGCGTCGGCGTCGTCGGGAGGCAGCACCACGGCCCGGCCACCCGCCGCGGTGACCGCCCGGACGTACGCGTGCGGCACGAGCGTCGCCGGCACGTCCCGCCAGACTGCCCAGCCGGCCGGCTCGACGTACGCGGTGATGCCGATGACCGGCCTACTCACAGTGCCGGCCTGGTTCGC
>NZ_JBIAKL010000008.1:0-164591 GCF_042872445.1 Micromonospora sp. NPDC005257 | reverse complement strand
GCGACTGCGGGGCTCGCAACCCCGGCTCACTCCTCGCGCTCACAGTGCCGGCCTGGTTCGCGACTGCGGGGCTCGCAACCCCGGCTCACTCCTCGCGCTCACAGTGCCGGCCTGGTTCGCGACTGCGGGGCTCGCAACCCCGGCTCACTCCTCGCACTCACAGGGGAGTGACGTAGGCGCCGGTGATGCCGCCGTCGACGACGAACTGCGCGGCGGTCATGAACGACGCGTCGTCGCTGGCGAGGAACGCCACCGCGGCGGCGATCTCGGCCGGGTCGCCGAACCGGCCCATCGGCACGTGCACCAGCCGCCGGGCGGCCCGCTCCGGGTCCTTGGCGAACAGCTCCAGCAGCAGCGGCGTGGCCACCGGCCCGGGGCACAGCGCGTTGACCCGGATGCCCTCGCGGGCGAACTGCACACCCAGCTCCCGGGTCATCGCCAGCACCCCGCCCTTGCTCGCCGTGTACGCGATCTGCGACGTGGCCGCGCCCATCAGCGCCACGAACGAGGCGGTGTTGATGATCGAGCCCTTGCCCTGCCGGCGCATGTGCGGAATGACGTACTTGCAGCACAGGTAGACGCTCGTGGTGTTGACCCGCAGCACCCGTTCCCAGGCGTCCAGCCCGGTCTCCAGGATGGAGTCGTCGTCCGGCGGCGAGATGCCGGCGTTGTGGAACGACACGTCCACCCGGCCGTGCCGCTGCACCACCCCGTCGAACAGGTCGCGGACCGCCGTCTCGTCGGCCACGTCGGCGGCCACGAACTCCCCGCCCACCTCCTGCGCCGCCCGGGTGCCGGCGTCGGCGTCGATGTCCACGCAGACCACCCGGGCGCCTTCGGCGGCGAAGCGCCGTACGGTGGCCAGCCCGATGCCGCTGCCGGCGCCGGTCACGACCGCCACCCGGTCGGAAAGCCGTCCCTGCACTGTGATCACTCCTCGGTGCCGATGAACACGTTCTTGACGTCGGTGAAGGCGTGCAGCGCGTCCGGACCCAGCTCCCGGCCGAGGCCGGAGCGCTTCATCCCGCCGAACGGGGTCCAGTAGCGCACCGAGGAGTGCGAGTTGACGCTGAGGTTGCCGGACTCGACGGCGCGGGCCACCCGTACCGCCCGCCCGACGTCCCGGGTCCAGATCGAGCCGGAGAGCCCGTACTCGGTGTCGTTGGCGAGCCGGATCGCGTCCGCCTCGTCGTCGCACGGCAGCACCGAGACGACCGGGCCGAAGATCTCCTCCCGCCAGTGCCGGTCCGCCGGGGAGCCGGCGAGCAGCACCGTCGGGGCGTGCCAGAAGCCGGGGCCGTCGGGGCACGAGCCGGTGAAGGCCACGTCCGCCCCGTCGACGTACCCGGCGACCCGGTCCCGGTGCGCGGCCGAGATCAGCGGGCCCATCTCGGCGGTCTCCCGGGCCGGGTCCTCGACCCGGAACGCACGCACGGCCGGTTCGAGCAGTTCCAGGAACCTGTCGTACGCCTGGCGCTGGACCAGGATGCGGGAGCGGGCGCAGCAGTCCTGGCCGGCGTTGTCGAAGACCGCGTACGGCGCGGTGGCCGCCGCCTTCTCCAGGTCGGCGTCGGCGAAGACGATGTTCGCCGACTTGCCGCCCAGCTCCAGCGTCACCCGCTTCACCTGGGCGGCGCAGCCGGCCATGATCCGGGTGCCGACCTCGGTCGAGCCGGTGAAGCAGATCTTGCGGACCGCCGGATGGGTGACGAATCGCTCCCCCACCACGCTGCCCTGGCCGGGCAGCACCGTGAACACGCCCTCGGGCAGGCCGGCGTCGCGGGCCAGCTCGGCCAGGCGCAGCGCGGTGAGCGGGGTCAGCTCGGCCGGCTTCAGCACCACCGTGTTGCCGGCGGCGAGCGCCGGGGCGAACCCCCAGCCGGCGATCGGCATCGGGAAGTTCCACGGCACGATCACGCCGACCACGCCCAGCGGTTCGTGGAACGTGACGTCGAGCCCGCCCGGCACCGGGATCTGGTGTCCGGTCAGCCGCTCCGGCGCCCCCGCGTAGTAGTCGAGCACGTCGCGGACGTTGCCCGCCTCCCAGCGCGCGTTGCCGATGGTGTGCCCGGCGTTGCGCACCTCCAGCTGGGCCAGCTCCTCCAGGTGCGCGTCGACGGCGGCCGCGAACCGCCGCAGCAGCCGCCCCCGATCCCCCGGCGCCACCCGACGCCACGTCTCGAAGGCGGCGGAGGCCCGCGCGACAGCCGCATCCACGTCCTCGACGGAGCACCCCGCGACCTCCCCGATCCCGGCCCCGTCGACAGGCGAAATCACCTCACCCACGCGTCCCCCTCCCCCGTCGATCTTGCAGTTGGCGCCCCGGCAAAAGCCGCACAGCACCCCGGCCGAGGGCTGCAAGCACAAGATCGCCGGGACCGAGGTCGAGGGCTGGGGCGCACCGGAGAGGGAGCGGCGCGGCGTCAGAGGCGTTCGAAGCCACGGGTCAGCTCCCAGTCCGTCACCGCGGCGTCGAAGGCGGTCAGCTCGACCTTCGCCTGGTTGGCGTAGTGGTCGGCCACCTCGTCGCCGAACGCCTCCCGGGCCACGGCCGAGCGCTGCCACAGGTCCAGCGCCTCGCGCAGCGTGGTCGGCACCCGCTCGGCTTCCGGGTCGTCGTACGCGTTGCCGGTGCACTCGTCGGCCAGCTCCAGCTCGTTCTCGATGCCGTGCACCGCCCCGGCCACCAGCGCGGCGATCGCCAGGTACGGGTTCACGTCGGCTCCCGGCACCCGGTTCTCCACCCGCATCCCCTGCCCGTGCCCGACCAGCCGCAGCGCGCAGGTGCGGTTGTCGGTGCCCCAGCGCAACGCGGTCGGCGCGAACGAGCCGGGCTGGTAGCGCTTGTAGGAGTTGATGTTCGGCGCGAAGAACAGGCTGAACTCGCGCATGGTGGCCAGCAGACCGGCCAGCACCCGCTGCCCGGTGACGCTCAGGTGCGCCGGCCCGTCCCCCAGCATCGCCGACGAGCCCGAGGCGTCGCGCAGCGAGAAGTGGATGTGGCAGGAGTTGCCCTCCCGCTCGTTCGGCTTGGCCATGAACGTGATCGCCATGCCCTCCTGGGCGGCGATCTCCTTCGCGCCGTTCTTGTAGATGACGTGGTGGTCGGCGCAGCGCACCGCCTCGTCGTACCGGAACGCGATCTCGTGCTGGCCGAGGTTGCACTCGCCCTTCGCGCTCTCCGGGGTGAGCCCGGCGCCGGCCATCTCGGTGCGGATGCGGCGCAGCAGCGGCTCGACCCGGGCGGTGCCGAGCAGCGAGTAGTCGACGTTGTACTGGTTGGCCGGGGTCAGGTCGCGGTAGCCGCGCCGCCACGCCTCCTCGTACGAGTCGCGGTAGAGCACGAACTCCAGCTCGGTGCCGGCGTACGCGGTCAGCCCGTGCGCGGCCAGCCGGTCGAGCTGTTTACGCAGGATCTGCCGGGGCGAGGCCACCACCGGGCCGGAGCCGTCCAGCCACTCCAGGTCGGCAAGCAACAGCGCGGACCCGGGCTGCCAGGGTGTCCGGCGCAGCGTGTCCAGGTCCGGGCGCATGGCGAAGTCGCCGTAGCCGCGTTCCCAGCTCGACATCGCGTACCCGTCGACGGTGTTCATGTCGACGTCCACGGCGAGCAGGTAGTTGCAGCCCTCGCTGCCGTGCGAGACCACCTGGTCGAGGAAGTAGGGCGCGTGGAACCGCTTGCCCTGCAGTCGCCCCTGCATGTCGGTGAGGGCGAGCACCACCGTGTCGATCTCACCCTCGCCGACCGCGACGCGCAACTGTTCCAGCGTGAGCGGAGTCTTCCTCATCGACGCGCCTCCATCACCAAGGTCTACTGGCAGAACCGGATCACCGTCAATGCCCCCTGCGGCCACCGTCGCAAACGCGATCGGTCGAGGGCGGAAGCCCACCCGCCCCGTTGAGGTAGGTGAGAACGGCCAGGACGCGGCGGTGGCCGCTGTCGGTCACGGCGAGGCCCAGCTTGGTGAAGATGTTGCCGATGTGCTTGTGCACGCCGTTGTCGGTGATGACGAGCCGGTCGGCGATGGTGGTGTTGTCGTGTCCCTGGGCCATCAGCGCGAGCACCTCGCGTTCGCGGGGCGTGAGGACGGCGATGGGGTCCCGGCGGCGGGCGAGGAGTTGGGCGATGACCTCGGTGTCCATGGCGGTGCCACCGGCGGCCACCCGGCGCAGCGCGTCGACGAACTCGTCAACCCGGCTGACCCGATCCTTGAGGAGGTAGCCGACACCGCCGCCGGTGGTGGCAAGGAGTTCCGCGGCGTACTGCTGCTCGACGTACTGCGACAGCACCAGGACCGGCAGGTCGGGATGCTGTCGACGGGCCGTCAGGGCGGCCCGGATGCCCTCGTCGCGGAACGACGGCGGCAACCGGACATCGACTATGGCGACGTCCGGCCGGTGGTCCCGCACGGCGGTGAGGAAGCCCGCCGCGTCGCCCGCGATGGCGGCGGTGTCGAATCCGACGCTGTTGAGCAGCAGTTTCAGCCCGGTGGCCAGCAGCACGTTGTCTTCGGCGATCACGACCTGCACGGCAGCTCCATGGTGATCGTCGTCGGCCCGCCGGCCGGGCTGTCGACGTCGACGGCCCCGTCGAGCGCGAGCACCCGGCGACGGATTCCAGCCAGGCCGGTGCCGCCCCGGTCGTCGGCGCCGCCGACGCCGTTGTCGGTGATCGCCACCGACAACCGGTCGGCCCTGCGGATCACCGTGATGCCGGCCGCGGTCGCCCGGCTGTGCTTGGTGACGTTGGTGAGCGCCTCGGCGACGGCGAAGTAGACGACGGCCTCCACGGCCGCCGGTACGGTGTCGAGGTCGCCGACGTCCAGCCGGGTCGGCACGCCGCAGCGGGCCGTCACCGCGGTCAACGCACCGGTCAGGCCGCGGTCGGCGAGGATCGGCGGGTAGACGGTGCGGATCACCTCACGGAGTTCGGTCATCGCCTCCTCGGTTCCTTCGTGGGCGTCCCGGAGAAGATCCTCCAGGAGCTGCTCGTTCCGGGGGTTGTCGTACAGCACCCGTCGGGCCACGGCCAGCCGCATGGCGATGGCCACCAGCCGGGCCTGGGTGCCGTCGTGCAGGTCGCGCTCGATCCGGCGCAGCTCCGCGCCGTGCGCGTCGAGCACGTCCGCCCGGGTACGGGTCAACACGGCGACGCGGTCGGCGAGCTGTTCGGCCGTGGAGTGCGACAGCACCGCCAGACAGATCCGGGCGTGCGCGCGGGCGATCGGCGGCAGTGCCAGGTACGCCAGCGCCGCGAGCAGGAGCATCTGTAGGGGCCCGAGGGTGAGAGCCGACGTCCAGCCGGTCACCGGGATGTCGATGAACAGCCGGGGCCGTTCTTCCGGCGCGAACGCCCACCACAGTGGTGTGGCGACCGCGGCAGGCACGAGGTTGCCTACGCACAGCAGCGTGAGCAGGCCGAGCACCGTCCCGGTGAGGGCGTTCACCGGCAGCCAGAGCAGGTCGCGGAGCGTGGCCGGATCGGCCCAGGCCCGGCGGCCCGGCGCGGGCAGGGCGGGACGCGCCGTCAAGGGCGTCCCGAGCAGGCGGCCGGCTCGGCCCCGGTGCCAGTTCGCCCACCTCCGGGCGAGCCTCGGATGGCACAGCAGCGGCAGCGCGAGCAACGTCGCGACTCCGGTGGCCAGTGCCGCCAGCAGGAACACGGCGGCACGCCACACCTGCACCCACCGTCGTCCTGACGTCACAGCATGCCTTTCCGCGTACCGCCGGGGGCGGTGTCCCGGCCCGACGCCAAGTCTGCCCGGCGACTGCCGCCCGGGGCACTACAGGCAGCTGTACCTGAAATCCGGTGGTACGAGGTATCGGCCCGCGTCAACGCCGCTCCTAGCGTCGACGGCATGAGATCGAACAGCAGAAACCCCTCGCTACGACGAGTCGCGTTGGGTGCGGCGGCCGGACTTGTCGCCCTCGGGGTCACGGTCACCGGGCTCGGCCCCGCGGAAGGATCGGCGACCCGTCCGGGCCACCCGGACAGCAGGCTGCAACGGGACACCGACGCGATCCACGCCCTCGGGGTGACCGGCGTCCAAGCCCGGGTGACCGCCCCCCTCGGCCGGCACCTGGTCGCCACCAGCGGCGTCGCCGACCGTGCCACCGGACGCCCGGTGCCACCGACCGGACGCTTCCGGATCGCCAGCACCCGCAAGGCGTTCGAAGCCGTCGTCCTCCTCCAACTGGTCGAGGAGCACCGGCTGTCCCTCGACGACACCGTCGAGCGGTGGCTACCCGGCGTGGTCCGCGGCAACGGCAACGACGGCCACCGGATCACCGTGCGCCACCTCCTGCAGAACACCAGCGGCGTCCACGACGACCTGCCCGGCTACACCACACCCGAGGAATACCTCCAGCAGCGGTACGACGTCTACACACGCGAGCAACTCGTGGCGCGGGCGATGAACCACCGGCCGGACTTCGCGCCCGGAGCGGGCTGGAACTACTCCAACACCGGCTTCGTCCTGGCCGGCATGATCATCGAGCGGGCCACCGGCCGGTCGCTGCGACAGGAGGTCACCGACCGGATCGTCAGTCCGCTCGGCCTGCGCGACACCACCTGGCCCGGGACCTCGCCGTCCCTGCCCCGGCCGCACGCCCGGGCATATCAACTGTTCGAGACCGGTGAGCTGGTGGACGTCACCGAGCAGGTTCTGGTCGACCCGGACTCCATCGTCTCCAGCACCCGGGACCTCGACCGGTTCTTCCGGGCACTGCTGGGCGGCCGGCTGTTGCGCCCCGCACAACTGGCCGAGATGAGACGTACGGTCGGGATCAACGAGGACATCGGCGCGATCTGGCCGGGCGGCCGCTACGGGCTCGGCCTGGTCAGCCGCCCGCTGCCCTGCGGTGGCGTCTACTGGGGCCACGACGGCGGCGACGGCGGCTACATCACCGTCACCGGCGTCAGCGACGACGGCCGGCGCAGCGCCGTCGTGTCCATGTCCGCCTCGCTCGGCGACTCGCTGGACCACCTCCTCGGGCAGCAACGCGGCGCCGACACGCTGATCCAGAACGCGCTGTGCGGCCGGGTGTGACCGGACCAAGCCGCGTGCTGTGAACGAGAGCCCGACCGGCGAGCACGCCGGTCGGGCTCGTTTCGGCGGCAGGCGAGTGCCCAGCTCAGCCGCCGGAGCGGCATGGGCGTAGGCCGTCGAGGACGGCCGCGCCGTACTGCCGCACCTACGCTCCCAGGGCGCCGGCCACATCGTGCAGATGTCGAGCATCGCCGCGGGTGGCGCCCGGCGGCGCGCTCTGGGCCGCGACCAGCAACCGCGACGGCCGCGGCACCCCGACGGCCGGCGACGACCGCATCCTCCGCTTCCCGCTCACCCACCGCCGCCCCACGATCTGACCCCGGGGGTACGCGGACAGCGTCCCCGCGTCAGCCACGAACCCGCGCCCAGGCCAGGAAGCGGCCGTGCAGATCCGGCGCGTGGTCGGGATTCAGCCGGGCGAGGTGTTCCCGCGCTTCGGCCATCAGCCCGCCGAGATAGAGAAGCAGCGCGGTGCGGTTCTCCCGGTACTCGACGAGCAGCGACAGCCGGGCCGGCTGGCAGGGCCACTCCGCCCCGCAGTTGCGGCACCGCCAGAGCGGGCGCATAGGCAGGTGCGGAACCACGCGCCGGCCCATCACCGCAGCCGACGGGCGATCGCACGCGCCTCGTCGTCGGTGAGCGGAAGGAACCAGAAGAACCGCCTGACGATCTCGGGCGGTTCCGGCCCCTCGACGCGGCCACGCAGATCCCGGATCGCGCCGCGTACGAGGAACGCCATCATCCGGATGAGCGCAGCCGGATCGAGCTGATCTCGCGGAATGCGACGCAGGGTGGGACACGGCCACGGCTCCCGACAGCGCTCGCATTCCCAGTCCGGCTGGTACCCGACGTGCCCGATGGCGCTGAGGACACCGACCAGAGCCGTCACCAACGGCCCCCGTTCGCCCGCCACTCCTGCGCCCGTGTCAGACGACCGGGGCTGCCCGGGCGAACCGTGGGAAACACCCGGGTCGGCTCGCGCATCCACGCCGGCAGGTTGCTGCCGGGGTCGCGCTTCGGCAGGGTGGACAGCTCCCGGGTACGGCACCGGAACCATCGGACACGCACATCGGCCTCCTCGTTGTATGGAGGGGGCCGCCCGGCATCGTCGGGACCGGGCGGCCCCGGGCTGGAATCCGCCCGTGCTCGCCTGCGACGAGCGGATCCGCATGCGTGACAGTCTGGTGAGGACACCGCTACGGTCGGAAGGCATCGAGCCTGGTCACGGCGCACGAGTGAAGCACCGGGCCGGCCGGCAGATGTCGAATGAAGTTCACGCACGGACTGTGGAGGAACTGTGGAGGAACCGACCGCCGAGTTGATCCGTGCGCAGCTCCGCCGACTACGGAACGTTGCCGGTCTCAATCAGGAGGAATTCGGCCGGTTGGTCCACTACTCGCCGTCAATGGTGTCCGCCGTCGAAACCGGCAGCCGTCCGTACGACCGGCTCTTCTTGGCTCGTGCCGACGAGGTGCTGAACTCCGGCGGCCTGCTGGTGTCCCTGCTCAAGATGGCCGAACGCGAGGGCTTGCCGTCCTGGCTCCGACCATGGCTCGATGCCGAACGCAACGCTCGACAGCTTCGGTGCTTCCACCCGACTCTCATTCCAGCCCTGCTTCAGACGGAGAACTACGCCCGAGCGGTGATTCGCTGTGACGACCTACTCAGCGATGCCGACGTGGAGAGCCGCGTGGCAGCCCGTATGGATCGCCAGGAAGTCCTGCGGCAGCCATCTCCGCCCCAGCTCATCGCTGTACTCGACGAGGGAATGCTGCACCGCCGCGAAGAGAGCTTCCGCGGCCTGATGGCTCAGCAGATCGAGCACCTGGTCGTCTGTGCCGAGCGCCCGCACATCAGTATCCACGTGCTTCCACTACAGGTCGGGTTGCACATCGGCTTGTCCGGTCCGTTCACTCTGGCGAGAGGCGCGGAGGGCGGTTGGGTCGCCAGTATGGAATGCCAGCTCACCACGAGCGTGATCGACGGCGACGCCGACGTGGCTACGCTTCAGTCGAGATGGGAGATGATCCGGAGTGAAGCTTTGCCCCGCCGGCAGTCTCTCGAACTTCTGAAAGAGGTGGAGACGTCATGGATTTGAGCGGCGCGACCTGGCGAAAGGCGACCCGGAGCGGCAACACCGACTGCGTCGAGGTGGCTGACAACCTGACGGAAGTGGTGCTGGTACGCGACAGCAAGGACCGCGACGGCGCCACCCTCCACCTCACCCCGTCCTCGTGGCGGTCCTTCATCGCACTGGCCAAGCAGATCGGGCCTGCGACCTGACCGACAAGCCGTCGCCGAGATCTCCGGACGGCCCAATACTCACATCGGCTGGACCCAGGCGGCTCGCCACTGGGGGGACGGGTCCGCCCCGAGGCTGGTCCAGTACTCCCGGCCCTCGGCGATCCTCCCGTCGCGCACGGTCCAGAACGAGGCGACCCGGAACACACCCACCCCCTCGTGCGGCACCTCCACCTCGGACACGACCGTGTCGCCCGCCGCCACCACCCGCAGCACCCGGATCGACCAGCCCTCCGGGTACTCGGCGTTGATCCTCACGTAGTCGTCCCGGCCCACGATCCGCTCGGCGCTGACCGGCCACTCCACCACCACGTCCTCGGCCAGCAGCTCGCCGACGCCGGTCCAGTCCCGGGCCTGCATGCGCTCCCACAGCGTGCGTACCACCGCATCCGTCTCCATCGCCGGATCATGGCAGTACCCACCGACAGCTACGACGGCTCGGCGGGTTCCGGCTCCGGTTCGGACTGCTCGACGGTGCGGCGCGGGCCGGTGAACCACTTGCGGGCAGAGGCGTACCACCAGATGCCGACGGCGAGCAGCACGCCGCCGATCGCGATGGGCGCGTAGTTGACAGCCGTCCAGCTGAAGTCGGGGTTGCCGGGCACGCCGGCCGGGACGATCGGCAGCACGAAGTAGATCGAGATGACGGCGATCTCGACCACCGCGATCCAGCCGAGCAGCTTGTAGCGGCGGCCGAGCGTCCACGGGCCGGGGGTGAACCGGTCGCCCATCCGCAGCCGGAGGAAGATCGGGATGATGAAGGACAGGTACAGCCCGATCACCGCCACCGACACCACCGCGTAGAACGCCACCGGGATGCCGCCGCGCTGGTAGAGCGCGGGCAGCGTGAGCACCAGCCCGGCCAGCGTCGCCCCGATGATGGCCTTGACCGGCGTGCCGTTGCGATCGACGGTCGACCAGAGCCGCCAGCCCGGCACCGCCCGGTCGCGGCTGAACGCGTACGCCATCCGCGACATCGACGTCACGCAGCTCATCCCGCAGAAGAACTGCCCGATGGTGGAGATGATGATGACGGCCTTGAAGAAGAACGGCGTCAGCGCGGTCTCGAAGATGGCCCCGGAGAAGCCGCCCGCCTCGTTTATCGCGTCCACGTCGGTCGCCGCGAACAGGAACGCCAGCAGCAGGATCCAGCCGCCCACCGCCGAGTAGAAGATCGACCGCCACAGCCCTTGCGCGGCGGCCTTGGAGGCGCCGCGCGTCTCCTCGGAGACGTGCGCGCAGGCGTCGAAACCGGTGATCGTGTACTGCGTCAGCAGGAAGCCCAGCGGCAGCACGTAGAACCAGAACGCCAGCCCGCCGGTGTCGCCGTCACCGAAGCCGGAGTTGTTGAACCGCTCGGTGAAGACGAACCGGAAGCTCTGGTGGTCGTCCGGGACCAGGACCAGGATCAGCACCACGACGGCCGCGCCGGCCACGTGCCACCAGACCGAGACGTTCTGGAGTACGTCGATGACGCGGTGCCCGTAGATGTTGATCAGCCCGTGCAGCGCGAGGATCACCACGAACAGCCCGAACGTCTGGTGCCCGGTGCCGGCCCAGCCGTCGAAGAGCGCCGACAGCGTCAGGTTGAGGAACGTGGCGCAGCCGTAGTCGACAGACGCGGTCACCGCGACCAGCCCGATCAGGTTGAGCCAGCCGGTGAACCAGCCGTGCACCGGCCGGCCCATGGTCGCCGCCCACCAGTAGATCCCGCCCGCCGTCGGGTACGCCGACACCAGCTCGGCCATGCAGAGCCCGATGATCAGGATGAACAGCGAGATCAGCGGCCAGCCCCAGGAGATCGCCACCGGGCCGCCGTTGTTCCACGCCTGGCCGAACGTGGTGAAGCAGCCGGCCAGGATCGAGATGATGGAGAACGAGATCGCGAAGTTGGAGAAGCCGCTCCACTTGCGGCGCAGCTCCTGTTTGTAGCCGAGTTCGGCGAGTCGCCGGGCGTCGTCGTCCATCGGCTGCTCGGCGGTCGGCGCGGGCGTCGTGGCCACTGCACACCTCCTCGAGGCGATGCTCGTGCGAGTGCTCGCAGTGTGCTCCCGGCCGATCAAGCCGGTCAATACGTACTCCCGTAATTACGTTGTGGCCGGATTCCACCGCGGGCATCATTGTGGGCGTGACCAGGCCCGACCCGACGGGCCGGCACCGGGCGCTCGGCAACGTCCGGTCCGCGGCGGCGCGCGGTGTCCACCTCTCTCTCACTGATGTACGGCGATCGGCCGTACCCTCCGGACACCCCGCGCCGCCGCACCTCTAGACGAACAGCAACCCCGCGCCCCACAGCGCGGCGATCATCAGGCCGGCGGTGAGCTCCAGGACCATCGACAGGCCGGCCGCCTTGAGCGCCTGCACGGTGGCCGGCCAGGCCAGGCGGGTGTCGCCGAGCCGCAGCCGCTCGGCGCCGAAGATCCCGCCGACGAAGCCGATCGGCAGCCCGACCACCGGGATGACGAAGAACCCGACCACGCCCAGCAGCCCGCCGGCCAGCAACGACATGGCGGGCACCCCGGTCCGCTTCAGGTTGCGGCCGGGCCAGAGGTACTTGAGCACGGTGCCGCCGGCGGCGATCACGGTGGCGCCGGCGAGCACCACCCAGCGGCCCGGCCCGGCGTCGCCGAACAGCGTCCACACCAGCACGCCGCCCCAGCACAACGGCAGCGCCGGCAGCCCCGGCACCACCACCCCGGCCAGGCCGGCGACGATCGCCAGCGCGGCGACCACGGACACCACGGCCTGCGCATCGGTGAGGCTCACGGTGCTCCCTTACCCACCCAGGCGGGCGCGGATGCCGTCGGCGGGCATGGGGGCGCCGAACAGCCGGCCCTGCCCGGTGTCGCAGCGCAGCGCCCGCAGCCGTTCGGCCTGCACCTCGGTCTCCACCGCCTCGGCCGTCACCGACAGCTCCAGCGCGTGCGCCAGCCGGACCAGCGCGTCCACGATCCGCTCGTCCCGGTGGTCGGCGACCTCGTCCCCGCCGTCACCCCTTATCCCCTCGACGAACGGGCCCGCCAGCTTCACGCAGTGGATCGGCAGCCGCCGCAGGTACGCCAGGTTCGAGTAGCCGGTGCCGAAGTCGTCGATGGCCAGCCGCAGCCCGAGGCCGGCGAGCTGGTGCAGCGTGCGCAGCGGCTCACCGGCGCTGCCCATGACGGCGCTCTCGGTCAGCTCCAGCTGCAACAGCTCGGCGGGCAGGCCGGTGTGCTGCAACGCCTCGGCAACCGTCTCCACGATGGTCGGGTCGTCGGCCTGCCGGGCGGCCAGGTTGACGCTGACCACCGGTGTGGTGTCCGGGTACGCGCGCCGCCACGACTCGGCGTCGCGGCACGCCTGGCGCAGCACCCAGGCGCCGAGCCGGACGATCAGCCCGGTCTCCTCGGCCAGCCCGATGAACCGGTCCGGCCCGATCAGCCCCAGCTCCGGGTGCTGCCAGCGCACCAGCGCCTCGACCGCCACCATCGTGCCATCCAGCAGCGACACGATCGGCTGGTAGTGCAGCACGAACTCGCCCCGGTCCAGCGCGGCGGGCAGGTTGGCGGCCAGCGCGGAGCGGGCGATGTCGGCGGCGCTGCGCTCCGGGTCGTACACCGCCCAGCGCCCCCGGCCCTCCGCCTTGGCCCAGTAGAGCGTGGTGTCGGCGGCCTTCATCAGCTCACCGGCGCTGGTCTCGGCCGTCGGGCAGTCCACGATGCCGATGCTGGCCGACACGGCGAGCTGCTGGTCGCCGACGTGCACCGGCGCCGAGACGGCGGCCAGGGCCAGCTCGGCGACCTCGACCGCGTCGTCGATGCCGCCGTCGGAGTCGACCAGGATGACGAACTCGTCGCCGCCCATCCGGGCCACCAGGTGGCCACGCCCGGCCACGCAGTCGCTGAGCCGGCGGGCGATCACCTTGAGCAGCCGGTCGCCCAGGTCGTGACCGAGGCTGTCGTTCACCGCCTTGAAGCCGTCCAGGTCGATGAAGCAGAGCCCGACGCGCTGGTCCGGGCCCGCGGCGTCGAAGACCGCGCCCAGCTCCTCGAAGAACAGCGTCCGGTTGGGCAGGCCGGTCAGCGGGTCGTGCAGCGCCTGGAAGCGCAGCCGCTGCTGCAACTCGTACCGCTCGGTGATGTCCTCCACCATCGCCACCGTGAACCGGGGCCGGCCGTCGTCGTGCCGGACGAGCGAGACCGCGAGGTCGGTCCAGACCACGCTGCCGTCCTTGCGGTAGTAGCGCTTCTCCACCCGGGCGCTGTCCCGCTTGCCCTCGATCAGCTCCTGGTACAGCTCCCACATCCCGGCCGCGTCGTCGGCATAGGCCAACGCCGACACGTTCATCCGCCGCATCTCCGCGACGGTGTAGCCGAGCATGTCCGCGAAGGACTGGTTGACCTCGATGATCTGCCCGTCGACCCCGGCGATGCCGATGCCGATGACGGCGCCCGTGAAGACCGCCCGGAAGCGGGCCTCGCTGTCCCGCAGCGCCTGCTCGACGGTGTCCCGGGCCTGCCAGGCGGACCGGGCGATCCGCTCCTGCTGGCTGAACACCCGGTCGCGCAGCGCGCGGGCGAATCCGGCGGCGAACGCGCCCTGGAGCAGAGCGATCCGCTCGCGCAGCTCGGGCGACTCCGTCCGCGACGGCAGCACCCACTGCAGGAACCGGTCACCGAGCGCCTGCACCGACCAGTCGAGCACGCCGGGCTCGGTGAGATGCGCCTCGACCAGGGCACGCCCCACCTCCTCCGCCGGGCAGGCGGAGAAGGTGGGGGCGAGCAGGGCCTCGCCGAGCCGCTCGGTGAGCGGCACCAGCAGGCGCTCGGTCTCGGCTGCGCTCAGCGGCACGAACCCGATGCGGCGCACCGCGCGAGCCCACTCGGCGGCGTACGCGGCGGCGCCGGGCCGGCTGACGTCTCCCCCGTCGCTGTCCGGGGCGCGCACGGGCTCAGCCGTCGGCGCGGTCGTGCCGGGCCACGCCGCCGAAGGCGCCGAACCGCTCCGGGTGCTCGTCCACGTCCGACGGCGCGTCGGGCCGCCACAGCGGCATGTGCACCACGCCCGGTTCGAGGATCGTCCAGTCGCCGAAGAAGCCGGTGATCTCGGCCCGCGAGCGCAGCGTGATCTCGGTGGCGGTACGCGCCGACAACCGCTGCGCGTCCAGCATCTCCTGCGGCTGATCCTCGAACGTGGAGTGGGAGATGACCAGGTAGCTGCCGGGCGCGGCGGCGGCGCGCAGCGTGGCCAGGATGTCGGCCGGGCGGTCGGCGTCCGGCACGAAGTGCACCACGCCGGCGAGCAGGATGCCCAGCGGCCGGTCGAAGTCGATCAGGCCGCTGGCGCGGGCGTGCTCCAGGATCAGCTTCGGCTCGCGCAGGTCGGCCAGGACCGCCGTGGCCCGGTCGTTGCCGGCGAGCAGCTCGTGGCTGTGCGCCACGGCGACCGGGTCGATGTCCACGTAGACGATGCGGGCGTCCGGGTCGGCGGCCTGGGCGACCTCGTGCACGTTGCCCACGGTGGGGATGCCGGAGCCGATGTCGAGGAACTGGTCGATGCCGGCGTCGAGCAGCACCCGTACGGCCCGGCGCAGGAACTCCCGCCCGGAGCGCATGGTGGCGGCCAGGTTCGGCGTCATGGCCGCGATCTGTTCGGCGAGCTGCCGGTCGATCTCGAAGTTGTGCGCCCCACCGAGGAAGTAGTCGTAGACCCGGGCGGCGCTCGGCCGGGTCAGGTCGATCTCGGTGGGCAGGCTCTCCGGCGTCTGCATCGCTCGGTCCCCCAGGTCGTCGTCCGCCGTCGATGGCGGATCATGTGGTCCAGACCACTCTAGGCCGGTACGGCCAGGTACGGGAGATCCACTGGAGGCGATGCTGCGCCGCTGTCAGGCGTCCGACTCCAGCAGCAGCGAGATGCCCTGTCCGACGCCGACGCACATGGTCGCCAGCGCCCGCCGGCCGCCCCGGCGGCGCAGCTCCAGCGCGGCGGTCAACGCCAGCCGGGCGCCGCTGGCGCCGAGCGGGTGACCGAGCGCGATCGCCCCGCCGCCCGGGTTGACGTGCTCGGCGTCCTCCGGCAGGCCCAGCTCGCGCAGCACCGCCACCGACTGCGCGGCGAACGCCTCGTTCAGCTCGATCACGTCCACGTCGGCCAGCGACAGGCCGGCGCGGTCGAGCAGCTTCCGGGTCGCCGGGACGGGCCCGATGCCCATGATCCGTGGCGGTACGCCGGCCGACGCGGCGCCGCGTACCCGGGCCAGCGGGGTGAGGCCGTAGCGTTCGACGGCGGCCGCGGAGGCGACGAGCAGCGCGGCGGCGCCGTCGTTGACGCCGGAGGAGTTGCCGGCGGTCACCGTGCCGCCCTCGCGGAACGGGGTGGGCAGCGCGGCCAGCTTCGCAAGCGACGTCTCGCGCGGGTGCTCGTCGGCCTCGACCAGCTTCGTCTCGCGCTTGCCGGCCGGCACCGTCACCGGGACGATCTCCTCGGCCAGCCGGCCGTCGGCCTGCGCCCTGGCGGCCCGCTGCTGCGACCGGTACGCGAAGGCGTCCTGCGCGGCCCGGTCCACGCCGAACTCGGCCGCCACGTTCTCCGCCGTCTCCGGCATCGAGTCGACGCCCCAGCCCTTGCGCATCAGCGGGTTGACCAGCCGCCAGCCGATGGTGGTGTCGTACACCTCGGCGGTCCGGGCGAACGGCGTGGCCGCCTTCGGCATGACGAACGGCGCGCGGCTCATGCTCTCCACGCCGCCGGCCACCACCAGGTCGGCATCTCCGGCGACGATCGCGCGGGCGGCGCAGGCGAGCGCGTCCAGACCGGAGCCGCAGAGCCGGTTGACGGTGCTGCCCGGCACCTCGTCGGGCAGGCCGCCGAGCAGCGCGGCCATCCGGGCCACGTTGCGGTTGTCCTCGCCGGCCTGGTTGGCGCAGCCCAGGATCACGTCGTCGGTACGCGCCCAGTCGACCGAGGGGTGGCGGGCCACCAGCTCGCGGATGACGTGCGCGGCCAGGTCGTCCGGACGGACCCCGGCCAGGGCGCCGGCGTACCGGCCGATCGGGGTGCGGACTCCGGCAACGAGATAGGCCACTGACATCGCGCGTACGTCCTTCGGGGGTGGGAAGGGGTCGGTCGGCGGGTCGCGGGGGTACCCGGCGCCAGGATATCCGTGACCGGAGCGGATAGGTTTGCCGCATGTCCGGGGCCCAGTTCAGCGCAGAGACAAGCGGCGGCGGCGCGTTCGTCCGCCAGCCCAACCGGTTCACCGGCCGGGTCACCCCGCACTCCACGTCACCGGAGGGCGGCGGGCCGGACGAACAGGGGCGCTGGCCGCTGGAAGCCGGCCGCTACCGGCTGATCTGGTGCCGGGCCTGCCCGTGGGCGCACCGGGCCCGGATCGTGCGCGGCCTGCTCGGCCTGGACGAGGTGATCTCGCTGGGCACCGTCGACCCGATCCGGGACGAGCGGGGCTGGCGGTTCGCGCTCGACCCGGACGGCTTCGATCCGGTGCTCGGCATCGGCTTCCTGTCCGAGGCGTACCTGTCCACCGACCCGGAATACACCGGCCGGGTGACGGTGCCGGCGCTCGTGGACACGCTCACCGGACGAGTGGTCACGAACGACTATCCGCAGCTCACGCTGGACTTCTCCACCGAGTGGCGGCGGTTCCACGCGCCGGACGCGCCGGATCTGTACCCGGTCGAGTTGCGCCCGGAGATGGACGCGCTGATGGCGGAGATCCACCGGGACGTCAACAACGGCGTCTACCGGTGCGGCTTCGCCACCTCTCAGGAGGCGTACGACGAGGCGTTCACCACGCTGTTCGCCCGCCTCGACGCGCTGAGCGAGCGGCTGTCCGGTCGGCGCTACCTGATGGGCGACGCGATCACCGAGGCGGACGTGCGCCTGTTCACCACGCTGGTGCGCTTCGACGTGGCATACCACGGCCACTTCAAGTGCAACCAGCGCAAGCTCACCGAGATGCCGGTGCTGTGGGCGTACGCGCGGGACCTGTTCCAGACGCCGGGCTTCGGCGAGACGGTGGACTTCGACCACATCAAGCGGCACTACTACGCCACCCACGACATGATCAACCCGACCCGGATCGTGCCGCTGAGTCCGGATCTGTCCGGCTGGACCACCCCGCACGGACGTGGCTGAGGACACCGGCCGCCGGATCGCCGCCGCGTTCGCCGCCGTCTGCCTGGCCGCCGGCGTGACAGCGGTGACGATCACGGTGGTCGTCGGCCCCGTTCCCGGCCCCGCCGCGTACGTCAGTGAAGCCGGTGTCACCGACAGCGGGTACGCCGGGGCGTACCGGATCGGGATCTTCTCGGTGGCCGCGTCGCTGCTGCTGCTCGCCGGGGCGCTGCCGCCGGGGGTGCGGGCGGCGGCCGGGCTGCTCGGCGTCGGCGCGGTCGCCACGGTGCTCTCCGGCGCCGTCACGTGCAGCGAGGGCTGCCCGCTGCCGCCGTTCGAGGCGACCACGGTGGCCGACCTGGTGCATGGCGGTGCGAGCATCGCGGCGACCGCCGCGGTGGTGCTCGCCATGCTGGCGCTGCTGTTCTCCCCGGCGGCGGACGTGGGGCTGCGGCGGATCGCCGCGGTCGGCGCGGCGGTGGCGCTGCCGGTGGCCGCCGTGGTAGCGGCGGCACTGCTCCTGGTCGGGCGCAGCGCGCTGCTCGGGGTGTCGGAACGGGTGCTGCTGGTCGTGGTCGCCGCCTGGGGACTGGTCACCGCCGGTTACCTGGCTGTAAGGAGCCTCACCGGCGACGGTCCTTCCGTTCCCACCCAGGACGGGAGTAACGTGTCGCGACGATGACCAATGTCTGGTGCCTCACCGAGCGCCTGTACGTCGATCTGCGACGGCAGGCCAGCGGCGTCTGTCCGGCGTAGCTCCACGCCCTGACGCCCGCCTTCCCTCTCCAGACCCTGGACCCGTCCTCATGACCTCCGCCCTGCGCAGAATTCCCTTCTCCGTCCAGATCCTGCTCGGCCTCGTGCTGGGCGTGGCGCTCGGTTTCCTCGCCCGCGCCGCCGACCTCGCCTGGCTGACCAGCACGCTCGACACCGTCGGCGGCCTCTTCGTCCAGTTGCTCAAGCTCGCCGTGCCGCCGCTGGTCTTCACCGCCATCGTGGTCAGCGTGGTGAGCCTGCGCAGCGTCGCCAACGCCGCCCGGCTCGCCGTCAAGACGCTGCTCTGGTTCGCCGTCACCGCGCTCATCGCGGTGAGCATCGGCATCGGTCTCGGCCTGCTCACCGACCCCGGCCGGGGCGTGAACCTGGACCCGGCCGGCGCCACCGCGCCGAAGACCACCGGCTCCTGGATCGACTTCCTCACCGGCATCGTGCCGACCAACCCGGTCGGCGCGTTCGTCGAGGGCAACGTCCTGCAGATCGTCTTCCTCGCCCTGGTGGTGGGCGCCGCCGCGCTGCTGGTCGGCGACGCCGCCGAGCCGTTCGTGGCGCTCAACCGCTCGCTGCTGTCGATCGTGCAGAAGGCGCTCTGGTGGGTCATCCGGCTCGCCCCGATCGGCACGCTCGGCCTGATCGGCAACGCCGTCGCCTCGTACGGCTGGGACCTGCTCGCCCCGCTCGCGAAGTTCACCACAGCCGTCTACGTCGGCTGCGCGCTGGTGCTGTTCGTGGTCTACCCGGTGCTGCTGGCGGTGGCCGGCAAGCTCAACCCGCTGCGCTTCTTCGCCGGCGCCTGGCCCGCCATCGAGCTGGCCTTCGTCTCCCGCTCCTCGGTGGGCACCATGCCGGTGACCCAGCGCTCGGTCGAGCGCCTCGGCGTCCCCCGCGAGTACGCCTCCTTCGCGGTGCCGTTCGGCGCCACCACGAAGATGGACGGCTGCGCCGCCATCTACCCGGCGCTCGCCGCGATCTTCGTGGCGCAGGTGTTCGGTGTGAACCTCGGCGTCACCGACTACCTGCTGATCGCGTTCGTCTCGGTGGTCGGCTCGGCCGCCACCGCCGGCCTGACCGGCGCGATCGTCATGCTGACGCTGACCCTGAGCACGCTGGGCCTGCCGCTGGCCGGGGCGGGCCTGCTGCTGGCCATCGACCCGATCCTGGACATGATCCGCACCGCCACCAACGTGGCCGGGCAGGCGGTGGTGCCGACCATCGTGGCCGCCCGGGAGGGCACGCTCGACCGGGCCGCGTACGACTCGGCCGGCAAGCGCGACCTGATCGAGCCCGCCGAGACCGAGCGGCTCGACCCCGTACCCGCCTGATCCACACTCCTTCGGGTGCGTCTCCCACCGGAGGCGCACCCGAAGCCATGACCGGAGGATCCGAGAATGAGCGCCCTGTTCACCCCGCTGGCCCTGCGCGGCGTCACCCTGCCCAACCGGATCGCGCTGGCGCCCATGTGCCAGTACAGCGCCGGGCCCGACGGCCTGCCCACCGACTGGCACCGCGTCCACCTGGGTTCCCGCGCGGTCGGCGGCGCCGGCCTGGTGATCACCGAGGCGACAGCCGTGGTGCCCGAGGGCCGGATCAGCCCGCAGGACACCGGGCTCTGGTCCGGCGCGCACGTCGACGCGTGGCGGCCGATCACCGCCTTCGTCGCCGGCCACGGCGCGGTCCCGGCCGTGCAGCTCGCGCACGCCGGGTTCAAGGCGTCCACGTACCGGCCGTGGGCGTCGGCGCGCGGCGGCGTGCCGGACGCCGAGGGCGGCTGGACCCCGGTCGGGCCGGGTGACCAGCCGTTCGTGCCGGAGTACCGCACGCCGACCGCGCTGGACGAGGCGGGCATCGCCGCGGTGGTGGACGCCTTCGCCACCGCCGCCGGGCGGGCGCTGGACGCCGGGTTCGCCGCCGTGGAGATCCACGCCGCCCACGGCTACCTGCTGCACGAGTTCCTCTCCCCGCTGACCAACCGGCGCACCGACGGCTACGGCGGCGACCGCGCCGCCCGGATGCGGCTCACGCTGGAGGTGGCCCGCGCGGTACGCGCCGCGGTGGGCGAGTCGGTGCCGGTGCTGACCCGGATCTCCGCGACCGACTGGACCGACGACGGCTGGACCGTCGAGGACAGCGTGGTGCTCGCCGGGGAACTGGCCGCCGCCGGTGTCGACCTGGTGGACACCTCCTCCGGAGGCGCGGCGGTCCAGGCGTCCATCCCGGTCGGACCCGGCTACCAGGTGCCGCTGGCGGCCCGGATCCGCCGCGACGCCGGAGTGCCGACCGGCGCGGTGGGCCTGATCGTCGAGCCCGAGCAGGCCGAGCAGATCGTGGCCGGCGGCGAGGCGGACCTGGTGCTGCTGGGCAGGGAACTGCTGCGCGACCCGTACTGGCCGCACCGCGCCGCCGCCAAGCTCGGCGCCACCCCCACCTGGCCCAACCCGTACACCCGGGCGCTCTGACCGCCCGGAGGCCCGGGCGGTCAGCCGGCCAGGTGGTTCCAGCGGGGTTCCAGGTCGGCCCAGGTGCCCTGGTCGGCGACGGTGCCGTCGATCAGCACCACCACGTGGTCGGCCCGGACCAGCGCGGCCCGCTTGGCGGTCGAGCCGACCACGGTCACCCCGTACTCGCGCAGCGCCGCCCACAACGCCAGCTCCGTGCTGACGTCCAGCGCCGACGACACGTCGTCGGCCACCAGCAGCTCGGTACGCGGAGCGAGCGCGCGGGCCAGCGCCAGCCGCTGGAGCTGGCCGCCGGACAGCCGGGTGCCCTTGTGCCCGATCAGCAGCCCGAGCCCGCCACCGGCCGCGGCCAGGTCGTGTTCGAGCTGCGCGGTCGAGACCGCCCCGGCGGCGTCCACCTGATGGCCGAGCGCGATGTTGTCGGCCACCGTGCCGGAGAGCACCCGGGGCAACTGGCCCACGTACCCGACCTGGTTGGGACGCAGGAACATCTCCGGCTCGGTGACCGGGTCGCCGTTCCAGCGCAGCTCGCCGACGTGGTGCACGATCCCGGCGAGCGCGCGCAGCAGCGACGACTTGCCGGACCCGACCGGGCCGACGACGAGCACCAGCTGCCCGCGCTCGACCACCAGGTCGACGTCGCGGACGGCGAGCATGCCGTCGGAGTGCAGCGCGCCGAAGCCGGACAGCTCCAGGCGGCGCAGCGGGTGCCGGGGCGGCGGCTCGGGCGCGGGCGCGGTGCCCGCCACCAGGTCCAGCCCGGGCACCGGCGCCGCGTACACGGCCGCGCCGGTCATCGCCACCGTCCGCTTCGTCCACACCCGCGCCGACGGGTACTGCGAGACCAGTGACGCGGTGGTCCACGCGAACCAGCGGGCCGCGCCCAGGGTGGAGACGGCCACCAGCGTGGCGCCGGCGGACAGCCCGCCTGTCAGATAGAGCGCCCACGCGCCGATCGGCAGCAGGCCGCTGGCGACCGCTGGGGTGGACCGGGCCCACACCTGCATGGCGATCTCGCGGCGCTGCCGCTCGCTGCGTACCTCGTCCAGCCGGGCGAGGTGACGCAGCACCGGGCGGGTGGCGCCGGCCAGCTTCACCGTCCGGGCGGCGGACAGCGCGGAGACCAGCGCGGTGGCGAACGCGGCGCGCGCCTTCACCGTGCCGGCCGCGGTGCGTTCCAGCCGGGGCCCGAACAGCGTCGCCGCCAGCCCGGAGACCACCATCGTGCCGACGAAGAACAACGCCGGTACGAGACTGCCGGTCACCAGCGTCATGGTGACCACGATGACCAGCGAGATGAACTGGTCCATCAGGTTGTCGGCGAGGTGCACCACCCGGTCGGTGTCGCCGCCCTGGGCCACCACCTCGGCCGGGGTGTGCCCGCTGACCCGTCGCGCGCCGGTCTGCCCGTGCACCAGCCGGGCGCTGATCCGCAGCATCTGCCGGATCCACCACTGCGGGAACCACAGGTTGGTCAGGTACGGCAGCGGCAGCACCACGAGCAGCGCGGCCACGATGCCCAGCGCCGGCAGCCACGGGTCGCCGCCGCCGACCAGGTCGGCCCAGAGCCAGGGCAGCACCGCGCCGTCCATCCCGAGCACCGTCATCACGATGAACAGGCCGACCGAGATCAGGCCGTACCGGGGGTCGTTGAAGCCCAGCCGGAGGATCTCGCGCATGGTCCGCGCGGGGGGCGGGGGCGGCGCCGGTGGCGGGTCGGCGCGCGGCACGGCGACCGGCCGCGTCGCGGTGGCGGCCGGCGTGGCGGGCGCGTCGTCCCAGGCGGGCGCGTCGAGCAGGTCCACGCCGCCGCGCCGGGTGCCCACCCCGGAGTACGCACCGGCGTGGCTGGTGGCGAGTAGCTCGGCGAAGCGGGCGGACTCGCGCAGCGGACCGGCCTCCAGCACGGCCCCGTCGGCCATCACCACCACCTCGTCGCAGCGGCGCACCGAGGAGAGCCGGTGCGCGATGACGATGCCGATCCGGTCGGTGAGCAGCCTTTCGGTGGCCTCGCGTACCCGGTTCTCGGTGACCGGGTCGAGCCGCGCGGTGGCCTCGTCGAGGATCACCACGTGCGGGTCTCGGACCAGGATGCGGGCGAACGCGACGAGCTGTTCCTGCCCGGCGGAGAGCACGTAGCCGCCGTCGCCGAGCCGGGTGTGCACGCCGTCGGGCAGCTCGGCGATCCAGGCGGTCAGGCCCAGCTCGGCCAGCGCCCGTTCGGCGGCGTCCAGCAGCTCCGGGTCGAACAGCGCCACGTTCTCGGCCATCGTGCCGGCCAGGATCTCGGTGCGCTGCGGCACCACCGCGATCCACCGGCGCAGCTCCTCGACGTCCAGGTCGACCAGGTCGGTGCCGCCGAGGAAGACCGTGCCGCGCGGCACCTCCACCGCCCGGGTGAGCACCTTGGCCAGCGTCGACTTGCCCGAGCCGGTACGCCCGACCAGCGCGTACGAGCGGCCCCGGACGAAGTCGAGGTGCACGTCGCGCAGCGCCGGCCCACGGTCGTCCCCGCCAGCCGGGTAGCGGTAGGTGAGCCCGCGGACGGTCAGGTCGCCGTCGACAGGGGCGGCCCCGCCGTCCGGTTCCTGTGGCGACCCGGCGAGCAGTTGCACCCGGCCCCACGCGCCGAACGCCTGCTGCAGGTGCGGCACCCAGCGGGCGATGTGCTCGACCGTCGCGCCGAACGCGATGGTCAGCAGCCAGATCGCGGTGAGCCGGGCGGCGTCGACGCGGCCGGTGGCGAGCGCCCACGCGCCGCCCAGCACCACACCGGCGACGCCGACCCGGACCGCGCCGGCGGCGATCGAGGTGACCCGGGCGGAGAGCCGGAACACCCGGACGCACCGGGCGATCACCTCGGCCGCGCGGCGGGCGTAGAGGCGCAGCACGTACGGCCGGGCGAGGCTGGTGCGCACGTCGTCCTGCCCGTGCACCGCCTCCTCCATCACTGCCGCGAGGTCGGACCACGCCTCCTCCTCGGCCATCCGGGCCGGGGCGATCCGGGCGGTCGGGCGGCGCAGCGTCACCGCGAGCAGGGCGGTGAGCAGGATCATGCCGACGCCCGCGGGCCACCAGACGATGAGGGCGCTGACCGCCGAGAGGGCGCAGACCGCGAGGCCCTGCGCCAGCCGTACGCCGGTGTTCCGCATCTCGGCGGCTACCTGGTAGACGTCGTTGTCGATCCGGTCGAGCAGTTCGCCGACCGGTGTGGTCTCCAGGGTGGACAGGTCCTGGCCGAGCGCGACCCGGCAGAGCCGCCGCCGCACGTCGGCCGACCAGTCGGCGGTGAGCCGGGCCATGATCAGGCCGATCAGCAGGTCGGTGACGACAGCGGCGACGAGCGCCACCGCGAGCACGACGAACCAGCCGGACGAGCGGTGCACCAGCACCGGCCCGGCCAGCGCGGAGGCCGCCGCCTGACCACCGGCGCCCAGCACGATCAGCAGCAGGACCGCCGCCATCCGCCGGGGCGCCGTGGCCCAGAGATCTCGGAGCAGGCGCATGGAGGTCCTCCGGACTCGGATCGGTGGGGGCGGTGCCCTCAGCCTCACCCTTCCGGCGGCCCGGAATCAACCGAATTACCGACCGCTGGTCAGGTCCGGGCGACCCGCCGGACGATGCCGAGCAGCCAGTCCACCGCCACCACCAGCCCGACGCCGAACAGCGCCGAACTCGCGGTACGCACGTCCAGACGGACCAGTGCGCCGAGCGCGTCCAGCGGCGGCAGCCCGTCGACGGCGGCCCGGAAGTCGGCGCTCAGCAGGCCGATGCCGTGCCGCAGCAGCTCCTCGAACAGGACGGTCCTGGACTGAAAGAAGCCCTGTTCGGCGATGAGGTCGACCGCCGCCACGAACCTCTGGCGGGGGTGATCCTCAGAACAGCACTGTGGCGAGCGCGCCCACCGGGCGGAAGCCGCAGCGCTCGTAGACCCGCCGGGCGGGCAGGTTGAAGTCGTTGACGTAGAGGCTCACGGTGGGCGCGACCCGGTCCAGCGCGTCCCGGACCACGGCGGCCATCGCCGCGGTGGCGATGCCCCGGCCGCGCCACTCCGGCGCCACCCAGACGCCCTGCACCTGCGCGGTCCGGCGGGTCACCACGGCCAGCTCGGCCTTGAAGACCACCCGCCCGTCGACGAAGCGGGCGTAGGCGCGGCCGGCGCGGACCAGCTCGGTCACCCGCCGCCGGTAGCCGAGCCCACCGTCCTCGGCCAGCGGCGACACCCCGACCTCCTCGGTGTACATCGCCACCGCCGCCGGGAACAGCCGGTCGACCTCGGTGCCGCGCACCCGGCGCACGTGCGGGTCGGGCGCCACGGCCGGCAACGCGTCCGTGGCCAGCAGCGGCTGATTCGGGCGTACGTCCCGAGCCGGCCCCCAGTGCGCGGAGAGGCGGTCCCAGAGCCCGAGCACCGCGTCGGCGCGGCCCACTATCGAGGAACAGAGCCGGTCCTCGGCGCTCAACTGGTCGGCGAACGCGGTCACCGCCGACTCGGACGCGAGCACCGGGGTCAGGTTGCCGCCCAGCCAGCAGATCGACTCCAGGTTGCGGCGGGCGCCGTACCCGAGGATCCGCGCCTCCGCCCGCCACCAGGCCAGCCCGCGTGCCGACACCCGCTCGGCGACCTGCGCGCCGGCGTACGGGTCGAGATCGAGCAGCCGCTCGACCGCGCGGCGCTCCGACTCTCCCAGTTGGCGTACCGGCATCGTGAGCACGGTTACCAGCCTGCCAGATCCACCCCGGCACACGCGGGCCGACCGGGTACCCCGCTCAGGCAGCCGGCACCGGCAGCGGCTCGGGCGCGGCCGGCCGGGTCCGGGCGGCCCACCGCACCACCGGCGGCACCAGCGCGCCGAGCAGCAGGAACACCACGCCGATCACCAGCCAGCCGGGTACGCCCCACCCGATCGCCAGCGTGGTCACCACCACCGGGGCGACCATCGAACCGAGTTGCATGCCCATGCCGTACGCGCCCTGGTACTGGCCGTGCGCGTGCGCCGGGGCCAGGCCGAAGGAGATGCCCCAGCCGGCCGCCGCGTGCCACAGCTCCCCCACGACGTGCACCAGCGCACCGGCCAGCAGCAGCGGCACCGCCACCGCCACCGGTACGCCGCCGCCGGCCGCGAACAGCGCGCAGGCGACAGCCAGCAGGACGCCGGCCCGGCGGGCGGCCCGGCCCGCGCCGGTCAGGTCCTCGGTGCCGCGCGAGGCGCGGACCTGGAACAGGATCACCACCACCGTGTTGACGAGCAGGCAGACGGAGATGAGCCAGTTCGGCGCCGTGGTGTGCCCGGCGATCCACAGCGGCAGGGCGATGTTGATCAGCGAGAAGTGCATGGACATGAGCCCGTCCAGCACGGTGAAGGCGAGGAACGGGCGGTCCCGCAGCGCGATCAGCCGTGGTCCGTGCGCCGGGGCGGGCATCGGGGGCACCGGCGGGAGCCGCAGCAGCACCGCCGCGGCGAGCACATAGGTGGCGGCGTCGAGCAGGATCAGCGTGACGTACGCGCCGCGGGTGTCGGCGGCCAGCGCGAACCCGGCCAGAACCGTGCCCACCGAGATCCCGACGTTCGTGACCGCGCGCAGGTAGGCGCGGGTGCGCACCCGCTGGTCGGGTGGGACGGCGCCGGCGATCAACGCGCCCCGGGCACCCCGCGTGCCCGCGTCGGCGACCGCCATCAGCACACCGACGAGCAGGAAGCCGGTGAACGAGCGCACCGCGACCAGGGCGGCGGTGCACCCGGACGAGGCGAGCAGCGCGGCCATCTGGAGCCCGCGCGGGCCGAGACGGTCGGCGAGGTAGCCCATCGGCGTGCTCGCCAGCAGGCTGACCAGTCCGGTGAGGGTGAGCGCCACACCGACCTGGGCCACCGTGAGCCCGACCGACCGGGTCAGGAACAGCGCGCTGGCGGTGAGCCACGTGCCCCGCCCCACCGTGTTGACGAGGGTGGAGAGGGCGAGGGTCCGGGACGGGCCCGGTTCGGGGAGCAGGCGCACCCCGACACCCTAGCGAGACGTACGTACGGTTTGCAGCCGGATTTCCTCACCATCTTGTCGGCGATGCATTGCCGATATATCGTTGATGCATCAGCGACACGACGCCAGAAGGAGAACGCTGATGGGCTTCCATCGACGACGGATGCACGCCGCGCACGACGAGATGCACCGCCACGGCGGCTTCGGCTTCCCGCCCGTACCCCCGGGTCCGCCGCCTTTTTCCCCTGGACCGCACGGTCGCGGCCGGGGACGCGGCGGCCGGGGACGCGGACGCCGGCCCAACGTGCGCGGCGCCGTGCTGGCCCTGCTCACCGAGCGGCCGATGCACGGCTACGAGATGATCCAGGAGATCGACTCCCGCACCGGTGGGGCCTGGCGGCCCAGCCCCGGGTCGATCTACCCCACGCTGCAACTGCTGGAGGACGAGGGCGTCATCGCGACCGCCGCCGACTCCGAGGGCGGGCGCAAGCGGTTCGCGCTCACCGAGGCGGGCCAGGCCGAGGCGGCCGACGCGGCGCAGACCCCGCCCTGGGCGGAGTTCGCCGAGCAGACCGTCAACAGCTGGCACGACATCCGCGACGCCGGCGGGCAGGCCATGCAGGCGCTGCGGCAGGTGATGACCACCGGCACCGACGACCAGCGCGCCCGGGCCGCCCAGGTGCTCGACGAGACGCGGCGCAAGCTCTACGCCATCCTCGCCGAGTCCGAGTGAGCACCGCCCGGCTGGTTCGCCCTCTCCCCCCCTCGCCGCCGTGCCCGGCCCTGAGACGGCGCGTGCGGCCGCCCCCGGAGGGGGACGGCCGCACGGCGACGCGGGATCGGATCAGTGCACGGTGACGGTGGCGCCGCCCGGCACCAGTTCGCGCAGTTCCTCGGGGATCTCGGCGCCCATCTCGTCGGCGATCCGCAGCGCCTCCTCGATCAGCGTCTCCACGATCTGCGCCTCGGGGACGGTCTTGACGACCTTGCCCTTGACGAAGATCTGGCCCTTGCCGTTGCCCGAGGCCACACCGAGATCGGCCTCGCGGGCCTCGCCCGGGCCGTTCACCACGCAGCCCATGACCGCGACGCGCAGCGGCACCGGCAGGCCCTCCAGACCGGCGGTGACCTCCTCGGCCAGCTTGTAGACGTCGACCTGCGCCCGGCCGCAGGACGGGCAGGAGACGATCTCCAGGCCACGCTCACGCAGCCCCAGCGACTCCAGGATCTGGTTGCCGACCTTGATCTCCTCGACCGGCGGGGCGGACAGCGAGACCCGGATGGTGTCGCCGATGCCCTCGGCCAGCAGCGCGCCGAACGCCACCGCCGACTTGATCGTGCCCTGGAACGCCGGGCCCGCCTCGGTGACGCCGAGGTGCAGCGGGTAGTCGCACTTCTCGGCCAGCAGCCGGTACGCGCGGATCATCACCACCGGGTCGTTGTGCTTGACCGAGATCTTGATGTCCCGGAAGCCGTGCTCCTCGAACAGCGAGCACTCCCACAGCGCCGACTCCACCAGCGCCTCGGCGGTGGCCTTGCCGTACTTGGCCAGGAGGCGCTTGTCCAGCGAGCCGGCGTTGACGCCGATCCGGATCGGCACGCCCGCGTCGCCCGCGGCCCGCGCGATCTCCTTGACCTTGTCGTCGAACTGCCGGATGTTGCCCGGGTTCACCCGCACCGCCGCGCAGCCGGCGTCGATCGCCGCGAAGACGTACTTCGGCTGGAAGTGGATGTCGGCGATCACCGGGATCTGCGACTTGCGCGCGATAGCGGGCAGCGCCTCGACGTCGTCCTGCGACGGCACGGCGACCCGGACGATCTGGCAGCCGGACGCGGTCAGCTCGGCGATCTGCTGGAGCGTGGCGTTGACGTCGGCGGTGAGGGTGGTGGTCATGGACTGCACCGAGACCGGCGCGCCACCACCGACCGGCACCGGACCGACCATGATCTGGCGGCTGGCCCGGCGCGGGGCCAGCGGCGGCGGCGGTACGGGGGGCATACCGAGACTGACAGCGGTCACTTCAGGCACTCACCTTGAGAAGAGCGTGATGGGGTTGATGACATCGGCGGTGACGGTCAGCAGCGTGAACGCGCCACCGATCAGGATCACCGCGTACGTGAACGGCATGAGTTTGAGGTAGTCGACGCGGCCGGGGTCGGCGCGGCCGATGCGCGCGTAGAGCCAGGACCGCGCCCGTTCGAACCAGGCGATGGCGATGTGGCCGCCGTCCAGCGGCAGCAGCGGCAGCAGGTTGAACACGCCGATGAAGAAGTTCAGCGACACGAACAGCATGAAGAACACCATCCAGGCGTTGTTCTCCACGGCCTCGCCGCCGAGCCGGCTGGCGCCGACCACGCTGATCGGGGTGTCCATGTCGCGCTCGCCGCCGGTGATCGCGTTCCACAGCGCGGGCACCTTCTGCGGGATGCGCTGCATGGCGTGGGCCGTCTGCACTGCCATGTTGCCGGTGAAGTCGGCGGTGGCGCCGAACGCGGCGACCGGGCCGTACTCCACCCGCGTCGGGGTGCTGGGCGAGAGCGCCACGCCGAGCGCGGAGACCGACGAGGCGGCCCCCTTCGGATCGTTCAGCGGCGGGCGCTGCACCGGGGCCAGGTCGACCTTGGCGTCCTGCGACCGGCCGTCGCGCTCGAAGGTGACGGTGGCCGTGCCGGGTGGGGTGGCGCGGACCACGTCCTGCATGTCGCCCCAGGTGGACACCGGCTTGCCGTTCACCGCGGTGATCCGGTCGCCGTCCTTGAGCTGGGCCCGCGCGGCCGGGCTGGCCGGGTCGCCGGACTCGCAGGCGCGAACCTTGTCCACCGTGACGCACGGCGTGAGGGCGACCACCGCCGGTTCGGCCCGGTAGCCGGCCTCGGTGCTGGGAAACTTCGGGTTCGGCAGCCCGACCGACACCGCGATGATCCAGAGCGCGATCAGGGCCAGGGCGAAGTGGGTGATCGAGCCGGCGGACATCACGATCGTCCGCTTCCACACCGGGTAGCGCCACATGGCGCGCTTCTCGTCGCCCGGCTCGACGTCGTCGTCCTGCGGCGTCATTCCGACGATCTTGCAGAAGCCGCCGAGCGGGATGCCCTTGACTCCGTACTCGGTCTCGCCCCGCCTGAACGACCACAGCGTCGGCCCGAAGCCGACGAAGTAGCGCGTGACCTTCATCCCGAACGCCTTGGCGGTCAGCATGTGCCCCGCCTCGTGCAGGCTCACCGAGATGAGAATCGCCAGGGCGAACAGCACCACCCCGAGCAGATAGCTCATCGAGCTCCTTCCACCGACCCGACGATGATCTCCTGGGCGTGCGCCCGTGCCCACGACTCGGCGGCGAGCACGTCCTCGACGGTACCTGGTTCGTCGAAATCGGGAGCGTCCTCCAGCACCCGCTGGAGGGTGTCGACGATGCCGAGGAACGGCAGCCGACCCGCGACGAACGCGGCCACGCACTCCTCGTTCGCCGCGTTGTAGATCGCCGGACGGCAGCGCCCGGCCTCGCCCGCCGCCTTGGCCAGCGCCACCGCCGGGAACGCCGCGTCGTCCAGCGGGAAGAACTCCCAGGTGTGGGCGGCGGTCCAGTCGACCGCGGCGGCGGCGGCGGGCACGCGGTCCGGCCAGCCGATGCCCAGCGCGATGGGCAGCCGCATGTCCGGCGGGCTGGCCTGGGCGAGCGTCGAGCCGTCGGTGAACTCGACCATCGAGTGGATCACCGACTGCGGGTGGACCATCACCTCGATGTCGGCGTACGGCACGTCGAACAACTCGTGCGCCTCGATCACCTCCAGCGCCTTGTTGACCATCGTGGCGGAGTTGATCGTGACGACCGGGCCCATGTTCCAGGTGGGGTGCGCCAGCGCCTGCTCCGGCGTGACGGCGGTCAGCTCGTCGCGCCGCCGTCCCCGGAACGGGCCGCCGCTGGCGGTGACCACCAGCCGCCGTACCTCGCCCCGGGCGCCGCCACGCAGGCACTGCGCCAGCGCCGAGTGCTCCGAGTCCACCGGAACGATCTGGCCGCGGCCCGGGTGCCGCGCCAACGCGGCCTTGACCAGCGGGCCGCCGGCCACCAGCGACTCCTTGTTGGCAAGCGCGAGGGTACGCCCGGCGTGCAGCGCGGCCAGCGTGGGCGGCAGGCCCAGCGAGCCGACCACGCCGTTGAGCACCACGTCGCACGGCCACTGCGCCAGCTCGGCCATCGCGTCCGGACCGGCCACGATCTTCGGCAGCTTGAAGTCACCGGTGGCCCAGCCACGCCGGCTCGCCTCCGCGTAGAACGCGAGCTGGAGATCCTGCGCGGCGGACGCGCGGGCCACACCGACCGCCTCCACGCCCAGCTCCAGCGCCTGTGTGGCGAGCAGGTCCACGTTGCCGCCACCCGCGCCCAGCGCCACCACCCGGAAGCGGTCCGGGTTGCGCTTGACGATGTCGATGGCCTGGGTGCCGATCGAGCCGGTCGAACCGAGCAGCACGAGATCTCGGGGAGTGGTCACCGGCCCATTGTTCCCCAGCGCCCCACCCCGGTTCGTCCCGGAGTGCCCGGCGGCATGATCGACTCCAGTTCGCCGAGGTGGCGGTGCACGGCGAGAAGCGTCGGCGACTCGCTGACCTGCCCGGCCTCCACCTCCGCGTACGGCCGGCGCTCCAGGACGAGGCTACGGGGACGCGATCGTCCCGTCGGGCGCGGTGAGGTGCTCCAGGTGCCCCAATGGCAGGTGCGAGGGCTGCCACTCCAGGAACATCGCGGTGGCGTCGTCGTCGAGCTGGTCCTGCTGATAGGCGAGGACGGCGCGCACCAGCCGGCGCATCGTCTCCGGGCTGGGCAGCCGGTCGTTGAGGGCACGCTCGACGAAGTCGACGAGTCGGTCCAGCCCGAACCGTTCCCCGTCGTCGCCCCGGGCGTCGGTCATGCCGTCGGTGTAGGCGAGGACGCGGTCACCCGGGTGCAGCGCCTCCTCGTGCGCCCGCGGGCGCCGCGTCGACAGATTGCCCAGCCCGAGCGGCAGCGCGGTCGGCCCGGGCAGTGCCCGGACGGCCTTGCCGTCCCGCAGCAGCATGGCGCCGGGGTGGCCGGCGTTGATGATCCGCAGCAGCCCGGTCCGCCGGTCGAGTTCGGCGAGCAGCGCGGTCGCGAACATGCCGGGGTGTTCGGAGCGGACCCACCTGTCGATGCTGATCGCCGTGTCGACCAGGTCGAGACCGGTGCGCCGGGCGTTGCGATACGCGCTGACCACGAGCGAGGCCATCGCGCTCGCCTTGATCCCGTGCCCGCAGGTGTCGAAGAGCCCGACGCTGAGCACGTCACCGTTGAGCGCGTAGTCGAAGATGTCCCCGCCGACGTCGTAACACGGTTCGAGAATGGCGGTGACCACCAGGTCGTCCGTCGCGAAGGTCAGCGGCGGCAGCAGCCCCCACACGGTCTCGGCGGCGACCTGCATCGGCAGGCGGCGGCGGATCCGTTCCACGACGTCGCCGTAGAGCCGGCGGTTCACCAGGACCTGGGCGACGGCGACCGCCACCTCCCAGGCCGGCCGGTCCAGCGCGGGGTCGCCGGCGCGCGGCGACACGATCTCCAGCGCCCCCAGCCGTTCGCAGCCGAGCAGCAGGGGCACCCAGAGCCGGTCCGGGTGATCGGGAGCGCGCTGCACCTGGAGGCCGGTGAACGCCCGACCGGCCAGCGTCGTCTCGATCGTCAGCTCGTCCCGCGGCGCGCCCACGCCGACCAGGGGTACCAACGAGGACTGCGTGTAGTCAGCCAGGTAGATCACGATGTCGCTGGCCCCGATGGTGGGCGCGACCCGGTTCACCAGGAGCGCCAGGTCGTCCGGACCACCCCGGGCGGCGTTGAGGTGCAGCCAACGCGCCGCGTCGCCACCGTTGACCATCCGTGCCTCCCCCGTGTCTCCACCACCGTAGGAGGCCGAGGGCGAACTGCCAACGGCGCGGCTCAGGTCGGGCGTTCGAGGACGAAGGTCTCCAGTTCGACGCCGCCGTACCAGTCGGTGCGCACGCCCACGTGCGTCATGCCGAGCCGCCGCGCCACCGCCATCGACGGGTCGTTCCCGGCCGTCACCACCGCGTACACCCTCGGGGTGCCGGTGGCGAACTCGCGTTCCAGCACCGCGCGGGCCGCCTCGGTGGCGTAGCCGTTGCCCTGCGCGTCGGGGTGCAGGTGCCAGCCGACCTCGATGTCGTCGGTCAGGGTGAGGGCGTCGCGTCCCGGCAGCGGCTTGAGCAGGATGCTCCCGGCCACCGGTCCGCCGCCGCGCGGCTCGATCGCCCACAGGCCCCACCGGCCGGCGTACGGCGAATGGCGCTCCCGCCACGACCGGACCCGCTCGCGCGCCTCGGCGGGGTCGGTCATCCGCCCCTTGCCGCCGCCCAGCCAGCGCATCACCTCGTCCCGGGAGTAGATGTCGTAGATCCGGGCCAGGTCGCCGGGCGACTCAGTCCAGTCCCGCAGCACCAGCCGCTCGGTCATGGCGATCGTCATGCCGCCGGATCGTAATGCGTGGCGCGGGGTCGTACGGGGAACGAGAGGGCGATGGGCGACGGGTGGGATCGGGCGAAGCGGATCACGGCTGCGGCATTCCGGCCGGTCCGCGGCCGGGATCTCTCACTGCACGCCGCCGCCATCACCTTCTACGGCGCGATCGCCGTGGTGCCGGTGGCGCTGCTGGCGATCTGGCTGACCGGGCTGCTCGCCGGGGCGGACCGGGTGCGGCGGCTCACCGGCTACGCGGTCGACACGCTGCCCACCGAGATCGGCGCGCACCGGGCGGTCGCCGCGCTGGTCGAGGCCGGGCTGGGACTGACCCCGCTGCTGGCGCTGGCCTCGCTGCTGCCCGCCTCGCTGTACGGGGAAGGGCTGCGCCGCGCCTTCGTCTCGGTGGCCGAGCCGCGCGCCGAGTCCGGCGCGCTCGTCGGCTGGCGCGGCCGGCTGCTGCTGCTCCCGCTGCTGGCGCCGGCCCCGGCGCTGCTGCTGTCGATCCTGCTGGCGCTGCCACTGACCACCCGGCTGGTACGTCAGGGCGGCTGGATCGGCGCGCTCGGCGTGGTGCTGTCGTTCCTGGCGGTATGGCTGGTGCTCACGCCGGTGCTGATCTGGGTGTTCCGGGTGGTCGGCCCGGCCTCGCCGGACTGGCTCTCCACCGTCGGCCTGGGCTCGTTCACGGCGGCGAACCTGTCCGGCTTCCTGCACGGCTTCGTGCTGTTCTGCTCGCTGCCGCTGAACCTGGGCGTGCCGTTCGGCGGCTTCGACGAGATCGGCGGCGGCGTGGCGGTGCTGCTCTGGCTCTACCTGTTCCACGTGATCGTGCTGTCCGGCTACTCGGCCACGCTGGCGGCGAGCCGGTGGCGGGCCGCCCGGGTGGCGGCCCGCGCCTGACGGCTGCCGGTCAACGCCGGAACGGGCCGCGCACCTCGTACGTGATACCGCCGGTGCCGGCCCGGGCGCCGCTGGTGCCGCGTTGCGAGGAGAAGTAGAACCGGCTGCCGTCCGGGGAGAACGCCGGACCGGTGATCTCCGACTCGGACTGCCCGAGCAGCCGCAGGAACGGGGCCACCACACCGGCCGGCGTGATCACGTTGATCTCCATGTCGCCGCCGTCCTCGGCCACGTAGAGGTCACCGCCGGCGGTGCCGGTGACGTTGTCCACGCCGGTCAGCGGCGCGGCGCCGGCCGGCACCAGCGAGTCGTCGTACGCGAGGTCGAGCCGCTGGTTGACCGCGTCGTACGCCCACACCCGGTTGTCGCCCTTCGTGGTGAACCAGCAGGTGTCGTCGGCGTACCAGCAGCCCTCCCCACCGGCGAACGCCTGCGCCGCGCCGACCTGATGGCGGGTGGGCAACGGGAACCCGTCCCGGTCCGGCAGGTCCCGCCAGGTCACCGCACCGGTGACCTGGCCGTCCGGGGCGCAGAGCACCTGCACCCTGCCGGTACGCAGGTCGCCCCAGGTGTCCGGGATGAACCGGTAGAAGCAGCCGTCCGGCTCGTCCTCGGTCAGGTAGACCACCCGCCGCACCGGGTCGCAGGCCGCCGCCTCGTGCTTGAAGCGGCCCATCCGGGTCCGCTCCTCGCCGGACCGGCCGCCCTCGGGCCAGGTCTCGAACACCCGGCCCAGCGGCACCTCCTCGCAGGACAGCCAGGTCCCCCACGGGGTCGGCCCGCCGGCGCAGTTGACGTTCGTGCCGCCGAGGATCCGGTACGCGGCGACGATCGCGCCGTCGGCGGCGAACCGCACCGCCGAGGCGCCGCCGGCCAGCGGGACCTCCGAGTTGGAGACGTAGATCCAGCCGTCGCCGGACGGGAAGCAGGCGCCGCCGTCGGGCGCCGGGTGCCAGGTGTACGACGTGCCGGCGACCCGCTGGCCGGACCGGGCGATCACCCGGCTGGTGAAGCCGGCCGGCACCTGGAGGCTGTTGGCGTCGGCGGCCAGCAGGTCGCCGTACGGGCCGGGGCCGGGCTGGGCGGGCTGGGCCGGGGCGGCCGCGGCGGCCCAGACGCCACCGGCGAAGGCGGCGGCGCCACCGGCGGCGGTGACGCGCAGGACGGTACGACGATCCATCGGGGGTGACCTTCCCGGAAGCGGTGGGTGTCCCGTCGACGGTAGAACGGAAGTGCATCGACCGCCGCCACTACGGGGTGAACGCCCGGTGACGGCGCTGCCGGGTCAGAGGCTCTCGACGTACCGCTTGGCCTCTGCCAGCGACATGTGCGTGTGCTCCCGCACCACCTTGACCGCCTGGATCTTCTTCCCCCGGTGGAGCAGTCGCGCGGCCTCGGCCCGGACCGCGTCGTCGACGACCGTTCCCGGTGCCGGGGCGCCCGGCGACCAGGTTCCGCCGGAGGAAAGCGCGTCGACCGCCTGCTTCGCCTCCAGCAGCGACAGCCCGGTCTGCTCGCGCAGCAGCTTGACCGCCTCGACCTTACGACCCGCGTGGATCAGGCGGAGCACCTCGGCCTGGCCGCCGCCGGCCGGACGGTCCGGGGCGACCAGGTCCCGGGGGCGGTCGCGCCGCAGCACGAGCAGGAGGAGGAACACCACCACGACGAGCGCCACCGCGAGCGCGACCTGGACAGCCGGGGACATGCCAGGAACGGTAGCGCCCCGCCGCGAGCCCTCCCGCCCGTGCCCGGCCGCAGCTACGCTCCGCGGCATGAGCGAACGCACCGAGCGCAGCGAGGGCCGTGAGCACATGCCCGACCAGCAGCCCATGAGCGACGCGAGTGAGCTGCCGTCCCGCGCCGACGTCGTGGTGGTCGGCGCCGGGCACAACGGCCTGGTCTCGGCGATCCTGCTGGCCCGCGCCGGCCTCGACGTGCTGGTGCTGGAGGCGTCCGGCGTGATCGGCGGGGCGACCCGCACCGAGAACCCGTTCCCGAAGGTGCCGGGGCTGCGTCACTCCACCGGGTCGTACCTGCTCGGGCTGATGCCGCCGGAGCTGCTGGCCACGCTCGACGTGAGCATCCCGGTGCTGCGCCGCGACCCGCACTACTTCCTGCCCACGCCGGGCGGGCTCGGCTCGCCGTACCTGCTGGCGGGCAGCGACGTGGCGGCCACCCGGCGGCAGCTCGCGGAGATGTTCTCCCCCGCCGACGTGGCCGCCGACGACGCGCTGCAGGCCGAGCTGGCCCAGCTCCGGGAGGATCTCGCCCCGGCGTGGCTGGCCGAGCCGCTGCCGGTCGAGGAGACCGCCGAACGCTACGTGCGGCCCGCGCTGCGGCAGGTCTTCGCCGACCTGGTGCGTGGCTCGGTCGCCGACCACCTGGCCCGCTTCGACTTCCGCTCCGAGCTGCTGGTCAGCATGTACGCGGTCACCGACGGCCTGTCCGGGCTGAACGCCGGCCCGGACGACCCCGGCACCGGTCACAACTTCCTGGTGCACAACATGTGCCGCCTGCCGGGCGCGGACGGCACCTGGATGATCACCCGGGGCGGCATGGGCACCGTGTCGCGCACGTTCGCCGAGGCCGCCGAGCGCGCCGGGGCGCGGATCGTGGCCGACGCGCCGGTCACCGGAATCCGGCTGGCCGGGGACGCCGCCGCCGGGGTGACACTCGCCGACGGCCGGGAGGTGGACGCCTCCGTGGTGCTCGGCGCCTGTGACCCGTACCGGCTGATGGAGCTGTTGCCCGACGGCGCGCTCCCGGCGGAGCTGGGCGCGCGGATGGCGGCGGTCCGCAGCCCTGGCACCACACTCAAGCTCAACCTGGCGCTGACCGGGCTGCCCCGCTTCTCCTGCCTGCCGGAGGACGCGCCGAGCCCGTTCGGCTCGACCATCCACCTGCTGCCCGGCTCGGCGTCACTGGTCGGCGAGGGCGGCGAGTCACCGATGGCCGCGCTGCGCGGCATGTGGGCGGACGTGCGGGCCGGGCGGCTGCCGGACGAGCCGACCATCGAGTGGTACCTGCACACCACAGTCGACCCGTCGCTGTCCGACGACGCCGGGCACCACTCGTCGGCGCTGTTCGTGCAGTCGGTCCCCTACGAGCTGGCCGGCACCACCTGGGAGGCCGCGCTGCCCGGCTACGTCGAGCGGCTGATCGCGATCTGCGAGCGGTACGCCCCGGGCGTCGGTGACCTGGTCGCGGACGCGGTGCCGCTGCCGCCGCCCGGCATCGAGGCGCACTTCGGCATCACCGGCGGGCACATCCACCACGTCGACAACACTGTGTCGTTCACCGACCGGATGCCGTACGCCACGGGGGTGGACGGTGTGTACGCGGGCAGCGCCGGCTGCCATCCGGCGGGCAGCGTGATCGGCGCGGCAGGGCACAACGCGGCCCGCCGCATCCTCGCCGACCTGTAAGGAAGGGACCTCTGTCCACACGGCGTCCGGGTGAGCCCGATGGCGCTCACCCGGATGCCTGTACCCGACCGTCAGATGACCGCTTCCCCGGCCGGTGCCGGCGTCCCGGCGTCGGCGCGGTGCGCGCGGATCTTGTGCCCGACACTGGTCAGGCACCGCCCGCTCGCCAGGTCGAACTTCCAGCCGTGCAGCTGGCAGGTGAGCTGGTCACCCTCGACGATGCCGAACCGGCTCAGATCCGCCTTCAGGTGCGGGCAGCGCCGCTGCACCACCCAGCCGTCGAGCGTGATGTCCTCGGCGTCGACCGCCCGCTCGTGCTCGTCGTACCAGCCCTCGGCGTACTGGAGGCGCTCCTCGGACAGGCACTTGAAGAAGGCGTAGACGAACTCGTTGTACTGGCCGATGCGGGCCGCGGAGAATCGGCAGGAGAGGAAGAGGGAGTTGACCCAGTCCACCTCGCCGATGTGCAGCAGGTGCTCGATCAGCGCCCGCTCGGTACGGAACCGGTAGCGGACCTTCTCGTCCGCGTACGGCCGTACCTCCTTGCCCGGGAAGTCCACCACGATGGATTCGACGCTGTCTCCGTCGTAGCCGACCAGGTCGAAGCGGACCGGGCCGCCGACGCCCTTGGCCAGGTAGATCGACTCGTCCAGCAGCGGCTCGATCCGGCGCTTCATCTCGCCCAGCACGTCCACCTCGGGGTGCCGCCAGGACGCCTTCTCGGCCTCGATGACCGGGCGCTTGCGCTCCCGCATCTCCTCCAGGTGGGCGACCTTGTTCGCGAAGAACTCCTCCACCGGCACCGGGTGCGTGGTGGTCGCGCCCTCGGTGGTGATCTCCGAGACGCTGCCCGGCAGCAGCACGATGCCGTTCGTGCCGCCGACCTTGGCGTACTCGGACAGGAACACCGACTGGTCGGGGAAGATGTTGCCCTCGTCGCCGAAGATGTCGTTGAACTGCCACAGCTCGTCGTCGAGGAAGCACGGCGGGCCGGCGATCGGGAAGACGTGGTCGGCCTTCAGGTCGTCGATGTAGCGCCAGGTGCGGTCGAACTGCCGGTCCCGCTTCTGCTTGCCGAACGCCGTCTTCGCCGCCTGCGGCAGCTCGTAGACCATCGGGTACCAGATCGCGCCGGAGAACTGGAGCATGTGCGCGTGTACGTGGCCCAGCTCGGCGAAGACGGTCAGGTCGGTCGGGCGGGCGTCGTTCTGGTTGAGCAGCCGGACGCCGTCGTACTCGACCCAGAGCGAGGAGTCGCCGATCGGGCCGTCGGTCGGGCTGGTCAGCGCCTGAATCATGATCTTCAGGCCGCCGGGCAGCTCCACCACCTGCTCGTTCGGTGCCTTGAGGAACTTCGTGAAGCCCAGCTCCCGGAACTCGTCCTCCATCTCCGAGGTGGGGAACTCGGGCAGCAGCACGGTGGCGTCCTTCGACACGAAGTCACGCAGGTGCTTCGCGTCGAAGTGGTCCCGGTGCAGGTGCGACACGTACAGGTAGTCGACCTGGCCGAGGGCGGCCCAGTCGAGCTGGGAGTTGTCCGGGAAGGGGAACCACGAGGCGAAGTAGGCGGGGTTGACCCACGGGTCGCACAGGATGCTGCCCGCAGCCGTGTCGATCCGCATGCTGGCATGCCCCGTACCGGTCACTCGCACCGCAGTCCTCCTCAAAAAGGCATCAGGTGTACGTCAAGACGCTACCGGAGGCAGTGTGCTCGCCGTCCCGCGACGCCCGGTAGTGGCCTGGGCCCCGACCGGGACAGGACCAACGACCCGGGCCGGCCGGACGGCCCGCTGTCGCCCGCCCGGGTCATCCCCGGCACAGGAGGTCGGACCCTGCGCCGGGCCCGGTTACCGGCGTGCCAGACTGATCGGAGATCCGATCGCGAGGGAAGGACCGACAGTGGCAGGAGACGAGCCGGTAACCGCGCCAGATCAGCACAAGCCCGGACACCGCAAGTCCGGACGGATCGGTGCGGTGCTGTCGGCGGTGGCCTTGGTTCTGATGGGGTTCTGCGGGATCGAGGAAGGCCGGGTGGAGCACATCTGGCTCTTCGGGATCGCCGGGCTGCTGATCGCCATCGTCATCGGCGACGCCGTGCTGCGCCGCAACGGTCTGCGGTCCTGACGCGCGGCGCCCACGGTAGTGCGCGAAGGGCCCGCCCCCTGTCCGGCCTGTCCGGGGGCGGGCCCTTCGTCGTCTCGTGACCGCCGTCAGCGGCCGAGCAGGATGTCCTGCACGTCCTTGAGCGCGGCGTCGACCTCGGCCTCGAAGTAGCCACCGGGCACCAGCCCGAAGCGCAGCGTGTCCAGTTCCTTCGGGCTCACCGGCATCGGGTTGCGCCCCTGCATCCCGCCGAGCAGCGTCTCGAAGAACCGGTCGACCTGGCCCGGGTCGTACCCGCTACCGAACCGGCGGACCTGGAAGCTGCGCCGGATCTGGTCGACCCGGTGCAGGTCGCTGCCGGGCGGGCCGGCCATCGGCGGCCCCACCATCGGCGGACCGGCGGCCGGCGGACCCACGATCGGCGGGCCGGTCATGGACGGGCCCGGGCCGTAGCCGTGGTCCGGCGGACCGTAACCCGGGTCCGGCGGGCCGTAGCCGGGCTCGGGAGCGCCGTAGCCCTGCTGCGGCAGCGCGGGCGGACCACCGGGGCCACGACCACGCAGCTCGCGCTCGGGCATGCGGATCTCGGCGGTCATGTCGGCCCGGCCCCGCCGGCCGGCCTCGAACCCGTCGAAGCGATCCTCCGGGCCGAACGCGCCGGTCCCGCTCTCCGGGCCGTAACCGCCCGGGCCGCTGTCCGGCGGACCGTACCCGCCGGGACCCTTGTCCGGACCGTAGCCGCCAGGGCCGTTGTCCGGGCCGTAACCGCCCGGGCCGCTGTCCGGCGGACCGTACCCGCCGGGACCCTTGTCCGGACCGTAGCCGCCGGGGCCGTTGTCCGGGCCGTAACCGCCCGGGCCGGGCGGCAGACCGCGCGGCGGCGGGCCGCCGTGTCCCATCGGCGCACCCGGGCCCATCGGGCCGGGGCCACCCGGACCGCGCGGGCCGTCGTAGCCACCGCGCGGGCCGTCATAGCCACCGGCGAACGCGCCGGTCGGCTCGTCGTAGCGGCTGCCGTAGCGGTCGGCGGGCGGGCCGGGCTGGGCCGGCATCTGCCGGGGCGGCATCGGCGGCTGCGGCACCGGCGACATGCCCCGGTCGTCGCGCATCGGCGGCGGGCCCAGCCGGTCGGCCATCCGGGGGTCGCCACCGCGCCCGGCCGGTGCGCCACCGCGCTCCTCCAGCTCGGCGAGCTGCCGCTCGACCCGGTCGAGGTGCAGGTCGACCTGCCACTCGTCGTAGCCGTTGAAGCGGACCCGGAAGACGACGTCGTGGACCTCCTGGGAAGCCACGGGCGCGCCGACCGGCTGGCCATCGAGTGTCGCCTCGACCCGGTCCAGGAAGGCGTCGACCTCATCGACCTTGTAGCCCCTGCGGAGCGCCTTACGCCGGAAACGCTGACCCTGACTCGCCACTATGTCTCCTGGTCTCGTACCGCTACGCCGTTGCCGCGCGTGAGTCGCCGTCCGTGTCCTCGGCGGCGGCGAGCTGCCCACAGGCCCCGTCGATCTCGCGTCCCCGGGTGTCGCGCACCGTGGTCGACACACCGGCGTCGCGCAACCGCCGGACGAACTCCCGCTCGACCGGCTTCGGGCTGGCGTCCCAGCGGCTGCCCGGAGTCGGGTTGAGCGGGATCAGGTTCACGTGGGCCAGCTTGCCGGCCAGTAGCCGCCCGAGCAGATCGGCTCTCCACGGCTGGTCGTTCACGTCCTTGATCATCGCGTATTCGATGGACACGCGACGTCCCGTCGTGGCCGCGTAGTCCCACACCGCGTCCAGCACCTCGGACACCTTCCAGCGCTGGTTGACCGGGACGAGTTCGTCGCGCAGCTCATCATCGGGGGCGTGCAGCGACAACGCAAGGGTCACGGAGAGGTCTTCGCTGGCCAGTCGGCGGATCGCCGGCACCAGGCCGACGGTCGAGACGGTGATGTGCCGCTGCGACAGCCCCAGCCCCTCCGGCGCCGGGGCGACCAGCCGGCGGATCGCCGCCACCACCCGCGCGTAGTTGGCGAGCGGCTCGCCCATGCCCATGAACACCACGTGCGACAGCCGCGGCGGCGACCCGGCCACCACGCCGGAGGCGGCCACCCCGGCCAGGTAGACCGCCTGGTCGACGATCTCGGCGGTGGACAGGTTGCGGGTCAGCCCGGCCTGGCCGGTGGCGCAGAACGGGCAGGCCATGCCGCAGCCGGCCTGGCTGGAGATGCAGACGGTCACCCGGTCCGGGTAGCCCATCAGCACGCTCTCCACCAGCGAGCCGTCATGCAGCCGCCAGAGCGCCTTGCGGGTCGCGCCGTCGTCGCAGGCCAGCTCGCGTACCGGGGTCAGCAGCGTGGGCAGCAGCTCGCCCGCCAGCCGCTCCCGGGTCGCCGCCGGCAGGTCGGTCATCCGCTCCGGGTCGCGCACCAGGCGGCCGAAGTAGTGGTTGGAGACCTGCTTGGCACGGAACGCGGGCTCCCCCAGCTCGGTGACGAGCGCCTGCCGGCCCGGCAGGTCCAGGTCGGCGAGGTGGCGGGGAGGCATCGCGGGCCGGCGGCCGCGGGCGTCGGGGTCTACGGAGATCAGCGGGAGGCTCGTCATGGCGCGTCCAGTCTGACACGCTCCCGCCCGGACGCACCCGCCCCTACGTGTCGAATCGCCCCCGGCCGGCCGGGCCGCCCCGGCTCGACGCCGTGATTCACGCCTCAACCCGTCACCGGGACGAAGACCGCGAGCAGCAGGTACGCCACCGGCACGGCGAACAGGACCGAGTCGAGCCGGTCCATCAGGCCGCCGTGCCCGGGCAGCAGGTTGCTCATGTCCTTGACGCCGAGATCCCGCTTGATCATCGACTCGGCGAGGTCACCGAGCACCGCCGCGACCGAGATCGCCATCCCGAACAGTGCGCCCCACCAGGGGGCCACGTCGAACAACGCCCACAGCAGCGCCGCGCTGCCCGCCGCCGCGGCGGTCACCGAGCCGGCGAAGCCCTCCCAGGACTTCTTCGGGCTGATCGTGGGCGCCATCGGATGCTTGCCGAACGACACGCCCGCGGCGTACCCGCCGGTGTCGGAGAGCACCACCGCCGCCAGCGTCACCAGCACGCGCAGGGCCCCGTCGCCGGGTGCCGCCGCGAGCATGGCCGCGAACCCGGCGAGGAACGGCACGTACACCGCGATCAGGGTGGCCGCGGTGAGATCGCGCTGGTAGTCACCCGGCCCGTCGCCCAGCCGCCAGATCATCGTGCCCAGCACCGTGACCAGCAGCCCGAGGCAGAGCGCGTCGGGACCCGCGTACCAGGCCAGACCCACTGTGATCACGCCACCGGCGACGAGCGGCGCCAGCGGCGGGTGGGCGCCGCTGCGGCGCGCCGCGCGGGCCATCTCCCAGATGCCGACGCCCACCGCCGCCGCGAGCACGGCGAGGAACGCCGGCATGAAGAAGAACAGCGGCACCACGACCGCCGCGGCGAGGGCCACCCCGACGCCGATCGCCGCCGGCAGGTTGCGCCCCGCCCGGGACGTCGTCGGCGCGACGCTCGGCGGACGTTCCGCGCTCGCCCGCCGCCGCCCCCGGCCCCGGCGACCGGCCGGCGGCTCGGGCTCGGGCGTCGGCGCGGGCTCGTCGCGTACCGCCGGAATCTGGTCGGTGGGCTCGTCCCGCACCGGCGCGATCTGCGCGGTCGGGTACTCCTCGTCGCGGGTGGGCTCACCCCACGGGCCGTCGTGCTCCGGCCCGGCGGGCCGCCCACGGTCGCCGGCCGGCGGTCCGTCGTACCGGCCGGGGCCGTCGTGGTGCCGCGAGGTCGTCGGGTACGGCCCGGCGTACGTGTCCGGGGCGGCGTACGTGTCCGGGGCGGGTCGCCAGGGGCCGGGCTCCAGCTCGGTGTCCGGCCAGGGCAGGGACGGGGCAGCCGGGCGGTCCCAGCCGCGCGGCTCGGTGCTGCCGTAGGGGTCGGGGTGGGACATCACGCACCGGCAGCCGGTACGAGAGCCACCACATGACGCAATACCAAGACCATCCCCTACCGGCGTGAGACTTCCTGTTTTACCGACCGACGGCCGGGCGACTCCCGCCGCTCACCCGTGGTGGTCGGGAATCGTGCCGAGCCTACTGCACCCGCCGGAGCGCCGAGGGTGTGCGCCGCCGGGCACGACGACGGCACCGGGCCGTCGCCCCGTCGGGGCGACGGCCCGGTGCGGTGCCGTGTGGGGTACGCGGGTGCTCAGACCTCGAGCAACTCGCTCTCCTTGTGCTTGACCAGCTCGTCGACGCCTGCGACGAAGCGCTGGGTCAGGTCGTCCAGCTCCTTCTCCGCGCGCCGGCCCTCGTCCTCGCCGACCTCGCCGTCCTTGACCAGGCGGTCCAGCTCCTCCTTGGCCTTGCGGCGGATGTTGCGGACGGCGACCTTGGCCTCCTCGCCCTTCTGCCGGGCGACCTTGATCATGTCGCGGCGCCGCTCCTCGGTCATCTGCGGCAGGACGATGCGGAGCTGGTTGCCCTCGTTGTTCGGGTTGGCCCCGAGGTCCGAGTCGCGGATCGCCTTCTCCATGGCGCCCAGCTGCGAGTTGTCGTACGGCTTGATGATCACCATGCGCGGCTCGGGCACCGCGATGGACGCCATCTGCGGCAGCGGGGTCGGGCTGCCGTAGTAGTCGATGAGGATCCGGGAGAACATGGCGGCGTTGGCGCGTCCGGTACGGATCCCGCCGAACTCCTCCTTGGCGTGCTCGATGGCACGCTCCATCTTCTCCTCCGCCTCGAGGAGGGTGTCGTCGATCACCGGTCTCCTCGCCTCCTTCTGTCGCTCGTCGTGTGTGGTGCGGGTGCTGCCGTGGCAGAGGGACCGTCGCCGGTCCGGCGGGCCGGTCAGGCCGTGATCAGGGTGCCGATCTTCTCACCGCCGACGGCGCGGACGATGGTGTCGTCGCCCTGCGCGCCGAAGACCAGCATCGGCAGGCCGTTCTCCATGCAGAGGCTGAACGCGGCGGCGTCGGCCACCCGCAGGTTACGGCGCAGCACCTCGGAGAAGGTGATCGAGTCGAGCTTGCTCGCGGTCGGGTCGATCCGGGGGTCGGCGGTGTAGACCGCGTCCACGCCGTTCTTGCTCATCAGCACGACGTCCGCGCGGATCTCCAGCGCCCGCTGGGCGGCCACCGTGTCGGTGGAGAAGTACGGCATGCCGGCGCCCGCGCCGAAGATGACCACGCGGCCCTTCTCCAGGTGCCGGATCGCACGCAGCGGGATGTACGGCTCGGCGACCTGTGCCATGGTGATCGCGCTCTGCACCCGGGTCTCGATGCCCTCCTTCTCCAGGAAGTCCTGGAGGGCCAGGCAGTTCATGACCGTGCCGAGCATGCCCATGTAGTCGGCGCGGGCCCGGTCCATGCCGCGCTTCTGCAGCTCGGCGCCGCGGAAGAAGTTGCCGCCGCCGACCACCACGGAGACCTGCACGCCGCGGCGTACCACGGTGGCGATCTGCCGGGCGATGCCCTGCACGACGTCGGGGTCGACACCGATCGCACCGCCGCCGAAGACCTCACCGGAGAGCTTCAGCACCACCCGGCGGGACCGACCGGGCGGAGGGGCGGTCGGATCTTCCACCGCCAGGTTCCGGTCACTCACAACCTGCGTCATCCGCCCCGCCCCTTCTCCCCGCGCATTGCGCGGCTGTCGCGTACGTGCCCCTGCCGACCCTATGTGACGAGGAGGCCGCGGTGCCTGTCGCGTACACCGGCGGCCTCCTCGTCTACGTTCTCCCCTGTGCCCGGGCCGGAGGGCCCGGTGCGGCGGCTCAGGCCTGGCCGACCTCGAACCGCAGGAAGCGCGTCACCTCGATGCCGGCGTCGGCCAGCACCTGCTTGACGGTCTTCTTGTTGTCGGCGACCGACGGCTGCTCCAGCAGGACGAAGTCCTTGAAGAAGGCGTTTACCCGGCCCTCGACGATCTTCGGCAGCGCCGCCTCGGGCTTGTTCTCCTCGCGGGCGGTCTGCTCGGCGATGCGCCGCTCGGACTCGACGGTCTCGGCCGGCACCTCGTCGCGGGTGAGGTACTTCGGCCGCATCGCGGCGATCTGCATGGCCACCGCACGCGCATCCGAGGCAGCGGCCTCGTCGCTCTTGCCGGTGAACTCGACCAGCACGCCGACCGCCGGGGGCAGGTCCTGGCTCTTGCGGTGCATGTAAACGGTGGTGTTGCCGTCCAGCTTGGCGAAGCGGTTGAGCACCAGCTTCTCGCCGATCTTGGCGGACTGCTCCTGGATCAGGTCGGCCACGCTCTTGCCGTCGATGCTGCTGGCGAGCAGCTCCTCGGCGTTGGTGGCGCCGCTGGTCACGCCGTGCTCGACCAACTGCTGGGCCAGCGCGATGAAGGCGTCGTTCTTGGCGACGAAGTCGGTCTCGCAGTTGAGCTCGAGCAGCGCCTGGCCGGAGTGGGCGACGAGGCCGTTGGCGGCGGTACGCCCGGCCCGCTTGCCGACGTCCTTGGCACCCTTGACGCGCAGGATCTCGACGGCCTTGTCGAAGTCGCCCTCGGCCTCGGTCAGCGCCTTCTTGGAGTCCATCATGCCGGCGCCGGTGAGGTCGCGGAGCTTCTTGACGTCCGCGGCGGTGAAGTTGGACATGACTCTCTCTTCGGTGTCAGTGAGGTGGTCTGGGGTGCTGGTTACCCGGTTCCGGGCCGGTTCTGCCCGGCGTACCCGTCGCGTCCCCACCGCCGGGAATCCGGACGGTGGGGACGCGACGGCGAGATCACTCCGCGGCGGCGGTCGCCGGCTGCTCGGCGGCAGGCGCGGCCGGCTCCGCGGCGGCGGGCTCCGCGGCAGCGGCGGCGGGCTCCGCGGCGGCGGCGGGCTGCTCGTCGGCCTTCTTCGGCTCCTCGAGCAGCTCGCGCTCCCACTCGGCCAGCGGCTCGTTGGCGCCGACCTGGCCGGCCTCGGGCTTCTCGTCCGCGCCGCGGTTACGGCCGGAACGGGCGATCAGACCGTCGGCGACGGCGGCGGCGACGACCCTGGTCAGCAGCTCGGCCGAGCGGATGGCGTCGTCGTTGCCCGGGATCGGGAAGTCGACCTCGTCCGGGTCGCAGTTGGTGTCGAGCACCGCGATCACCGGGATGCCCAGCTTGCGGGCCTCGTCGACGGCGATGTGCTCCTTCTTGGTGTCGACGATCCACACCGCGGCCGGGAGCTTCTGCATGTCCCGCAGACCACCGAGGGTCTTGGTCAGCTTGATCTTCTCGCGGGAGAGCTGGAGCGTCTCCTTCTTGGTGTAACCGGCGGCGGTGCCGCTCAGGTCACCCAGGGCCTCCAGCTCCTTCATCCGCTGCAGCCGCTTGTACACGGTCTGGAAGTTGGTCAGCATGCCACCGAGCCAGCGGTGGTTGACGTACGGCTGGCCGACCCGGGTCGCCTGCTCGGCGATGGCCTCCTGGGCCTGCTTCTTGGTGCCGACGAACAGGATGCTGCCGCCACCCGCGACGGTGGTGCGGATGAACTCGTACGCCTTCTCGATGTAGTCGAGCGTCTGGCGCAGGTCGATGATGTAGATACCGTTGCGCTCGGTGAAGATGAAGCGCTTCATCTTCGGGTTCCAGCGCCGGGTCTGGTGCCCGAAGTGCACACCGCTTTCCAGCAGCTGACGCATGGTCACGACGGCCATGGTGGGTTACTCCTATTTCGTCCCTGGTTGTCCGTCCGGCCGGTGGCCGGACGCCTGGCGCCCGGTCGCCGGCCAGGGTGGGCCCGGTACGTCAACCGGGACCAGGGAGGCCGTCGCCCCACGGAGAAGACCGTGGAGAGGGCACGCGAGGTCGACCGCGCGAGGCGGTCGCCAGTCGACCAGTGTACGCGCCGTCTCCGCTGCCCGGCCCTCGGGTGCGGAGCACGCCGTGCGGGCCGGCGCTCGCGGGCGTGGCCCGCCGCTCGCCGTGCCGGGGCCCGCGGGCGTTTCGTTCCCCTCAGCCCGCCGCAAGGGCGGCGGCGAGGAAGAGGACCAGCCCGACGGTCAGGTACGCGGTCGGCGGACGCAGCCAGCCCCGGCTGCCGTCGGCGAGCGCCAGCCCTCCGGTGCGCAGCCCGTACAGGCCGGTGCCGAAGATCGGCAGGCCCACCACCAGGAACATGCCCACCACGACGTGTGACGTCGACACCGGGTCACCGAACATGCCGTGCAGCAGCACCCGCACCGCCGGCGCCTCCAGCACCAGCACGAGCACCGCGAGCAGGATCGCCAGCGCCGGGCGCCGGGTCCGGTAGACGCCGTCACCGGGCGGCGGCCCGTCCGGTCGCGGCAGCACCGCGGGCATCGGGCCGGTCGGCATCTCCAGCGGATTCGGGCTCGCCGCCGGCTGGGCGGGACCGCCCGGGCGCTCGCCGATACGCAGCGGAGTGGGCTCGCCGGGGTTCAGCCGTCCCGCGGCGGACGGCTCGGTCCCGCCGTCCGGGCCCGCGGCGCCGGGCGGCGCCGGCTCGACGACCGGGTAGCCGCCGATCGGGCTGAGCCGAGGCTGATCGACGGCGCCGGCGACGCGGGCGTCAGCGCCGCCGGCCGGGTCGCCGCCGTGCGCGATGAGGCCGTACGGGTCGGCGCCGGCCGGGGCGGTCGACGGCGTACCGAGCGGGCTCGCCAGCGGGTTCCCGTGCGCGGCGGTGCCGAGCGCGTCGACGCCGCTGCGGGCCACCGGGCCGAGCGGGTCGGCCGCCGACTCCCGCGCCGCGCGACGAGCGGCTCGCGACCCGGGCAGCTCACCGGAGACCTCCGGGTCGTCCGGCCGCTGCGACCGCCAACTGCTCGTGTCGTCCACCAGCGGATCGGCGGCGGAGTAACGGCCCGGCTCGGCGTACCGGTTCTCACCGGCCCGCTGCTCAGGCGTGCGGTAGTCGTCGTCGCGGTAGCGGGGCTCACCCGCGGCGCGCCAGTCCGACTCGTATCCGCGGTCGCCCCAACGCGACCCCTGCTCATCCTCGGAATAGCTCCGTCGTCCGTCCACGACCGGCACGGTATGCGACACGCACCAGCCGCGCCATTCGGGCACCCGGCGATATCGGCCCAGGTCAGCGCCGATATCGCCGGGTTGCCATCGCACTACTCTGCGTGGTCGCAGGGCGTGAGGGTCCGCTCGTCATGCCTCTCCGTAGCAGATCGGACTCATGATCGTCGTTCCGTCCACAAGCCCACCCCTGTCCACAGGCGACCGGACCGGCCCACTCGTGATCACGGCCGCCGGACGCATCCTGACCGGCATGACGAACCGGAACCGAGCCGTCGGGGCGTACGGCGAGCGGTGCGCGCTGCGGCACCTGATCGAGGCGGGCCTGCGCCCGGTCGCCCGCAACTGGCGCTGTCCCGAGGGCGAGATCGACATCATCGCCTGGGAGGGCCCGGTCCTCGCCATCTGCGAGGTCAAGACCCGCCGTACCGAGCGGTTCGGCTCCCCCGCCGAGGCGGTCGTCCAGGCCAAGGCCCGCCGGCTGCGCGGCCTCGCCGCCCGCTGGCTCGCCGAGACCGGCACCACCGCCGACGAGGTCCGCTTCGACGTCCTCTCCGTCCGGCTCCCGCTCACCGGCCCCGCCCGCGTCGAACACCTCCGCGGAGCGTTCTGACATGGGGTACGCGAAAGTGCTGAGCGTCGGCCTGGCCGGGGTCGCCGGGCACCTCGTCGAGGTCGAGGCCGACCTTGCTCCCGGACTGCCCGCCGTGATCATCTCCGGCCTGCCGGACACCGCCCTGCACGAGGCGCGCGACCGGGTCCGCGCCGCGATCGTCAACTCCGGCCAGAAATGGCCCAACCGCCGCATCACCCTCAACCTGCTCCCCGCCACGCTGCCCAAGTACGGCTCGGCGTTCGACCTCGCCATCGCGCTCGCCGTCCTGGCCGGCGCGGGCGAGCTGCCGCCGGTGGCCCTGGACGCCACTGTCGTGCTCGGCGAACTCGGTCTCGACGGCACGGTACGCCCCGTCCGCGGCACGCTGCCCATGGTCGCCGCCGCCGCTCGCGCCGGGCACACCCGCGTCGTCGTACCCGCCGGCAACGCCGCCGAGGCGGCGGTCATCCCGGGAGTACGGGTGCAGGCCGTCGACACCCTGCACCGGCTCGTCGCCCACGTCCGCCACGGCAGCCCGCTGCTCACCCCACCCGGTCAGGTCCCGGTCGGCGGGCCGGCCGGACCCGACCTCGTCGACGTGGCCGGGCAGCCGCTCGGCCGGCGTGCCCTGGAGATCGCCGCCGCCGGGGGCCACCACCTCGCGCTGCTCGGCCCACCCGGCGCCGGCAAGACCATGCTCGCCGAGCGACTGCCGTCGATCCTGCCCGAACTGGACGACGAGGCCGCTCTGGAGGTGACCGCGCTGCACTCGATCGCCGGCCTGCTGCCACCCGGCGGCGGGCTGCTGCGCCGTCCCCCGTTCCAGGCGCCGCACCACACCGCCACGGTGCCCGCGCTCGTCGGAGGCGGCTCCGGGCTGGCCCGGCCCGGCGCGGTGTCGCTCGCCCACCGCGGGGTCCTGTTCCTCGACGAGGCGCCCGAGTTCAGCAAGGGCGCGTTGGAGGCGTTGCGGCAACCGCTGGAGAGCGGCCGGGTGCGGGTGGCGCGTACCCGCGGCGCCACAGAATACCCGGCCCGCACCCAACTGGTGCTGGCCGCCAACCCCTGCCCCTGCGCGAAGCCCTCGGGAGACGTCGACTGCGAGTGCCCGCCGCTGACCCGGCGACGCTACCTGGGGCGGTTGTCGGGTCCGCTGCTCGACCGGGTGGACGTGCAGGTCCGGTTGACGGCGGTACGCGCGGCGGAGTTGCTGAGCACCGACGCCGCGCACGAGTCCTCGGCCACCGTCGCCGCCCGGGTCGTCGCCGCACGGCACGCCGCGGCCGGCCGCTGGGCGGCCACCGGGCAACGGGTCAACGCCGACGTCCCCGGCCCCTACCTGCGCCGTCCGCCGTGGCACCTACCGGCCCGGGTCACCACGGATCTGCGCCGCCGGCTCGACACCGGTTCGCTGTCCGCGCGTGGCTACGACCGCGTACTGCGTCTCGCCTGGACCATCGCCGACCTGGACGGGCGGGACCGGCCCGGCCGCGACGACGTGGCGGAGGCCATCCAGCTCAGGACGGGAGAGGTCGGGTGAGCGCCGACGACCGCCGGCTGGCGCGGGTCGCGCTCACCTGGCTCGCCGAGCCCGGCACCCGCTCGGTGTACGCCCTGGTCGAGCGGATCGGCCCGGTCGCCGCGCTCGACCTGCTGCTGTCCGGCGAGGCGCCGGACCGGGCGCTGCGGTCGGCCGTGGCGGCACGCGGCGCCGCCGGTGACGCCCGCGCGGTGGCGGCGGAGGCGCTAACCCGCGGTGAACGGCTCGGGGCCCGGCTGGTCACCCCCGAGGACGACGAATGGCCCGCCCAGGTCGAGGATCTGCGACGGCTGACGCTGTCCGGGGCCACCCGGCGGGTCGACGCGGAGACCGATCCGCCGCTCTGCTTCTGGGTACGCGGAGCGTGGCCGCTCGGCGAGACTCTGGCGCGCTCGGTGGCGGTGGTCGGCGCCCGGGCGGCCACCCCCTACGGCGCGCACGTCGCCACCGAGCTGGGCTACGGCCTCGCCGACCGGGAGTGGACGGTGGTGTCCGGTGGCGCGTTCGGCATCGACGCCGCAGCGCATCGCGGGGCATTGACAGCGGGCGGACGCACCGTCGCCGTGCTCGCCTGCGGGGTGGACCGGCCGTACCCGATGGGCAACGCCGCGCTGTTCGACCGCATCGCCGACACCGGCCTACTGGTGAGCGAATGGACTCCCGGCGCGGAGCCGCTGCGCCCACGGTTCCTCATCCGCAACCGGGTCATCGCGGCGGCGACGAACGGCACGGTGCTGGTCGAGGCCGCCGCCCGCAGCGGCGCCACCCAGACACTCAACCGGGCGCTCGGCCTGCACCGGCCCGCCATGGTGGTGCCGGGCCCGGTGACCTCAGCGATGTCCGTCGGCGGGCACGAGGTGCTGCGGGAACAGCCGCGGGCCCGGCTGGTCACGAACGTCGCGCACGTGCTGGAGGAGGTGGGACGCATCGGGTACGACCTCGCTCCGCCCGCGCGAGCGCCCGAACGTCCACGGGACCGGCTCGACGAGGAGGCCACCCAGGTACTGGAGGCACTGCCCCGCCGCCGTGCCCTCGACCTGGAGAGCGTCGCGGCACGCGCGGGGATGGACCTGCGCACCACCATGCGCAAGCTGTCCATGCTGGAGGAACTGGCGATGGTGGTACGCCGCGACGACGGCTACGCCCTCGCACCGCCACCGGCAGCCCACCCGTGAACGCGTCAGTCGCCCTCGAACCGGATCTCGGCGTCGCGGCGCTCGGCGCATCGGTGGACGAGCCGGGCCAGCCGGCGGACGTGGTCGGCCTCCGCCTGCGCCCGGGCCACCTCGGCCAGGCACCGCAGCTCGGCGAGCAGCTGCGCCAGGCGCTCGGCGCCCACTGTCAGCTCACCGAGCGGGTCGACGCGGTCCAGCAGTGGGGTCCGGCCACCGCCGCGGACACGCTTGAGCAGGTCGAGCAGCAGATCCTGCGGGTCCGCCACCACCTCGATCGAGACGTACACGGGTCGGCGGCGGCTGTCGCCCGCGGATACCTGCCGGTAGAGGACGGCGTCCACTCCCACTCTCGGCCCTCCTCGTAGCGGCGTCACCGACGCGGGGACGCGTTCGCCCGATCGCGGCCGGATCGACCTCCGTCGGGGTCGGCTCGGGCCACGCTGCCCGCCGGTCGCCGCACCGGAGCGTGCCGCAGCATGAGTTTCCCCTGTCCAGACCCGCTTCTGCCACCCCACTCAGCGCGCCGGCAGGTAATCGACGCCGGGAGACGGGAACCACGGCCGGGCCGACACGGCGAACGGCGGGGATGGCGGCACGGCGAACGTGGGGCCTCCAGCCTTACGCTGGGGCGGTGACGGCTGTCCGCCTCCCCCGCCGCGAGCGCGTGCGCTCGGGCCGGATGCCGCGGTGAGCAGGCAGCGGCGCGGCACGCGGGACGCGCACGAGGAACTGCCTGCCTCGATGCGCGAGGCGGTGGACGACTTCGCCGACCACCTGTCGCGGGTGCGTAACCGCTCCGTCCACACCGTCCGGGCGTACGTCACGGATCTGGTGTCGCTGCTGGACCACGCGGCCCGGATGGGCTGCGCGGAGTTGCCGGAGCTGGACCTCGCCGTGGTGCGTAGCTGGCTGGCGAAGCAGCGGACCATGGGAGCGGCCCGGACGACGATGGCGCGGCGTGCAGCCGCGGCCCGGACCTTCAGCGCCTGGGCGCACCGGACCGGCCTGCTCGCCGACGACGTGGCGGCGCCACTGGCCAGCCCTCGGGCCCGGCGGGAGCTGCCCACCGTGCTGCGGGCCGACCAGGCCGCCGCTCTGGTGGAGGCCCCGTCGCGGCAGCGCCCGAGCCCGGCCGAGGCCGACCGCCCGAGGGTCCACCTCGACCGCGCCGGGCTCGGACGAAGGGTCGCCGCCGAATCGGCCGGCGACGCGCCGCCCGACGCGGTGCTGCTGCGCGACCGGCTGCTGCTGGAACTGCTCTACGGCACCGGGGTACGCGTCAGCGAGGCGTGCGGCCTGGACGTCACCGACGTCGACCAGGCCCGCCGGGTGGTACGTGTGCTCGGCAAGGGCGGGCGGGAACGCTCGGTGCCCTACGGGGTGCCGGCGCAGCGCGCGCTCGACACCTGGCTGCGCGACGGCCGGCCCGCCCTGGTGGCCCCGGGCTCGGGCCGGGCGCTGCTGCTCGGGGCACGGGGCGGGCGGCTCAACCCGACCACCGCGCGGCGGATCGTGTCCGGCTGGACCGAGGCCGCCGGTGTGCCCCGGGTGACGCCGCACGGGCTGCGCCACTCCGCCGCGACGCATCTGCTCGAAGGGGGCGCGGACCTGCGGGCCGTGCAGGAGCTGCTGGGGCACTCGTCGCTCGCCAGCACCCAGATCTACACGCACGTCTCGGTGGAGCGGCTCCGCGCCGCGTACCGGCAGGCGCACCCCCGCGCCTGACCGCCGCGAGCGCACAGGCAACGCCGGTGGAACACCACGGGTGTCTACGGCGCGCAGGACACCCATCACGTTCCACCCGAGCAGGCGGGGCGGGCGGGCGGCGGAGCGGTTGGCGGGCGAAATCGACCGGGCATGATCCATCTCGGGCTAGGATCGGCGGATGACGGTGCCGCAGCCGCCCGAGCCGATTCCCGGTGCTCGGCTGCTCTTCTCCCTCGATCCCTCCGTCAGCCACCTCAATCACGGCTCGTTCGGCGCCGTACCCATCGCCGTGCAACGCGCCCAGCAGCGCCTGCGCGACGAGATGGAGGCCAACCCGCCGCGGTTCTTCACGCGGGGCCTGGTCGACCGGATCGCCCACGCCCGGCGGCACCTGGCCGCGTTCCTCGGCGCCGACCCGGACGGCACCACGCTCGTCGGTAACGCCACCGCGGGCGCGGCCGTGGTGTTGCAGTCGCTGGGGCTGCGCCCGGGCGACGAGATCGTGACCACCGACCACGGGTACGGCGCGGTGGCGCTGTCCGTCGCCCGGGAGTGCGCCCGTACCGGTGCGGCGTCCCGCACCCTGCCGGTGCCGTCGACCGCCACCGACGAGGAGGTGGTCGAGATCATCCGCGACGGGCTGCGCCCCGGGCGCACCCAGCTGCTGATCGTCGACCAGCTCACCTCGCCGACCGCCCGGCTGTTCCCGACCGCGGCAATCGTCGCGGTGGCCCGGGAGCAGGGCGTGCCGGTGCTGGTCGACGCCGCCCACGCACCGGGCATGCTGCCGGCCACCGTCGCGTCCGTCGGCGCCGACTTCTGGGTCGGCAACCTGCACAAGTGGGCGTACGCGCCACGCGGCACCGCCGTGCTCGTGGTGGCGCCGCAGTGGCGGGAGAGGATCCAGCCGCTCGCCGTCTCGTGGGAGCAGGACAGCGGCTTCCCGGTCCGTGTCGAGTGGCAGGCGACGCTCGACTACACCGGCTGGCTGGCCGCCCCGGTGGGCCTGTTCACGTTGCGCAGCCTGGGCGTGGACCGGGTACGCGCGCACAACGCGGCGCTGGCCGCGTACGGGCAACGGGTCGTCGGGGACGCGCTCGGTGTGGCGCCCGAACGGCTGCCGGAGCCCGGCGGACCGGCGGTCGCCATGCGGCTCGTGTCGCTGCCGCCCGGTGTGGCGACCACGCTCGACGCGGCCCGGGAGCTACGGACCCGGATCGCCGAGCGGATCGCCGCAGAGGTGTCGATCGCCGCCTGGAACGGGCGCGGCTACCTGCGGCTGTGCGGCCAGGTCTACAACACCCCCGACGAGTACGACCGACTGGCCGTCCGGCTGCCCACGCTGCTCGCCCAGGGCTGAGCGGCCCGCGCGCCGACCGCCGACCGGCGCTCGTCGGTCACCGGCGGCATCGGTCACCTGGTGACGTCGCTCAGCCGGCGACGTCGGCGAGACCGCCGGAGACAGGGTGCAGCGGGAGCAGCCGGACACGACCGAGGCCGAGCAGTGCCAGCGGGTCGAGGTATTCCGCGTCGCGGCGCAGCCCCCAGTGCAGGCAGGCCGCCTCGGCACAGCCGGGGTGCCCGGCGAGCAGGGCGCCGACCGGCGTGCCGGCGTCCACAGGGGTGCCGGCGGTGAGCCGGGAGCGGACCGGTTCGTATGTGGTGCGCAGGCCGTCGGAGTGGCCGACGGTGAGCACCGGCCGGCCGGCGACGGCGCCGGCGAACAGGACGGTCCCGGCGCCGGCCGCCAGCACCGGCGCACCCGGCGCGGCGGCGAGGTCGACGCCCCGGTGCCCGGACAGCCAGGGCTGCGGCGGCGGGTCGAACCGCCGCACCACCCGTGGCGTACCGGCCAGCGGCCACCGGAACCGGCCAGTGGCACCCGCAGGCGAACCCGACGACGGCCCGACCGCGAGCGAGTGGGCCCCCGGTCGAGACGACGGTGCCGCCCGGGACGGCACGGAGGCGCCCGGCAGGCAGGCGACGAGGAACAGCACCACCAGCCCGGCCCTGCCGGCATGAGAGATAGAAGGGCGCACGCCGGCCACCCTGCCGCCCCGAGCACCGGCCCGCGAACCCCACCCGACCGGCCTGTGGACAACGCCCGGCTTGTGGACGAGCGCCGAAATCGGAGCGGATCTGCTACGGCCCGCACGCCTATGCTGGCCGGGTGACGAAGGACTGGTACGCCTGGCACAGCGACTACGACCAGCCCGAGTCCGCACTGGCGCGGCGGCTCGCCGAGGTGCGGCGGCGTGTCTCCGACGCGCTGGACGCGGCGCCGTCCGGTCCGCTGCGCGCGCTGAGCCTGTGCGCGGGTCAGGGCCGCGACCTGATCCCGGTGCTGGCCGCCCATCCCCGGGGCGGCGACGTGACCGCGCGCCTGGTCGAGCTGGACCCGCGCAACGCCGATCTGGCCCGTCGCGCCGCCGCCGACGCGGGGCTCACCGGCGTGGAGGTGGTGACCGCTGACGCCTCGCTGACCGACCGCTACGCCGATCTGGCCCCGGCGGATCTGGTGCTGGTCTGCGGCATCTTCGGCAACATCGGCGACGACGACATCCGGGCGACGGTGCGGCACTGCGCCTCGCTCTGCACCACCGGCGGCACGGTGCTGTGGACGCGGCACCGGCGCGAGCCGGACCTGGTGCCGGTCATCTGCGAGTGGTTCGCCGAGGAGGGCTTCGAGCCGGTCGCCGTGGGCAGCCCGGCCGACGGCGTGGGCGTCGGCGCGCACCGCTTCACCGGCACACCCCGCCCGCTGCCGCCAGGGGTGCGGATGTTCCAGTTCGTGGGCTACGACGTGCTGGAGCGGACGGAGCAGCGATGACCACAGTGGACGACGTCAGCCGGCCCTCTCGCCTGGCCGGGCCGGACGAGGCGATCAGCGCCGAGGAGCTCCAGCTCGCCGCGCGCAACCACGGCATCCCGCTGGAGGCGCTGCGGTACGACGTGACCCCGGCGGGCCTGCACTACCTGCTCATCCACTACGACATCCCGGACGTCGACCCGGCGGCGTACGCGTTGAGCGTCTCCGGCGCGGTCGAGCGTCCACTGCGGCTGGACCTGGCGGCGCTGCGCGACCGGCCCCGGGTGACCCACCGGGTCACGCTGGAGTGCGCGGGCAACGGCCGGGCGCTGCTGCGTCCCCGTCCGGTCAGCCAACCCTGGCTGGTGGAGGCGGTGGGCAACGCGGAGTGGACCGGCACGCCGCTGGCGCCACTGCTGCGCGAGGCCGGCCTGTCCGGCGACGCGGTGGACGTGGTGTTCACCGGCGCGGACCACGGGGTGGAGCGCGGCGTCGAGCAGGACTACCAGCGGGCGCTGCCGGTGGCCGACGCGCTGCGCGAGGAGGTGCTGCTGGCGTACGAGATGAACGGCGCTCCCCTGCTGCCGCAGCACGGGGCGCCGCTGCGCCTGATCGTGCCCGGCTGGTACGGCATGGCGCACGTGAAGTGGCTGCGCGACATCACTGTGACGACGGAGCCGTTCGACGGCTACCAGAACGCGGTGGCCTACCGGCTGCGGCGCGACGCCGACGACCCGGGTGTGCCGGTGACCCGGATCGAGCCGCGTGCCCTGGTGCGTCCGCCCGGGTTCCCGGACTTCATGTCCCGCACCCGGGTGCTGCGTCCCGGACCGTGCACTCTGGACGGCCGGGCCTGGTCCGGCCACGCGCCGGTGACCTCGGTCGAGGTGACGGTGGACGGCGGCGAGACGTGGGCGCCGGCGGTCCTGGACGAGCCGGCCGGTGGCGAGTGGGCGTGGCGCCGGTGGTCGGTGAGCTGGACGGCCACGCCGGGGCGGTACGTGCTCGGCGCCCGGGCGACCGACGCCTCGGGGCGTACCCAGCCGGTCGAGCAGTCGTGGAACCGGGGCGGGTTCGCGAACAACCTGGTGCAGCGGGTCGAGGTGGTCGTGCCGGCGGAGTGATCCGGGAGCGTTCCGCCGCCTGCGGTCAGCTCCCGAATCCGGAATCTGCGGGAAGCGAGATGTCGGGCTTTTCGAGCTCTTCCACATTGACGTCCTTGAACGTCATCACTCGAACATTCTTGACGAAACGGGCAGGACGGTACATGTCCCACACCCAGGCGTCGTGCATCTCGACCTCGAAGTAGACCTCGCCGTCGGAGTTGCGCACGTGCAGGTCGACCTGGTTGGCCAGGTAGAAACGGCGCTCGGTCTCCACCACGTAGGAGAACTGGCGGACGATGTCGCGGTACTCCCGGTAGAGCTGCAGCTCCATCTCGGTCTCGTACTTTTCGAGATCTTCCGCGCTCATCGCACTCCGCCTTCCATGACCACATCTTCCCCCACCGACGCCGGAGGTCGCGGCTGCTCGCCCAACGCCACGCCGACGGTACCCCCTGACGCGCCGCCGCGCCCCATCGGCTCGTCTGGGCGGCCGGCGAACACGCCGGGCCCCAGGCCCGGCAGCCCGGCCACGGGCTCGGGCGGCGCCCCGCCGGCGTCACCCGCCGGGCGGCGGGCGCGGGGAGGCCGGCCGTCCCGTCCGGAGACGGCGGCCACGTTCACGTACGAGAAGCGGTGTTCCCGGCAGGGCCCGAGCGCGCGCAGGGCGGCGCTGTGCTCGGCGGTGATGTAGCCCTTGTGCTCGGCGAACCCGTAGCCGGGGAACCGCCCGTCCAGCTCCACCATGATCCGGTCCCGGGTGACCTTCGCCAGCACGCTCGCCGCCGCCACACACGCGGCCACCCGGTCGCCCTTCCAGACCGCCAGGCCCGGCACGTCCAGCCCGTCGACGCCGAAGCCGTCGGTCAGCACGTACTCCGGGCGGGTGGTGAGCGAGGCGAGCGCCCGCCGCATCGCGGCGAGGTTGCACACGTGCAGCCCGCGCGCGTCGACCTCTTCGGCCGGGATGACGACCACGGCGTACGCCAGGGCCCGTGCCACCACCTGCTCGTAGACGCGCTCGCGGGCGGCGGCGGTGAGCAGCTTCGAGTCGGCCAGCTCGTCGATCTCGCCGCGCCGGCCCTCGGGCAGGATCGCGGCGGCGGCCACGAGCGGCCCGGCGCAGGCGCCACGACCGGCCTCGTCGGCGCCCGCCACGTGCCGGAAGCCGCGCCGCTGCAGGGCCCGCTCCAGCGCGTAGAGGCCGCCGTCACGGCGGACCACGGTGCGCGGCGGGGTCAGCATGCGCCGCCTCCCGCCAGTACGGCGCCGAGCCGGCCGGGCAGGTCCGGCGGGTAGTAGCGCTCGGCGCAGGCGGCCAGCTCGGCGACCGGCCACCAGCGGTGCCCGTGCACGCTCGCCCGTTCGACGTCGTTGAAGCCCGCGGTGTCGACCTCCCAGCCCGACACCCGGACCAGGTAGAACTGCTGCTCCTGGCGATACCAGACACCGTCGAACGGGAACTCGACGGTGTCCGACCAGACCGGCGTGCCCAGCTCGGCCGGGGCCAGCCGCAGGCCGGTCTCCTCGGCCAACTCCCGGGCGGCGCCGTCGGCCGGGGGCTCCCCCGGCTCCAGCCCGCCGCCGGGCGTGAACCAGTAGCGGTGGCCCGGCCGGGCCGGATCACTGCCCTCGAACAGCAGCACCCGGTCGGACGCGTCGACCAGCAGCACCCGGGCCGCGCGACGAGGGGTGAAGACAGTCACCGGAACAGCCTGCCAGACGCCTGTGACGAACGACCACGCCCCTCCGCCGCCGGCGCCGGGCCGACGTGCCGGCGCGTGGCGCGGGCCCGCTCAGGGATTGGGGATCCCGTCGAACTGCTCGGGCACGGTGAGCCAGGTCGCGCGGCTGACCGGCCAGAAGATCGTGAAGGCCCGCCCGACGACCTCGCCCTCGGGGATGGTGGCGACGTTGATGTCCTCGCCTGACTGCTGCCAGTGCTCGAGCGAGTCGCCGGACGCCTCCCGGTGGTCACCCATGACCCACAGGCGCCCCTTCGGCACGGTGATGTCGAAGTCCTGGTCGGCGGGCTTGTTGCCGGGGAAGATGAACGGCTCGTCGATCGGCTTGCCGTTGACGACCAGCCGCTCCTGTCCGCCGGTGCGGTCGCAGCAGACCACGTGATCGCCGCCGACGCCGATCACCCGCTTGATGAAGTCCTCGCCGTCGGGGTTGCCGCTCCACTCGGTGGGCGCCTTGAAGACGATCACCTCCCCCCGGTGCGGCGAGCGGAAGTCGTAGACCAGCTTGTTGACAAGCACCCGGTCGTCGATCTTGAGAGTGTTCTCCATGGACGGTGACGGGATGAAGAAGGTCTGCAGCACGAAGGCACGCACCAGCACCGCGACCAGAATCGCCACGCCCAGGAGGATGGGCAGCTCCTTCCAGAAGGAGCTGCGGGGCTTCTCGGTCTGCTCGTCGATCACGGGAGGAGCCTACGTCGCCCGGTGCGGCGCGGTCGTCCCGAACCCGCCAGAACGGTGAGCGTCGCCGCGACCGGAAGGATCAGGACGACCCCGCCGAGCGGGTCGGGATCCACCGGGACCGGCCGGGCCGGCGCGGCCTCCGCGCGCGGCACGCTGGTGAACGTCTCCGGTACGGGCAGGGTGGTCCATCGCTGCGACGGCCAGACGATCATGAAGGCGCGGCCGACCACGTTCTCGATCGGCACCGGCCCCTGACACCGGGCGTCCTGCGAGACCAGCCGGTGGTCCCCCATCACGAAGATCTGCCCCGGCGGCACCACCACCTCGGTGAACTGCCGCGACCGGCACTCCTTGGGATTGGGCGGCAGCTCGACCGGGGAGTCCTCGGAGACGTACGCCTGCTCGTCCAGCGGCACCCCGTTGACCACCACCCGGCCGTCGTCGCAGCACCAGATCTTGTCGCCCGGTACGCCGATGACGCGCTTGATGAAGTCCTTCTCGCCGGGGCGGCTGACGCCCACCAGGTCGCCGAGCGTACGGCCGACCCGGCCGGCGAAGTTGGCCGGCGGCGCGGGCGCCTCCTGGGCGACCCAGCGGTCGGTACCCCGGAAGACCACCACCTCGCCGCGGACCGGATCGCGGACGTCGTAGACGACCTTGTTGACGAGCACCCGGTCGCCGATGAGCAGCGTGTCCTCCATCGACCCGGACGGGATGAAGAACGCCTGGAGCAGGAACGTGCGGATCAGCACCGCGAGGCAGAACGCCACGATCAGCAGCAGCGGCAACTCCTGCCAGAGCGGCATCTGGCGGCGGCCACGCCGGGCCCGTCGGCGCCAGGGGTCGGCGGCGCCGTCCTCGTCAACCATCTGCACCATGCCACTCTCCGGTCCGCGGAAACGACACTACCGCCCGGGAGTCCCCTCGGAGACCCCACGGGCGGTAGTGGACCGTTTCGCACCGTCCGGTCGCGCCCGTACCGACCAGAGTAATGCGATCCGGTCGATACGACATCCGCGCAGCTCGGGCGGCGTGGCGTACGGGAATTCAGTTCGCCGGCTGCTTCTCCCGCAGCTCCTTGATCTTGGCCTTCTTGCCGCGCAGCTCACGCAGGTAGTAGAGCTTGGCGCGACGCACGTCACCGCGGGTCACGATCTCGATCCGGTCGATGCCCGGGCCGTTGAGCGGGTAGGTCCGCTCCACGCCGACGCCGAAGCTGACCTTGCGGACCGAGAAGGTCTCGCGCAGACCGTCACCCTGGCGGCGGATGACGACGCCCTGGAAGATCTGGACCCGGGACCGGTTGCCCTCGACGACCCGCGCGTGCACCTTGACGGTGTCACCGGCACGGAAGTCGGGCAGGTCGGTACGCTTCGACTGGGCGTCAAGGGCGTCCAGGATGTTCATCGCTGCGTCCTCGTGAGGCTCACGGCGCATCGTCAGTCGATGCGCGGATGGGTGATTCTGACCCCCGGGCGACCGGCGAGACCGGCCCCGGCCGAGGGTCCTCGCATCCGCTCACGGCGTGGGCGGATGCGGCAACCCCTCTACTTTGCCACATGCCCCGGTGACGAGGAAAATCCGCCCCGGTCCAGCGCGGCCCGGTCCCGCCCGTCGAGCGTCCCGGGGGCCAGCGCTTCGATCATGTCGGGGCGCCGGGCCGCGGTCCGCAGCAGCGACTCGTCCCGCCGCCAGCGGTCGATCCGGGCGTGGTCGCCGGAGCGCAGCACCTCGGGCACGTCCAGCCCGCGCCAGCTCGCCGGCTTCGTGTACAGCGGGGCCTCCAGCAGGCCGTGCGCGTGCGACTCCTCGTCCAGCGACCCGGCGTTGCCCAGCACGCCGGGCAGCAGCCGGGTGACCGCCTCCAGCATCACCAGCACCGCCACCTCGCCGCCGAACAGCACGTAGTCGCCGAGGGAGACCTCGGTCACCGGCATCCGGCTCGCGGCGTGCTCCAGCACCCGCTGGTCGATGCCCTCGTACCGGCCGCAGGCGAACAGCAGGTGCGACTCGGCGGCCAGCTCGTGCGCCATGGCCTGGGTGAACGGGACGCCCGCGGGCGACGGCACGAGCAGCCGGGGCAGCGTGTGCCCGTCCGGGCTCAGCTCACCGGGCGCCAGCGCGTCCAGCGCCTCACCCCACGGCTCCGGCCGCATGACCATGCCGGGACCGCCGCCGTAGGGCGTGTCGTCGACGGTGCGGTGCACGTCGTGGGTCCAGGTCCGCAGATCGTGTACGGCCAGCCGCAGCGTGCCGTTCGCGCGGGCCCTGCCGATGAGCGACAGGTCCAGCGGGGCGAAGTACTCGGGGAAGATCGACACGATGTCGACGCGCATGCGGTGGCTCCAGCCGGAGGTCGAGAGCTAGAGATCGAGCAGGCCACCGGGCAGGTCGACGACGACGCGACCGCCGGCCAGATCCACCTCGGGCACGATCGTCTTGACGAACGGGACAAGCGCGGTACGCCCGTCGGGACGCCGCAGCACCAGCAGGTCCGACGCGGGCGCGTGGTCGATGCGGGTCACCTCGCCCACGTGCTCCCCGTCCCGGGTCACCACGGCGAGCCCGACCAGCTGGTGGTCGTGGAACTCCTCCGGGTCCTCCGGCGGGTTGACGTCGGCGCTGTCCACGCCGAGCAGCGTGTTGCGCAACGCCTCGGCGACGTCGCGGCCCAGCACGCCCTCGAAGACCACCAGCAGGCGGCCCTGGTGCCAGCGGGCCGACTCGACGGTCAGCGTCGGCGGCACCCGCCAGGCGCCGGGCTCCGACGGGGTCACCCCCGGCTCGGTGGTCAACACCGAACCGGGGGCGAACCGTGCTTCGGGCTCATCGGTGCGCACTTCCACGGTGACCTCACCGCGGATGCCGTGCGGTTTGCCGATCCGGCCGACGACGAGAAGCATCAGTACGAGTCGACGATGTCGACGCGTACCCCACGCCCGCCGATGGAGCCGATCACCTGGCGCAGTGCCTTGGCGGTCCGGCCGGACCGCCCGATCACCGTGCCGAGGTCCTCGGGGTGCACGCGGACTTCGAGGCGCTTGCCCCGACGGGAGTCGACCATGCGCACCCGGACGTCGTCCGGGTGGTCGACGATGCCCTTGACCAGGTGCTCCAGGGCGGGACGCAGTGCCATGTCAGGCCTGCTCGCCGGACTCGGCACCGGTCTGCTCCTCGGCCTTGGGGGCCTCGGTCTTCGGCGCCTCGGCCTCCGGCTTGGCGGTCTCCGGCTTGGCGGCCTTCTTGGCCGGCTTGGCCGGGGTGTCCGCCACGCCGGCGGCGGCCTTCGCCTCGGCCTCGTACGCCGCCTTGCGGTCGGCCCGCTCGGGGGCGACCTTCAGCGGCGGCGGGGCCGGCAGGCCCTTGAACTTCTGCCAGTCACCGGTCAGCTCCAGCAGGCGCTGCACGGCCTCGCTCGGCTGGGCGCCGACCGACAGCCAGTACTGGACCCGCTCCGACTTGACCTCGATCACCGAAGGGTCTTCCTTCGGCTGGTACACACCGACGAACTCGATCGCGCGACCGTCACGCTTGGTGCGCGAGTCGGCGATGACGATGCGGTACTGCGGGTTGCGGATCTTGCCCATCCGCAGGAGCCGGATCTTTACGGCCACAGTTGTTTCGCTCCTGTTGCGATCTCACCGGCCCGTTCGGGCGGTGTGGCGGGTGAGCGCCGACCGGCACAGTGGGGTTTGGGCCGGAGACTGCTCGGTGAACTGGCGACGCGCCCGGGTTAGAGGGCGCCGGACGCGCGCCGGATACCAGCGGTCCATTCTGCCAGATGCGGCCCGGAACTCTCACACCGGACCCGGACATCACGCCCGGGGCGGGTCGGGCCGTGACGGAGGACACCGGTTCAGCGCACCGGCGGGCGGTCCCACCCGGGCGGAAATTCGTCCGGTACGTCCCATTCCGGAGGTGGGGTGAAGTCGCACCAGGTGCCGTCGAACGGGAACTCCCCCGCCTCGGCGATCCGGATCACCCGCTCGCCCTCGGCGCGTACCGCCTTCTCGTCGGTCACCCAGTAGTGCTCCGGGAGGGCCAGCCGCTCGGCGAACTCGTCCTCGTCCTTCCACTCCCAGCTCAGGTCCGGACGGACCACCACGTCGAGGTCCTGGTCGATCATGTCGACGCCGGCCACCGTGCCGTCGTCCCAGCGGACGCCGGGCTCCTCCAGGTTGACGTACCAGTTCTGGAATCGGCCCGCCGCGTCGCGGAACCACCAGACGGAGTGGGCGGCGCCCGCCGGCAGGAACTCCAGCACCGGCGGGCCGTTCCACCGCCCCCGCGCGAGCCGGTAGGACGACGTCGCCCACTCGGTGAACGGCACGGCCCGCATGCCCAGGCCGGCGGCTGTCACCTCGTGCGCGACGGGCGTGTCCCGCGCCACCCAGAGCAGCAGCCCACGCTCGTCGTCGGAGACCACCCGGGCCGACCGGACCCAGCCGATCCGGCCGTGCCGCACGTTCCGGTGCATGATCAGCCGCCCCGGCTCGAACCGGCCGGAAGGATCGCCGGGCCGCACCTCAGTAGGCGCGGGCGAGGATCGCCACCAGGTCGGGCTCGTCCTCCGAGTCCGGCACCGAGCCGTCGGCGCGCACCAGGCAGCGGACCGTCACGCCCTGGCCGTTCGCCTCGGCCTCGCCCTCGACGCCGACCGCCGACCACGGCACCCGCGCCCAGCCGGTGGCGGACGCCTCGATCGCCTCGGCAAGCGTCGACACCTCGACGGTGCGGGACCGGCGGAACTCCAGCGCCTGGTCGTGCAGCGCCCGCTGGTCGGCCTCCAGCGCGGCCAGGACCGCGCCGACCACGTCGGCCACCGGCGTCGGGGCCTTCGAGCCGTCCGTACGCCGGACCACCACCGCGTTGCCGGCGGCCAGGTCACGCGGGCCGACCTCGACGCGGACCGGGTAGCCGCGCAGCTCGGCGTCGACGGCACGGCGGCCGAACGCGGTGTCGGTCCGGTCGTCCAGCGCCACCCGCACCCCGGCGTCGCGCAGCGCGTCACAGAGCTTTTGTGCCGCCTCGGCAGGGCCGCCAGGGCCCTCGCCGTCCTTGACGATCATCACGTACGCCTGCACCGGCGCCAGCTTCGGCGGCACCCGCAGCCCGTTGTCGTCGCCGTGGCACATGATCAGGCCGCCGAGCATCCGGGTCGACGTGCCCCAGGAGGTGGTCCACGCGTGCTCCCGGCCGCCCTCGGCCGAGGAGTAGCTGATGTCGAACGCCTTGGCGAAGTTCTGCCCCAGCTCGTGGCTGGTGCCCAGCTGGAGCGCCTTGCCGTCGCCCATCATGCCCTCGCACGTGTACGTGGCGGTCGCGCCGGCGAAGCGCTCCCGGGCGGTCTTCAGGCCGACCACCACCGGGATGCCGAGCACGTTGACCATCAGGTCCTCGTACGCCTCGTGCAGGATCCGCCGGGCGTAGGCGCGGGCGTCGTCCCGGGTGGCGTGCGCGGTGTGCCCCTCCTGCCAGAGGAACTCGCTGGTGCGCAGGAAGATCCGCGGGCGCAGCTCCCACCGGACCACGTTGGCCCACTGGTTGAGCAGCAGCGGCAGGTCGCGGTACGAGTCGATCCACTTGGCCATGAACTCGCCGATGACCGTCTCGCTCGTGGGGCGGACCACCACCGGCTCGGCGAGCTGCTTGCCGCCACCGTGCGTCACCACCGCCAGCTCCGGCGAGAAGCCCTCGACGTGCTCGGCCTCCCGCTTGAGGTAGCTCTCCGGGATGAACAGCGGGAAGTAGGCGTTCTCCGCGCCGGCCGCCTTGATCCGGGCGTCCATCTCGGCCTGCATCCGCTCCCAGATGGCGTAGCCGGCCGGTCGGATCACCATGGTCCCCCGGACCGGGCCGTTGTCGGCCAGCTTCGCCTTGGCGATCAGGTCCTGGTACCAGCGGGGAAAGTCCTCCGCACGGGGAGTGAGCACGCGTGCCATGACCGCACATCCTATGCGCCGTGCGGGGGCGCGGATGCGCGGGGGAGCCGGGCCGCGCCGTTTCGGGCGGCGCACCCGTAGACTTCGACGGCTATGGGTGAGACGCGGGACGCGATCGTGGAGGCCGCTCGGGGGCAGACCGTCGCCTACGGCTGGGACCGCGTCCGGATGGGCATGGTGGCTCGCGCCGCCGGGGTCAGCCGGCAGACGGTCTACAACGAGTTCGGCACCAAGGCCGGGCTGGGCGAGGCGCTGGCCCGGCACGAGGTGGACCGTTTCGTCGGCCAGGTCCGGTCCGCACTCGCCGAGCACGACTACGACGTGCGCGCGGCCGCGTACGCGGCGATCCACCGCACCCTCGCCTCGGCAGCCGAGAACCCGCTGGTCCGGGCCGTGCTGACCAGCACCCGGGGCGGTTCGGATGAGCTGCTGCCGTACCTGACCACCCGGTCCGAGCTGGTGCTCGCCGAGGCCGCGGCGGCGCTGCTGAAGTGGACCGGCGCACGCCTGCCGGACGCCGACCCGGCAGCTCTGGCGTTCGCCGCGGACAGCGTCGTACGCCTGGTGGTGAGCCACATCGTGCTGCCCGGGGGGCCGGTCGACGAGACCGCCGACCGGTTGGCCGACGTGGCGGTACGCCTGTTCCTGATGGCGGCGGCGAAGCGCTAGGCCGGCGGCCGGTCAGCGGACGATTCGGCCGCGCAGCACGATCCGGCTCGGCGTCCGGACCACCCGCAGGTCGCGGCGCGGGTCCTCGGGGTAGACCACCAGGTCGGCGAGGCCGCCCTCGACCAGCCCGGGGAAGCCGAGCCACTCCCGGGCCCGCCAGGACGCGGCAGCGAGCACGTCCGGCGCGGACATCCCGGCCTGCTCGTGCAGCAGCAGCATCTCCTCGGCCGCCAGACCGTGGTCGATGCCGCCGCCCGCGTCGGTGCCCACGTAGATCGGCACACCGGCCTCGTGCGCGGCCCGCACCACCTCGGGGAAGCGGTCGCGCAGCGCGAGCATGTGGTCGGCGTACCCGGGGAACTTCGCCCGCGCCTGCTCCGCGATGTGGCCGAAGGTCCTGATGTTGATCATCGTGGGGACCAGCGCGGTGCCCTGCCGGGCCATCAGGTCGATCAGGTCGAGACTCAGCCCGGTGCCGTGCTCCACCGAGTCCACCCCGGCCCGCACCATGATCTCCACCGCCGACTCGGAGAACGTGTGCACCGCCGCGCGTACCCCGGCGGCGTGCGCGGCGGCGACCGCCGCGGTCATGGTGTCGGCGTCCCAGGCCGGCGCCAGGTCGCCCACTCCCCTGTCGATCCAGTCGCCGACCAGCTTGACCCAGCCGTTGCCGGCCGCGGCCTGCGCGGCGACTGTCGCGGCCACCTCGGCGGCGCCGACCTCCACGCCGATGTCGCGCAGGTAGCGCTTCGGCGGGGCGACGTGCCGGCCCGCGCGCGCCAGTCGCGGCAGGTCCGCCTCGTCCTCCAGTTCGGGGTACGGGTACGGCGAGCCGGCGTCGCGGATGGCCAGCACGCCCGCGTCCCGGTCGATCCGGGCCAGTTCCCGGGCCTGGTCGAGCGAGGTGATCGGGCTGCCGCCGCGGGCGATGCCGATGTGGCAGTGCGCGTCGGTCAGGCCGGGCAGCACGAAGCCGCCGTCGGCCACCGTCTCGGCGCCGGGCACCGGTTCGAATGTCACCCGGTCGCCGACCAGCCAGACGTCCCGGACCTCGTCGTCGGGAAGGAACACACCGCGCACGTGCAGAGCCATGTGCACAGTCCTACCCGATCAGTCCTCCCCGCGGGCGAGCAGGTCGTTGCGCCGCGCGGTCAGCGCGGCGTCAGCCACCGCCACCGACACGCTAGCGCGGGTCCTTGTCGCCGCCCTTGCCGAGCTTGTTGAAGTCGATCTTCGGGAGCTTGAAGCCCGGGGGCAGACCCTGACCACCGGCCAGGTCGCCCGGGTCCAGTCCCGGCGGGAGCTGCGGCATGCCACCGGGGAAGCCGCCCGGCATCCCGGCACCGGTACGCGGCCGCCCGCCACCCTTGGTGCCCTTGCGCTTGTTCTTCGGCGACTTGGTCGCCTTGCGCCGCCCGCCGCCGGGCAGGCCCATCATGCCGCCCATCTGCTTCATCATCTTCTGCGCGTCGGCGAAGCGGTTGAGCAGCTGGTTGACGTCCATGACCGTCACGCCGGAGCCACCCGCGATCCGGGCCCGGCGGGAGCCGTTGATGATCTTCGGGTTGGTCCGCTCGGCCGGGGTCATCGACCTGATGATCGCGGTGACCCGGTCGAAGTGCTTGTCGTCCAGATCGGCGAGCTGGTCCTTCATCTGCCCCATGCCCGGCATCATGGCCAGCACGTTGGCGATCGGGCCCATCCGCCGGACCGCGATGAGCTGATCGAGGAAGTCCTCCAGCGTGAAGGTCTCCCCGCCCATCAGCTTGGCGGTCATCTTGTCCTTCTGATCGGAGTCGAAGGCCGCCTCGGCCTGCTCGATCAGAGTGAGGACGTCGCCCATGCCGAGGATCCGGCTGGCCATCCGGTCCGGGTGGAAGACGTCGAAGTCCTCCAGCTTCTCGCCGGTGGAGGCGAACAGGATCGGCTGGCCGGTCACCTCGCGGACGGACAGCGCGGCGCCACCGCGGGCGTCGCCGTCGAGCTTGGACAGCACCACGCCGGTGATGCCGACGCCGTCGCGGAACGCCTCGGCGGTACGCACCGCGTCCTGACCGACCATCGCGTCGATGACGAAGATGACCTCGTCGGGCTGGACCGCGTCGCGGATGTTCGCGGCCTGCTGCATCATCTCGGTGTCGATACCGAGCCGGCCGGCGGTGTCGACGATGACGATGTCCCGGGCGGCGCGGCGGGCGTGCTCGATCGAGTCGCGGGCCACCTGCACCGGGTCGCCGACGCCGTTGCCGGGCGCCGGGGCGTACACCTCGACCCCGGCCCGGCCACCGAGCACCTGGAGCTGCCCGACGGCGTTGGGACGCTGGAGGTCGGCGGCGACGAGCAGCGGCTGGTGGCCCTGGCTCTTGAGCCAGCGGGCCAGCTTGCCGGCGAGCGTCGTCTTGCCGGAACCCTGGAGGCCGGCCAGCATGATCACGGTCGGCGGGTTCTTGGCGAACTGGAGCCGCCGCCCCTCGCCGCCGAGGATGTTGATCAGCTCCTCGTTGACGATCTTGACGATCTGCTGCGCCGGGTTGAGCGCCTGGGAGACCTCGGCGCCGCGCGCCCGCTCCTTGACGTTCGCGATGAAGCCCTTGACCACCGGCAGGGCGACGTCGGCCTCCAGCAACGCCATCCGGATCTCGCGCGCGGTGGCGTCGATGTCGGCGTCGGTGAGCCGGCCCTTGCCGCGGAGCTTGGTGAAGATCCCGGACAGGCGGTCACTCAAGGTGTCAAACACGCGAACATCCCGTTTGTCGTTTTCCGGCGGGCACATGCTGCCGGGCCGGTGGTCCAGCCCACCGTTAGGGTAGCCCGCCGCCCGCACCCCCGCTCCGGCCCGGCCGCCCCGCGCCCGCTCCCTTCCGAGGACGGGCCCGGCGATCACGCCGATCCGGTCGCAGATCTGCTCGACCTCGCCGAGCAGGTGACTGGAGACCAGGACCGTGCAGCCGGCCGCGCCGAGCCGCCGGATCAGCGGCGTAGCGGGCCAGCACGCGCAGGTTGTCCCGGCCCGACAGGTACGGGTAGAAGGCCGGCCCCTCGATCAGCGCGCCGACGCCGGTGAGCCGCCCGGCGCCGGGGGTGCGGCCGAGCAGCCGCACCGTCCCCGCGCTGGGCCGGACCAGGCCGAGCAGCATGCGCAGCGTCGTGGTCTTGCCGGCGCCGTTGGGGCCGAGGAAGCCGTACACCTCGCCGGCCCGGACGGTCAGGTCGAGATCGCGTACGGCGGTCTGGCCGCCGTACCGTTTGCTGGGCCCTTGGGTCTGCACTGGCAGGTTCATGCCGTCGAGCGTCGCGCCGCCGAGCGCGCGGCGCGTCGGCCCGTCGGCGGCTCCCGGCGTACGTCAGCGGACGTAGCTCTGTCAACAGTGGCCCCTGCTCCACCGGAGGCGTCGAGAAGGGCCCTTCCCTACACGGCGCCCAGCACGGCGGCCTCGATCCGGGCCCGTTCCTCGTCCGAGGGCCCGCCGCCGACCAGGTAGAACGCGTCCACCACGTCGCCGCCCAGCGTCGAGATCCGGGCCGCCCGCACCTGGGCGCCCGCCTCGTCCAGCGCACAGGTCACCCGGTACAGCAGCCCGGCCGCGTCGGCGGCCCGCAGCTCCAGCAGCACCGCGTCGGTGGCCGCCTCCCGGTGCCAGACCACACGGGGTGCGGCGCCCTGGCTGCGCGCGGCCAGCGCCCGGCCGCGCAGCCGCTGGATGACCGAGACGTCGCCGCCGACCGCGCGGCGCAGGTCGGCGCTGAGCGCGATCGGGTCCGGGGCCAGCCCGTAACGCGGCTGCACCCGGCACTCGACCAGGGCGCGGCCGTCGACTGTGGCGGCGTCCGCGGAGATCACCTCCAGGCGGTGCAGCGCCAGGCACCCGGCCACCGTCGCGAGAAGCCCGCGCCGGTCGGCGGCGGCCACCGACACCCGGTCCTCCCCCAGGTGTACGACAGGCAGTGGCCCGGCCACGAGCGCCGGGTCCGGGGCCGGCGGGGCGGGCACCACGCCGGTGTCCAGCGTGGTCCGCACCCGGCTCACCAGTTCGGCGATGAGCCGGCCCTTCCAGCCGGACCAGGCGGCCGGGCCGGTGGCGGCGGCGTCGGCGCGGACCAGGGCGTGCAACAGTTCCAGCGTGCCGGTGTCACCGACGCGCTCGGCCACACCCGCGACGGTCTTCGGGTCGGACAGGTCGCGCCGGGTCGCCACGTCGGGCAGCAGCAGGTGCAACCGGACCAGCGTGCCGATGAGCGCCGCCTCGTCCGGCGGCAGGCCGATCCGGGTGGCGACCGCCTCGGCCAGCGGCGCGCCCACCGTCGAGTGGTCTCCCTCCAGCCCCTTGCCGATGTCGTGCAGGAACGCGCCGAGCAGCAGCAGGTCGGGTCGTTCCACGTCGCGGGTGTGCCGGCTCGCCTCGTACGCGGTCTGCACCAGGTGCCGGTCGAGCGTGAACCGGTGCACCGGGTTGTGCTGGGGCAGGCTGCGCATCCGGGTCCACTCGGGCAGCCAGCGGTCGACCAGCCCGTACCTGTCGCAGGTCTCCCAGGCGGGCACCAGGCCGGGACCGGCGCCGAGCAGGGTGATCAGCGCGTCGCGGGCCGCCGGCGGCCAGGGCGCGGGCAGCGGCGGGCAGTACGCGGCCAGCCACTCGCAGGTGGCGCGCGCGATCGGCAGCCGGGTGGTGGCGGCAGCGGCGGCCACGCGCAGCGACAGGCTCGGGTCGGGGCGGGCCCCGATCGCGGTGCGGGCGAGCACCAGTTCCCCGTCCTGCTCCACCACGTCCCGGGCGACCGGGCGGCGCAGCGGACGGCCGGGCGCGGCGCGGTGCCGGCCGGAGCGGAGCCGGTCGGCGGCCCGCCAGGCGTCGTCGAGGGCGTGACTCACGGTGCGGGCGTCGCCGGCCACCAGCCGGAGCAGCGCGTCGCCGTCCTCGGCGCCGAGGAGCCGCGCCACGCCGTCGCGTTCCTGCGCGACCACGCGGTCGCCCCGGCGGCCCACCTGCTGGTGCAGCGCGTCGCGGGTGTCCAGCAGCCGCCGGTGTGCCGCGTACACGGCCGGGCGGAGCGCGTCGGTGACCCCGGCGGTGGCGATGGCGCGCAGGATGCCCACGTCGCGCAGCCCGCCGGCCGCCTCCTTGAGATCGCCTTCGAGCAGGAACGCCAGTTCGCCGTGCGCCTCCCAGCGGGCGGTGGTGATCTCGCGCAGGCCGGGGAGCTGACGGATCGCGGTCCGCCGCCAGTGGTCCGTGGCGGTGCGGGCGAGCTGGTCGGTGAGCGCCGGGTCGCCGGCCACGTGCCGGGCGTCGAGCAGTCCGAGGGCGACCTTGACGTCGTCCTGGGCCACCGACAGCGCCTCGGCGACGGTACGCACCGAGTGGTCCAGCCGCAGCCCGGCGTCCCAGATCGGGTACCACAGGGACGCGGCCAGCTCGTCGATGCCGGGCACCCCGGCGTGCAGCAGCACCAGGTCGAGGTCGCCGTAGGGGGCGCACTGGCGGCGGCCCAGCCCGCCCACCGCGACGAGCGCGACCCCGTCGCGGTCCGGGAAGGCCCGGCGCAGCCAGGCGTCGAGCGCGGCGGCCCGCGCGGTCCGGGCCGCCGCGCCGATGCCCGCGGGAACGCCGACGACCTCGTTGACCACCGCCGGACCCCCGGAGGGGCCGGTGGCGGTGGTCAACGAGGTCATGTCGGCGGATCCGGCGATCAGAGGGCGTCGAGCCCGCGCTCGCCGGTACGCACCCGGACGACCTCCTCGACGCCGGTCACCCAGACCTTGCCGTCGCCGATCTTGCCGGTCCGGGCGGCGCCGACGATCGCGTCCACGATCTTGTCGACGTCCATCTCGTCGGTGAGCACCTCGACCCGGATCTTGGGCAGGAACTCGACCGTGTACTCGGCACCCCGGTAGACCTCGGTGTGCCCCTTCTGCCGGCCGTAGCCCTGGACCTCGCTGACCGTCAGCCCGGCCACGCCGAGGGCGTGCAGGGCCTCCTTCACCGCGTCCAGCTGGTACGGCTTGATGACCGCGGTCACCAGCTTCATGTCCAACCCCTCCATCCCAGGAACGTTAACCGGCGACCTTCTCGCTTACCGGCGCGGACTCGTCGGTCTCGACGGCGGGCTCCGTGGCCGGCTTGCCGGCGCCGATCCCCGCCATCGCGAACGCGCCACCGCTGCTGCCCGTGGTGGGCGACAGGTCGTAGCCGCTCTCCGCGTGCTCGGCGATGTCGATGCCGTCGACCTCGGCCTCGGCGGAGACCCGGAGGCCGATCGTCTTGTCGATCACGAAGCCCAGGACGAAGGCGACCACGAAGGAGTAGACGCTGACGATCAGCGCGCTGAGCGCCTGCTTGCCGAGCAGCGTGGCGTCGCCGCCGACGAACAGGCCGTCGGTCTCCACCAGCGAGCTCACCGAGGCGGTGCCGAACAGGCCGATCCAGAGGCAGCCGATCCAGCCGCCGACGAAGTGCACGCCGACCACGTCGAGGGAGTCGTCGTAGCCGAGCCGGTACTTCAGGCCGACCGCGAGGGCGCAGACCGCACCGGCCACCACGCCCAGCAGCACCGCTGCGGCCGGGGTGATGAACGCACAGGCCGGGGTGATGGCGACCAGACCGGCGATGGCGCCGGACGAGGCGCCGACCAGGGTCGGCTTGCCGTCGCGCACCCACTCGACCACGATCCAGCCGAGCAGCGCCGCGGCGGTGGCGACCTGGGTGTTGATGAACGCCAGCGCGGTGACCCCGTCGGCGGTCAGCTCGGAGCCGGCGTTGAAGCCGAACCAGCCGAACCACAGCAGCGCGGCGCCGAGGGCGACCATCGGGACGTTGTGCGGCTTCATGCTCTCGCGCGGCCAGCCGACCCGCTTGCCGAGCACGAGCACCAGCGCGAGCGCCGCGGCGCCGGCGTTGATGTGCACAGCGGTACCACCGGCGAAGTCGATCGCGCCGATGTCGCCGCCGATCAGCCCGCCGCCCCAGACCATGTGGGCGACCGGGAAGTAGACCAGGGTGGCCCAGCCGAACGCGAACAGCAGCCAGCCGGCGAACTTCACCCGGTCGGAGAGCGCACCGCTGATCAGCGCCACGGTGATGACCGCGAACATCATCTGGAAGGCGATGAAGACGTAGATCGGGATGCCCGTCTCGCCCCACAGGTCGTTCTCGCCGACGAAGGTCTTGGTGCCCAGGTACTGGCCCAGGTCACCCCAGAACTTGCCGCCCTCGCCGAAGGCGACGGTGAAGCCGTAGAAAAGCCACAGGATGCTGACGAGCCCGATGGACGAGAAGCTCATCATCATCATGTTCAGAACGCCCTTGGACCGGTTCAGTCCGCCGTAGAACAGCGCGAGACCGGGGGTCATGAGCAGCACGAGGGCAGTCGAGACAAGCAACCAGGCAGTGTTCCCGGTGTCGATCTCCACGCTGCCTCCTCTCGTTGTCGTATTCCTCCCTCCGGCTGAAGACCTGGCAGCATCGCCCGTCAGCCGGTTGCGCGGAAGCTTTGTCGCCGGCTGTTTCCTTCAGCGACACCGCGCGATTTCCGACACGTGACGGGTTGTTTCCGGCGTGTGAAGAACGCCGATCTTGCTCAGCGGAGCGCGGCCTCCAACTGGTGCCGCTCGTAGTCGAGCAGCCGCAGGTCGCGCATAGGGCGACGCAGGTGGCCCTTGTGGACGATCCGGACGAACGCCGGCTCACCGGCCGCGGCCATCCGCCGGATGCCCTCGACGTGGTCGACGATGCGCTTGCGGATGGTCCGGATGAGCCGGTGCCGGTCACGCGGGATCAGCCCGTACGCGTCGGCGAACAGCCGCAGCCGGCGCGGCCGGTCCGGGTGCTTCCAGCCGAGCGTGATCGAGTCGCGGTCCGAGAAGATGGGCACCCAGGTCCAGGCCGCGTACGCCACGTCGTAGATGCGGGCGCCGGGCGAGGCGAGGTCGAAGTCGATCAGACCCAGCGTGCCGTCCGGCCGCCAGATCACGTTGTGCGGCGCGGCGTCGTGGTGACAGATGACCTCGGTGTCCGGCGGGGGCGGCCCGAAGGAGCGCCAGACCGCCCCGGGCGGCGGGGTGAAGCCGTACTGCGCGTCGTGGAACATCCGCAGCATGGTGGCCACCGTGACCAGGGCCTCGTCGGTGACCCAGTGCGGGGCCAGCGGGTACTCCCCGCACTCCCCCTCCAGGTACGACAGGACCTCCCGGTTGCGCTCGTCCATGCCGAGCGCCCGGGGAGCGCCGGTGAAGCCGACGTACTCCAGGTGGCGCAGCAGCGCGTGCACGGAGGGCGTCCACGGGCCGGCGTTGCGCCGGACCGTGTCTCCCACACGGACCACGGTGCTCACGTTCCCGCCGTGCAGCGGGATCTCCTGCGAAGTCACGTACGGTCTCCCGAGGCGTGGCGACGGGTGGCTGGGGTCGCGCCACCCCGCGTAGGCGCGATCGTCAGTCGTCACGGGAGAGGCTACGCGTCCCGGGCGAGCGGCTCGGTGCCGAGCAGCGCGTCGACGAACTGTGCCGGGTCGAACGGGGCCAGGTCGTCCTTGCCCTCGCCGAGGCCGACGAGCTTGACCGGGATGCCGAGCTTGCGCTGCACGGCGATCACGATGCCGCCCTTGGCCGTGCCGTCGAGCTTGGTCAGCACCACGCCGGTGACGTTCACCGCCTCGGTGAAGACCCGCGCCTGCTCCAGCCCGTTCTGGCCGGTGGTGGCGTCCAGGATCAGCAGTGTCTCGTCGATCGGGCCGTGCTTCTCCACCACCCGCTTGACCTTGCCCAGCTCGTCCATCAGGCCGATCTTGTTCTGCAGCCGGCCGGCGGTGTCGATGAGCACGGTGTCCACGCCGGTGTCGATGCCGCGCTTGACCGCGTCGAACGCGACGCTCGCCGGGTCGGCCGCCTCGGGCCCGCGGACGGTCTCGGCGCCCACCCGGCCACCCCAGGTCTCCAGCTGGTCGGCGGCGGCGGCCCGGAACGTGTCGGCCGCGCCGAGCAGCACGCTGCGGCCGTCCGCGACGAGCACCCGGGCGATCTTGCCGCAGGTGGTGGTCTTGCCTGCGCCGTTGACGCCGACCACGAGCACCACCGCCGGGACGCCCTCCTTGGGCGCGGTACGCAGCGAGCGGTCCAGCGTCGGGTCGAGCGCGTTGACCAGCTCGGCGGCGAGCAGCGCCCGCAGTTCCTCCCCGGTACTGGTGCCGAGCACCCGGGTCCGCTCACGCAGCCGGTCGACGATGTCGCGGGTGGCGTCGATGCCGACGTCGGCGGTGATCAGGCTGTCCTCGATCTCCTCCCAGGTGTCCTCGTCCAGCCGATCGCGGCTGAGCAGGCCGAGCAGGCCCTTGCCGAAGACGTTCTGCGAGCGGGACAGCCGCGAGCGCAGCCGGACCAGCCGGCCGGCGGTCGGCTCCGGCACCTCGACCGGGGGCGCCTCGACCGGAGGGGCGGGCGGCGCCTCGACCACCACGCCGGTGGTGAGTTCCGCCTCCGGGGCCTCGACCGGCGGGCCGGCCAGGTCCTCCTCCGTCCGGGTGTCGACCTCCGTGCGCGGCAGCGGTGGCTGCGGGCGCCGGCGCAGCCGGGGCACCACGAGGCTCAGGCCGCCGATGATCAGCACGCCGAGCAGGGCGAGAGCGACGAGGAGGTATTCCGTCATGCCCGAAATCCTGTCAGATGGCGGCGACGGCGTCCCACTCACCGCCTCGGCACGCGAACAACCTGCGGGTACGCTCGCACCGGAAGGCGTACCGCAACCGCCGGCCGGGTAGGAAACAGCCGAAACGATCTTGTCGGAGGTACGTGGTGCCCGGTTCCCGCCTGCTCATCGGCCCGCTGCTGCGCCGGGTCGTCGACACGCGGGCGACCGTCTGGGTGGAGACCAGCTCGCCCGCCGTCGTCACCGTCCGCACCGCCGACGGCGCCACCGGCAGCGCGCCCACCTTCTCCGCGTACGACCACCACTACGCGATCGTGGTGGTGACCGGGCTCACGCCGGACAGCACCACGACCTACGACGTGCTGATCGACGACGAGGTGGCGTGGCCGCTGCCGGAGTCGTCGTTCCCGCCCAGCGTGATCCGGACCCGCGCGCTCGACGACGCCGACCAGCCGGTGCGCCTGCTGTTCGGCTCCTGCCGGGAGACCACCCAGCACTCCACCGCCCGCCGGCTGCCGCCGGACGCGCTGGACGCGTACGCCCGGCGGGTGATGGCCACGCCCGACCAGGCCGTGCTGCCCGACCTGCTGGTGCTGCTCGGCGACCAGGTGTACGCGGACGAGACCTCGCCGACCGTGCGGCGGCTGCTCAAGCGGCGCCGGAAGCGGCCGAAGGACGCCCCGGCGACGCAGGTGGTCAGCTTCGACGAGTACACGAAGCTCTATCTGGAGTCGTGGCGCGACCCGGAGATCCGCTGGCTGTTCTCCACCGTGCCGAGCGTGATGATCTTCGACGACCACGAGGTGATCGACGACTGGAACACCTCGCAGTCGTGGCGCGCGGACATGCGCGAGCAGCCGTGGTGGGCCGAGCGGATCCGCAGCGGCCTCGCCTCCTACTGGATCTACCAGCACCTGGGCAACCTCAGCCCGGACGAGATCGCCGCCGACCCGGTGTACGCGAAGGTGATCGCCGCCGAGGACGCCACGGGCGTGCTGCACGAGTTCGGCGAGCGGGTCGACAAGGAAGCCGACCTGGCGCACGACACCGAGCGTTGGCGGGCCGTGCAGTACCAGTGGAGCTACGCGCTGGATCTGGGCCGCACCCGTCTGGTGATGCTGGACAACCGGTCCAGCCGGGTGCTGCTGCCCGGCAGCCGGGCGATGCTGCCGCCGGGCGAGTGGTCGTGGTTCCTCGACCAGGCGCACGGCGAGTACGACCATCTGGTGGTGGGCAGCTCGCTGCCGTGGCTGCTGCCGCCGGGCATCCACCACGTCGAGGCGTGGAACGAGCGCCTGGCCGACTCCAGCCGTCCGTGGGTGGCCCGGATCTCCGAGCAGATCCGCCGGGCCCTGGACCTGGAGCACTGGGCGGCGTTCCGGCGCTCGTTCGAGGCGCTGGGCGAGCTGTTCGCGCGGCTGGGCAGCGGCACCGCGCCGCGCACCGGGGCGCGGGTGGGCGCCGGGCCGGCGTACGCGCGACCGGCGTCGATCAGCGTCCTCTCCGGCGACGTGCACCACTCGTACGTGGCGCGGGCCCGGTTCGCCGACCGCGACGTCCGTACGCCGGTGCACCAGCTCACCTGTTCGCCGATCCACAATCAGGTGCCCGCCGGCATGCGACCGCTGATGACGCTGGGCTGGAATCCGGGGCCGGCCGGGGCGACCCGGGCGCTGGCGCGTTCGGCCGGGGTACGCCGCCCGTCGGTGCGCTGGCGGAAGCTGGCCGGGCCCTACTTCGGCAACGCGGTGGCCACGCTCACCCATCAGGGGCGTAAGGCGGCCGTGGTGGTCGAGGGCACGACCAGCGACGGCGAGCTGCGACCGGTGGCGCACCAGCAACTCAGCGACGGGGCTTGAGTAACCTTCTGGGCGTGGACGAGACGCTGCGCGCCGTGGAGCACGAGTTGACCGCGTTGCTGCGCCGCGGCCGGGCGCTGTCCTGGGAGATCGCCCGCGAGGTCCACCCGAACCTGGAACCGAACGCGTACGGCCTGCTGCTCTGGCTGCGCCGCTACGGCTCGATCCGGCTCACCGACCTGGCCGCGAAGCTGGGCATCGGCAAGGGCACGCTCAGCCGCCAGATCGGCGGTCTGGAGGCGCTGGGCCTGGTCCGCCGCGACCCGGACCCGACGGACCGGCGGGCGGCCCAGCTCAGCCTCACCGAGGAGGGCACCCGGCGGTTCGACGCGGCCCGCGCGGCCCGACTCGGACAAATCCGACGATCGCTGGAGAGCTGGCCGAAAGAGGACGTGGCGGACCTGGCCCGGCTGATGCACAGGTTCAACGAGTCGTTCTGAGCCCACGGCGGGGAACAATCCCGGCCCGGCCGAGGTTCTTCCTCAAGATAACGGCTCTTATGGTTGCCCGAGGCAACCTTCTCCCCCGCTCCGGAGGCACCCCACGATGACTCAGGCGACTGCGCCCGCGCGGACGACCGCCGTCGACATGTCCCACCGGCAGATCCTGGAGGCGCTCTCCGGCCTGCTGCTGGGCATGTTCGTCGCGATCCTCTCCTCCACCGTCGTCTCCAACGCGCTGCCGCGGATCATCACCGACCTGCGCGGCGGCCAGTCCGCGTACACCTGGGTGGTCACCTCGACGCTGCTGGCGACGACCGCGACCACACCCATCTGGGGCAAGCTCTCCGACCTGTTCAGCAAGAAACTGCTGGTGCAGCTCTCGCTGGTGATCTTCGTGCTGGGCTCGGTGCTGGCCGGGCAGGCGCAGACCACGGGCGAGCTGATCGCCTGCCGGGTCGTGCAGGGCGTCGGCGCGGGCGGCCTCACCGCCCTGGCCCAGGTGATCATGGCGACGATGATCGCCCCACGTGAGCGTGGCCGCTACAGCGGCTACCTCGGCGCGGTGATGGCCGTCGGCACCATCGGCGGGCCGCTCATCGGCGGCGTGATCGTGGACACCTCCTGGCTCGGCTGGCGCTGGTGCTTCTACGTCGGCGTGCCGTTCGCCGTGCTCGCCCTCATCGTGCTCCAGCGGACGCTGCGCCTGCCGGTGGTCAAGCGCGAGGTGAAGATCGACTGGTGGGGCGCCACGCTCATCACCGCCGCCGTCTCACTGCTGCTGGTGTGGATCACCCTGGCCGGCGACAGGTACGACTGGATCTCGTGGCAGAGCGGTGTGCTGGTGGCCGGCGCGGCGCTGCTCGGCGCGCTCGCCGCCCGGGTCGAGACGCGGGCCGCCGACCCGATGATCCCGCCGCGGCTGTTCCGCAACCGCACCATCACGCTCGCCGTGATCGCCAGCATCGCGGTCGGCGTCGGCATGTTCGGCGCCTCGGTCTTCCTCGGGCAGTACTTCCAGATCAGCCGCGGCGCCAGCCCGACCATGTCCGGCCTGATGACGCTCCCGATGATCGGCGGCCTGCTGGTCTCCTCCACGGTGGTCGGCCGGATCATCACCGCCACCGGCCGCTGGAAGAGCTGGCTCGTCATCGGCTCGGTGCTGCTCACCGCCGGCTTCGCGCTGATGGGCACCATGCGCGCGGACACCCCGTACTGGCACCTCGCCGTCTTCATGGCCCTGATCGGCCTCGGCGTCGGCATGAGCATGCAGAACCTGGTGCTGGCGGTGCAGAACACGGTCCACCCGGACGACCTGGGCGCGGCCAGCTCGGTGGTGGCGTTCTTCCGCAGCCTCGGCGGCGCGATCGGCGTGAGCGCGCTCGGCGCGGTGCTCGGGCACCGGGTCACCGGCTACATGGCCGACGGCCTGAGCCGCCTCGGCGTACCGGCCTCCGGGTCGGGTGGCGGCGGGCTGCCGGACGTGCACACGCTGCCCGGTCCGATCCGGACGGTGGTCGAGGCCGCGTACGGGCACGCCGCCGGTGACATCTTCCTGGCCGCCGCCCCGTTCGGGCTGCTCGCCCTGATCGCCGTGGTCCTCATCCGGGAGGTGCCGCTGCGCCGCTCGAACGCCGAGCCGGTCCCCGCCGTACGGGAGACGGCCGAGGCGCTCCACGCCGGAGGGCGGGACTGACCATGGGCGCCGCGGAACGCGAACGGTACGGTCCGCAGACCCGGCCGCTTCCCTACGAGCGCGGTACCGACGGGCCACGGGTGGTGCTCGTCGGCGTGGACGGCAGCCGCACCTCGATGCGGGCCGCCGCGTACGCCGCCGGACTGGCCCGGCGGCAGGGCGCCACGCTCGTGGCGGTGTTCGTCAGCTCGCCGACCTCGTACAGCGCGATGCTCTCCGGCGTGGTGGCCGGGGCGGTCCAGCAGACCCACGACGAGCTGGCCGACGAGCTGCGCGCCGAGTGCCGGCGCGGGGCCGAGGAGCTGGACCTGCCGGTGACGTTCCTGTGCCGGCGCGGCGACGCCTACACCGAGCTGTGCCGGGCCGCCGACGAGCACCGGGCCGACATGGTGGTGGTCGGCTCCTCCGAGCAGGCCGGGCACAGGCTGGTCGGCTCGGTCGCCACCCGGCTGGTCCGCACCGGCCGCTGGCCGGTCGTCGTGGTGCCGTGACCCGGCGGTTAACGCGTCGCGGCGTGCCCGGCGCTCACCTAGCATCCCTCGGATGACCTGGACCGCACCCGAGATCGACCGCCGCCACGAGCCCTACGTCGCCGACGAGCGCACAATGCTGCAAGGCTGGCTCGACCTCCACCGTGACACCCTGCAACACAAGTGCGCCGGGCTGACCGCCGAGCAACTGCGCACACCGAGCGTGGAGCCCTCCGGGCTGACGCTGCTCGGCCTGGTCCGGCACCTGGCCGACGTCGAACGGTGGTGGTTCCGCCACCGCGCCGCCGGCCTGGACCTGCCGGACCTCTACGACTACAGCACCGACCCGGACGCCGACCTCAACGACGTCGCCGACGCGGACCCGGCCGAGGCGTTCGCCACGCTGCGGGCCGAGATCGAGGCGGCCGACCGGGCCGTTGCCGACCTGCCGCTGGACCACACGTTCCGGCACCGCCTGCCCGACGGCAGCACCGGCGAGATCAGCCTCCGCTGGGTGTACGTGCACGTGATCGAGGAGTACGCCCGGCACAACGGCCACGCGGACCTGATCCGGGAACGCGTCGACGGCGTGACCGGAAGCTGACCCGGCTCAGTACGCCAGCGCCGCCCGCAGGTACCGCAGGTCGGCCGGGCCGCTCCAGCGGTGCGCGGACAGGCCCGCCACCCGGGCACCGGCCACCGCGCGGTCCTCGTCGTCGACGAACAGCACCCGCCCCGGCGGCGTCCCCAGTGCCTCGCAGGCGGCCTGGAAGTACTCCTTCGCCGGCTTGTGCACCCCGATGACCGAGGAGTTGACGATCACGTCCAGCTCCTCGGTCAGGCCCAGCGCGGCCAGGTCGGCGTCGAGCAGGTCGGTGGCGTTGGTGCCCAGCCCCACCCGGATGCCCGCCGCCCGCACCTCGCGGACGAACGCCAGCACCTCCGGGTCGACCTCGCCGCGGTAGCTCTGCCACTCCGCAACGGCCGCACGCGCCCGATCCACGCCGACCGCGGGGGTCAGCGCGTCGGCGACGCTCATCATCCACTGGGCGTGGCTGACCTGGCCGGTCAGCACCGGCTGGAGCATTCCCCAGGACATCGCGATCTCACCGAGGACACCCTCGGTCAGCCCGTACTCCCGCTCGACACCCGCGGCCACCGCCGGATCCCAGCGGCGCAGCACGCCGTCGAAGTCCACCAGGAGCGCCGTGGCGCGTTCCCGACTCACTCGCTCGTCACCTGTTCCTCGTCGTCGGCCCGGTTGAGCCGCTGGCTGATCACCTGGGTCACACCGGCGCGCATGGTCACCCCGTAGAGCGCGTCGGCGATCTCCATGGTCCGCTTCTGGTGCGTGATCACGATGAGCTGGCTCTTCTCCCGCAACTGCGCCAGCAGCGTGATCAGGCGGCCCAGGTTCACGTCGTCGAGCGCCGCCTCCACCTCGTCCATGATGTAGAACGGGCTGGGCCGGGCGCGGAAGATCGCCACGAGCATCGCCACGGCGGTCAGCGACCGCTCCCCGCCGGAGAGCAGCGAGAGCCGCTTGATCTTCTTGCCCGGCGGGCGGGCCTCGACCTCGACACCGGTGGTGAGCAGGTCCTCCGGGTCGGTGAGCACCAACCGGCCCTCGCCGCCGGGGAACAGCACGGTGAAGACCTGCTCGAACTCCCGGGCGGTGTCTTCGAACGCGCTGGCGAAGACCTCCAGGATGCGGTCGTCCACGTCCTTGACCACGGTGAGCAGGTCGCGCCGGGTGGCCTTGAGATCCTCCAGCTGCTCGGAGAGGAACTTGAAGCGCTCCTCCAGCGCCGCGAACTCCTCCAGCGCGAGCGGGTTCACCTTGCCCAGCAGGGCCAGTTCCCGCTCCGCCTTGGCCGCCCGCTTCTCCTGCACCGGCCGCTCGTAGCGGACCGGCTCGGGCACCGGCCGGCCGTCCTTCTCGGCGAGCGCCACGTCCGCGTCGGTGGGCGGGACCAGCCGGTCCGGGCCGTACTCGGCGACGAGCGTGGCCACGTCCAGCCCGAAGTCCTCGGCGGCCTTCGCCTCCAGCTGCTCGATGCGCATCCGCTGCTCGGCGCGGGCCACCTCGTCGCGGTGCACCTGGCTGGTGAGCCGTTCCAGCTCGGCGGCGAGGCGCTTGGCCGCACCGCGTACCTCGGACAGCTCGGCCTCGCGGGCGGCGCGCTCGCGGGCGACGGCGTCGCGGTGCTCCTCGGCCCGGGCGATCGAGACGGTGAGCCGGGTGAGCGCCTCGCGGGCGCCGCCGACCACGGCCCGGGCGATCTGGGCGCCGCGCGTGCGGGCCGCGCGCCGGGCCGCGGCGCGCTCCCGCGCCGCCCGTTCGGCGGTGGCCTGCCGGGCCAGCGAGTCGGCCCGCCCGGCGATCGAGGCCACCCGCTCCTCGGCGGTACGCACCGCGAGCCGGACCTCCATCTCGTTCTGCCGTGCCTGCGGCACCATGGCGGCGAGCTGGTCCCGCTCCTCGGTGGACGGCTCGGCGTCGATCGGGGTGGCCTCGGCCAGCCGGAGCCGTTCCTCCAACTCGGCGAGCGCGGCCAGATCCCGTTCCCGGGCCGCCTCGGCGCGGGCCCGGGACTCGCCGAGACGGTCGGTCTCCGCCTTCGCCGAGCGGGCGGCGGCGCCCAGTTCGGCGAGGCGGCGCGCTGCGGCGTTGCGGTGGCTCTCCGCCTCCCGCTTGGCGGCGGCGGCGTGCTGCACCGCCTCCTTGGCGGCGGTCACCTCGGCGCGCGCCTCGGCCAGCTGTTCGCGCAGCTCGGCGGCGGTGCGTTCGGCGGTGGCCCGGTTGGCGCGCGCCTCCTCGACGGCGGCCTGCACCTCGATGAAGCTCGGCGCCTTGGCCGACCCGCCCGCCGCCGCGTACGCACCGACCACGTCGCCGTCGGGGGTGACCGCGCGCAGCTCCGGGTTCGCGGCGACGAGCGCGGACGCGGCGGCCAGGTCGTCGACGAGCGCCACGTCGCGCAGCGCCCGGTGCACGGCCGGGCGGATCGCGGCCGAGCACTCCACCAGGTCCGGGGCCCAGCGGGCGCCCTCGGGCAGCTTCGGGCGCAGCGCGTCGGCGGAGCCGTCCATGCCCGGCCCGGCGGGGCTGCCGACGAGCAACCCGGCCCGGCCGGCGTCGGAGATCTTCAGCAGCCGCATCGCCTCGACTGCCTCGTCCACGCCGCTGACCGCGACCGCGTCGGCCAGGCCGCCCAGCGCGGCGGCCAGCGCCGCCTCGTCACCGGGGGCGACGGTGAGCAGCCCGGCGAGGCTGCCGAGCAGCCCCGGCACCTGGTCGGCGCGGGCGAGCAGCTCACCGGCACCGTCCTTGCGGCGCAGGCCCATGGCGAGCGCCTCCTCGCGGGCCTTCCAGGTGGCGGCGTCCTTCTCGGCGGCGCGCTCACCGTCGGCCAGGCTGCGCACCGCCGCCTGGGCCCGCTCGTGCACGGCCACCGCCTCGTCGTGCCGGGCGTCCAGGTCGGCGTTGTCCCGGTCCGCCTCGGTCGACTGTTCGGCGACCGCGTCCAGGTCGGCCTGCGCCTTCTCGGCCCGGCCCATCGCGTCGGTGTGCGCGGCGGCCAGCCGTTCGATCTCCTCGCCGGCGCTCGTGGTCCGCGCCCGGGCGGAGTTGACCTGGCCGGTCAGGCGGGCCAGCCCCTCCCGCCGGTCGGCGATGGCCTTGGCGGCGGCGACCAGTTCCCGCTCGGCGGCGGCGAGCTGCCGTTCCAGCTCCTGGCGGTGCTCGACCGCCTCGGCCAGCCGGATCTGGTCCTCGGTGAGCGCGGCGCGCAGCTCCTCCTCCTGCTCGCGTACGCGCCGCGACTCCGCCTCCAGCTGCTCCGGGTCGCGGCCGGGGCGCTCGTCGTCGCCGGCGGCGCTGAGGTGACGCAGCCGCTCCCGGGCCAACTGCTCGATCGAGCGGAACCGCTCCTGGAGCGCGGAGAGGCGGTACCAGGTGTCCTGCGCCGCCGCGAGCAGCGGCGCGTCCTCGGCCAGCGCCGCCTCCAGCTCGCCGAGGCGGCCCTGCACCTCGCCGTGCTCGGCCTCGATCAGCTCGCGCCGCTCGCGCAGCGCGGTCTCGTCGGCGATCTCCTTGTCCAGTGTGGTCCGCAGCGTGTGCAGGTCGTCGGCGAGCAGCCGCAGCCGGGCGTCGCGCAGGTTGGCCTGGATCCCGGCGGCGCGGCGGGCCACCTCGGCCTGCCGGCCCAGCGGCTTGAGCTGGCGGCGCAGCTCGGCGGTGAGGTCGGTCAGGCGGTTGAGGTTGGTCTGCATCGCGTCGAGCTTCCGCAGCGCCTTCTCCTTGCGCTTGCGGTGCTTGAGGACGCCCGCCGCCTCCTCGATGAACGCCCGCCGGTCCTCCGGCTTGGCGTGCAGCATCCCGTCGAGCCGGCCCTGCCCGACGATGATGTGCATCTCGCGGCCGATGCCCGAGTCGGACAGCAGCTCCTGGATGTCCAGCAGACGGCAGGAGTCGCCGTTGATCTCGTACTCGCTCTCGCCGGAGCGGAACATCCGGCGGGTGATGGAGACCTCGGTGTACTCGATCGGCAGCGCGCCGTCGGTGTTGTCGATGGTGAGCGTGACCTCGGCCCGGCCCAGCGGCGCCCGCCCGGCGGTGCCGGCGAAGATGACGTCCTCCATCTTGCCGCCGCGCAGCGCCTTGGCGCCCTGCTCGCCGAGCACCCAGGCGATGGCGTCGACGACGTTGGACTTGCCGGAGCCGTTCGGGCCCACCACGCAGGTGATCCCGGGCTCCAGCTTCAACGTCGTGGCGGAGGCGAAGGATTTGAAGCCCTTCACCGTCAGGCTCTTGAGATGCACCTTCTCGATCCTCGTCCGGTGGCCGCCGTACCGTCGCCGGCTGCGCGGACCTGGTGAACCCGCAGACTAACCCGGGAGAGGGACGCCACCGCCACGCGACCCACCCGCCGTCGGCGGTGTCCGCTTTCCGCCCGGCGTCGGGGAACGGAACCGAAATGCATGATCACAATTACTGGGCGCAATTCCGTACGGCTCCGCAAGATCGGGAATTGCGGCGGCGGCGACGAAAAGGGTACGAACATGGCTGCGCGCCGGCACTTTGCGTGTCGGCGCGCTTTTCGGTGTGGTGCGTTTCAGTTTTCCGGTGACTGAAGATCAGGTCAGCGCGGGCTCGGCCAGACGGAGGAGGTCATCGGCCTCCGCCGCTGCCGCCGCAAGCCGATCGTTGTCGGCGCGCAGACGCGTGATCTCGAACTCCAGTGCCTGAACCCTGGAACGCAGACGGGTGACCTCGTCGAGCAGACGCCGGTCGGGCGCTGCACTTACGTGGCCGTAGAGGGCCTTCGCCATGCTGAACTCCTTGATGTGCGCTGCCGGAAAGGCCGGCCAACGCGCGCCCATGATGTTCGCGGCTGCCATTCCCACTGCACGGGACATGGCTGGGCGCGACTGGCGACACCTACATATTGAGCCGAAAACCCCTCCGGCGTCAAGTTGACCAAGGCCGTAGATCATCTCCACGTCGGCCGGTCCACTCGTCAGGGGGTCGCCAGAAGGCGCGGACACGCTCTGTCCGGACGCCTTTACTGTACGCCCGGAACGCGCGAACGCCCTACCCTCCGCACCGGCTTCGCCTTAACTCTTTCTTAGCCACGTTGCCGCAGCTCCGAACGCGCCCGTAGCGTCACCCCGGCCCGCAACCGACCCGTGGAGGGGACAGGCGTGTACCGCTGGAACGACCCGATCGAACCGGAGGGCGCCCCTCGACGCCCCGAGCAGCCGACCGACGAGGGTCCGGCGTGGCTCAGCGACCGGCCCGAGCCGCGGTCGTCGTACCTGTTCGGCGACGGTGCACAGCAGCCGCCCGCCGGTCACGGACGCGCCGGCTACGCCGCCGAGGACCACCGCCCCGAGAGCACGCCCCCGGCCTATGGGCCGGCCGGCTCCTACCCGCCGCCCCGCGACCGCTGGAACGGTGAGGAGCAGCCCACCGCCGCGTGGCAGGGCGAGCAGCCCACGTGGCAGGGCCGGGAACAGCCGGCGGCGTGGCAGGGCCAGGAACAGCCCACCGCCTGGCCCGGTCACGAGCAGCCGGCCGGCGGCTGGGAGCAGCCCACCGCGACCTGGCAGCCGGCCACCGACACCCCGGCCGACGAGCGGCGGCGCCCGAAGCGGCGCCTGTCCCGGCCGCTCGTGATCGGCGGGGCCGCCGCCGCGGCGACGCTCGTGGTGAGTCTCGGGGTGGGCGCCGTCCTGCTGCCCGGCGGCGACCAGGGCACGAAGCGCACCTCCGCCGACGCGCCGGTGGCCGCCGCGCCGCAGGCGCCCGAGGGCGCCGAGGAGGCACCCGCCGACGCGCTCGCTCCGGAGTCGGCCAGTCCGTCCGCCGTACCGACCACCGCCGCGCCGAGCCCGACGAAGAGGGCCACGCCGAAGTCGAGCCGCAGCACCGCGCCGTCGCGGCAGCAGGAGCGCAGCAGCGCCCCGGGCGGCGGCTCGTCGAGCGGCGGCACCGGGAGCACCGGCACCAAGGCCGCCGCCACGACCGGGCTCAGCGCCGAACTCCAGCAGGTCGTCACGATCGTGAACCAGGAGCGGGCCAAGGCCGGCTGCAAGGCGCTGACCGTCAACGCCAAGCTGAACCTGGCCGCCCAGCGGCACAGCCAGGACCAGGCCGACCACAAGAAGATGGACCACACGGGCAGCGACGGCAGTCAGCCCTGGGACCGGGTCAAGGCTGCCGGCTACTCGTACAGCATGGTGGGCGAGAACGTGGCCTGGAACTACCAGACCCCGGCCGCCGTCATGGAAGGCTGGATGAACTCCGAGGGCCACCGGAAGAACATCCTCAACTGCTCGTACACCCAGATCGGGGTGGGCGTGGCGCGCAGCAACGGGCCGTACTGGACGCAGGTCTTCGCCACCCCGCGCTGACCACGCGTCGTGACCGGCCCGGCGCTCGTTGACCCATCGGGGGCGGCGCCGGGCCGCCCGCGTCCGGGGAGCTGTCGATGCGGATCCGGCCGGTGTGGGCCGTGCCGCGCTCCCGGCCGGCCCGCGTCCGCCGACGTGGTCCGCGCCGGGGCGCAGCGCTCGCGCTGACCGCCCTGCTGCTGGTCCCGGTGCCGGCCTGCCGCCGGCCGATCACCCCGCCCGGTGCGCCCACGCCCTGGCCGGCCGCGCAGGCCGGCCGCTGGCGTTGGCAGTGGCAGCTCACCACCCCGCTGGACGTCACAGTCGACGCCGACGTCTTCCTCCTCGACCCGGTGGCGGCCACCTCGGCCGAGACCGCCGCGCTGCGCGAGCGGGGCCGCCGGCTGGTCTGCCACGTCCGGGTCGGCACGTACGCCGCCGACGAGCCGGACGCCGCCCGCTTCCCCGCCGCCGTGCGCGGCGCCGCGGTGCCGGGACGACCGGGGAGGCGGTTCCTGGACGTACGGCGCTGGGACGCGCTCGCGCCGGTGCTGGCCGACCGGTTCCGGCTGTGCCGCGGCAAGGGGTTCGGCGCGGTGGCCCTGGCCGACGCGGACGGCTACCGGCACCGCCCCGGCTTCCCGCTGGACTTCGACGACCAACTGCTGTTCAACCGCCGGCTGGCCGGGCTGGCCCGCGGGCTGAGCCTCTCCCCCGGCCTGGTGGACGACGTGGCTCAGGTGGCCGCGCTGGCCCCCGACTTCGACTTCGCGGTCAACCAGGAGTGCGTACGCCGCCGCCAGTGCGCGAAGCTGCTGCCGTTCGTCGACGCCGGCAAGCCGGTCTTCCACGTCGAGTACACCGGCGAGCCGGCGGACTTCTGCGTCACCTCGGTCGGCTACGGCTTCGCCTCGATCCGCAAGGATCGGACGCTGGACGCCTGGCGGGAGCCGTGCGCGCTGCCGTGACGCCTCGGCGCCCCCGCCCGTCGGGAGCGGGGGCGCCGAGGTTCGGGTCAGTGGGTGGTCGCGCCGGTGCCCGGGGTGGTGGTCTCACCGCCGCTCCCGGGCATGTCGCGGAGACCGGATGTCCCCCGGGGGCGGCCCGGGCACCTGGTCAGCCGGCGCCGACCAGCTCCGGTGCCGGGGCGGGCGGCGGCCCGACCGCCGGGGCGGCGGTACGGCGGCGCATGAAGCGCGGCGCCCACCAGTTCGCGTCGCCCAGCAGCGTCATCACCGAGGGCAGCACGACCGCGCGGATGATCGTGGCGTCCAGCAGGATCGCCGCCGCCAGGCCGATGCCGAGCTGCTTGAAGTCGATCGTGCTGAGCGTGGCGAAGATGGAGAACACCGCCACCATCACCACCGCCGCGCTGGTCACCACACCGGCCGACGAGATGATGCCGTGCGCCACCGCCTCCCGGTTGGGCATGCCCCGGTCGACCGCCTCGCGGATCCGGCTGACCACGAAGACGTGGTAGTCCATGGACAGTCCGAACAGCACCACGAACAGGAACAGCGGCAGCCAGGTGACGATCGCGTCCATCGAGGTGAAGCCGAGCAGCCCTTCCGCCCAGGTGCTCTGGAAGACCAGCACCAGCAGCCCGTACGCGGCGCCGGCCGAGAGCAGGTTCAGCACGATCGAGGTCAGCGCCACCACCACCGACCGGAACGTCCACGCCATCACCAGGAACGTCAGCGCCAGCACGAACGCCGCGACGATCGGCAGCTTCGCCCAGATGTGTGCCGCGTAGTCCTCACTGGCGGCCACGCCGCCGCCGACCGCGTACTCCACGCCCGGGATGCCGCCGAGCGTCGCGGGGAGCAGGTCCTCGCGCAGCTCGTGCAGCGACCGGGACGCCTCGTCGGAGCGGCTGGCGTGCGGCGTGGCCACCTCCAGCACGGACACCCGCCGGTCCGCGGACACCTCGATCTCCGGGCCGTCCCCCTCGGCCGGCGCGAAGAGCGGGTCGGCGGCGGTGCGGCCGGCCAGGTCGGTGAGCGCGGCCCGCACCCGGTCGGCCTGCTCGGCCGGCGCCCGCACGGCCACCGTGTGGCTGGTGCCGTTGCTCGGGAAGGCGGCGGTGAGCCGGTCGTACGCCTGCATGGCGGCGGTGGTGCGCGGCACGTCCTCCGGGCCGGGGAACTTCAGCTTCATGCCGAGCGCGGGCGCGGCGAGCGCGAGCAGCAGCGCGACCGAGATCAGCAGCGTGGCCACCGGCGCGCGCAGCGCCGGCTTGAGCACCGCCGGCCAGAAGCGGGGCCGGGTCGGCTGCCCGTCGCGCGGGGCGGTGAGGCGCCACAGCAGCGGCACCCGCGGCCGGTCCACCCAGCGGCCGAGCTTCGCCAGCAGCGCCGGCAGCACGGTCAGCGAGCCGATCACCGCGACCGCCACCACCAGGATCGAGCCGACCGCCAGCGAGGAGAAGATCGCGTCCTGGGCGAGCAGCAGACCGCCCATCGAGATGATCACGGCGGTGCCGGAGACCACCACGGCGTGCCCGGAGGTCTCCGCCGCGATCTCCACCGCGTCCAGGCCGGACCGGCCCCTTGCCCGCTCCTCCCGCTCCCGCCGCACGTAGAACAGCGAGTAGTCCACGCCGACCGCCAGGCCGATCAGCAGGATGACGCTGGCGGTGGTGTCGGTGGCCGGCACCAGGTGTGAGGCGAGTGTGGACAGACCCATCGCGGCGGCCACCGAGGAGAGCGCCAGCAGCACCGGCACCCCGGCGGCGATCAGTGCGCCGAACGCGATGATCAGGATGGCCAGCGTCACCGGCAGGCTGAGCAGCTCGGCGCGCTTGAAGTCCTTGCCGAGCGTGTCGTCGAGCGCCTTGTCGATGGACGGGCCGCCGACCTGCTCCACCCGCAGTTGCGGGTGCGCGTCCTGCACCTTCGCTGTGGTGTCCCGCAGCGGCTGCACCCGGTCGCCGGCGGTGCCCGGGTCGCCGGACATGGTGATCGGCACCAGCAGCGCGCTGCCGTCGCGCGACGGCATCGGCGTACCGATCGACGCCACGCCGTCGACCTGCCGCAGCCGGTCCGCCGCGTCCTGGGCCGCGGCCTTCGCCGCGGCCTGGTCGAGCGAACCCGAGCGGGCGGTGATCAGCACGTTCTCGGTAGCCGGCCGGTCGAACCCGCCACTGTCGACGATCAGCTGTGCCCGTCCGAACTCGCCGATCGCCTGATCCTCGTCGGTGGCCTCGTTCAGCCCGGCGGCGCTGCCGCCCACGAAACACACCGCCACGAAGACCACCCACAACGCGATCGCGCGCCACGGATGCTCCGCACTCCACCGTGCCAGCCGCACGGTCACCGGTCGCCTGCCCATGTTCCGGGTTCCACCCTCCTGATGCCGGCCCTGCGCCGACGCAGGATGACGCTAGGCAGGCGGTAGGGCCGCGACATCGGGGAACGGCCCCCGCTCGTCCCCGATCCGGCGGGCGCGGTCCGCGCGGCCCGGAACGGCCGTACGGACCGGGCGGAAAAGGGCATCTCCGGGTACGCTCCGGCGCGTCTCCGGGGACCGTCCGGCGATGCACACCGGCGCAACCCCGAATCGGCTCGGGGTCATCCCCGGAGGGTGCCCCTGGGCCGGGGCTGACATCGCGGGCAGCTGTAGGAGGAGCGGTTCATGAACGCCTCGCGCCGGATCGGCGCCCCGCAACGCGGGCAGGGCTCCCCCTCCCGGCCGTACGCGTTGAGCGACCGGTCGAAGTAGCCGCTCTCGCCGTTGACGTTCACGTACAGCTCGTCGAAGCTCGTGCCGCCCTGCTTGATCGCCTCGGCGAGCACGTCCCGGACGTGCCCGAGTAGCCGCAGCGCGGCCGGGCGGGTCAGCGCGTCGGTGGGGCGGGCGCCGTGCAGCCTCGCCCGCCACAGTGCCTCGTCGGCGTAGATGTTGCCCACCCCGGAGATCAGCGTCTGGTCGAGCAGCGCGCGTTTGACCTCCGTACGCCTGCGGCGCAGCGCCGCCACGAACGCCTCGTCGGAGAACTCCGGGTCCATCGGATCCCGCGCGATGTGGGCGATCTCGGCGGGCAGCTCCGCCCCGTCGGCGGACACGGACAGCCCGCCGAACGTGCGCTGGTCGACGAAGCGCAGCTCCGGCCCGTCGTCGGCGAACCGGAACCGGACCCGCAGGTGCAGCTCGTCGGCCGCGCCGACCGGCTGCAACAGCAACTGGCCGGACATGCCGAGGTGACCGATCACCGCGTCGCCGCTGTCCAGCGGCAGCCACAGGTACTTGCCCCGGCGGCGTACGCCGGTGATCGTCCGCCCGGCGAGCACGTCGGCGAAGTGCGCGCCACCCGGCGCGTGCCGGCGTACCGCCCGGGGGTGGCGCACCTCGACGGCGGCGATCCGCCGGCCGATCACCCACTGGGCCAGCCCCTGCCGGACGGTCTCGACCTCGGGCAGCTCAGGCACGGCCGGCGCCCGCCTCGACGTCCGCCTCCTCCTGGGCCTGCGCCTCGGCCTCGACCCGCGCCGCCGCCTCGGCCTCGGCCTGCTCGTTCAGCGTCCGCCAGGCCGACTCGGCCGCGCGCTGCTCGGCCTCCTTCTTGCTGCGTCCCTCCGCGCCGCCGTAGCGGTTCCCGGCGACCACCACCCAGGCGGTGAACGTCTTGAGGTGATCCGGTCCGGTGCCCTCGATCCGGTACTCCGGCACGCCCAGCCCGAGCGCGGCGGTCAGCTCCTGGAGGCTGGTCTTCCAGTCCAGCGCCGCGCCCCGGCCCGCCGACTCGGCCATCAGCGGGTCGAACAGCCGGTGGATGACGATGGCCGCGGTGTCCAGGCCGTACTGGAGGTAGATCGCGCCCAGCAGCGCCTCCAGCGTGTCGGCCAGGATGCTCGCCTTGTCCCGTCCGCCGGTGGCCTCCTCGCCCTTGCCCAGCAGCAGGTACGCGCCGAGCCCGTCCGGGCCCAGGCCCCGCGCCACGTCGGCCAGCGCCCGCATGTTGACCACGCTGGCGCGCAGCTTCGCCAGTTGCCCCTCGGGCAGGTCGGGGTGGTTGTGGAACAACGCGGTGGTGATCACCACGCCGAGGACCGAGTCGCCGAGGAACTCCAGCCGCTCGTTCGTGGGCAGGCCGCCGTTCTCGTACGCGTACGAGCGGTGGGTGAGCGCGCGTTCCAGCAGCTCCGGGTCGAGCGACACCCCGAAGGCCGTCTCAAGGTGGCCGACGGGAGCACGCCGCCGCTTGTCGTTGGTCATGGTGCTACCTCGGTGTCGTGTCGGTCAGAAGTGAGATCGTGCGGGATGTCGGCGAGCAGGGTGCGGACCGTCCCGGCGGCGTCGCGGCGCCACAGGTGGGCGGCCAGCGCGATACCGGAGGCGACGTCCTCGGAGCCGGCCGCGCCGTGGCACACGACCACGGTGCCACCCACCCCGAGCAGGGCGGCGGCACGCGGGGCGCCACCGCGCGACGGTGGGCCGCCGGCCATGGCGTACGCGCCCTCGATAGCCTTGAGCAGGACGTTTCCGGTGAAGCCGTCGGTCACCACGACGTCGGCGCGGGCGCCGAGGGAGATGTCGTACCCCTCGACCAGGCCGACGTAGCGGCCGTCGCAGGGCAGCGGCGCGGCGGCGAGCGCGGGTGCGGCGGCGCGGCGCAGCCGGTCACCCTTGCCGGTCTCGTGGCCGACCGAGAGCAGCCCGACGCGGGGCGCGGTGAGGGCGTGCGCCACCGACGCGTAGGCGGCGCCGAGGAGGGCGTGCCGGGCCAGCGTGGCGGGGCCGGGTTCGAGCGTGCCGCCGACGTCGAGCAGCACCACCGGTCCCTCGACGGCGGGGAGCGTGGCGGCGAGCGCGGGCCGGCGTATTCCGGTCCAGCGGCCGAGGCCGAGCGCGGCGGCGGTGACTGTGGCGCCGGTCGAGCCGGCGGAGACGACGGCGTCGGCGAGCCCGTCGCGGACGGCCTGCACGGCCGCGCGTACCGTGCTCTCGCCGCGGCCGGCGGTGGGATGGTCGGCCATGCCGACGACGGCCCGCACCGCGCGGACCGTGACCCGGGCGCGCTGGGCCGGGTCGAGCGCACCGATCAGCTCGTCGGCCACCTCGATCGGGCCGACGAGCATCAGGTGCAGGGCGGGATCCGTGCGTACCGCTCGCAGAGCGCCGTCAACCACGACGGCGGGAGCATCGTCCCCGCCGAGGAGGTCGACGGCGATCCGCGCGGTGCCCGGCTCCGACGGTCCGCCGGCCGGAAGCCGGTCGGCGGCGGAGGGAGCCGGGGCACCGGGCGAGAGCCTTGGTGCGCGCGTCACCCGACCGGCGGTCGGGGACGTCACTCGGCAGCCGGGTCAGACCTCGAGGACCTGGCGGCCGTTGTAGGTGCCGCAGACGGAGCAGGCGGCGTGCGGCAGCTTGGCCGACTTGCACTGCGGGCAGGCCACGGTCGCCACCGCCGAGGCCTTCCAGTTCGCCCGGCGGGCGCGGGTGTTGCTGCGCGACATCTTGCGCTTGGGGACGGCCACGGTTCTTACTCCTCTGTACGGGTCAGTTGCGTCAGGCTCGCCCAACGCGGGTCGACCTGCTGATGGCTGTGGTCGGCCGGCAGATCGTCCCAGTGCACCCCACACTCGGGGCACAGCCCTGGGCAGTCCTCCCGGCAGAGCGGGTTGGTCGGCAGCGCCAGCACCACCGCGTCCCGCAACGCCGGCTCCAGGTCGATCAGATCGCCCTGCATCCGGCCCACCTCGTCTTCGTCGGCCGTGTCGTCCGTGGTGCTGTTCTCGTACGCGTACAGCTCCTGGATCGTCACGGCCAACGAGTCGTCGATCTCGCGCAGGCAGCGCCCGCACTCGCCCTTGACGGGACCGGTGACGGTCCCGGAGACGAGCACGCCCTCGGACACCGACTCCAACCTCAGGTCGAGGTCGAGGTCCGCGCCCTCCGGCACGCCGATCAACTCCACGCCGAGGTCCGCCGGTGCCGGCACGACCCGCTTGTGCGTACGCAACGCGCCAGGTCGGCGCGGCAGTTCCCTCGTGTCGAGGACCAGCGGCGACCTGGGGTTGAGTGTGCTTGGCGAGTGTTTGGGCATAGTCAGACTCCGGCCGTCGAGAGGCCGACAAAGAAGGTTACCTGGCTGGGGGGCGGACCGTCGAACCGGGGGCTCACCTCCGGCCCGGCGGCAGCCGGCTGTCGGCGACCGGCCCGCGCGCCGCTCAGAAGGGTAGCGGGCGGTCCGTCTCGTCCCCGCCGAAGGTGCCGATCTCGCGCAGCGCGTGCATCTTGTCCCGGCCGCGCTCTATCGAGGCCAACGCCCGGGTGAGGAACTGCTCGAAGTTGGCCAGCGCGGTGTCGACGTAGTCGTCGACCTCCTCGCGGAGGCGCTGCGCCTCGGCCCGCGCCTCGCCGATGATCCGCGCGCCCTCGTGCTCGGCCGAGACGGTGATCTCGTTGACCGAGACCAGCCGGGCGTGTTCCGCCTCACCCTCGCTGATGATCCGGTCGGCCTCGCGCTTGCCGGCCTCCATGATCTTGTCCCGCTCCTCCAGCAGCGCGGCGGCGCGGCGCAGGTCGGCGGGGAGCTCCGCGCGCAACTCGTCGAGCACGGCGATCATCTCGCCCCGGTCGACCATGCAGTTGTTGCGCGACATCGGGACGGAGCGGGCCTGCTCCACCATGGCGATCAGTTCGTCGATGCGATCGAGCGGGTCCACCGGTACCTCACTCCTGTCTTCGTCGGCCGCCCTCCATCATGCGGCCTGCGCCCGGCTTCGGCGCTGCAGACATCATGTCGCGCCGGAGCCACAAGCACCCCACCCGCCCCACCCGCGCGTCTCCCTCCCTCCCCCGCCCCCACCCCGGCGATCTTGCACTTGCGGCCCGGCACTCGTCCCTTGCGGGAGGAATGTCCGGGCCGAAAGTGCAAGATCGCGAGGGCCGGGCGGGCGGGGGCGGGGGGTCAGGGGCGGAGGCGGGCGGAGAGCTGCTCGCGGACCAGGTCGGGGACGTGCGCGGAGATGTCGCCGCCCCACTTCGCCACGTCCTTGATCAGGCTGGACGAGATGAACGAGTAGAGCGGGTTGGTCGGCATGAACAGCGTCTCCACGCCGGCCAGGCCGATGTTCATCTGGGCCATCTGCAGCTCGTAGTCGAAGTCGCTCACCGCACGCAGACCCTTGATCAGGACGCTCGCCTGCTGCGCACGGCAGAAGTCGACGAGCAGGCCGCGGAACGACTCCACCCGGACGTTGTCGTACGAGGCGGTGACCTCCTGGAGCATGGTGATCCGCTCCTCGACCGTGAACAGGCCCTGCTTGGACTGGTTGATCAGCACCCCGACGATCACCTCGTCGAAGAGCCGGCTGGCCCGGCCGATGATGTCCAGGTGTCCGTTGGTGACCGGGTCGAACGAGCCCGGGCAGACCGCACGTCTCATGATCGGCGACCGTACCAAAGAGTGGTCTCGCCGTAACGCCTGCTGCGCTCCGGAGTGACACCTTCCACCCACGTGACCGGTCCGGTACGGCTGGACCGCTCGACGACCACCAGGGCGTCCGGGGCGAGCCAGCCGCCGTCGACGAGCGCCGCCAGCATGGCGGTGATCTCGGAATCCGGCACCGCGTACGGCGGATCGGCGAACACCACGTCGTACGGCCCGCCGTCCGGACCTGCCGCCAGCACCGTGGCGACCTTGCCGGTGACCAGGCGCGCGGCCGGCGCGGCACGGAGCGCGGCGATGTTCTCCCGGACCACCCGGGCGGCCCGCGCGTCGGACTCGACGAGCAGCACGTGTGCCGCGCCCCGGGACAGCGCCTCCAGACCGACCGCGCCGGAACCGGCGTACAGGTCGGCGAAGCGCGCCCCGTCCAGGTCGACGTGCGACTGCACGGCGCTGAACAGCGCCTCCCGCACCCGGTCGGAGGTCGGTCGGGTGCCGGCGCCGGGCGGCGCGGCGATCCGCCGGCCGCCGAGCGTGCCGGCCACGATCCGGGTCACCGTCGCCCTCTGCGCATGCCCCGACGCTACGCGACGCCGCGAGGCGCGAACGACGTACCCGGCGCGACGATCAGTGACTCGATGTACATCAACGATCTCAAATGCATAACGGACCCTTTACGACCTTTCGATCACGGTGACGCCCGCACTGTCGATCTCGCTAGGGTCTGGCCCGATTGCCAGGCGGACGCGTGGCTTCGGTTCCTCCGCCCGGTCTCTCCCATCCTCCCCTCGTCAGGAGTAGGCGTGAACCGTCTCCACCTCCGGCGTGCCGCCGCCCTCACCGCCGGCACGCTGCTCGGCCTCGCGGGCGTCGCCACCGTCGCCGGCCCGGCCGCCGCCCACCACCCCGAGCCGTCCGGCAGCTACTGCGCCGCCGCGAACGGCACGGTCACCGTGACCTGGTCGGTGATCAGCAGCGAGACCGACATCTCCGGCCGGATCACCAGGCTCGAATCCACGGTGCCCGGCGCGATCGGCGGCGGACTGGCCGTCGGCGCGGAACTGAAGCCGGCCGGCCAGGGCCCGCTGACCGGCACCCAGACCCACACGTTCTCCGGCCCGATCCCGGAGCTGAAGCTGACCGTCGGGGCGCACTGGGAGCGGGGCCGCAAGTCGCACGACGGCGAGCGGACCGTGACGGCCCGCCCGGAACGGAACTGCGCGGCGCAGAGCCCGTCACCGTCGCCGTCGCCCAGCACGCCGCCGAGCGCCGGCCCTTCGCCGAGCACGCCCGTCTCGCCGACCCCGACACCGTCGGCGTCCGTCCCGCCGAGCCCGTCCGTCCCGTCGAGCCCGTCCGTCCCGCCCAGCTCTCCCGCCCAGCCTGCGGAGCCGATCTTCAAGCTGGACCAGGACTGCGACTCGATGACCTTCGTCGTGGAGAACCCGGCCGACGGCGTGCCCTTCACCGCCACGCTCACCACGGAGAAGGGCGTCACCAGGAAGCTCGTCTCCGAGCCGGGCAGGACCAGCTCGGTCGGGTTCGACGCCTACCCGGGCCTCAAGGTCACGGTGAAGTACGACGTGGTCGAGGACGCGGAGACCATTCCGTACGCCCAGCCGGACGACTGCTCCGGCCAGGGTGGCGGCCTGCCGGTGACCGGCCCGGCGGCGGGTGCCGTCGCCGGTGGCGCGACGCTGCTGCTGGCCGCCGGCGCGGTGCTGTTCGTGCTGGCCCGCCGCCGCCGGATCCGCTTCACCGCCTGATCCCCACCGAGGGCGCGCCGACCACCCGGTCGGCGCGCCCTCGCCATTTGCGTGCCACCGACGGCTCAGACGGTGTCGAGCACCGACGTGACAGCGGCCGGGTTCACCTCGGCCTGGTTGGCCAGCAGGACGAGCCGCTCGTCCGAGTCGGGCAGCCAGGCGGCGAACGCCTTGTAGCCGCCGTTGTCCCCCGAGTGGTGCACCGCCCGCCGGCAGGCCAGCGGGCCGACGAAGAACCCGTAGCCGTACGCCTCCCCGGGCCGGCCGGTCGGCGCGTGCGGGGTGGTCAGCGCCGCCACCGAGGCCGGGGTGAGCAGCCGGCCCCGGCGCGGTACGTCGAGCCAGGTCAGCAGGTCCGCAGCGGTGCACCAGACGTCACCCGCGCCCATGCTCACCGTCGCCAGGTCCCAGGACGGCACCGGACGGCCGTCCTCGTGCCCGACCGCCACGTCCGGCCGGTCGTCGCCCGCACCGGCGAAGCTGCCCGTCATGCCCAGCGGCGCGAAGACCTCCTCGGCCAGGAACCCGGCGTACGGCCGCCCGGCCACCCGTTCCACGGTCCGGGCCAGCAGCACGTAGCCAGGGCTGCTGTAGTGCCACCCCGTCCCGGGCGGGAACAGCGGCGGCAGCGCGGCGAACCGGCCGAGCAGCTCGTCCGGCTCGGCCGGCCCGTGCAGGTCGACAGCCGGGTACTCCTCCCAGTGGCCCAGGCCGGAGGTGTGGGTGAGCAGATGGTGCAGCGTGATGCCGGACCACTCCGGCGGCGGCGTGCCGGGCAGCCACCGGGTGACGGGGTCGGTCAGGCGCAGCGCGCCGCGCTCGGCGAGCAGCAGCACCGCCACGGCCGCCATCTGCTTGCTGATCGAGGCGATCTGGAACCGCGTGGCCGGGGTGCACGGTCGGCCGGACGTCTCGTCGGCCGCCCCGACGACCCGGTCCACAAGGAGTTCGTCGCCCCGGGCCAGCAGCAGCACACCGCGTTCGAGGAATGGTGTCGACATCTGCGCGAGCCTAGGCACGCGACGCGGGTGCCGCAGTCCCGCGGACCCGCACCAGCGCGTTCACCGGGCACGCCGGCCGCCGCCCTCGTGCGTCAGCCCTTCTCCAGGTATTCGGCGCGTTCCTCGTCGACGAGCGCGGCGACCGACGCCGCCAGCGCCGGATGCCGGGACAGATCCGGGTCCTCCTCGACCAGCTCGATCGCCTCGGCCCGCGCGTCGCGGATCAGCTCGGCGTCCCGCAGCAGCGACAGCAGCCGCAGGTGCGAGCGGCGGCCGGACTGGGTCGCGCCCAGCACGTCGCCCTCCCGGCGCTGTTCCAGGTCGAGCTCGGCGAGCTTGAAGCCGTCGGTGGTGGAGGCGACCGCGTCCAGCCGCTCCCGCGCGGAGGATCCCTCCACCGCCTCGGTGACCAGCAGGCACAGACCGGCGGCCGAGCCCCGGCCGACCCGGCCGCGCAACTGGTGGAGCTGGGAGACGCCGAACCGGTCGGCGTCCAGCACGATCATCACCGTCGCGTTCGGCACGTTCACGCCGACCTCGACCACAGTGGTCGCGACCAGCACGTCCAGCTCGCCGTCGGCGTACGCGCGCATCACCGCGTCCTTCTCGTCGGCCGGCAACCGCCCGTGCAGCACCCCGATCCGCAGCCCGTGCAGCGGCCCCTCGGCCAGCAGCGGGGCCACCTCGGTCACCGCCAGCGGCGGGCGCCGGCCGTTGTCGTCCTCCCGCGGCGCCTCCTCGTCCGACACCGGACCCTCGCCGATCCGGGGGCACACCACGTACGCCTGGTGGCCCTTCGCGACCTCCTCGCGCAGCCGGCGCCAGGCCCGATCGAGGAACGCCGGCTTCTCGGCGGCCGGGACCACGTGCGAGGCGATCGGCGAGCGGCCCTGCGGAAGCTGGGACAGCGTGGAGGTCTCCAGGTCGCCGTAGACGGTCATGGCGACAGTGCGCGGGATCGGGGTGGCGGTCATCACCAGGACGTGCGGCGGCTGCTCGGCCTTGGCGCGCAGCGCGTCGCGTTGCTCCACGCCGAAGCGGTGCTGCTCGTCCACGACCACCAGGCCGAGGTCGTGGAAGTCGACGCCCTCGTACAGCAGGGCGTGCGTGCCGAGCACGATGCCGGCGCGGCCCTCGGCCACCTCGGCCAGCGCCCGGCGCCGGGCCGCCGCGCCGAGCGAGCCGGTGATCAGCTCCACCCTCGTGGCGTCGTCGGCGGCACCCAGCTCACCGGCCCGGCCGAGCGGCCCGAGCAGGTCGAGGATGCCCCGGTGGTGCTGGGCGGCGAGCACCTCGGTCGGGGCCAGCAGCGCGGCCTGCCCGCCGGCGTCGACCACCTGGAGCATGGCGCGCAGCGCCACCACGGTCTTGCCGGAGCCCACCTCGCCCTGCAGCAGCCGGTGCATCGGGTGCGCCCGGGCCAGGTCGGCGGCGATCTCCCGCCCGACGACCTGCTGGCCGGAGGTCAGCTCGTACGGCAGCCGGCCGTCGAACGCGTCCAGCAGGCCGCCCGCCTTCGCCGGCCGGGCCCGTCCCGGCGACGCCGCCGCCCGGTGCTTGCGCTGCACCAGCGTGAGCTGCACGGCGAACGCCTCGTCCCACTTCAGCCGGCGGCGGGCCCGGTAGAGCGCCTCCTTGCTGGTCGGGCGGTGGATCTCACGCAGCGCGGTGCCGATGTCGGCCAGGTTGCGGGTGGCCCGCACGGTGGCCGGCAACGGGTCCTCCGGCGGGGTGAACGTGTCGAGCACGACGCGGACGCAGCGGGCGATCACCCAGGTCGGCACCGCCGCCGCGGCCGGGTAGACCGGGATCAGCGCCCCGGCGAACTCCTCGACCTCCTCGTTCGCCGCCGCCTCTCCCTCGCCGCCCTCGCCGAGCAGGACGTACTCCGGGCCGTTGAGCTGCCGCTTGCCCCGGAACTCGGTCACCTTGCCGGCGAACAGGCCCCACCGGCCGGGTCGCAGCTCCCGCTCCCGCCACGCCTGGTTGCCGAAGAACGTGCAGGTGAGCAGGCCGCCGGAGCCGTCGCCGACGGTCACCTCCAGCAGGTTGCCGCGCCGCTGGCGCATCGGGCGCACGGCGGTGCGCTGCACCTGGGCGAGCACCGTGACCTGCTCCCCCACGTCGAGCGAGCGGATGTCGGTGTGCTCGCCGCGCTCGTCGTACCGGCGCGGGAAGTGGTAGATCAGGTCGCCCGCGGTGTGCAGGTCGAGATGCCCGGCCAGCGCCTTCGCCGTGCGCTCGCCGACCAGCTTCTTCAGCGGCGTGTCGACAGTGGCCGCTTCACCCGTCATTCGACCCCCACCAGGAGCGGATAGTGCGGCTGACCGCCCTCGTACGCCTGCACCTCGACGAACGGCCACGCCCTCTCGACGTGCGCGCGGACCCGGTCGGCCAGCCCGGCCGGCGCATCGGCGCCGCAGAGCAGCGTGACCAGCTCGCCGCCGCCACCGAGCATCCGGTCGACCACGGCGGTGCAGGTGTCGACCAGATCCTGCCCGATCAGGTGCACCTCGCCCTCGACCAGGGCCAGCACGTCGCCCGGGCGGGCCGGTCCGGCGACGGTGAGCGCCTCCCGGGCGGCGTGGCAGACCTCGGCGTACCGGCAGGCGCCGGCCGCCTCGGCCATCGCGATCACGTCGTCCTCGAACCGCCGCTTCGGATCGCGTACGGCCAGCGCCGCGAGCGCCTGCACCGGCGAGCGGGTCGGCACCACGCTCACCTTCACGCCCAGGCCGTGCGCCTCCCTGGCCGCCGCGCTCGCCACCGACTGGGTGTTCGGGTCGTTCGGCAGCACCACCACCCGGGCGGCGCCGGTGGCCCGGATCGCGTCGAGCAGCTCGCCGGTGGACGGGTTGGCGGGCACCACCACGGCGCCCTCGGCCGCGAACAGCTCCGCGATGCCCGCGCCGGTGGCCACCACCACAGCGGCCCGTCCCTCGGGCAGCGGCGCCTGGGGTCCGGGCGCCGGGGCGGCCCGGTCGGCGAAGCGGGTCACGCCGATCCGGTGCGGGCGGCCGGCGACCACGCCCGCCTCGACCGCCGCCCCGATGTCGTTGACGTGCACATGCACGTTCCAGGTGCCGGCGCCGTCGCCGACGATCGCCAGGGAGTCGCCGAGCGCGTCCAGCTCGGCGCGCAGCCGGGCCACCGCCTCGTCGTCCGCGTCGAGCAGGTACTGCACCTCGTAGGCGTACGCGTCGGAGCCGCTCTCCCGCACCGCGGTGGCCGGCGCGCGGCGGACGGGCGGCGCGGGCGCCGGCTGCGCCGGGCTCTCCCCCGTGATCACCTCGACCAGCGCGTCCAGCAGCAGGCACAGGCCCCGCCCGCCGGCGTCGACCACGCCCGCGCGGGCCAGCTCCGGCAACTGCTCGGGGGTACGCGCCAGCGCGTGCGCCGCCGCCTCGGCGGCGGCCCCCGCCACGGCGCGCAGGTCGTCGCTGTCCGCCCGGCGGGCCGCGTGCGCCGCGGCGGAGACCACGCTCAGCAGCGTGCCCTCGACCGGCCGGGCGACTGCGGCGTAGGCGGCGGCGGTGGCGTCGGACAGGGCGTCCGCGAGCTGCCGCCCGCGCACCGCGGGCACGGCGGCGAGTGTGTCGGCGAGGCCACGCAGGATCTGCGAGAGGATCACGCCGGAGTTGCCGCGTGCCCCGAGCAGCGCGCCCCGGGCCATCAGCCGCAGCGCGTGCCCGTGCGGGGTGTGCCCGTCGTCGGGGAGCGTGCCGAGGTCCATGGCCAGGGCCTGCTGGGCCGAGGTGAGCGTGAGCACCAGGTTGGTGCCGGTGTCGCCGTCGGGCACCGGGTAGACGTTCAGGCCGTCGATCTCGCCCTGGTGGGTGCGGAGGGCGGCCAGCCCGCTCGCGCACCAGCGGCGTACCGCTGCGGCGTCGAGGGTCTCCAGCACGTCGGGAAGCCTACTGGCGCGTACCGACACGCGCCGGGGTCGTCCGCCGCGTGTCCGCCCCGGCGAACGGCCCGGCCGGGACGCCGGTACGCTGGGTGGGCTCGCGAAAGGGCCGGTTGGGCGTACCGACTGTCATCGGGTAACCTGACCAGGTTGCCCGGGCAGCGCCTGGCGGCGACCTCATGAACGTTTCAATCCCAGGAGTATCCCGTGGCTAGCGTGTGCGACGTCTGTGGCAAGGGGCCGGGCTTCGGCCACAACGTGTCCCACTCGCACCGGCGGACCAACCGCCGCTGGAACCCGAACATCCAGTCGGTGCGTACCCCGGCCGGTGGTGGCACCACCAAGAAGTTGCAGGTCTGCACCTCGTGCATCAAGGCCGGCAAGGTCACCCGCGCCTGACGCGGTAGCGCCACCGGAAACATCGTCGGTCGCCGGCGGATCCCTTCGGGGGTCCGCCGGCTTCTGTCGTGTGTCCGGCAACCCGCCGCACCCACCGGCTCGGTATCGGCCGAGCCGCCCTGGCACCCCTGACCGACCGCCCGGTGACCTGCTGGAACCAGCCGGTTAGGGTGCTGCTGCGCCGGCCGTCCGGTTCCGGCGCGAGCCGTGGGGAGGGTGTGACCGGTGGACCTCGATCTGGGTCGCGAGCAACTGGTGGTGGTGGGCGCGTCGTTCGGCTCGCTGAGCTGGTTCGACCAGGAGTTGCCGCCCGGCAGCGTGGTGCTCATCGAGGAGCCGGACGTGGCCGCCCGCCGCAACCTGGCCCGGTTCGCCGACCGGCTGCCGATGATCGGGCGCCTCGTCGTGGCCGAGTACCAGACCGGCTTCGACGCGGACGCCCTGCTCGCCCGCGAGCCCGGCCTCGCCGACGCCCGGCTGGTCCTGCCCGGCCTGGAGTACGCGGTCGGCGCCACCGCCCGGCTCGCCGAGCGGCTCGGCCTGCCGGGCGCCGGGGTGGAGGCCGCCGACGTCTTCTCCGACAAGCACCGGATGCGGCTGCTCGCCGACCGGATCGGGCTGGCCAACCCGGCGTACGAGCTGGTCGACGACCCGGCGCGGGCGGTGGAGTTCGCCGAGGCGCACGGCGGCCGGTGCGTGCTCAAGCCCACCCGCCGCTCGGGCAGCCTGGGCGTGCAACTGATCACCGAGCCAGCCGAGGTGCCGGCCCACTGGGCGGCCAGCGCCGCCCCGCCCGACCCGGCCGAGGCCACCGAGCGCGGCCTGCCCACCGGTGTGCTGGTGGAGGAGCTGCTGGTCGGCTCCGAGCACAGCGTCGAGCTGCTGGTGGCCGACGGCGAGGTGATCTTCGCCAACGTGACCGACAAGCGGATCGCCGGTGGCCGCTACCCGGTCGAGACCGGCCACACGGTGCCGTCCGCGCTGCCCGCCGCCGCGCACGACGCGCTGCGGTCCGCCACGGTACGCCTCGCCGAGGCGGCCGGCTTCCGCAGCGGCATGCTGCACAGCGAGTGGATCCTGGTCGACGGCGTGCCGACGCTCGTGGAGTGCGCGGCCCGGATGCCCGGCGACATGATCACCGCGCTCATCTCGATCGCCTACGAGCGGGACGTCATCGAGGCGTACCTGCGGGTGCTGCGCGGCGAACGGCCGGCGCTGCCGGCACGGGCCAGCGGCGCGGCGGCGATCGAGTTCCTGATCGCGCCGCCCGGCCGGGTCACCGCCGTGGACGGCCGGCGCGACGCGCTGCGCGTGCCGGGCGTGCTCGACGTGCAGGTGGAGACGAAGGTCGGTCAGATCGTGCCGGAGCTGCTCTCCTCGGCGCACCGCAGCGGGCACCTGATGGCCTGGGGCGCGACACCGGACGAGGCCGCGGATGCCGTACGCCGCGCCGCGAGCGAGATCCGCATCTCGGTGGGCTAGAGGGTGCGGCCGTACGACAGGCAGCCCGGGGCGTCCTTGTAGAAGCCGAAGTTCGGGATCCGCTCGTAACCGGCCGAGGTGTACATGGCGATCGCCTCGGGCTGCTTGTCGCCGCACTCCAGCACGATCCGCTTGCGGCCGTGGTCGCGGGCGGATCGCTCGACCGCGGCGAGCACCGCGCGGGCCACGCCCCGGCCCCGGGCCGCCGGGTCGGTGTACATGCGCTTCAGCTCGGCCGTGTCGTCGCCGTCGCCGTGGCTGCGCCAGCCCCCGCAGCCCACCGGCCGCCCGTCCAGGTAGGCGACGAGAAACGTGCCGTCCGGCGGGGTGAACTCGGCCGCGTCGACGGGGGTCTCGTCGCCGCTGCCGCCGTACCGGGCGCCGAGGTCGGCCAGCGCCGCCCGGATCAGCGCCTGCGACTCGGGCGCGTCGAAGCGCCGCTCCCGGATCTCGATCTCGCTCACCGTGCCAGGTTACGACCGCCGCCGGTCCGGCCCCGGCCGGGCGGCCCGGGGTCGGACGCAGATCACTCCGGACCCGCTACTCCGCTCGCCTGAAGTGGTCCCAGCCGCGCGGGCCGCTGTAGGCGGCGCCGTCGACGGTGACCCCGGCGCCGTCGGCCACCCGCCCGACCGGCTGCCATCCGTCGGGCAGCGCGGCGTCCCCGGGGAACGTCGCCGCCAGCGCGTGGTCCTCGCCGCCGGCCAGGATCCAGGTGTACGGGTCGACGCCGAGCGCCTGCGCCGCGTCGCGCATCTGCCGGGGCACCTCGAACGCGTCGCGGTTCAGGTCGATCGCCACGCCGCTGGCGGTCGCCACGTGCCCGAGGTCGGCCAGCAACCCGTCCGACACGTCGATCATGGAGGTGGCCCCTGCCGCTGCGGCAGCCGGTCCGGCGGCGTACGGCACCTCGGGGCGGCGGAACGCCTCGACCAGCAGCCGGGGCGTGCGGAAGCCCCGGGAGAGCACGGTGTAGCCCGCCGCCGACCAGCCGGTGCGCCCGGCAAGCGCCACCACGTCCCCCGGCCGGGCGCCGGAGCGGACCACCGGGGCGCGGCCGGCCAGGTCGCCGAGCGCTGTCACCGCGACGGTGAGCGTCGGGCTGCCGGACATGTCCCCGCCGACCACGCTCGCGCCGACGAGCGCCGCCTCCGCGCCCAGCCCGTCGGCCAGTTCCTCGGCCCAGGCCGGGTCCAGCTCGGCCGGCATGCAGAGCGCGACCAGCAGGGCGGTCGGGGTGGCGCCCATGGCGGCGATGTCGGCGAGGTTCGCCGCCGCCGCCCGGTGGCCCACGTCCCGTGCCGACGACCAGTCCCGGCGGAAGTGCCGCCCCTCCACCAGCACGTCGGTCGAGGCGACCACCCGCCGGTCCGGCGCGGCCACCACTGCGCCGTCGTCGCCGGGGCCGAGCAGGCAGTTCCGTCCCTGCGCCAGCCGGGCGGTCACCCGGCCGATCAGGCCGAACTCGCCGACATCAGTGACAGTCATTCCGTTCCCTCGCTCCGCTGCGTCGTTCCGCACGTCCCACCCCACCCGTACCGGCGTGTGCTCGCTCACCGCGTCCGACCGGCAACCGATAGGGATCACGGCCGCTCAGTACGGTAGTTTCACCCTTCAGGTCGCCCGGAGGCGACGGACGGAGGTCGAGTCGTGGTACAGGCGTACATCCTCATCCAGACCGAGGTCGGCCGGGCGCGTGACGTGGCCGGTCTGATCGCGGATCTGGCCGGTGTGGTACGGGTCGACGCCGTCACCGGGCCGTACGACGTGGTCGTGCTCACCGAGGCGAACACCGTCGACGAGCTCGGCAAACTCATCGTCAGCAAGGTGCAGATGGTGCCCGGCATCACCCGCACCCTCACGTGTTCGGTGGTGCGGCTGTAAGTGGACGAGAAGGACACCTCCTCTCCCCGCCGGGACGGCGGCACCCGCCGTGCCGCGCTCTGGGCCACGCTCGTCGCGGTGCCGGTGACCGTGGCGGTGGCCGCGTTCACGTTCGCCAAGCTCGCCCCGGAGTCGCCGGAGGCCGAGCCGAGCGCGTCGGCGAGTCCCCGGGCGCAGTCCAGCGCGCCGGTCGAGATGCCCGCCCCGGCGCTGGCCGAGCGCCCGACCGTGCTCTGCCGGGCCCTGATGTCGCAGCTTCCGGACCGCGTGCGTGACCTGCCGCAGCGTCCGGTCACCGCGGGCCCGGAACAGAACGCCGCGTACGGCGACCCGGCGCTGACGGTGGCCTGCGGCGGCAGCCCGGCGCAGTTCCCGCCCACCGACGAGGTGTGGACGGTCAACAAGGTCTGCTGGCACGCGGCCGAGGAGGCCGACGCCACGGTACTGACCACCGTCGACCGGGAGACCCCGATCCGGGTCCGGGTGCCGAAGTCGTACGAGCCGCCGCTGCAGTGGGTGACCTCGATCTCCGACACGATCGTCAGCTCGGTCCCCTCGGCGAAGCAGGCCCCCTCGGGCTGCTCCGCCTGACGCCCGGCCGGCCGGTCAGCGGCCGGCGCGGCGGTGCAGGGCAGTACGGATCAGACGGTTCACCAGCTTCGGGTACTCCAGCCCGCTTGCCGACCACATCCGCGGGAACATCGACGTCGGGGTGAAGCCCGGCATCGTGTTGATCTCGTTGAGGTAGACGTCCATCTGCGGGGTGACGAAGAAGTCGACGCGGGCCAGGCCGGAGCAGTCCAGCGCGGTGAAGGCCCGGGTGGCGTAGTCGCGCACCTGCCGGGCGACCGGCTCGGGGAGGTCGGCCGGCACGTCGTACTCGCAGACCTCGTCGGCGAAGATGTACTTGGCCTCGAAGTCGTACCAGTCGCGGTCGCCGATCATCCGTACCTCGGCGAGCACCGACGCCTCGGGAGCGCCACCCGCCTCGCCCTCCAGCACGCCGCACTCGATCTCGCGGCCCACCACCGCGCTTTCGACGAGCACCTTGCTGTCGATCTCGCGGGCGGTGACGAGCGCGGCGTCCAGGTCGGCCCAGTCGTCGACCTTGGTGATGCCGAACGAGGAGCCGGCCCGGGACGGCTTGACGAAGACGGGCAGGCCCAGGCGCTCCTGGTCCTCCTCGCTCAGCGACATGCCGGCGCGCAGCACCGCGTACGGGCCGACCGGGATGCCCTCGGCGGCGCAGAGCTTCTTGGTGAACTCCTTGTCCATGGCCGCGGCGGAGGCGAACACGTTCGCGCCGACGTAGGGGAGGTCGGCCATCTCCAGCATCCCCTGGATGGTGCCGTCCTCGCCGTACGCCCCGTGCAGCACCGGGAAGACCACGTCCACGTCGGCGAGCGCCACCGGCCCCTGGGCCGGGTCGAGCACCATCAGGCCGCCGAGGGCGGGGTCGGCGCGCAGCACCAGTTCGGCGCCGGAGCCGGCGGTGATCTCGGGCAGTTTGCGGTCGGCGATGGCGAGCCGGCTCGGGTCGCCGTTGGCGAGCACCCACTGGCCCTGCCGGGTGATGCCGACCGGGATCACCTCGAACTCGTCCGGGTCGAGCGCGGCCAGCACGCTGCCCGCGCTGACGCAGGAGATGCCGTGTTCGGGGCTGCGGCCGCCGAAGACGATCGCCACACGGGTCTTACCTGGGGTGGTCATTGTCACCTCATCGTTCGCGGCTGCGGCTGGCCGTGCTCGCCGGTGGCGCTCACCCGACTGACCTTACTGTGCGTTGCCGCAAGCGGTGGTCGTTACCCGGAGAGAGGCGGAGTCGCGTGGCAAACGGTCAAGGTGACATATACGGGGAGTAACGGAACGGTGCTCACCAGGCCGGGTGCCGGGGCCTGCGGCCGACCGCGATGACCTTCACCCGCTGCCGGCCGGCCCGCACCATGCCCAGCGCCATGAAGGCGCCGGCGATCCGGTCGGCCGCCTCCCGGCTGCTCGCGCCGACCACCTGACGGCGGCGCTCGGGACTGGTCCGTTCGTCGCGCCACGCACTCGGACGCACGTCGGTGAGGACCACGAGGAACCTGGTCATCGCGGATCCCCTCCCCGTCTCGTGGGGCCAGCAGGGGCACGCGGCGGCCGGATCGTGGGGGAGTAAGAGATCCGGCCACCGCGCGCCCCGTCCCCTCCGGTCGCTCACCGCCACCGTCGCCACGACAACCGACGGTGAGGACGCCGTCACACATTGGCATGTTTACAAGCATGAATGCAACTCTCATCGACTTTCTCTCATGCCCGCTTTCCCAAAAGATGTGCGATCATCGATACATGGCGCCGAAGACCGCCCGGGCCCGACGGCTCGGCATCGCCCTGCGAACCCACCGGGAAGCCGCCGGGCTCACGCTGGAAGCCGCGGCTGACGAGATCAACAGCACCCGGAGCACGCTGTCCCGCTACGAGAACGCCCAGACGCTCGTCAGTCCCGCCACCGTGCGCGCGCTGCTGACCAGCTACGGCGTCGACCCGGCCGACATCGCCGCGGCGGTGGAACTGGCAAAGGACGCCCGCAAGCCGGGCTGGTGGGTCTCCTACTCGTACCTGCTGGACCGCCGCACCATCGACTTCATCGCGCTGGAGGCGGAAGCCACCGGCATCGCGAACTTCGAGCCGTCGGTGGTGCCCGGTCTGCTCCAGACCGCCGACTACATCCGCGGGGTGATGCGCGGCGGGCCGCACACGCTCAGCGACGAGCAGGTGGAGCAACGGGTCCGGCTCCGGCTGGATCGCCAGCAGCGGCTCTCCGGCGCCGAGCCGCCGATCCTCGACGCCATCATCGACGAGGCCGCGCTGCTGCGCCCGGTCGGTGACCGCTCGGTCATGTCCGGCCAGCTCCAGCACCTCCTGAAGACGATCGAGCTGCCGAACGTGACGGTGCAGGTGATCCCGCTGGCCGCCGGCTACCACCGGGGCACCCGGGGATCACTGCACATCCTGGAGTTCGCCGACCCGGAGGATCCGATCATCGCCTCGGTGGAGACCGTCGCCGGGCAGATGATCCTGGACCGGCCGGGTGACCTGCGCACCTGCGTCAAGATCATGGAGCACCTGCGGACCGTTGCGCTGAGCCCGGCGGCCAGTCGGGACCAGCTCCTCCGCCTGGAACGAGAGGTGACCAGATGAACGGCACGAACCGCGCCGCCCCGGCGCCGGCCGGCTGGCGTAAGAGCAGCCACAGCGGCGACGAGGGCGCCTGCGTGGAGGTGGCCTCGCTGACCGGCGCGGTGGCGGTCCGCGACTCGAAGGATCCGGCCGGCCCGGTGCTGGTGTTCGCGCCGCACGCCTGGGCCGCGTTCACCGCCGCGCCGCCGGGCGCCTGAGCGGTCCGCGTCAGCCGAGAGGGGCGGCGGCGGTGCGGGTGCCGCGTACCGCTTCCAGCGCCGCGATGGCCACCCCGCGCGCCCCGGCCATGTCCCGGTCCGGCACCAGCGCGAAGGTGGAAACCGCCCGCTGCTCCTCCCGGAGCACCGTGTGCTCGGCGACGGTGGCGAGGAACCAGTCCCGGAACTCCGGCGCCGCCTCCACCACACCCCCGCCGACGAAGTACGCGTGCGGATCGGTGAAGTTGGCCGCGATGGTGAACAGGCGGCCCAGCGCCTTCGCCTGCTGGGTGAACACCAGGCGGGCCAGCGGGTCGCCCCGCTCGCCGTATCCGCGCAGCAGCTTCGCCGCCCGGTCCGGCTCCTCCGCCGCGAGCGGGTGCTCCGGGTGCCGGGCCAGCCAGTACGGCAGCAGGTTGCGCCGGATCGCGGTGAGCGAGGCGACGCTCTCCGCGTCCCCGGTGAAGCCGCAGGCGCAGACCGGCGCCGCCTGGTCCGGCTCGACCAGGCCGTCCAGCGGGATGTGCACGTGCCCGAACTCGCCGGCCATGCCGGCCGCGCCGCCGACCACCCGGCCGGACTCCACCACGCCGCCGCCGAGTCCGGTGCCGACGATCGCCGACACCGACGACCGTGCCATCGCCGCGGCGCCGAAGTGCACGTGATGGGCGTAGAGCGCGGCGGCGTTGCCGTCGTTCGCGTACACCACCGGCAGGCCCAGCCGCCGCTCCAGCGCGCTGCGCACGTCGAAGCCGCGCCAGGCGGGCTGGGAGAAGTTCGTCGAGCCGCGGGAGGAGATGACGCCGGTGGCGCTGGCCGGGCCGGGCGTGTCCAGCCCGACCGCGCGGACCAGGTCACGCGGCACGCCGGTGTGCGCCAGCACGCCGTCGAACGCCCGCGCCAGCGCCTCCACCGCCGCCTCCGGGCCGGCGCCGACGTCGCTCGGGATCTCCAGCAGCCCGTCCACCAGGAACCGGCCGTCGACGGTCAGCACCGTGGCGTTGTCGCTCGTGCCCCCGTTGTCCAGCCCCACCACCACCGGCACACCTGCGCTGTCCACCGCCACCGCCTCCCGCCGCGCCTGATCCGAGGCTAGTTCCCGTCCTGGCCACCCGTCACGCCCCCGCGCGGACTCCCGTAGCGGTCAGCCGGGACGGCGGGCGGTGACCGCCGTGGCGTCCCACTCCTCGTCGCGTACCACTTCCGGGTCCAGCCCGGCGGCGGTGAACACGGCGCACAGCGACGGGGCCTGTGCGGCGCTCGCCTCGACCACGACGTGCCCGCCCGGGGCGAGCCACTCGGCCGCGCCGGCGGCGACCCGGCGCAACACGGCCAGGCCGTCCGCGCCGCCGTCCAGGGCCACCGGCGCCTCGTACAGGCGTGCCTCGGCCGGCAGCGAGGCCACTGCGGCGGTCGGCACGTACGGCGCGTTCGCCACCACCAGGTCCAGCCGGCCACGCCGGCCGGCCGGCAGCGCGTCGTACAGGTCGCCCTGGTAGACCGGGACGCCGAGTGGTTCGAGGTTGCGCCGGGCGCAGGCCACGGCCACCGGATCGATGTCGGCGGCGGCCAGCCAGCGCGGCGCGAGCCGCTCGTGCAGCACCACCGCGGCGGCGCCGGAGCCGCAGCACAGGTCGAGCACCGCCGGCGCCGGCCCGGCCAGCGCCGCCGCCGTGTCGACCAGCAGCGCGCTACGACGGCGCGGCACGAAGACCCCGGGGTGTACGGCGATCCGCCGGCCGCAGAACTCGGCCCAGCCGAGCAGGTGCTCCAGCGGCAGGCCGGCGACGCGACGGTCGACCAGCCGGGTCAGCGCCGGCGCCGAGTCGGCGGCGGCGATCAGCAGGTCCGCCTCGTCCTCGGCGAAGACGCAACCGGCGGCGCGTAACCGCCGGACGAGGGCCGGACGATCGGGAGTGAATACCGTGGATGCCATGGCAAGCCTTTCGGGAAGCGCTCGTCGGCGCCCCCGGCGTCGCCTCAGCTCCGAGGCGACGCGGACTCGGAGGGAGCGCCGGTCCTCTGCTTGGGAATCGGACTCACCTCCTCGGGTCGGGGCCGCACGGGCCGTGGCTGCCCGTCACCATAGCCCAGCGGCAGTCGCGCCGTCAGCCCGCCGCGTCGAGCGCGGCGGCCACGTCGGCGAGCAGGTCGGCGGTGTCCTCGACGCCGCAGGAGAACCGCACGAAACCCGGTGTGGTGGCATCGCCCCACTGGGCCCGCCGGTCGGCCGTCGTGTGCAGCCCGCCGAACGAGGTCGCGGCGGCCACCAGCCGGGAGGCGCCGAGGAACCGGGCCACCCGGCCCTCGTCGCCCAGGTCGAACGAGAGCACGCCCGGCACGCGCCGCATCTGGGCCGACGCGACCGGGTACGCCGGGTCGTCCGGCCGGCCGGGCCACCGCACGCCGGTGACGTCCGGCCGGGCCGCGAGCAGATCGGCCAGCGCCCCCGCGTTCGCGGTATGCCGGGCCAGCCGCAGGTCGAGCGTGGCCAACGAGCGGTGGGCCAGCCAGCAGTCGAACGCGCCCGGCACCCCGCCGGTGGTGGTGCGCCAGGTGGTCGCCGAGTCCCGCAGCCCGGCGTCCCGGGTGACCAGGTAGCCCAGCAGCAGGTCCGAGTGGCCGGTCAGCGCCTTGGTGCCGGAGGCGACCACCACGTCCGCGCCGAGATCCAGCGGGCGCTGCCCGAGCGGCGTGGCGGTGGTGTTGTCCACCGCCACCAGCGCACCGGCGGCGTGCGCGGCCCCGGCCACCGCCCGCACGTCGACGACGTCCAGGCCGGGGTTCGCCGGGGTCTCCAGCAGCACCAGCCGCACACCCTCGAACGACGGGTACGGCCCGGCGGTCGGCACGAGCACCACGCGCACGCCGAGCCGCTCCAGCGCGTCGGAGGCGAACGAGCGCACCGCGTAGTAGCCGTCGGCGGGCAGCAGGACCGTGTCGCCGGGGCGCAGCAGGGCCAGCAGCAGCCCGGTGATGGCGGCCTGCCCGCTGGCGAAGACCCGGCAGTCGCCGCCCTCCAGCTCGCCGACAGCGGTCTCCAGCAGCCGCCGGGTGGGGTTGTCCGGCCGCCCGTACTCGTCCGTCGCCGCCGACGGGCCGCGCTCCGGATCCAGGTGGTACGGCGCGGCGAAGACCGGGCCGGGCAGGAACGGCTGCCCGGGTACGGCGTCCGGCAGCCCGGCGTGCACGCTGCGCGTGCCGTCGCCCCAGTGCTCGCTGCCCATCCCGGCTCCCCTCACTCGTACGACTCGGGCTTGGCGGTACGGCTCATCAGCGCGTCCACCGCCAGGCGCGGATCCATCCCCTCGTGGCAGATCCGCTCGATCTGCTCGGTGATCGGCATCTCCACCCCGTGCGCCCGGGCCAGGTCACGGATGGCCAGGCAGCTCTTGACGCCCTCGGCGGTCTGCCGGGTGGCCGCCTGGGCCTGCTCCAGCGTCTCCCCCCGCCCCAGGTGCTCGCCGAAGGTGCGGTTGCGGGCCATCGGCGACGAGCAGGAGGCGACCAGGTCACCCATGCCGGCCAGCCCGGCGAACGTGATCGGGTCGGCGCCGAGCGCCACGCCCAGCCGGGCGGTCTCGGCCAGGCCGCGGGTCATCAGCATGGCCCGGGTGTTGTCGCCGAAGCCCATCGCGGTGGCGATGCCGTACGCCAGGGCGATCACGTTCTTCACCGCGCCGCCCAGCTCGCAGCCGATCACGTCGTCGTTCGTGTACGGGCGGAGGTACGGGGTGCGGATGGACGCCTGCACCAGCGCGGTCCGCCGGCTGTCGGTGCCCGCGACCACTGTGGCGGCCGGCTGCTCGGCGGCGATCTCCGGGGCCAGGTTGGGCCCGGAGACGACCACCACCTGGTCGGCGGGCACCCCGGCGGTCTCCATGATCACCTGGCTCATCCGCTTGGTGGTGCCCAGCTCGATGCCCTTCATCAGCGAAACCAGCGTGGCGTCCGGCGCCAGGTACGGCGTCCAGTCGCCGAGGTTGCCGCGCAGCGTCTGCGACGGCACCGACAGCACCACCACCTCGGCGCCCTCGATCGCCTCGGCGGCGTCGCCGGTCGCGGTCACCCGCTCGGGCAGCCGCACGCCGGGCAGGTACTCCGGGTTGTGCCGCCCGGTCCGGATCGCCTCGGCCACGGCGGCCCGGCGGGCCAGGACCGTGACGTCCCGCCCGGCGTCGGCGAGGATCTTGGCGAACGCGGTCCCCCAGGAACCGGCGCCCAGCACGGCGACGTGCCCGCTCATTCGGTGACCTCCCGGATGCCGGTGCGGGCGGGCCGCTGCCACAGCGGCGGTGGCGTGCCGCCGCGGATCTCCGCGACCAGATCCCGGATGCGCAGCATGATGGTGTCCGTCATCTCCTCCAGGATCGGCCGGGTCGGCGTGGCGCCGGCCCAGGGGCTCAGGTCCACCGGCGGCCCGGCGATCACCGTCACCGAGGTACGCGGGCGCAGCCCGAACCGGGCCGTACGCGGGTCGAACATCCGTTCCGGGCCCACCATGGCGATCGGGACCACCGGGGCGCCGGTGGCCAGCGCCAGCCGGGCCGCGCCGGTCTTGCCCTTCATCGGCCACAGGTCCGGCTCGCGGGTGGTGGTGCCCTCCGGGTAGATCACCACCGCGCCCCCCTCGGCCAGCGCGGCGACCAGCTTGTCCAGCGACTTGACCGCCTCGACGGTGTCGCGCTCGACCGGGATCTGCTGGCACCGGTGCAGGATCCAGCCGACCACCGGCACCCGGAACACGCTCGCCTTGCCGAGGAAGCGCGGCCAGCGCCCGGCGTCGTAGACGAAGTGCGCGACCACGAGCGGGTCGGCGTGCGAGATGTGGTTGGGCACGAGGATCACGCCGCCGTCGTGGCGCAGGTGTTCCATGCCCCGCCAGGCGCGCCGGGTCCAGACCGTCATCAGCGGCTTCACCAGCACCACGGCGAGCCGTCGCCAGAACCCCAGCCTCCGCCGTGCCACTGTGCCTCCTCGATCCGCCCACGCGCCCCGGGACAGAATCATGCCTGTTCGCCCCCGCTGCGGCCAGTGCGGGTACCGGCGCTCTCCGCTGGCAGGATGGTCGGCGTGTCTGAGGCCCGCTGGACCGTGGTGACGCCGGTGAAGCGCCTTCCGGCGGCGAAGAGCCGGCTGCGGGGCGCGCTGCCCGGCGTACCCCATGAGGAGCTGGCGCTGGCCCTGGCGGCCGACACGCTGCGCGCGGTGCGGGCGTGCCCGGCGGTCGCCGGGGTGCTCGTGGTCACCGACGACCCGCGGGTGAGCGCGGCGGCCGGCGCGGCCGGCGCCCGCGTCGTCGGCGACCCCGGCGGCGGGCTGAACGCGGCGTTCCGGCACGGCGCGGCAGCGGCCGGGCCGCGCGCCGCCGTGGCCGGCCTGACCGCCGACCTGCCGGCGCTGCGACCGGCCGAGCTGGCCGCCGCGCTGCGGGCCACCCACGGGGTACGCGGGTTCGTGGCGGACGCCCCGGGCGCAGGCACGGTGCTGCTGGCCGCGCCCACCGGGGCGGCGCTGGCGCCCTGCTTCGGGCCGGGCTCGGCCGCCGCGCACGCGGCGAGCGGGGCGCTGCCGCTGGCCGGCGACTGGCCCAGCCTGCGCCGGGACGTGGACACCCCGGCCGACCTGGCCGACGCCGCCGGGCTGGGCGTGGGGCCGCACACCGCCGCGCTGCTGGACCGGGTCGCCGGAGCGGTCCGGTACGGTGCTGGCATGCAGGGCACGGTGGCGACCTACGACGCGTCGACCCGCAGCGGCGTGCTGCTGCTCGACGACGGCACCGAACTGGCGTTCCCGGCCCGCGCGTTCGACGCCTCCGGGCTGCGGTTGCTCCGTTTGGGGCAGCGTGTCCGGATCGAGCGGGACGCCGACGGCGAGGTGGTCCGGGTCACCCTGCCGACGATGGCGTGAACAACCTGGCCCGAGTTCATTTTCCGTTCACCCTCTTCGGGGAATCATGAGGTGGTGAGCACCCCTCGCGAGCACCCCGACAGCCCGCCGCCGATCCTCGACCCCGGCACGCCCCGCAACGGCAGCCCCACCCGCGGCCAGGACGGGCGGTTCCGCCCGACCCGGCCCCCGGAGGAGCGCCTCGGCGCCGATCCGGACGCGGCCGGCGCGACCGGGCTGGACGAGCCGCTCGACCCGGTGGAGGGTCCCGGCCCGGCGGACGAGACCGCTGCGGACGCCGGCCCGCGGGCCGCGCCGCCGCTGCCGGAGGACCGCTTCCTCAACCGGGAGCTGTCCTGGCTCGACTTCAACGCCCGGGTGCTGGCGCTCGCCGAGGATCCGCGTACCCCGCTGCTGGAACGGGCGAAGTTCCTGGCAATCTTCGCCAGCAACCTGGACGAGTTCTACATGGTCCGGGTGGCCGGGCTGAAGCGGCGGCTCTCCGCCGGCCTGCCGGTACGCGGCGGTGACCGGCTGCCGCTGCGCACCCAGCTCGAACTCATCACCGAGAAGGCCGCCGGCCTGGTCGCCCGGCACGCCGCCTGCCTGGTCGACGACGTGCTGCCGAAGCTCGCCGCCGAGGACATTCGCATACTGCGCTGGAGCGACCTGGACGACGCCGAGCGGGAACGGCTGCGCACGTGGTTCCGGGAACACATCTTTCCGGTGCTCACCCCGCTGGCGGTCGACCCGGCGCACCCGTTCCCGTACATCTCCGGCCGGTCGCTGAACCTGGCCGTGTCGGTACGCGACCCGGACGGCGGCTCGGAGCTGTTCGCCCGGGTCAAGGTGCCGAACAACGTGCCCCGGTTCGTCCGGGTGCACCGCGACCAGCCGGGCGTGCGGTTCCTGCCGGTGGAGGACCTCATCTCGGTGCACCTCGGCCAGCTGTTCTCCGGCATGCAGGTGGTCGAGTGCCACCTGTTCCGGGTGACCCGCAACGCCGAGGTGGAGGTGGACGAGGACCGCGACGAGGACCTGCTCCAGGCGCTGGAGCGGGAACTGGCCCGGCGCCGGTTCGGCCCGCCGGTACGCCTGGAGGTCGCCGCCTCCGTCTCCGACCGCATGCTTGAGCTGCTGGTCCGCGAGCTGGACATGGACGGCCACGACGTGCTGCGCGTGCGCGGCCTGCTCGACCTGTCCGCGCTCTGGCAGGTCTACGGCGAGGCCGACCGGCCCGACCTGAAGGACCCGCCGTTCGTGCCGGCCACCCACCCGCGGCTGGCCGAGGGTGAGGTGCCGCGCAGCGTCTTCGCCACGCTGCGCGACGGCGACGTGCTGGTGCACCACCCGTACCACTCGTTCGCCACGAGCGTGCAGCGCTTCGTCGAGCAGGCGGCGGCCGACCCGAACGTGCTCGCCATCAAGCAGACGCTCTACCGCACCAGCGGCGACTCCCCGATCGTGGACGCGCTGGTCGACGCGGCCGCCGCCGGCAAGCAGGTGGTGGTGCTGGTCGAGCTGAAGGCGCGCTTCGACGAGGTGGCGAACATCGGCTGGGCGCGCACGCTGGAACGGGCCGGCTGCCACGTGGTGTACGGCCTGGTGGGGCTCAAGACGCACTGCAAGACCGCGCTGGTGGTACGCCAGGAGGGCAACCAGATCCGCCGCTACTGCCACATCGGCACCGGCAACTACCACCCGAAGACGGCCCGGCTCTACGAGGACTTCGGCATGCTCACCGCCGACCCGGAGATCGGCGCCGACCTGACCGACCTGTTCAACGTGCTCACCGGCTACAGCCGGCAGACCGCGTTCCGGCGGCTGCTGGTGGCGCCGCAGGGCATCCGCAGCGGCCTGATCGAGCGCATCGACCGGGAGATCGGACACGTCCGGCTGGGCATGCCCGGGCTGGTGCAGTTCAAGGTGAACTCCCTGGTGGACGAGGAGATCACCGACGCGCTCTACCGCGCGTCGCGGGCCGGCGTGCACGTGGACCTGCTGATCCGGGGCATGTGCACGCTGCGGCCGGGCGTGCCGGGGCTGTCGGAGAACATCCGGGTCCGTTCGATCCTCGGCCGGTTCCTGGAACACTCCCGGATCTTCCGGTTCGGCAACAAGGGCGACGCCGAGTTCTGGATGGGCTCGGCCGACCTGATGCACCGCAACCTGGACCGCCGGGTGGAGGCGCTGGTGCAGGTGAGCGACCCGGTGGCCCGGGCCGAGCTGGACCACGTACTCACCGCCGCGTTCGATCCCGGCGTGGACGCGTTCGAGCTGGCCGCGGACGGCACCTGGCACCGCCGCGCCGGGGACGGCGACACGGCGCTCACCCACCTTCAGGATCTGTTGCTGCGCCGGGTCGGCGGAAGGGCGGACTGAGCGGACCGTGGCGCGTGGCGGGCGGACATACGGTGAGCGGGTGAGCGACGACGAACCGGTACGGATCCGGGCCGCCGGCGGCGTGGTGTGGCGCCCGGGTCCGGCCGGCGTCGAGGTGTGCCTGGTGCACCGCCCCCGGTACGGCGACTGGTCGCTGCCGAAGGGCAAGCTGGATCGCGGCGAGCACCCGCTCGTGGCCGCCGTCCGCGAGGTGGCCGAGGAGAGCGACGTCCGCGCCGTTCCGCAGGTACGCCTGCCCACCGTCCGCTACCGCAGCGAGGGCCGCGCCAAGGCGGTCGACTACTGGTCCATGCGGGCCGTCGGCGCCGGCGGTTTCCAGCCCGGCACCGAGGTCGACGACGTGGCCTGGTTCCCGGTCGACGACGCGGTACGCCGGGTCGACTACCCGCACGACGCCGAGGTGATCGCGGCGTTCGCGGCGCTGCCGCCGGTCACCGCGACGGTGCTGCTGGTCCGCCACGCGCACGCCGGCAGGCGCGGCACCTGGACCGGCCCGGACCACGGCCGCCCCCTCGACGAGCAGGGTTGGGCGCAGGCGCGGGCACTGGTCCCGCTGGTGACGCTGGTGCGCCCGGCGCACCTGTTCTCCGCCTCGGCCCGGCGTTGCGTGCAGACGCTGGACCCGGCGGCGGCCCGCCTGGACCTGCCGATCGAGGTCTGCGGCGACTTCGACGAGCCGGTGCCGGGCCAGCAGGCCGAGGAGTGCGCGCTGGCCGCCGCGGCGCGGCTGACCGCGCTGGCCCAGGCTGTCGGGACGGCGGCGGTGTGCAGCCAGGGCAAGGTGATCCCGGGCGCGCTGGAACGGCTCACCGGCCGCGTGGACGACGACTTCACCACCGCCAAGGGCGGCGGCTGGCTGCTGCCGTTCGCCGGTGACCGGCTGGTCCTCCCCGACCGGTTGTGAGGCGGGCCGCGGCCGACGCCTGTTGTCGCGGCGGGCCGCGGCCGACGCCCGTTGTCGCGGCGGGCTCCGGGTCGTGCGGCGTCGGCTCAGGGCAGCGTGACGGTGAGCGTCACCGGGAGGTGGTCGCTGGCCCCGGTGCGCGGCGCGCGTACCTCGGCGGCGGTCAGGCCCGGCGAGACGAAGACGTGGTCGATCTGGGTGCGCGGATCGTCGGCCGGGCTGGTCCGCAGCGGCCGGGCCGGAGCCAGCGCGTCCACCAGACCCGCGCCTGTGAACTCGGCGAACGCCGGATCGTCCGGCTCGGTGTTCAGGTCGCCGCCGACCACGAGTGGACGGCCGTTCGCGTACCGGCGGGCGAACTCGGCCACCTCGCGTGCCTGCTCGACCGGATCCCGGCCGGGCGGCGGTTGCAGGTGCGTGGCCACCACAGCCAGTTCCCGGCCGCCGAGGTCGAGCGTGACGCCGAGAGCCTGCGCACCGGTCGGCGCACCGTGCGCGGTCAGCCGCCGGGTCTGCCCGGAGCGCGCCGGGAAGCGGCTGAGCACCGCGTCGCCCCAGACCGGGTCGGCGGCGGGCGCGAAGACGTACGGCATTCCCAGCCGCCCGGCCAGCAGCGCCAGCGTGTCGTGGCCGCCGTTGAGCCACCAGCCCCGGTCGACCTCGCTGAGCAGGATCACGTCCGAGCCGTGCAACTCCCGGGCCACCGCGTCCAGGTCCAGCCGGCCGTCCAGGCCGAATCCCATCCGGATGTTGTACGCGGCCACCCGCACCGCCGCCGGTGCGGTGGCGGCCCGGGCGTTTGTCGGTGGCACGTGCAGTGTGGCGGCGAGCCCGGCCAGCGCGGTCAGGCCGCCCAGGGCCGCCACCCGGACCAGGGTGGGCAGCACCGGGGCGGATGACGTCGCGCCAGGCACCGCCGGGACGGACCGGAGGGACGCGCCGACCGCCACCAGAGCCACCAGGAGGGCCGTGGCCACCGGTGCCCACCCGTTGGGGTACCCCAGGTCGTAGGCGGCGTAGTAGGCCACCGTGGCCACCGCGAACACCAGCATCCCGAGCGCCGCCGCCCGCCCGCGCCGCGCCCCCGCCCGCACGTCGCCGGCGGGCCGCTCGTCGGCGGCGGCCGAGTCGGCGAGCGCCAGGCAGCCGCCGAGACCGGCGGCGGTGAGCAGGTACGCCGGGACGAGGCGCCCGGTCACGAACAGCACCGAACCGGCGAGCAGCGCCAACGGCCACACCACCCGGGCCAGGCGCAGCGGCGCCCGGAACAACGCCGTCGCCAGGAACAGCAGCACCGCGAACGCGCCCGGCAGGACTCCGTTACCAGGGCGGGCGAGTCCGGGGAAGTCGGGCGATCCGGTGCCGGCGGCGGCGTTCCACAGCGCCGGGGCCAGCGCCACCTGGCTGGCCAGCAACAGTGCCGGCCCGCACAGCAGCCAGGCCCGCCGGCCCGGGGTACGCATGTGCGGGGCGGCGTCACCGTCCCCCACGCCCGCCGACGCGGCCGGCCGCCGACGCCGCGCCACCGTGGACGCGGCCAGGAACGCCGCCACCAGCAGGGCGCTCAGGCTCCAGCCGAGCGCGCCGCCGCGCCACACCAGATCCTCGGTGCCCAGCAGGGCGTGCCCGACCGCGTTGCCGGCAAGGCCGAGCGCCAGACCGGCGGCCGGGCGGGGCACCGACGCGGCGACGGCGGCGAGCCAGACCAGGCCGGCGAGCAGCCCGGCGCAGGCGAGCCAGAGCTGGGCCGGGCCGCCGGGTTGCGCGGTGAGCGCCAGCCGGGCCGCCGCCAGCACACCCGCGGCGACGAGTCCGACCGGGCCGGAACCGGCACGGCGGACCAGGGTGGGCGCGGCGAGGGCGAGCAGGAACCAGCCGAGCGCGAACGCGCCGAGCAGCTCGGCGGGCGTCTCGGCGGCCCGCCCGAACAGGGTGATGACCGAGGGCAGCCAGACCCGCAGCACGTCCAGCAGGACCGCGATGCCCAGCGCGAGCGCCAGGGTGGAGAGGTGACGGTGCCGCACGGGGCGCCTCTTCTCGTGACCGACGGGGGTGTTCGGCACGGCGATTCTGCGGCGCGGGGCGCCGGGCGGTCAACGCGTACCCATGCGAAAGGGCGTCCACCGCGAACGGTGGGCGCCCTTTCGTGGGTCGTCCGGTCAGCGCCGGGTGGCGGCCTTCTTGGCCGGCGCCTTCTTCGCGGGCGCCTTCTTGGCCGCCGTCGTCTTCTTGGCCGTGGCGGACTTCGCCGCGGTCGTCTTCTTGGCGGCGGTGGTCTTCTTCGCCGCGGTGGACTTCGCCGCCGTGGTCTTCTTCGCCGCCGTGGTCTTGGTCGCGGCGGCCTTCTTCGCCGGCGCGGCCTTCTTGGTCGCGGTGGTCTTGGTGGCCTTCGCCGCCGTGGTCTTCTTCGCGGCGCCGGTGGTCTTCTTCGCGGCGCCGGTGGTCTTCGCCGCCGTGGCCTTCGCGGCCCCGGTGGTCTTCTTCGCCGCGGCGGTGTCCTTCGGCACCTTGCCGCTGGCCACCATCTCCTTGAAGCCCGCGCCGGCCCGGAACGTCGGGACGGAGGTCTTCTTGACCTTCACCGCCTCGCCGGTTCGCGGATTGCGCGCTGTTCGGGCTCCCCGGACGCGCTTCTCGAACGCTCCGAAACCGGTGATCGCCACCTTCTCGCCCTTGGTGACCGCCGCCTGGACCTCAGCGAGAACCGCGTCGAGCGCGGCCGTCGCCGTCTTCCGGTCCCCCAGGCGAACGGCGAGCGCCTCGATGAGCTCGGCCTTGTTCACGACTTCCTCCCGATTGTGCAACTGACTCGACGCGAGCCATTCTGCGCGCACGGTATGCCCTGTGCTGCCTGGACACAAACATTCGGTGGAAAAAAGCCCTTGTGTCGCAACGGATTCGCCCCCACCGGATGCATCCGGTGGGGGCGAGAAGCGGTCTGGGGTCAGGCTACCGACGGCAGGAACGACGGCCGGGACGCCTCGAAGGCACTGATCTCGGCCTCGTGCCGGAGGGTGAGTCCAATGTCATCCAAGCCCTCCATCAACCGCCAGCGGCTGTGGTCGTCCAGCGGGAAGGCCCAGGTGGCATCCCCGGCGCGGACCTGGCGGGCGGCGAGGTCGACAGTGATCGGAGTGCTCGGCTCCGATTCCACGAGGTCCCAGAGTTCTTCCACGGCCTTCAATTCCAGCTCTACCGGAAGGAGGCCTTCCTTGAGCGAGTTGCCCCGGAAGATGTCGCCGAAGCGAGGCGAGATGACGGCCCGGAAGCCCCAGTCCCGCAGCGCCCAGACGGCATGCTCCCGGGAGGACCCGGTGCCGAACTCGGGACCGGCGATGAGAATCGACGCGCCCGAATGGGCGGGATCGTTGAGCACGAATGACTGCTCCTCCCGCCACGCGCTGAACAGCCCGTCGGCGAAACCGGTCCGGGTCACCCGCTTGAGGTACACCGCCGGGATGATCTGGTCGGTGTCCACGTTGGATCGGCGCAGCGGCACGGCGGTGCCGGTGTGGGTGGTGAACTTGTCCATCTCTCGGCTGCCCTTCTACAGGTCGGCGGGAGCGGCCAGGCGGCCGACCACCGCGGTGGCGGCGGCGACCGGCGGGGACACCAGGTGCGTACGCCCGCCCCGGCCCTGCCGTCCCTCGAAGTTGCGGTTGGAGGTCGAGGCGGAGCGCTGGCCCGGCTTCAGGGTGTCCGGGTTCATGCCCAGGCACATCGAACAGCCGGCGAAGCGCCACTCCGCGCCGGCGTCGGTGAAGACCTTGTCCAGCCCTTCAATCTCGGCCGCCTCCCGGACCGCGGCGGAGCCCGGGACCACCAGCATGCGTACGCCGTCGGCGACCCGCCGCCCGCGCAGCACCTCGGCGGCGGCCCGCAGGTCCTCCAGGCGGCCGTTCGTGCAGGAGCCGACGAACACCACGTCGACCGCGAGGTCGCGCAGCGGGGTGCCCGGGGTGAGGTCCATGTACGCCAGCGCGCGCCGGGCGGCGACCCGCTCCGGCTCGGTGACGAACTCCTCCGGGTCCGGCACCGTGGCGCCCAGCGGCAAGCCCTGCCCGGGGTTGGTGCCCCAGGTGACGAACGGCGTGATCCGGCTCGCGTCGAGCGTGACCTCGGTGTCGAAGGTCGCTCCCTCGTCGGTGGGCAGCGTCCGCCAGTACTCCAGCGCCGCGTCCCAGTCGTCGCCCTGGGGCGCGTTGGGCCGCCCCTTCAGGTACGCGAACGTGGTCTCGTCCGGCGCGATCATGCCCGCCTTGGCGCCCCACTCGATGGACATGTTCGCGATCGTCATCCGCCCCTCCATCGAGAGGTCGCGGATCGCCTCGCCCCGGTACTCGACGATGTGGCCGCGCCCGCCGCCGGTGCCGACCTGCGCGATCAGCGCGAGCACCAGGTCCTTTGCGGTGACGCCGGGCGCCAGCTCGCCGACGACGTTCACCGCCATGGTCTTCGGGCGGGCCTGGGGCAGCGTCTGCGTGGCCAGGACGTGTTCGACCTCACTGGTGCCGATGCCGAACGCCAGCGCCCCGAACGCGCCGTGAGTGGCGGTGTGCGAGTCGCCGCACACGATCGTCATGCCGGGCTGGGTGAGGCCGAGCTGCGGGCCGATGACGTGCACGATGCCCTGGTTCTCGTCGCCCAGCGGGTGCAGGCGGATGCCGAACTCGGCGCAGTTGCGGCGCAGCGTCTCGATCTGGGTGCGGGAGGTGGGGTCCGCGATCGTGAGCAGGTCGCCGCGCCGGGAGCGGAACGCCGGGTCGTCGTACCCGGTCGGGGTGTTGTGGTCCTCGGTCGCGATCGTCAGGTCGGTACGGCGGACCCCGCGCCCGGTCAGACGCAGCCCGTCGAACGCCTGCGGGCTGGTCACCTCGTGCAGCAGGTGCAGGTCGATGAAGAGCAGGTCCGGCTCGCCGGCGGCGGAGCGGACCACGTGTGCGTCCCAGACCTTCTCGGCCAGGGTCCTCGGTTGAGTGACTCCCACCATCTGGACATCCTAAATTCTGGGAGGTAAATTTCGGCTTGTGGGACACAGTATGAGCGGTGTCGGCGTTCTCGACAAGGCGGTGGTCATCCTGGCCGCCTGTGTCGACGGCGCCAGCCTGGCCGAACTCGTTGAACGCACCAAGCTGCCCCGGGCCACCGCGCACCGGCTGGCGCAGGCGCTGGAGATCCACCGGATGCTCGTCCGGGACACCCAGGGGCGCTGGCGCCCGGGTCCACGCCTGGGCGAGCTGGCGAACGCGGCGCCGGACGTGCTGCTGACCGCCGCCGAGCCGCTGCTCGCCGCGCTACGGGACGCCACCGGCGAAAGCGCCCAGCTCTACCTGCGCCGCGCCGACGAGCGGATCTGCGTGGCCGCCGCCGAGCGCGCGAGCGGCCTGCGGGACACCGTCCCGGTCGGCTCGGTGCTGCCGATGACCGCCGGTTCGGCGGCGCAGATCCTGCTGGCCTGGGAGCCGCCGGAGGCGGTCATGCCGCTGCTCCCCCGCTCCAAGTTCACCGGCCGCACGCTGGCCGAGGTGCGGCGGCGCGGCTGGGCGCAGAGCGTCGCCGAGCGGGAGGCGGGTGTGGCAAGCGTCTCAGCGCCGATCCGCGATCGCACCGGCCGGGTGATCGCCGCGATCAGCATCTCCGGCCCGATCGAGCGCCTCGGCCGCCGCCCCGGCGAGCGCCACGCCATGGCCGTCGTCCGAGCCGGCCAGCGCCTCTCCGGCCTCTGACCCACCCCACCCCTCGCGTTGATCATGAAGCTAGCGGCATTTTTGATCTCCCCGACTGCCGCTACCTTCATGATCAACGGAGCAGGGCGGGGAAGGGCGGGAATGCGGAACGGCCCGCCTCGCTCGACGCGAGACGGGCCGTTCGATGAACGTAGCCCCGACCGGATTCGAACCGGCGCTACCGCCTTGAGAGGGCGGCGTCCTGGGCCGCTAGACGACGGGGCCAGGCACTTTTCGTGCTTCACCGCCCTGCCGGGCGGCGCGGCAGTAGTCTAGCGGCATCGCGTCCGGCGTCACGCGGAGGGGGTCACCCCCTGCGCACGTGGGCCGGACAGCAGAAAGCCCGCCCCGGAAGACGGGACGGGCTGTCGGTGCTGTAGCCCCGACCGGATTCGAACCGGCGCTACCGCCTTGAGAGGGCGGCGTCCTGGGCCGCTAGACGACGGGGCCAGAACCTTCATTGCACTCCGACAGTGTGAGCTGCCGGAGTCCAGCGGCCGAGGATTCTCGCGAAACCTCGGTTGCGCTGGGGTACCAGGACTCGAACCTAGACTAACTGAACCAGAATCAGTCGGGCTGCCAATTACCCCATACCCCATTGGCCCCTTGCGGCGCCGGGAATGAACTTTACCCTCCCGGTGCCGACAGGCCAAATCCAACCCCTCGAAACCCACCTGACCAGCGGAAACGAGGCATCGGACCGAATCAGGCGACCGGGACGACAGGGTTGCTGAGCTCCCCGATCCCCTGGATGCGCACGGTGACGGTATCCCCCTCGGTGAGCGGGCTAACCCCCGCCGGCGTGCCGGTCAGGACCACGTCGCCGGGCAGCAGCGTCATGACGTGCGAGATGTACGACACCAGCCCCGGTACGTCGAACACCATGTCCTTGGTCCGGCCGATCTGGCGTACCTCCATCTCCTCCGGGTTGCGGCCCACCTCACAGCGGATCTCCAGGTCGCTGACGTCGAGCCCGGTGGTGATCCACGGCCCGATCGGGCAGAACGAGTCGAAGCCCTTGGCGCGGGTCCACTGCCCGTCGGAGCGCTGGAGGTCCCGCGCGGTCACGTCGTTGGCGCAGGTGTAGCCGAAGATGGCCCGCTCCGCGGCGGCCCGGTCGGCCCGGCGGGCGCCCGGGGCGCCGATCACCACGGCCAGTTCCGCCTCGTGCTCGACCTGCTTGGAGAAGATCGGCAGCCGGATGGCGTCGCGCGGGCCGATCACCGAGGTGGACGGCTTGAGGAAGAGCAGCGGCTCCTTCGGCACCTCGCTGCCGTGCTCGGCGGCGTGCTCGGCGTAGTTACGGCCGACACAGACCACCTTGCTGGGCAGGATCGGTGACAGCAGCCGGACGTCGGAGAGCGCCCAGCGGGCGCCGGAGAACTGGATCTGTCCGAACGGGTGGCCCTCGATCTCGGCGATGGTCAGGCCCTGCGGCCCGGCCTCCGGCTCGCCCTCGACGACCCCGAACGACATTCCCTTGGCATGAGCGAAACGAGCGATACGCACCCGGCCAATCTATCCCCGCCCGGCTGCGCCCGGTGACAGGCGGCATGCCCCGGCCGCCGCGCCCCGCCCCGCACCGGCCGCCACCGGCCCCGGACCGGCACGAGCCGGGCAGGGTACGCGCGATCGCGCCGGACGTGGCGGGAATGGCGGCTTCGTACCCGCCCGGCGGCCCCCGGCCCATAGCTTCGGGTCCGGAGGTTCGTTGGTATGCCTGCATCGAGACGACACCACAGGGCCCTGGCAGTGCTCGTGAACTGCCTCGGCGTCATCGCCGCCGTACCGGCGCTGTCCCCGGCGACGCCCCGCGCGGCCGCCGCCCCCGCCCATCCGGCCCCGCCCGCGGCGGTCGTCCGCGGTGCCGCGGCCACCCCGATCCCGACCGGCGTGCCGGCGGTGCCCCCGGCGGTGCCGACCACCGGCCCGGCTCAGGTCCGGCCGACGATGCCACCGGTCAGCGTGGCGGTGGGCGCGTCGGGCACCCCGGCGCCGGGGTACCGGATCGAGGTCCGCAACGCCGGCACGGCACCCGTCGAGACGATGGTCCGGCAGGAGCTGCCGAACGGGTCGCGGGCCACCACCGTGACCGGCGGTGGGCGGACCACCCGGCCCGCCGGGGCAAGCGCCGGGGAGGTGACCTGGCGGCTGCGGCTGCCGGCCAAGAGCACCACCACGTTGCACACCGCGCTGTCGGTTCCCGGCCCGGGCCGCTCGGTGACCGCGCCCACCTGCGTCTACGGCACGGACGGCACGCGCCCGTTCGACTGCGCCACGGCCACCTGGGTGGGTGCCGCGACGGCTCCGGCGGCCCAGATCACCGCCGCCCCGGCCTGGCGGCGGCCGCCGGTGCTGCTCGCCGCGTTCACCGCGCTGCTGGTGGTCACCGCCGGCGTGCTGTGGTGGGTGGTCCGGCGCCGCCGGCGCACGGCGGCGGGTAGCGCCGCGCCCGGCGCCGTGGTCCGCGGCACGACGGCGCACACCGGTACGCCCGGAAGCGGCGCGATGCCCACCGGCGCCCCCGCAGGCGGCGTGCCCGGCCGCGGCATGCCGAGCGGAGGCGGACCGGGCCAGGGGCCGGTCCAGCGGGGCACCGTCTATCCGCGGGCGTCCGTTCCGTCGCCTGCGAGCCGCCGTGGAAGGCCGCCGGTCTGGCTCGTGGTCGGCGTGGCGGCGGCGGTGCTCGCCGGCGTGGTCGGCGCGGCGGCCTGGTCGGCCACGCAGCGGGTGGCCGCGATGGACACCACCAAGCAGCCGACGAGCGGGGCGTGGGTGGGCAACAGCGTCACCGGCGCGCTGGGCCAGCCGCTGCGCGAGAACGCGTTCGAGTTCACCGTCTACCGGCTGAGCTGCGGCGCCGACGTGCTGCCGCCGGCGGCCGGCGGCGGCCGGCGGCGGCCGGCCGTGCCTGGCCACGATCGGGGTGCGCAACCTCACGTCCGAGGACCAGACCTGGCACGGGCAGTTGCAGCGCGCGTACCTGCCCAGCGGGAACTGGGTGGCCGCCGACGAGGACGCGACCCGGGTGGCGAACCTGGGCCGGGACGTCTTCGCCCAGCCGGTCACCGCCGGGCGGCGGGTGCTGCTGCCGCTGGTGTTCATGATGCGCGGCGACGAGCCGCCGAAGCGGCTGGAGCTGCGCAGCGGCGTCTTCTCCGCGGGCGTGCGGGTGGACGTGGCGTGATCCGGGCACGGGCGGCGGTCGTACCCTGGGGTGTGTGACCGCCGCCCTCGCCCCCGCGCTCGACCTGGCCGACTGGCAGGCGCGCAGGCACGCCCACGAGGCGCGGGTGGACGCCTGGCTGACGCCGCATCTGGCCCGCCGCCGCGCCGGGGTGAAGCACCCGGTGGAGGACTTCCTGTTCACCTACTACTCGCACCGCCCGGCGCAGTTGCGCCGCTGGCACCCGGGTGCGGGAGTGGTGCTGCGCGACGCCGACGCGGCCGTCTTCGGCCCGGACTACACCGCGAGCGCCGCCGGGCTCACCCTGGACACCGATCGGGTACGCGCGCGGCGCGCCGAGTCGATCGCCTGGATCCGTACGCTGCTCGCGGCGACCGCCGCACGCCCGGCGCAGCTTGGCTGTTTCGGCATGCACGAGTGGGCGATGGTCTACCGGCAGACCCAGGAGCAGGTGCGGCACAACGCCTGGCCGCTCCGGCTGAGCCCGGCGGCGACGGCGGCGGTGGTCGAGGAGCGCGGCGTGCGGTGCAGCCACTTCGACGCGTTCCGCTTCTTCACCGCGCCGGCCCGGCCGCTGAACGTGCTCCAGCCGACCCGGGAGGGTCAGCACGCGCTGGAGCAGCCGGGCTGCCTGCACGCCAACATGGATCTCTACAAGTGGTCCTACAAGCTGTCGCCGCTGGTGCCGTCGGAGCTGGTGGCGGACTGTTTCGCGCTGGCCCGGGAGATCCGGGCGCTGGACATGCGGGCCAGCCCGTACGACCTGGCCGACCTGGGCTACCCGCCGGTGCGGGTGGAGACGCCGGAGGGCCGGGCCGAGTATGCCGCCGCCCAGCGCGAGTTCGCCGAGCGCGCCGCCGGGTTGCGGGCCCGGCTGCTGGCCGGGCTGGACCGGGCCGTGCCGGCCGGCCACCGCTGAGCGCGGGACCGGCCGGCGCGGGGATCAGTTCGCGGCGCAGGTCAGCGCCGGCACCGGGTTCGGGACGGCACCGTCGGCCAGGAACCCGAACGTGGTCTGGGCGGCCGGGGCCAGGGCGCCGTTCCAGCTCGCGTTCCGGGCGGTCACTGTGGTTCCGCTCTGCGTCACGTCCGCGCTCCACGCCTGGCTGATCCGCTGGCCGCCGGTGAGCGGGAGGCTCACGGTCCAGCCGGCGATCGGCGCGGCGCCGCCGTTGCGGACGGTCACCTCCCCCTGGAAGCCGCCCGGCCACTGGCCGGCGAGGCGCCAGGTGGCGGTGCAGCCACCGGGCGCCGGCGTCGGGCTGGCGGTGGGCGACGGGCTGGTCGTCGGAGACGGGCTCGTCGTGGGCGACGGGCTGACGGTGGGCGACGGGGCCGGCGTGGTCCGGTCCAGCGCGGCGACCAGCGCCGGGTACCACCTGTCGGACATCTTCTGGTCCCCTGCGGCGTTCGGGTGCACGCCGTCGTACGTGTCGGTGGCGGTGCTGAACCCGGTCCACTGGTCGACCACCACGATCGGCGACGCGGCTGTGGTCCTTCCGGCCGCCCAGCCCTCGATCAGCGAGTTGAGCGCCACGGTCCGCTGGCCGCACTCCGGGCAGCTGGCCGGGTTCATCGGGATGATCTTCGCGACCAGCACGGTCATGGCCGGGTTGGCGGCCCGCATCTGGTCCACCAGTTTCGAGTACGCGGCCAGGATCGTGGCGGGCGCGATGTTGCTCCACACGTCGTTGGTGCCGAAGTGCATCAGCACGACGTCCGGGCGGGTGGCGGCCAGCCAGCCGGGCAGCAGGTTCTGGTTCGCCACGTTCGTCGCGAGGTAGCCGCCGTGCCCCTCGTTGTCGCCGTCGTACGGCACGCCGCAGCCCTGCGGTCCGAGCGTGCCGACGAAGTCGACGTCGGTGTGGCCGGTGGACTGGAGGCGGTTCCAGAGCACCGCCCGCCAGCAGCCGGGAGACCCGGTGATGGAGTCGCCCAGCGGCATGACGCGGACCGGGGTGGCCGCCGCGGCGGCCGTGGGCGGGTTGGCGGTGAGGGCGAGGCCGAGGGCGAGGACGGGCAGCAGCGCGGCGAGCGCGGTCAGCGCGGCGCGTACGGGGTTTCGGGACATGCGGAAGGGACTCCTGTCACGGTGACGTGGTGGTCGGTGACGGCCCTGACGCTCCCGTATGCATTGAAGCGCTTCGACGCCTCCGGCTCAACCCTCCGGGTGGCCCCGATGCTCGTTCCACTCCGGGGCGAGGATCGACATGACTGTGGCGTCCACCCAGTCGTCGCCGTCGCGCAGCACCTGTCGCAGCGTCCCCTCGGCGACGAAACCCACCTTCTCGTACGCCCGCCGGGCGCGCGGGTTGAACGCGAACACCTCCAGCCCGATGCGGTGCAGGCCGAGCTGCTCGAAGCCGTACCCGACGATCAGCCGGACCGCCTCGGTGCCGAGGCCGCGATCGCGCCCGCCGGGCCCGATCAGGGTGCGGAAGTTGCAGCCGGCGTTGGCCCGGTCCCACTCGTTGAGGACGACCTCGCCGACGCAGACGCCGCTCGCGCGGTCCACCACCGCGAGGTCGAGCCGGTCGTCCTGGCTGTTGCGGGTGCCGTACCAGGCCCGCAGCCGGGACGGCTCGAACGTCTCGCCGGCCGGGCTGCCGGTCAGCCGGGCCACCTCCGGGTCGGCCAGGATCTCGGCGAGCGCCGGCAGGTCGTCGTCGTGGAACGGGCGCAGCACCACCCGCTCGCCGGTGAGCGTGGGCTTGACGGAGAAGTCGATCACGTGGCGGGATTCTCCGGCCCGGGGCTCGGCGGCTCAACCCGTTTCCGGTCAGTCGCCGTCCACCCGGCGGTCGCGTTTGCGCTGGGACTGGCGCTTCTTCTCGGCCAGACGGCGCTCCTTGGCACCGCGGGAGGGTCGGGTCGGCCGGCGCGCCTTCGGCGGCGGGGCGACTGCCTCGCGCAGCAGCGCGGCCATCCGCTCGCGGGCCGCCTCCCGGTTGGCCAGTTGCGCGCGGTGCTCGCTGGCGGTCACCGTCAGCACACCGCCGACCAGGCGGCCGGCGAGCCGGGCCAGCGCCCGTTCCCGCAACGCCTCCGGCACGCTCGGCGAGCCGCCCAGGTCGAAGCTCAGCTCCACCCGCGAGTCGGTGGTGTTGACTCCCTGCCCGCCCGGCCCGGACGACCGGGAGAACCGTTCCCGCAGCTCGGCGGCGGGCACCACGAGCCGGTCGGTCACCCGCAGTCCGTCGTCCACGCCCCGAGGCTAGCGCCCGGCGCGACGACTCGGTGTGGGGGTGGCGCTCGGCGTGGGTCCGGCCCGTTCCTCGCCGCCGCCGGACGCCGCGTACGCGGCCGCGCCGAACAGCAGCAGGGCGATCACGGCGAGCTTGACGACCACGCCCCGGATCGCCAGCCAGGCGTTGCGCCGGGCGGTGGGGACTGTGGTCCGGGCCGTCCGGTAGTCCGTCCAGCCACGCTTCGCACGCGCGTAGGACGCGCCGACACCGGCGCCGATGACAAGGCCCACCAGGAGGAGGGCCGCAGTGACAGCTTGCTCCACCTCCGCCAGTATCCATACTCAGCGTAATATTTCCATGCTCCGATCATTGCGCGCCGGATATCCGACAGTTCGCACCGATCTTGCGCTACTTGTGCAGGTCAGCGCCCCGGGCGGGACGGCGGTCGGCCCCGCGCGGGACACCACGCGGGCGGCTCAGCCACCCCGGCCGATGATGGTGTCGGCGGTCTGCTGGACCTGGTCGATCGGGATGGCGAAGCCGATGCCGATCGAGCCGCTGCCGTCGATGGTGGCGATCGCCGTGTTCACGCCGACCACCTCACCGCGCGCGTTCACCAGCGGCCCGCCCGAGTTGCCCGGGTTGATCGAGGCGTCGGTCTGCACCGCCGTGTGCCGGCCGTTGCCGATCCGCACCTGCCGGTCCAGCGCGCTGACGATGCCCGCGGTGACGGTCCCGGCCAGGCCGAGCGGCGACCCGACCGCGAGCACCGGCTCCCCCACCCTCGTCGAGTTCGCCTTGGCCAGCGGCAACGGCGGCAGCCCGGCCGACGCGGGCACCTTGAGCACCGCGAGGTCGCTGGCCGGTTCCCGGCCCACCACCTCGGCCGGGAAGCGCCGCCCGTCCGAGGTCTCCACAGTCACCGCGCCGGCGCCGCCCCGGGCCAGGATGTGGTCGTTGGTGACGATGTGCTGCTCGTTGTCGATGGCGAACCCGGAGCCGGACGCGGACGCGCCGGAGCGGCCCCCGACCATCACCGAGACCACCCCGGGCACCGTCTTGCCCGCGGCGGTGACCAGTTCGGCCGGCACCGGCGCGGCGGACGCCGCCGCCGGTCCCGGCGTGCCCCGGTCGGCCGCCCAGGTGCCGGCCGCCGCGCCGGAGACGGTGGAGAGCGCCACCACCGCCGCCACGCTCAGCAGCCGGTGCCGCAGGCTCCGCCGCCCGGCCTCCGGCCCGCCCCCGGGTACGTCCCGGTAGCCGCGCCCGTCCGGGCCCAGCTCGGGCGAGACGAACCACGGGCCGCGTGGCTCGCCGAGTCCGGTCTGCACTGCCATGCCTGGCTCCTCACGTGTCGTGCGGTCGTACGGTCGTGGTGCGGGTCAGGGCAGCCGGGAGAACCACCGCAGCGAGCCGGCCGCGGCGCCCATCGCCAGGACCAGCCCGAGGCCGATGAAGCGGGCCGAGATGTCCTGCCGCTCGGTGCGGTAGCCGACCGAGGTGCCGATGTCCTCGTAGACGTCCTTCAGCTCGGCGGTGGTGGACGCCTCGTGGAAGCCGCCGCCGGTCTGCTCGGCGACCGCCCGCAGCGTCTGGCCGTCCACCGGCACCTGGATCGCCCGGCCGCCCCTGTCGACCGAGCCGCCGGGCGTGCCGAACGAGATGGTGTGCACCGGCACCTTCGCGGCGACCGCCTGGTCGGCGGCCTCCATCGGGTCCATGCCGGAGGTGTTCGCGCCGTCGGAGAGGATGATGATCCGGGCCGGCGGCGGATCCTTGGCAGCGGTCGCGTCCAGGCTCTTGACCGCGCCGAGCGAGGTGCTTATCGCCTCGCCGATGGCGGTGCCCTGCACGCCGGTGATGCCCTCGGCCAGCCGCCCGATGCCGTCGTGCAGCGCCTCCCGGTCGGTGCTCGGCGGCACCAGCACCGCCGCGCTGCCGGCGAACGCGACGAGGCCGACGTTGAACTCGTCCGGCAGCCCGTCGACGAACCGCCGGCCCGCCTCCTTGGCCGCCGTCAACCGGTCCGGGTCCACGTCACCGGCGAGCATCGAGGTGGAGACGTCCACCGCGACCATCACCGTGGCCCGCTCGCGGGGCACCCGCACCTCCGCCTCGGGCCGGGCGAACCCGACCACGAGCAACGCCAGCATGGCGAGGAACAGGCCCGCCGGGACGTGCCGCCGCCACGCCGGGCGGCGCGGTGCGACCCGGTCGAGCAGGCGCAGGTTGGTGAAGCGCACCGCGTACCGGCTCTGCCGCCGTTGCAGCACCAGGTAGCCGGCGACCAGCGCGACGACGGCGAGCAGCAGCCAGAGGCGGGCGGGTGACTGCCAGGTCATGCGACACCTCCGCGGGCCGCGGCCGGCACGGTGGCCAGCCGGCGCTGTTCGTGCACGTACCGGACGACGTCCGCGCACCAGTCCCGGTCGGTGCACAGCGCCAGGTGGGTGGCGCCGGCCCGGCGCAGCGTGCGGCGTACCTGGTCGCGCTGCTCGGCGGCGGCGCGCGCGTACCGCTCGCGCAGGCCCGGGTCGCCGGTCCACACCTCGCGGCGCCGGCCGCTCTCCGGGTCGACCAGCGTGACCAGGCCGACGTCCGGCAGTTCCAGCTCGCGCGGGTCGGTCACCTCGACCGCGAGCACCTGGTGCCGTACCGCGAGGCGGCGCAGCGCCGCGGCCCAGGGCGGCGGCGCGGCGTCCGGGTCCTCGGGCAGCTCGTCGAGGAAGTCGGAGACGATCACCACGAGGCCGCGCCGGGTGGCCACGCGCTGGAGACCGTCCAGCCCGTCCACCAGGCCCGGCGGCGCGTCCGTCCGGCCCGCGCCGGCCGCGCCCGCGCCGTCGGAGTCCGGCAACTCGCCGGTACGCGGGGCGCCGAGCAGCGCGCGGAGCAGCCCGAGCAGATGGGTACGCCCGCTGCGGGCCGGGAACCGGCGCAGCCCGTCCGGGGTGAGCACCTGGGCGCCGAGCCGGTTGCCGACTCCGGCGGTGAGGAAGCCGATCGCCGCCACGGCGGCCACCGCGAGTTCCCGTTTGTCCAGCGTGGATGTGCCGTACTCCATGCTGGGGCTGGCGTCGACGAGCAGCCAGGTGGTCAGTTCCCGGTCCGCGTCGACCTCCCGTACGTGCGGAACCGTGGTCCGGGCGGTCACCGCCCAGTCCATCCGGCGTACCTCGTCCTCGCCGGGCCGGTACTCGCGGCTGCCGGCCGCCTCACTGCCGGGACCGGGCAGCAGGCCGCGGTACCGGCCGTGCAGCAGGCCGTCGAGCCGGCGGGTCACCGTCAGCTCCAGCCGGCGCAGCCGCTGGTCCGGGGCGAGATCGGCGAGCGCGGGTTCGGCCGCGCCGGTCATGCCGCCGCCAGGTCGGACATCGTCTCCGTGGGCCCGTTCACCAGCCGGGGCGGCGGCACCGCCTCGACCACGCGGCGCACCACGTCCTCGCCGGAGATGCCGTCGGCGATCGCGTCGAAGGAGAGCACGAGCCGGTGCGCCAGCACGTCCACCGCCAGTTCCCGGATGTCCTCGGGGAGCACGTAGTCCCGGCCGTGGATGAGCGCCTGGGCGCGGGCTGCGGCCACCAGGCCGAGCGTGGCCCGAGGGCTGGCCCCGTACGCCAGCAGGGGCGCGACGTCGGCCAGGCCGAAGCGCTCCGGGTCGCGGGTGGCGAGGATGAGGCGGACCACGTACTCGGCGAGCGCGTGGTGGACGAAGACGTCGGTGGCGCGGCGCTGCAGTTCGCGCAGCCGGACCGGGTCGAGCACGGTACGCGCGGTGGGGCGCTCGGTGCTCATCCGGTAGAGGATGGCCAGCTCGTCGGCGTCGCTCGGGTAGTCGACCACGACCTTCATCAGGAAGCGGTCGCGCTGCGCCTCGGGGAGCTGGTAGACGCCCTCGGACTCGATCGGGTTCTGGGTGGCCAGGACCAGGAACGGGTCCGGCACCGGCCAGCTCCGGCCGGCGATGGAGACCTGCCGCTCGGCCATCGCTTCGAGCAGCGCCGACTGCACCTTGGCCGGGGCCCTGTTGATCTCGTCGGCGAGCACCAGGTTCGCCATGATCGGCCCCAGCTCCACGTCGAACTGCTCCTTGGAGGCACGGTAGATGCGTGTGCCGACGATGTCGGACGGGACCAGGTCGGGGGTGAACTGGATGCGGGAGAACGTGCCACCGACCACTGTGGCCAGCGTCTGCGCCGCCAGCGTCTTGGCCACCCCCGGTACGCCCTCCAGCAGGCAGTGCCCGTTGGCGACGAGGGCGGTGAGCAGGCGGTCGACGAGTCGATCCTGCCCGACGATCACGCGTTTGACCTCGACGAGGGTCTGTTCCAGCTCGACGCCGCTCGCGTCGGCATCGACCAGGCTGGGCACGCTGGCGCGGGTGTCCGAGATGTCCGTCACGGTGCTTGCTTCCCGTGGCGGGCCTGCGACAAACGTCGGATTATCGGCCCCTGGGCGGTGGTGGCCGGGCCGGACCGGCAGCATCTCCCCAGCCGGGGCGCAACGGCACGAAGCGGCGCGGCACCGGCCGGATCGGCACGGAACACGACACCGGGTAGCCTGACCGTCATGATCACCCTGCCGGGGCTGCGCCGGGCCGGCACCCGGGGCGGACGCCTGGCCACGGCCGCGTGCTGGCTCGCCGTCGCGCCGGTCGCCGCGTGGGCGCTGGTCCGCCTGGCCGGGCTGGAACGGGGTCCGCTGGTGCCGGCGATCGCCTTCACGCCGTACGTGGCCGCCGTGGCCCCGGTGGTGGCGGTGGCGGCGCTCGCCCTGCGGCGACGCGCCCCAGCGGTGGTCGCGGTGCTGGCCGCGCTGGCGCTGATCGGCGCGGTGGCGCCCCGCGCGATACCCGGCGGCCCGCCCGCCGCCGACGGGCCGACGGTACGCCTGCTCACCGCCAACCTGCGCCTCGGCTCGGCCGACCCGGCCGCGCTGGTGGACCTGGTCCGGACGCGACGGGTGGACGTGCTCACGGTGCAGGAACTCACCCCGCCGCTGGCTGCCGAGCTGGACCGGCTCGGCCTGGCCACGCTGCTGCCGCACCGGTCGTTGAGCCCCGAGGTCGGCTCGACCGGCTCGGGCGTCTACGCCCGCCACCCGCTGCGCGACGGCGGTCACCGGCGCAACCAGGGCTTCTTCTTCGCCCAGGCGTACGCGACAGTGACGGTGCCCGGTGCGCCGCCGCTGCGAGTGGAGTCCGCGCACCCGGCCGCGCCGTACGCCCTCGACGTGGTCCCGGACTGGTGGACCGACCAACGCGCCCAGCCACCGGCCACCCCGGACGGCGGGCTGAGTGTGCTGGCCGGGGACTTCAACGCCACGCTCGACCACGCGGCGCTGCGGGACCTGATCGCCACCGGCTACACCGACGCGGCGGACGCGGCCGGAGCCGGGTTCGGCGGCACCTGGGGCCCGTACGACGGCGACCCGATCCCGCCGATCACCATCGACCACGTACTGGTGGACCGGCGCGTCGCGGTGCGCGCCGCCGGCATCTTTCCGGTGCCGGGCAGCGACCACCGCGCGCTGCTGGCCGAGCTGCGCCTGCCGGCCGGCTGAGTCAGGCGGTCGTACCGCCCGCCACCCGGGACCGGTCCAGGCCGTAGGTGAGCGCGTCGACGAGCGCGTGCCAGCTCGCCTCCACCACGTTCGGGTGCACGCCCACCGTGGTCCAGTCCCGGCCGGCGCCGGCGGTCTCCACGAGCACCCGGGTGACCGCGCCGGTGCCGTGGCTGCCCTCCAGGATGCGCACCTTGTAGTCGGCCAGCCCGAAGTCCCGCAGCTCCGGGTAGTGCCGGGCCAGGCCCACGCGCAGCGCCTCGTCCAGCGCGTTGACCGGACCGTTGCCCTCGGCGGTGGCGATCACCCGCTCGCCGCGTACCCGGACCTTCACCGTCGCCTCGGACACCACCGCGCCGTCCTCGCGGTGCTCGACGATCACCCGGTACGACTCCAGCGCGAACGGCCGGGCCGGCCCGGCATCCGGCAGCTCGGAGCGGACCAGCAGCTCGAACGAGGCGTCGGCGGCCTCGAACGACCAGCCGTCGGCCTCCATCTCCTTGACCCGCCGGGTGACCCGGGACAGGGCGTCCGGATGGCCGGCCAGGTCCAGACCGAGCTCGCGGCTCTTGAGCTCGATGCTGGCCCGGCCGGCCATCTCGGTCACCAGGATCCGCATGTCGTTGCCCACCACGGCGGGTTCCACGTGGTTGTAGAGCAACGGGTCGACCTTGATCGCGCTCGCGTGCAGCCCTGCCTTGTGAGCGAAGGCGGCGGCCCCGACGTAGGCCTGGTGGGTGTCGGGGGCGATGTTGGCGATCTCGGCGATGGCGTGCGAGACCCGCACCATCTGTTCCAGGCAGCCCTCCGGTAGGACGGGCATGCCCAGCTTGAGCTGGAGGTTGGCGACGATCGCGAAGATGTCGGCGTTGCCGGGGCGCTCGCCGTACCCGTTGGCGGTGCCCTGCACGTGCCGGACGCCCGCCTCGACCGCGGCGATCGTGTTGGCGACCGCGCAGGCGGTGTCGTTCTGCGCGTGCATGCCGAGCCGTTCCGGCGCGATCCCGGTCCGCGCCACGAGTCCTTCGATCACGGCGGTGACCTGGGAGGGCAGCATGCCGCCGTTGGTGTCGCAGAGCACGAACCGCTCCGCGCCGGCGGCCAGCGCGGTCTCCGCCACCGCGGAGGTGTAGCCGGGATCGAAGTGGTACCCGTCGTAGCAGTGCTCCCCGTCGACGAAGACGCGCCGCCCCTGCGCCACCAGGTACGACACGGTGTCGCGGATCATGGCGAGGTTCTCCTCGGCGGTGGTGCGCAGCGCCCGCTCCACGTGCCGCAGATCCGCCTTGGCGACCAGCGCCACGGCCGGGGTCTGCGCGTCGAGCAGGCCGCGCACCTGCGGGTCGTCCTCGACGGCGAGGCCGGCCTTGCGGGTGGCGCCGAACGCGACCAGGATCGCGTGCCGCAGCTCCAGTTCGGTGCGGGCGCGGCGGAAGAACTCGGTGTCCTTCGGCACCGCGCCCGGCCAGCCGCCCTCGATGAAGCCGACTCCGAGGTCGTCCAGCAGGCGGGCGACCGCCAGCTTGTCGACCACCGAGTACGTGAGTCCTTCGCGCTGCGCGCCGTCACGCAGCGTCGTGTCGTACACCTGGAACGTCATCGGGGTCCTCTTCTCGTGCCCTGGGGGAGCAAACAAAAAGACCCCCCGCGGATGCGGGAGGTCTGCGCGCTCGGCGAGGGAAGGCCGGCGCGCTAGCTGCTAATGATCAGGACGAAGCTGGTCACAACCCGCACTCTGCCACCCCGCTCCGGGTTTTGGGAGGCCTAACCCATATTCCGGGACGACGAAACCGATCCAGTTACTGGCCCGCGTTTGTCGCCGAGTCACGCTCAAGGACGGAGGACCGGCGCCGCCACCGTGGCGTCGGCCCTCGGCGGGTTGGCACCCGGACGGGGTGGGTAACCGTACCGGCGCACGACGCGCCGCGACGGCCGCGGCTGTCGGGACGGGAGGCGGCACATGGACGGACTGGACCCGCGCGCCACGCACGGCGGCACCGAGCCGATCCTCGACGACGGCCGGGGCGCGGTCGCCGGCGGCGCTCCGGCGGGCGCCTTCGACCCGTGGCGCTACCGCGACGAGGCGGGTGTCGAGAGCGCCGACCTGACCGGCTACAAGGTCGAGGCCACCGACGGCGCGATCGGCAAGATCGACCAGGCGAGCCACGACGTGGACGACAGCTACCTGGTGGTGGACACCGGGCCGTGGATCTTCGGCAAGAAGGTGATGCTCCCGGCCGGCACGGTCAACCTCGTCGACCACGACTCCCGCACCGTGCACGTCGACCGGGACAAGGACCAGATCAAGGCCGCCCCGGAGTACGACGAGGCCAGCCACGCCGACCCGGGCTACCGGGACCGGCTGGGCGGCTACTACGGCGAGCACCACTCGGCGCTGCCGCCGGACGTACCGCCGCGGATCTGACAGCTCGGCGACGGCCGGCGGGGACGTGCGAACGCCTCGCCGGCCGCTACCGTGTCAGGCGTGGACGCCCCGGAGAACCCCTTCCCCGCCCTGTTCAACTTCCGTGACGTCGGCGGGTACGCCGCGGCCGGCGGCCGCACCGTCCGGCGCGGCCGGCTCTACCGCTCCGACTCGCTGCACCGCATCGACGAGACCGACCGCACGGCGTTCACCGCGCTCGGCATCCGTACCGTGATCGACCTGCGCCGGCCGTCCGAGGTGGAACGCGACGGGCGGGTGCCCGCCTACGACGGGCTGGCCTACCGGCACATCCACCCCGAGCACGACGACTGGGCCGCGAAGTCGTTCGGCTCCTCCGGCGTCAGCCTGGCCCGCTACCTCGCCGACCGCTACGCCGACCTGGCGCGTACCGGCACCGCCGGGCTCGCCGAGGCGGTCGGGTTGATCGCCGACAGCGCCGACGCCCCGGTGGTGGTGCACTGCGTCGCCGGCAAGGACCGCACCGGCATCGTCTGCGCGCTCACGCTCTCCGTGCTCGGGGTGCCCGACGAGGACGTGGTGGCCGACTACGCGCTCAGCACCGCCGCCTCGCGGCGCTTCAGCGAATGGGTGCGCGCCACGCTGCCGGACGCGGAGGAACCACCGCCGCCGTTCCTGGAATCACCGGCCGAGACGATGGAGCTGTTCCTCGCCGAGTTGCGCGAGGGCTACGGCTCCGTCGAGGGTTACCTGACCCACGCCGGCGTCACCGAGGCGCAGTTGGAGTCCCTCCGCACCCACCTCCTGGACTGACCCCACCACGGCGGTGGTCGAGGAGTGGACTCCTCGACCACCGCGCGGGGTGTCAGAGGACGCGGGTGACCCAGCCGTGCCGGTCCTCGGCGCGGCCGCGCTGGATGTCGACCAGCTTCTGGCGCAGCGCCGTGGTGGTCCGGCCCGACTCGCCACCGCCGATGAGGAACTCGCCGTCCGGGAAGCGCACGCCGCCGATCGGGGTGATCACGGCGGCGGTGCCGCAGGCGAAGACCTCGCGCAGCCGCCCGCTCGCGGCGTCCGCCTGCCAGTCGGCGAAGTCGACCGGCGCCTCCCGCACCTCGTGCCCGGCCTCGGCGGCGAGGGTGAGGATCGCGTCGCGGGTGATGCCCGGCAGGATCGTGCCGCCCAGCGGCGGGGTGACGATGCTGCCGTCGTCGTAGACGAAGAAGACGTTCATGCCGCCCAACTCGTCGACGTACCGCCGCTGCACCGCGTCCAGGAACACCACCTGGTCGCAGCCGGCCTCGATCGCCTCGGCCTGGGCCGCCAGCGAGGCGGCGTAGTTGCCACCGCACTTGGCCGCGCCGGTGCCGCCGGGCGCGGCCCGGGTGTAGTCCGGCGAGACCCACACCGTCACCGGCTTCACGCCGCCGGCGAAGTACGCGCCGGCCGGCGAGGCGATCACGCAGTAGAGGTATTCGTTCGCCGGGCGGACGCCGAGGAAGACCTCGCTGGCGAACATGAACGGACGCAGGTAGAGGCTGCTGTCCTCGTGCTCCGGGATCCACGGCTGGTCGATCTCGATCAGCCGGCGCAGCGAATCCACGAACGTCGCCTCCGGCAGTTCCGGCATGGCCAGCCGGCGGGCGGACGCGTTGAACCGGGCCGCGTTGGCCTCCGGGCGGAACATCGTCACCGCGTCACCCGAGCGGTACGCCTTCAGCCCTTCGAAGATCTCCTGCGCGTAGTGCAGCACCGCCGCGGCCGGGTCCATCGGGATCGGCGCGCGCGCCTCCAGGCGGGCGTCGTACCAGCCCTTGCCCTCGGCGTAGCGGATCGTGACCATGTGATCGGTGAACACCCGGCCGAAGCCCGGGTTCGCCAGCAGGGCGGCCCGGTCGGCGGCGGATACCGGCGCGGGATTCGGACGGATCTCGAAATCGAGCATGTCACCACCGCTCATCGCGCTGACCTCCCTGCGGGTTCCCGGCGTGCGGGATCGCACGCCGACGTCACTGGTGCCAGAAACTTACCCCGAACGTTCGTTCAGCGGATAGCTCCGCCCCGGCGGATGCGACGCGCCGGACGGTCGAGGTGGGCCCGGTGACGGGTCTGGCGGCCCGGTACCGGGCCGCCAGGAGGGTCGGCCCGGTCAGGCTACGGCGTACCCGGCGAGGCGGTCGCCGACCTCCTCGGTGCGCAGCGGCGCCCCCGGCGTACGCCCGGCCAGCTCGGTGCCGACCGCGGCGGTGACCCGGGCGGCGGCGTCGGCGTGGCCGAGCTGGTCCAGCAGCAGCGCGGCGGACAGCACCGCGGCGACCGGGTCGGCGACGCCCTGGCCGGCGATGTCCGGCGCCGAGCCGTGCACCGGCTCGAACATCGACGGGTAGCGCCCCTCGGGGTTGATGCAGCCGCTGGCCGCCAGCCCGATGCCACCGGTCACGGCGGCGGCGATGTCGGTGAGGATGTCGCCGAAGAGGTTGTCGGTGACCACCACGTCGTACCGGGACGGGTTGGTCACCAGGAACATCGCGGCGGCGTCGATGTGCTGGTACTCGGTGGTCACGTCCGGGTGCTCGGCGGCCACCGCGGCGAAGGCGCGCGCCCAGAGCGACCCGGCGTGGGTGAGCACGTTGGTCTTGTGCACGAGCGTGACCTTGCGGCGCTCCCGGCGGCCGGCGCGGGCGAACGCGTCGCGGATCACCCGCTCGACGCCGTGCCGGGTGTTCAGGCTCTCCTCGGTGGCCACCTCGGCCGGGGTGTCCCGGTGCAGCGCGCCGCCGGCGCCCGCGTACAGCCCCTCGGTGCCCTCGCGGACCACCACCAGGTCGACCTCGCCGGGCTTGACCGCGGCGAGCGGACCGGCCACGCCGGGCCAGAGCCGGGACGGGCGCAGGTTGACGTACTGGTCGAAGGCGAACCGCAGCTTGAGCAGCAGACCGCGCTCCAGCACGCCCGGCGGCACGGTCGGGTCGCCCACCGCGCCGAGCAGGATGGCGTCGTGACCGGCCAGCTCGTCGAGGACGGAGTCGGGCAGCACCTCGCCGGTGCGGTGATAGCGCGCCGCGCCCAGGTCGTACTCGGTGGCCTCGATCCCGGGCACCACCGCGTCGAGGACCTTGCGGGCCTGCGCGACCACCTCGGGCCCGATGCCGTCGCCGGCCACCACCGCGATGTGTGCCACCTGACGCTCCTCGTCTCGTCGTTAGGCGCCACGGTAGTCGCCGTCCCGGCTCCCGGTACGAATCGTCCACCATTCGGGAATCCTGAATCACAGGATGCTCCCAGCCGGCACTCATGGTGTGGTCATCTCCACTGCTTAGGGTCGGTTCACCGGGTCGACGAAGCCCGGGGCCGGCCACCGCCGTGACACGGCGGCGACCACGAGGGGCAGGTGTCATGCGAATCGAGCACCGGCGGGCCCACTGGGCGGACCAACAACCACGCACCCGTTGGGTCGACCAGGCCGCCTTCCGTCCGGTCCGCCCCGACCTGCACCTGGGCGCCAGCAACCACCGCGTCGAGCGGTCCGGCTCCGGCGCGTCCGGCCGGATCAACGTCCGGCACACCGTCAGCACCTCGACCGCCGACTACACGCTGCTGCTCAACGCGCCCGAGTGGCTGGGGCACCGGGTGGTCGGCGAGGCACTGCGCGACGCCGTCGCCGAGCTGCGCGCCATCGACCTGGCCTACGGCCCGAACCGGCCGGAGAGCCTGGTCTCCCGGCTGCGCCGCGACGAGATCAGCCCTGACTCGTACCCCCCGCTGGCCGGCCTGGTCGACCTCTGCGCGGCCATGCGGGCCGCGACCGACGGCTGGTTCGACGCGTGGGCCGTGCCCGGCGGCTTCGACCCGGGCGGCCTGCTCGGCGGCTGGGCGGTGGAGCGGGCCGCGACGCGGTTGCGGGCCGCCGGCATCCACGACTACGCCGTGCTCTCCGGCGCCGACCTGACGGTACGCGGGCGCGCGGCGCACGGCGGGCCGTGGCGCGTCGCGGTGCACCACCCCACCGACACCAGGCGTACGCCGGTCGTGCTGGAGATGACGTCGGGCGCGGTGGGCACCTCCGGTGTCACCGGGCGGCGGGGGCACGTCGTCGACCCGCACACCGGCGAGCCGACCGAGCGCCTGTCGGCCGCCACCGTGATCGGCCCGGACCTGGCCGTCGCCGACGCCTACGCCACCGCCCTCTACGCCGCCGGACCGGCCGGGCTGGCGTGGTTCCGCCACGACTGCGAATACCGGCCGCTGTTCGCGCACCACCGGCGCTGATCCGCTGCCTGCCGGCACGACACCGGCGGGAGAGCGCGATCGGCCCCCACGGTCTCGGCAACGACAGTGAGGGCCGGTCAGCGACGAGTGCGCGTGGCTCGCGCAATCGAGGGGTGCGGGCCGAGGGGCCGGGTGCCCGGCCGCGCCACCCGAAGACGGGCCGGGAATCGACTCAGCGGTAACCGCATCGGTACGCTAGCGAATCGACGCAACTCGACGCAAGAGTCTCCACAGCGGACGCCGGGTGAACGAAGTCGCCGATCAGCCGTGAAGGCACGGTGGGGCAGAGGTGACGGGCGCGGGTCCCGGATGGCACGCTGTCCGCCGTGAGTTTCGATCTGAGCGTGTGGGCCCTGCCGGGCGGGGCGACACCGGAGCAGGTGCGGGCGGCGGCGCAGCAGTGCCGCGAGGGCTGGCACGGCAGGCAGCAACCCGACGCGAGGTTGGTCGCGTTCTACCGGGAGGTCACAGCGAGCTACCCGGACGGTCCGGCCCGTCCGGGCACGCCGTGGGAGGCGCCGCTGCACACGGCCGCCGACCACATCGAGATGAACCTGAACCCGGCCTGCCCCGATCAGGTCCTGCTGGACATCGAGCGGCTGGCCGGCGAGCACGACCTGATGCTCTTCGACGCCCAGGACGGTTCGGTCTACCCGCCACCGGCCCGCGTCCGTTCCTGAGCCACGGGACGACGAAGGGCCCGGCCGATCCGGCCGGGCCCCGATCTGTCCTGTCCGGACTACACGTCGCGCAGGTCGGCCGCGCTGGCCGCGACCGCGCCGATCGAGTCGGCGGCGGAGGTGAGCAGGTCGGCGCCGAGCGCCTGGTCGACGGTGAGCGTCATCAGCGTCTCGCCACCGGCCTCGCGGCGAGCCACCTGCATGGCGGCGATGTTGACGCCCGCCTCGCCGAGCAGCGTGCCGACGGTGCCGACCACGCCGGGCCGGTCGGCGTAGCGCAGGAAGACCAGGATGCCCTCCGCGCCGATCTCCACGTCGAAACCGTCCACCTCGGTCAGCTTGAACACGTCGCGGGTGCCGGTGTGCGCCACCGTGCCGGAGACGCGGACGGTACGCCCGTCCGGCAGCGCCCCGCGCACGGTCACCAGGTTCGGGTGGTCGACGGTCTCGCCCGGCGTGGCGAGCGTGACCTCGACGCCCCGCTCGGCAGCCAGGTGCGGCGCGTTGACGTAGGTGACCTGCTCCTCCACCACGGAGCTGAACAGCCCCTTGGTCGCGGCGAGCTTGAGCACCGACACGTCGTGGGCGGCGATCTCGCCGCGCACCTCGACGGTGACGCTGGCGGCCACCCCGCCGGCCAGGGCGGTGAACGCCCGGCCCAGCCGCTCGGCCAGCGGCAGCAGCGGGCGGACGTCCTCGGCGACCACGCCGCCGGCCTGCACGTTCACCGCGTCCGGGACGAACTCGCCCTGCAGCGCGAGCTTGACGCTCTTGGCCACCGCGAGACCGGCCTTGTCCTGCGCCTCGTTCGTGGAGGCGCCCAGGTGCGGGGTGGCCACCACGTTGTCGAAGGCGAACAGCGGCGACGAGGTGCACGGCTCCTTGGCGTACACGTCGACGCCGGCACCGGCGACCCGGCCCTCGGCGATCGCGTCGGCGAGCGCCTGCTCGTCGACCAGACCGCCCCGGGCGGCGTTGACGATCCGGACGCCCGGCTTGACGATCGCCAGCTCCTTCTCGCCGATCAGGCCCACCGTCTCCGGCGTCTTGGGCAGGTGGATCGAGATGAAGTCGCTCTCCCGCAGCAGTTCCTCCAGCCCGACCAGGCGGACGCCGAGCTGTGCGGCGCGGGCCGGCTGGATGTACGGGTCGTACGCGATCAGCCGGGTGCCGAACGCGGCGATGCGCTGCGCGAACAGCACGCCGATGCGGCCGAGGCCGACCACGCCCACGGTCTTGCCCTGGATCTCGACGCCGGTGTACTTGGACCGCTTCCACTCCCCCGCCTTGAGCGCGGCGCTGGCGCTGGCGGTGTTGCGGGCCACCGCGAGCAGCAACGCGACCGCCTGCTCGGCGGCGGAGACGATGTTGGAGGTGGGCGCGTTGACCACCATGACGCCCCGCGCGGTGGCGGCCGGCACCTCCACGTTGTCCAGGCCGACACCGGCCCGGGCGACCACCTTCAGCCGCGGCGCGGCGGCGATCGCCTCGGCGTCGATCTGGGTGGCGCTGCGTACGATCACCGCGTCGGCCTCGGAGAGGGCGGAGAGCAGAGCGGGGCGGTCGGTGCCGTCCACGTGGCGCACGTCGAAGTCGTGCGCGAGCACCTCGATGGCGGCGGGGGCGAGTTCTTCGGCGATCAGTACGACAGGATTCATCGGTCCTCGTAGACGCTCGGTAATGGTCGGCCTGGGACGCCCGGGGCGCCGCACTGCGCCCTGCGCCGATTCGTGCCATGGCCGTCGGGTGCGCTCGGGCACCACACCAAGGATGGTAGGTGGCCGCCCGCCCGGCGTGTCCCGGACTGCGGGGTGAGGGCCCTCACAGAGGCCCGTCGCACGCCTGTCATCCCCCGTTCACCGGGGGACGGCACGGCACGAGGCGTTACTCACCGTGTCCCAGCACGTGAACGGACGCGGCCCGCGGTCCGACGCCGGGGAGAGCGTCGGGCCACGGGCCGCACGAGGGAAGAACTCAGGCGGTCTCGGTGATCGGCCGGTCGACCCAGCTCATCATGCCGCGCAGCTTCTGCCCGGTCTCCTCGATCGGGTGTGCCGCGCCCTCGGCCCGCCACTTGGCGAAGTGAGGCCGGCCGGCCTCGTCCTCGGCCACCCACTCGCGGGCGAACTCGCCGGACTGGATCTCGCCGAGGATCTTGCGCATCTCCTCCTTGACCCGGGAGTCGATGACGCGCGGGCCCCGGGACAGGTCGCCGTACTCGGCGGTGTCGGAGATGCTGTAACGCATCCGGGCGATGCCGCCCTCGTACATCAGGTCCACGATCAGCTTCAGCTCGTGCAGGCACTCGAAGTAGGCCACCTCGGGCGCGTAGCCGGCCTCGGTGAGCACCTCGAACCCGGTCTGCACCAGCGCCGCCGCGCCGCCGCACAGCACCGCCTGCTCGCCGAACAGGTCGGTCTCGGTCTCCTCGGTGAACGTGGTCCGGATCACGCCGGCCCGGGTGCCGCCGATCGCCTTGGCGTACGCCAGGGCCAGGCCGAGCGCGTTGCCGCTGGCGTCCTGCTCGACCGCGACCAGGCAGGGCACGCCCTTGCCGTCGACGTACTGGCGGCGGACCAGGTGACCGGGGCCCTTCGGGGCGACCATCGCCACGTCCACGTCGGCCGGGGGCTTGATCAGGCCGTACCGGATGTTGAAGCCGTGCCCGAAGAACAACGCCTTGCCGGCGGACAGGTTCGGCGCGATGGCCTCGGCGTAGAGACCACGCTGGGCGGTGTCCGGCGCCAGGATCATGATCACGTCGGCCTCGGCCGCCGCCTCGGCGGGCGTCAGCACCCGCAGGCCCTGCTCCTCGGCCTTCGGCCGGCTCTTCGACCCGGCGGGCAGGCCGATCACCACGTCGACGCCGGAGTCGCGCAGCGACAGCGCGTGCGCGTGGCCCTGACTGCCGTACCCGATCACGGCGACCTTGCGGCCCTGGATCAGGCCCAGGTCGGCGTCGTCGTCGTAGAACACCTCAACGCTCATTGACTTCCCTTTCGTACGGCGGTGCCCGTCGGCCCGTCGAAAAACTTGTGGGTACGGATCAGGCGGCGCGCAGGGACGGTCCGGCGGTGATGGCCCGCGAACCCCGCCCGATCGCCACGGTGCCGGACTGGACCATCTCCTTGATGCCGAACGGCTCCAGGTCGCGCAGCAGCGCGTCGAGCTTGTCCGGCGTACCGGTGGCCTCGACTGTCAGCGTGTCGGGCGCGACGTCGACCACCCTCGCGCGGAACAGGCCGACCGTCTCCAGCACCTGGGCGCGGGCGGTGCGGTCCGCGCGGACCTTGACCAGCAGCAGCTCCCGGGCCACCGACACCTGCGGGTCCAGTTCCACGATCTTGAGTACGTTGACCAGCTTGTTGAGCTGCTTGGTCACCTGCTCCAGCGGCGAGGACTCGGCGTTGACCACGATGGTGATGCGGGAGACGTCCGGGTTCTCGGTCTCGCCGACGGCGAGGCTGTCGATGTTGAACCCGCGCCGGGAGAACAGCCCGGAGACCCGGGCCAGGACCCCCGGCTTGTTCTCCACCAGCACGGACAGCGTGTGCATAGTCATTAAAGTTCGTCCTCGTCGAAAGCGGGGCGCACACCGCGCGCGAACATGATCTCGTCGTTGCTGGTGCCGGCGGCGACCATCGGCCACACCATCGCGTCCTTGCCGACCACGAAGTCGATGACCACCGGCGCGTCGTTGATCGCCATGGCCGCCTCGATGGTCTTGTCCACGTCGGCGGCGTTCTCGCAGCGCAGCCCGACGCAGCCGAGCGCCTCGGCGAGCTTGACGAAGTCCGGGATGCGGTGCTTGTGCGTGCCCAGCTCGGTGTTGGAGTAGCGCTCCCCGTAGAACAAGGTCTGCCACTGCCGCACCATGCCGAGGTTGCCGTTGTTGATCACGGCGACCTTGATCGGGATGCCCTCCAGCGCGCACGTGGCCAACTCCTGGTTGGTCATCTGGAAGCAGCCGTCGCCGTCGACCGCCCACACGGTGGTGTCCGGCCTGCCGACCTTCGCGCCCATGGCGGCCGGGACCGCGTAGCCCATGGTGCCCAGGCCACCGGAGTTGAGCCAGGTGTTCGGCTTCTCGTACGAGATGAACTGGCTGGCCCACATCTGGTGCTGGCCGACGCCCGCCACGTAGACCGCGTCCGGGCCGGCGATCTCGCCCAGTCGCTCGATCACGTACTGCGGGGAGAGCGTGCCGTCGGCCGGCTCCTCGAAGCCGAGCGGGTACCGCTCGCGCAGGTCGTCGAGCTGGGCCCACCAGTCGGTCAGGTCCACCGACGGATGGGCGGCCTGCTCGGCGGTGACCGCCACGATCAGCTCGTCGATCACGTGCCGCGCGTCACCCACGATCGGGACGTCGGCGTGCCGGTTCTTGCCGATCTCGGCCGGGTCGATGTCGGCGTGCACCACTGTCGCGTCCGGCGCGAACGAGTCCAGCCGGCCGGTCACCCGGTCGTCGAAGCGGGCGCCCAGCGCCACGATCAGGTCGGCCTTCTGCAGGCCGTAAACGGCGGCGACGGTGCCGTGCATGCCGGGCATGCCCAGGTGCTGGCGGTGCGAGTCGGGGAACGCCCCGAGCGCCATCAGCGTGGTGACCACCGGGATGCCGGTCTGCTCGGCCAGCTTGCGCAGTCCCTCGGTGGCGCCGGCCTTGAGCACGCCGCCGCCGACGTAGAGGACCGGACGACGGGCGCCGGTCATCAGCCGTGCCGCCTCGCGGATCTGCTTGCCGTGCGGGTGCAGCGTGGGCCGGTAGCCGGGCAGGTCGAGCGTGGGCGGCCAGGAGAAGGTCGCCGGCGCCTGGAGCACGTCCTTGGGGATGTCGACGAGCACCGGGCCGGGGCGGCCGGTCGCGGCCAGGTGGAACGCCTCGGCCAGCACCCGGGGGATCTCGTCGGCGGTCTGCACCAGGAAGTTGTGCTTGGTGACCGGCAGCGTGATGCCCTGGATGTCGGCCTCCTGGAAGGCGTCGGTGCCGATCGACGGCCGGGCCACCTGACCGGTGATCGCCACAATCGGCACCGAGTCCATGTACGCGTCGGCGATCGGGGTGACCAGGTTCGTCGCGCCCGGTCCGGAGGTGGCGATGCACACACCGACCCGGCCGGTGGCCTGCGCGTACCCGGTGGCCGCGTGCCCGGCGCCCTGCTCGTGGCGGACCAGGATGTGCCGGACCGTGGAGTCGTACAGCGGGTCGTAGGCGGGCAGGATCGCGCCACCCGGAATGCCGAAGACCACGTCGACGCCGAGCGCCTCGAGCGACCGCACGAGCGAACCGGCGCCCGAGACCTGCGCGGTGACGGGCTCCCGTACGGGCGTCTCGGCGTGCGCGGCCGCTGGAACGGCACGGCCGGGGCGGGCGGCGGGGTCGGAGTCACCGGCCGCGCCGGTGCCGGAGCGGGCCCGGCGGGCGGAGTGGGCGAGGGTCTCTGGCGTGGGTCTCGTCATGGCGGTTCAAGCCTTCGGAAGTCAGTGGGTGACGCGCTTCTCAGGATGGGACGCGGAGGTCCCGCGGTGGTCCGACGGCAACAAAAAAGCCCTCGTGCAGGATGCACGGGGCCAGCGCACTCTCGGTGGGAGAGTGCGCTCAGGTAAGTACTCGCGGCGACCGGTTCGACGACATGCGGCTAAGCCTGACGCATCTCACGCGATGAGTCAACTGATCCCACATTTTGGTTCACGGACGTGGGCGTGTCGACCGTCGGCACCCTCTCCGCACCCGGCGCCACCTGCGAAGATCCTTCCATCGAGGGACGCGGGGCGGGCGGGTTGTCGCGCAGCCGGGGCAGCAGCGGAGACGGGGTGCGCGCCGGTGGGGCGGGCGGCGCCGGCGGCATCGCCGTGTGCCGGTTGCCGGGCGCTGTCGCCGCCTCCAGCATCGCCTCCAGGTGCTCGGCCGGTACGCCCCAGCCGAACAACGCGCCCTGGCCGAACCGGCAGCCGGCGGCCACCACCGCGGCCAGCTCGGCAGGGTTGGTGACGCCCTCGGCGATCACCTCCAGCCCGAGCTGGTGACCCAGGCGCATGACGATGTCGACCATCGGGGCGAACGCCGGGCCGTCCCGCCCGACCGGCCGGACCGGCTCGTGCTCGGCGACCAGACTGTGATCGATCTTGAGGATGTCGATCGGCAGCCGCCGGAGCTGCCCGAGCGACGAGTAACCGGCGCCGAAGTCGTCCAGCGCGATCCGGACGCCGGTCAGCCGCAGCGCGGTGAGCCGCCGGATCAGCTCGTCCAGATCGGTGGCCACCGCGTGCTCGGTCACCTCCAGCACCAGCCGTTGCGGCGGTACGTGGTGCGCACGCAGCGCTTCGGCGACCTGGACCACGTACTCCGGAGCGTGCAGCTCGCGCGGTGAGACGTTCACCGACACCCAGACGTCGTGCCCGTCGGCCAGCCAGCGGGAGAGCTGGTAGCAGGCCTGGTGCAGCACCCACGCGCCGAGCTTGGCGATCATCCCGCACTCCTCGGCCAGCGGGATGAACTCGTCCGGCCGCACGTTGCCCAGCTCCGGGTGCCGCCAGCGCAGCAGCGCCTCCGCGCCGACCGGTCGCACCGACGGCAGCGAGGCCACCGGCTGGAAGACCAGCCGCAGCTCGTCGCGCTCGATCGCGCCGCGCAGCTCGTGCTCCATCCGGGTGCGCCGGCTCAGCAACTGGTCGTACGTGGCGTCGTAGCGCTCGATCCGGTTCTTGCCCCGCTGCTTGGCGTAGCGCAGCGCCAGGTCGGCGTTGCGCAGCAGCAGCTCGACGTCCTGCTCCCCCTGGCCGGCGGCCACCCCGATGCTCACCGACAGGAAGACCGGCCCGTCCCCCTGCTCGTAAGGGCGGCCGAGCACCCCGAGCAGGCGGTCGGCGACCGGGCCCGGATCGACCGGCCCGGGCATCAGCACCGCGAACTCGTCACCACCGAGCCGGGCGGCCAGGTCACCCGGGCGCAGGTTGCCCCGCAGCCGCCGCCCCACCTCGACCAGCACCGCGTCGCCCACATCGTGCCCGTACATGTCGTTGACGTTCTTGAAGCCGTCGAGGTCGAGCCCGAGCAGCACGCACGGGCGGCCCGACTCGGCGCAGCGGTGCAGAGCACGCAGCAGCCCGCGCCGGTTCGCCAGCCCGGTGAGCGGGTCGGTGTGCGCCAGCTCGCGGAAGTGCGCCTCCCGCTCGGCCAGCCGGACGGCGTAGCCGCGTACGTCGTTCAGGGCCAGGTACTGCCGGGTCACCAGGGCGAACCCCTCGACGGTGCCGGCCACGATGGCGTACCCGTCGAATCCGCCGCCCTGCACCAGGTGGTACATCGCGGAGGCGGCCAAGGCGAACATCGGCACGAAGGCGTACTCGCCGTCGCGGCGGATGAAGCCGACGTCGAGCTGCGTCAGGTCGGCGCGGCGCCCGGCGACGGCGGTGGCCAGCAGGCCGGCGGCGGTCAGCACGGCGCCGGTGAGCACCATGCCCGGGCCGGCCTGGCAGAGCCCGGCGGCCACGGCCAGCCCGCCGGCCGCCACCGCTGTCGCCGCGGCGGCGAGCAGCGTCAGCCACCCGCGCGGCGGCGCGACCCGCAGCACGACGATCACCGTGAGCCCGATGGTGAGCGCCGCGCTCACCGTCGCCAGCACGATCGGCAGGCAGGCGACCGGAGTCGCGTCACCGAGCAGCCGGGTCGGTTCGCTGACCGCCACCCAGCCGACGAACCAGAGCGCGCAGCCCATGATCAGGCCGTCGAGCAGCAGCCGGGCGGTGGCGGCCCGGGTCGCGGCGGCGCCGGGCAGCCGCAGCACGGCGGCGCCGAGACCGAGCGCGGCGAGCGTCGTGCCGACGGCGACGAGGACCGCCCACACGGTCCGCTGGCCCTGCCGGTGCGCCCAGTGGTCCCCGGCGGCCAGCAAACCGCCGAGGCCGATCAGCAGGCTGAGCAGGGCCGCCCCGGCGGCGAGCGCCAGCAGCAGGTGGGCCGGCCCGCGGGGGCCGGTGCGGCGCCGCGCGGACACGGCGAGCAGCACCGTGGCGGCGGCCGCGGCGACCCCGCTCAGCGCCGCGACGGTGACCATCCCCGGGGACGACTGCACGCGTCAACTCTGCCGGATGAGCGCCTCCCGTGGGGCACCGGGTGTGCAACTGTTGGGACACGGGGGTGCGCGCCGCCGGATCGCCGCGCGGATGGTGTCAGACTGGTTCTCATGCCTGAGCTGCGGTCGAGGACCTCCACCCACGGTCGGACGATGGCCGGCGCCCGGGCCCTGTGGCGGGCCACCGGGATGACCGACGACGACTTCGGCAAGCCGATCGTCGCCATCGCGAACAGTTTCACCCAGTTCGTGCCCGGCCACGTCCACCTCAAGGACCTCGGCGGCCTGGTCGCCGACGCGGTGGCCGAGGCCGGCGGCGTCGGCCGGGAGTTCAACACGATCGCCGTGGACGACGGCATCGCCATGGGCCACGGCGGCATGCTCTACTCGCTGCCCAGCCGGGAGCTGATCGCCGACGCGGTGGAGTACATGGTCAACGCGCACTGCGCGGACGCCCTGGTCTGCATCTCCAACTGCGACAAGATCACCCCCGGGATGCTGCTGGCCGCGCTGCGGCTCAACATCCCGACCGTCTTCGTCTCCGGGGGCCCGATGGAGGCCGGCAAGACGGTGGCGATCGAGGGCGTCGTGCACTCCAAGATCGACCTGATCGACGCCATGATCGCCTCCTCGAACGAGGCGGTCACCGACGACCAGCTCGGCGAGATCGAGCGGTCCGCGTGCCCGACCTGCGGCTCCTGCTCCGGCATGTTCACCGCCAACTCGATGAACTGCCTCACCGAGGCCATCGGCCTGGCGCTGCCCGGCAACGGCTCGACGCTCGCCACCCACGCCGCGCGCCGGTCGCTGTTCGTCGAGGCCGGGCGCACCGTCGTCGAGATCGCCAAGCAGTGGTACGAGCAGGACGACGCCTCGGTGCTGCCGCGCTCGATCGCCGGCCGGGAGGCGTTCGAGAACGCGATCGCCCTCGACGTGGCCATGGGCGGCTCGACGAACACCGTGCTGCACCTGCTCGCCGCCGCCCGCGAGGCGGAGCTGGACTTCGGCGTGGGCGACATCGACGAGATCTCCCGCCGGGTGCCGTGCCTGGCCAAGGTCGCCCCGAACTCGCCGAACTACCACATGGAGGACGTGCACCGGGCCGGCGGCATCCCGGCCATCCTCGGCGAGCTGGACCGCGCCGGGCTGCTGCACCGTGACGTGCGGGCGGTGCACTCCCCCGGCCTCGACAAGTGGCTGGCCGACTGGGACGTGCGCGGCGGCTCGGCCCGGCCGGAGGCGATCGAGCTGTTCCACGCCGCCCCGGGCGGCGTGCGCACCACCGAGCCGTTCTCCACCGCCAACCGCTGGTCGTCGCTGGACACCGACGCGGCCGGCGGCTGCATCAGGGACCGCGAGCACGCGTACAGCGCGGACGGCGGGCTGGCCATCCTGCACGGCAACCTCGCGCCGGCCGGCTGCGTGGTGAAGACCGCCGGTGTGCCCGAGGAGTGCCTGACGTTCCGCGGCCCGGCCAAGGTCTACGAGTCGCAGGACGACGCGGTGACCGCGATCCTCGCCAAGGAGATCGTCGCCGGGGACGTGGTGGTGATCCGGTACGAGGGCCCGAAGGGCGGCCCCGGCATGCAGGAGATGCTCTACCCCACCTCGTTCCTCAAGGGCCGTGGGCTGGGCCGCTCCTGCGCGCTGCTCACCGACGGCCGGTTCTCCGGCGGCACCTCCGGCCTGTCCATCGGGCACGTGTCTCCCGAGGCGGCCTCCGGCGGGCTGATCGCGCTGGTCCGCGACGGCGACGAGATCGTCATCGACATCCCGGGCCGGTCGATCGAGCTGAACGTGCCCGCCGACGAACTGGAGACGCGCCGGGTGGCCGAGGAGAAGCGGGACCGCCCGTACACCCCTGTCGACCGGCAGCGTCCGGTGTCGGCGGCGCTGCGCGCGTACGCGTCGATGGCGACCTCGGCCAGCGACGGCGCCTACCGCCGCGTCCCCGAGTGACGTAAGGCAGGGCCCCCTCTTAACGCCTCCGGTAGAGGAGGGGGGCCCTGCCTAAGACCCGACGTCTGTGAAGCGAACCGGTTCCGCCAGTACGGCTACTGCCGCATCCAGGTCGGCGAGGCGTGCCGCCACGGTCGCGACGGCGAGCCGCTCGGGTAGGGCTGCGCCGAATTTGAGGCCGGCGACAGCCCGCCGGTCGATGTCGGGAAGGCACAACCGTTGACCGGCGTCGGTCACCAGGGCTCGCCACTGGTCCCTTGTCACATCCCGGCGGAGGCGAATGGCACAGTCGTCGAAGCGCTGCGAGGGGTCAACCACCGCACTGAGCGTGGCGGCCAGAGTAGCGTTGCCCCGTAGACCCGCCCAGGTCCACCAGTGAAGCTCGCCGCGGGAACGCACGACACAGGTGCCGCCCAGGTGAACCTGGGACGAACGCTCCTCACGGATCGCCGCGAGCCGGTTCGCCGCCCGCGTGGTCAACCGCACCGGCGGGTCCTTCCCGAGCAGTACCTGCCGCATGGCTTGAGTCAACGGAAAGCTCGCCCCGAGCCAGCCCTGCGAGGTCCACCGGGCCCGGCCGCCGCCGTCCGCGAGTTCCACGAAGCAGCGCCGCCGTCGCCAGTCGACGTAGTTGACCCGCCAACTCCGGCCGCCCAGCAGCAGTCGGCGGTCTCCCCGCACCTCCTCGGTGAGCAGGCTCGGGTCGATCCGCCCCAGTTCCTGCCGCCCGTGCAGGACGGTGAACTCCGGCGGACCCGTGAACACAGCGGTCAGCTCCATGAAGTGCCGCCGGCCGAACCGCTGTTCTGCCTGCAGGCCGATGAACAGCAGCCCGCCGTCGCTGTCGAGGTAACCCTGGTCCGTCAGATGGCGCACGACCGGCTCGGCGCTCCGGTCGAACGGGGGCAAACCGTTCCACGCCTGCGTCCAGAGCCGGTCTCCGACGCGGCCTTCCTGCAAACAGAGCGCGAGCATCTGCTGGGCGACGATGTGGCGAGGTTCGGGCGGAGGGAGGACCGGCTCCACCCAGCCTTCGCCCCACAGCGACAGCAGAGCGGCGGCCCTGGTCAGCTCCGTCGCGCTGCGGCAGAGGAAGAGGCAGTTGCGCGAATTGCCCGGTCTGCGCCCACTGCGACCGAGCCGCTGCAGGAATGAAGCCACGGTCGTCGGGGAGTCGATCTGGATCACCCGATCCAGGTCACCCACGTCGATACCGAGTTCCAGCGTGCTGGTGGACACGATGACACAATCCCGGGCCTCGGCGAATGCGTGCTCTGTCCGGCGCCGTTCGTCGAGTGAGAGCGAGGCGTGGGAGAGGAAGGTGGTGACGCCGCGTTCGCGGAGCAGCTGTGCCAGTTCCTCGACCGTTCGCCGGGACTCGCAGAAGACCAGCCGCTTCTCCCCCCGGTGCAGGGCAGCGATGACAACGGCCGCGTTGGCCAGCGATCCCACGTAGTCGAGTTCGACCTCACCTGGCGGAGGCCCACCAACGGGACGAACGTCGGTGACCTGGTCGGGGGCGACGACGGTGCCCGGACGGCTGCCCGCTCCCGACCCCTGCAGCCAGGTGAGAAGCTGTTCTGGGTTGCCCACGGTGGCGGAGAGTCCGACCCGCTGCAGGGGTCGGCCGGTCACCCGCACCAGTCTTTCGAGCAGCGCCAGCAGGTGCCAGCCGCGGTCGTCGCCAGCGAAGGCATGCACCTCATCCACCACTACGGCGCGCACACCGGCGAGGAAGAACCGGTGGTCGACCTTTGCACTCACCAGCATGGACTCGATCGATTCGGGTGTGGTCAGCAGAATGTCAGGGTGTTGCCACAATGCTCGGCGACGAGCCGTCGCGCTCACATCACCGTGCCAGAGTGCGACCGTGCGCCCTAGCCAACCGGCGTACCGTTCCAGCCGCGGATGCAGGTTGTTGAGCAGCGCTTTCAGTGGGCACAGGTAGAGCAGCGAGGTGCCGCTCCAATGCTCACCCGCCATGCGGGTGAGCAGCGGGAAGATCGCAGCTTCGGTCTTGCCCCCGGCCGTCGCGGCGAGCAGCAGCGCGTCGTCGCCGCGCGCCACCGGCGCGAGGGCGGCACGCTGCAGCGGACGTAGATCCGGCCAGCCGAGGCTGTTGACCACGTGGTGCAACAGCACCGGGTCCAGCGGGATGCCCTCGCTCACATCGACAGCTCGACGTCGTCGGCCGCGACCGCGTTCCGCTCGACGTCGGTCAGCTCATCGGGCCGCAGGGTCAGTCCGTAGTGCTGGCGCGGGTCCCAGTCGGGGAACTGGTCGACGCGGTCCAGGACATCCGCGACGAGCTTCTTGAGATAGACCCGGGGCGCCACCCCGACCTGGCCGCCCAGCCGTCCGGCTACCGCGCGGGCGAGTTCACCGAGGTAGCCGTCATCGACGAGCGCGAACACCCGTGCCTCACCGTAGATATCCCGGACCCGGACGCCGAGTTGAACCAGAGACTCCTCGGTGAAGCCGGGGAGTCGGAGTTGGGTGGCGCGGGGATTGTCCCAGCGGGGTTCCGGGCCGAAGTCGGTGGCGAGTCGTTGAGCGAGCGGGGCGAGCCGCTGGACGCCCTGCGGGCCGTCAAAAAACGCCGGTGTGCCGGTGATCATCAGGAAGAGTCCGGGGAAGCGGCCAGCGTAGATGTCGTCGACGAGTTGCCGCAAGGCGTTGAGTGCCTTGTCCCGTGCATCCGCGCGAACCCGCTGCAGCGTTTCGACCTCATCGAGTACCAGAAGCAGACCAGGGTGGCCACTGTCGCGCAGCACGGCCAGCAGGCCACGTAGGAAGTTGAGCGCACCGAAGTGGTCAAGGTCGCCCTTCACCCCAGCGACTCGCCGGGTGGCCGCAGCGACGTGCGGCTGCCCGCCCAACCAGGCGGCGAGACCACCCGCAGTGACATCGTCGCCGTCCGCGAGCGCGGTACGGTAGCCGCGCAGTGCCGCCGCGAACGCGGGGGTGCTCCGCGAGATGTCCGCCAAGCGGCTTTCGAGCAGCGCACCCACCGCGCGGTCGAGCGCTTCGGCGTCCGCCTCGGTAGCCGTGCCGGCAGCTAAGACATCTTCCTCCAAGGCGAAGATCCAGTTGTCGAGTACGGGCCGCAGCGCGCTCGGTGGGAACTGTTCGGTGGACAACTGCTCGACGAGTCGCCGGTAGACCGTCTCCATCCGGTGCAGCGGCGTCTCGAGTTCGGAGATCTGCACTTCGGCCACCGCGAAGCCGCGCCGTTTCGCCCGTTCGCCGAGCCACCGGGTGAAGAAGGTCTTTCCGGCCCCGTACTCACCTCGGACCGCCTTGAACACGCTGCCCGCACCGGCCACCCGGTCCAGGTCCTCGTCGAGGGCTGCCGTGAACCGGTCGAGGCCGACCGCGAGCGCGTCCAGACCATTGGCGGGCACGACGCCCCGGCGCAACGCGTCGATGATGTCCCGTCGGCGGCGGGCGCTGACCTCGACCGTCATGAGGGCCCCAGCACAAACTGCTCGATCATCAGGGGGATGTCCAACTTCGCCGTTCGACCGTCCGGGTCGAGGCTGAGGACCGGGTAACCCTCGACCTGCAACAGCCGCCGGAGCGCGGTGAAGGTGGCGGACATGCGGTGTACCGGCACGCCCGCCCGGGTGGCCAGCGTCTCCAGGGTGGCCCGGCCGTTGCCGGCGAGGAGGGCGGTGACCATCGCGGCCACCCGCTCGTCGGGGATGGGTGCCCGACTTCCCCGCCGGTCGGCGTAGACCTGGCTGGCGAGCAGCGCCTCCACGAGCGCGGACGATGGGTCGATCGGGGCCGGCGGACCGGCGGGCGGGGACGGGACCGCTGCCACCGGTGCCTGGGGCGGCACGTCGAACAGGCTCTCGTCCTGGACGGCCGCTCGGGGACGGCGGGTCGGACGGGCCGCCGCCGTGCGAGGGACGGGCAGTGCGGGCTGGTCCTCGGGTGCGGTCTGCCGAACCGGTTCCCGCCACCAGTCCGGGCTGGCGACCGGCGCTCCCGACCATCCGGGGACGGCCGCGTCGTCACCGGAGGCGAAGAGCAGCAGCGGGATGACCGTCTCGGCCGGGCTCGCGCCCCCGTGGTAGCCGGCCTTGCGCGGGCCGTACCGCAGTTCCTCCCGCCAGGGCAGGATCAGGTCGCCGCCCCCGAGCGCCACCCGGCTGCCCCGGAAGCGCAGCTCACCGTCGGCAGGCTCGCCGGTGGGGGGACGCCATCGGTTCTCGCTGCTCTCCGACCGGCACAGCACGGCCTCGGAGCCGCGGTCGACGACGTGCCCGTGGTCGGAGACCAGCACCACGATCCGGTCCTGGGCGACAGCAAGCAGGTCGCGCAGCCCTTTGACCGTGTCAGCGCTCCACTCGACGGTACCCGGGTCGCTGCGGTCGAGCGCGTCGTCGATGGTGTTGATGACGGCGGCGACAAGCGGGACAGTCGGATCCTCGATCGAGGCGGCTACCTCATGGTCGACGGCCAGCCCGGCCGGCGTCCGCAGGTCGGCCTTGTGCAGCAGCACCGCGCCCGGGAAACGGGCCCTGAACCCCTTCAACTCGTCGCCGCGGTCACCGACTCTGATCATGCCGGTGAACAGGCTGCACCGGTTGACGGCGGTGACCGTGGGCAGTGCGGCGAGGGCACCGGTGCGCTGCCCCCCGTGCGGGGTGAGTTCGGTCCAGGCGCCGCTGCGCCCCAGTGACTCGGCGATCTCGATACCCGCCGCCGCTCCCATGCCGTCGAGAAGCAGCAGCAGGACGCGCCGGCCGTGGTCCAGGATCGGCTGGACCACCCGGTCCAGCAGGTCTTCCACGCGCAACAGGGCGCCGGGGTCACGCTCCGCACCGGTGGTGTCCTGCAACAGCTCGGCGAACTCACGGTCGTGACGGGACCTGCGGGCGTGCACCGCCTGGTGCAGGATCCGGTACGCCTCACCGACCTGCTGGTCGACGTCGCCGTCGAAGATGTCGAGCCGGGCTCGGTCGACCCAGCCGTCCTCGCGGATCTGCCGGTGCACGGCGTCGAGCATGGTGGCGGGCGACGCCTGCTCGGGTGTGGCCAACCAGCGCAGAAGCCGGACGGCCATCCGAGCGGTCTCCACCCGCGCCCGGTCGGCCGACCGGTGGGCTTCCACCTCTGCCAACCGATCCTGTGCCCGCTCGATCAGGTCACCGGCGGGCGCGGCGCCTCCGGCAACCGGCAGTGCCAGCCGTACCGCGGCGCCGAAGGCCCGCATGCGCTGGGTGAAGCCGGCCGGGAGCAGGGTGGAGGCGGCGAGCCGGCCGGACACGCCGATCTCCCCCGCGATATCCTCGGCTCGGCGCAGCATCCGGTGTGCCTCGTGCCGGACCGCCTCGTCGTCGAGTGCCCGGTAGATCCACGCCTCGGCGGCTTCGGTGAAGGCCCATGCCTGCGTTTCGGTGAGCCGAGTGCCGGCGAAACGCGGCTCCAGCCGGGTCCGGGCCACCGCGAGCTCGACATCCGACGCCTGCGCGGAGTCACGCGGCCAGAGCACGCCGGCCAGCAGGCCCAGCGGGATGGCGTCGACCCCTTGCCCGGCGCGCACGGCCGCCAGCACCGGTACGGCGACCGCACCGGCAACGTCGACCAGGAACGTGCCGAGCCCGTCGATCCATTCGGCCGACAGTTCGCTGAGGCGCATCTGCGCCGCAGCGTCGGTGCTCCAGTGCAGCAGTCCCGCGGCGTCCAGCCCGTCGGGTTCGAGTCCGAGTACCGTCCCGGCGAGGTGCCTCAACGCGTGGTCGCGCGTCAGGATGGTTCCCGTCGGTGGCGGCCAGCCCTCGGCCGGCGCCAGTTCGGTGAGCGCGTCGGCAACCCAGCGACCGGTGCGCACCAGCGTCGAGTCCGGTCGCACCTGGCCACCGAACGCCTGGCTGACCAGGTCCCAGGGATCCACACTGCGTCCGGTCTGGAGGCTGACGTGCGCCAGCAGCCCGTCACCCAGCTCGCTGTCGGTGAGGTCGGTGAGCAGGACGAGCTTCTCCTGCGCCGACCGGTCAGCCAGGGCAGCTCGCGCCGCCAGAGGCGTCGGGCAGGGCACCACCCGCACGGTTCTGCCACCCACGGTCAGCACGGGCTCATCGGTCCAGTGCGGCCGGGCCAGCAGCACGATGGCGTCGGCGTCGTCCCGCTCGGCGAGCCACGACTCGACCTTGCGGCGCACCGCCGCCGGGCGAACAGTGGCCCGTGGCACGCTCATACCTGCTGCTCCGGAAGGACGACCCGCCAGACGATCGAAACCGGACGTCCGGCGGAAACCGCCGCTCGAATCCCGAGGACAACTTCCTCCAGCGCATCCAGGTCGTGGACTGTCGTCTCCCCGGGGACCGCCGGTGTCGGCTCGACGGGCGTGTTGCTGCCGTTCCCTCGCTGCCGGGGGATCAACGGCTGGACGACGTCAGGCCCTGAATCGACGACCGGATCCTGGTTACCTCGTGCAACGCCCGCCCCCGGCGGAGCGGGGGGCGGCGGCGGGGGCGAGGGCGGCGGCGGGGGCGAGGGCGGCGGCGGGGTCACCGGTCGCTGTGCCGCGAGCATCTCGACCGACGCTTCGACCGCTCGCCGCACCGCCTCGGCCAGATCCGTACCGTGCTGCTCGTCACGCCCCGCGGCGTGCAACTGGTCCATGATGCTTCGAGCGCGCGGGTCGTCCTGCGCCGCTGACCGCCGGCTGATCGCGTCGATCACCGACCACTGCGCGTCGGTCAACGCGTGGGTGAGTTCCTGCGCTCGCTTGAACACCTGGCTCGCGGCATGGCCGTCCACACCGCCGAGGCGTCGCTCGCCCTCGGCGACCACGGCGACGAGCACCACGTCGTCGGGTTCCTGGGCGACCTCGGTGAGTAGCTGCGCGACCCGCCGTGCCGTGGCCAGCCGACCGGACTCGGCGAGCGGGTCGAGTCCGAGACGCGTCGCGTTCGACTCCAGCTTCTCCACGAGTTGACCGGCGGGCCGTGCATACCGGGTGGCGACCTCGCGCATCGTGCCCGCCAGAGCGCCCAGGTTGGCCGGATTGCGGAACCGAGGCAGAACCTCGCCGAAGAAGGGCTGGCCGAAACTCACTGCCGCCTTCCAGGTCTCGTCGTCCGGCATCGGTGGGTGGCGCAGCTCGAAGCGGTCCTCCACGCCGTTGACCGCCGCTACGCTGATCTTGCCGCCGTTTTCGTACCAGCTGAGCTGCTGCTCGAACGCGAAGACCGCGATGATCAGATTTTGCAGCTCCCGATCGAAGCCGCGGGCCTTAGGCACGTCGAGCAGCTTGCGCAACGCGTGTACCGGCCAGCGGTCCCGGTAGTCCTGCCGGGCCGCCTCCTGCAGCAGGTGCCGGCTCCAGAAGCAGGTGCTGATGTCGAGAACGTAGCGGTGGTCGACCACCTCACCGAGCTGCAGCGGGTTGCAGATTCGGCGCAGCGTCTTCTGGTCGGCCGGGGAGTCGATGGAGACGCCGTGGGTAGGATCGGCGGCAGCGCGCTTGGCGTATTCGAACACCTTCAGCAGGTCGGCCCGGGCGAGCGGCTTCTCGTCGACCGGCAGCGCGGGGGTGCCCGGGTACGACCAGTCCAGCAGCTCGCCGGTGAGGTTGCGGAACGCGTCGGCGAGCGTCCCGCCCCTCGGATCACCGACACGCAGTCCCTCGGCCAGTGTGTGCAGCACGCCGACGCTGTCGGAGTGCACGTCGGACGGCTGCGGACTCGCGGCCCCGTACGCCTGCTTGAGCGCGGTTATCAGGCCGTCGCGGAGCTGGGTCTGGCGCTGCAGCAGGTAGACCCGGCCCTGCTGCCGATCGGCCTGGGGCCAGTCGGCGGCAAGTGTGTTGAGCCGCTCCCCCGCGCCACCCACGCCGAGCAGATAGTTGATTTTTGCGAGCTGGGCGACCCGGCTCATCATGTCGTCGGTCAGGTACAGCGGCAGCCAGAACACGGTATTGGAACCCCGGGGCAGCTCGTCGATCCGAGCTCGGTCCGCGTTCCGGGGAAAATCCTGCGGATCGAACGGATAGTCGATGACGATTCGCCAGGACTCGCCAGGAGCGATCAGGGCGGCGACCGGCATGGTGAGCGGGTTGCGGACGTTGCCGAACTTGACCTGTACGACGTGCCGCCGCCCCCGCCACTCGCGGGGGTGCTGCAACTCACCGTGGCTCCCCTCGGTGCCGGTCAGCCCCATCTCCGCGCTGATCAGCTCGCGGAGCAACTGCTGCCGTACGCCCGCCGAGGTCTCGTTGTGCGGCACCAGGTCCAGCAGCTTGTCGAAGTCGACGGTGTGCAGCTTGAGCGACACGACCGGGTCGTGCTCGTCGGTGAGGTGCAGCTCGCCGGCGTCCTGCGAGATCTTTCGCAGCCGGGTGAGCACCATGGTGTTCTCGTAGCCGGGAATCGGCGAGGCGATCGAACCGAAGTTGAGCGCGTGCAGCTTGGCCGCGGTCAGGTTGTGCAGCGCCGGCACCTCGGGCACCAGCGCGCCGAGCAGGATGGTCTTGACCAGCTTGTCGTCGAGCTGGAACTGGGGGTGTGCTGCTGCCCGTTCTTCGTCGATGCCGTTGAGGGTGAGCAGCAACGGGCGCAGCTTGCGCAGATAGAGGTTGCGGGCGGCGTCGAACTGCTGCCGTAGCTTCGGGCGGTCCGGCAGCTCGCCGTGCAGCACCAGCGGGTCGAAGAGCGCGGCGACCCCGATCAGGTCGTTGACCTTCAACGTGTCACGCCGCTCGACCAGCAGCTCGGTCATCACCTTCAGCGCGGTCCGCTCGCGCTGCAACGCCTGCGACAGCGCGACCAGGGTGGCCACCAGAGCCGGCGAGAACGGATAGAGCTGGCGGAACGCGGTGGCGTCGGACCCGATACCCGCGTCGCCGTACTGTGCGCCGAGCAGCAGAATGTCCCACACCTCGCGGTTGTGCCGGACGGCGGCGAACGCGTTGTCGATGACCGCCCGCGCCGCCTCGTCGTTGGGGTGCAGCAGTCGCTTCTCGGTGATCTCCGGCAGGTTGGTGTCGGCGAGGACGATCTCCCCGAGCCGACCCTGGACGCTGCGCATCACGTGCGCCAGCGCCTCCCGCTCGGTGCCGCCGACCTGCGGGCCAAGGAACTCCTCCAGGTTGCGCTGCCGGGCGACGAAGGAGATCAGCGGCAGCGGCCGGGCCGCGTCCGCGGACTCGACCAGCTTGTTGAGCTTGGCTCCCTCGGTGTTGACGAATGTGTAGTCGGCGATGCGGCCGGACAACCAGAGGATCAACTCGTCGAGGAAGAGGACGATCCCGTCGTACCCGAGGGACTTGGCATGCCGGGTGATGACCGCGAGGCCGGTGTCCAGGTCGAGGTATTCGGCGCTGTGTACCGCGCCGCTGAAGAACGTCTGGGTGAGCGCACTGACGAGCGCGTCGCGGTCCTTCGTGCCGGGTGGCTGCGCGGCCGCCTCCGCGTACCGCTGCGGGGTCCAGCCCTCGGCCTGGGCCCGCATCGCGGCCAGGCCGAGGCCGCCCGCGCCCGGCGCGGCGGCACCACCGCGCAGCGCCGCGAAGAACTTGTCGTCGCCCAGCGTCCGCCGCAGGCCCGCTGCGTTGTCCAACAACGCATCCGACCGGTGTACGGCAGGTACCGGCGCGTCCGGGTGCGCGGCGGTGATCTGGCGTAGGTAGCCCTCGAGGATCGCCTGCTCGACCGAGCGCGCGTCGAGCATGTGCAGCGTCAGGGCGAGGAACTTCCGTCCAGGGAGCCAGGAATCGGCCGCGACCACCGGGCCCTCGAGCCCTTTGATCTTCCGGGCGTCGGGGTTGTGCGCCAGGATCTCCCGCAGCACGGCCATGAAGTGCGACTTGCCGGAACCGAACGAGCCGTGCAGGAACATGGCCTGGGAGCGACCGGTCGTGACCGCGTGGCCGATCCGCTGCAACGCGGTAGCGAAGTTGTCGCGAAGCTGGTCGGTGACGACGTACCGATGAAGGTCGGCGCCCTCGGCCGCCTTCACCACGAAGTCACCCTCGCCGACGGACGTCGGGATGTTAATCAGGTCGCGCAGCAGCGTCACCGGTGGTTCCTCCAGCCTCCCCAGGGGTGTCCGACACGCTACCCATCGGTCCGATTGCTGCCCACCACGCCGATTGGCCGGAATCCTGCCCGCCTGACGGAAGCCGCCGTGGAACGCCGATCTCCGCGTCGGCCGATCGTCCGAGGAACCGCAGATCAGGGGCAGCCCTTGCCGCACCTGCGACTGGCGACGGACATGAGCATGAGTCGGATTCTGGACAGTCGCGCGCGTCGCTACAGCCCGGTCAGGTCGGTGGCCTCGGCGAGCAGGCGCTGCACCGTCACCGTCGTGGCGGTGCAGCGCGCAGCCGGATGCGGCTCGGTGAGCCGCATCCGGCAACGGACAGGTCACGAGGTCAGGATCACCAGGAGCAGCACGAACAGCAGCAAACCGCCAACGGCGAACCCGAGGCCACCGGTCCCGTTGGTCTCCGTCGTCGTGGCCGGGCGCTCTCGATAATGCGAACGCACCCACGCGCCGTTGCTGCGCTGGTGGGCTGCTTGACCGGGGTCTTGATGCCGTGGCCTGTGCTTTCGTAGCCGGAGTCGGCCAGGGCGGGTAGGTCGAGTTCGGCGGCGGACCAGT